>DASXVQ010000030.1:0-204211 GCA_036504155.1 Myxococcales bacterium
GGCCTCGCGGAGCACGAAGTCGGCGAGCTGGCGCAGCTGGTAATGGTTGAACGTGGGCAGCTTCGAGGCGGGCGCTGAGGTCTTTGCTGGCATGGTCGTTCCCCCTTCGGTGGCGGCGCCCGGCCCGTCAGGCCCCGGGCAGGTGTGTGAGGGCTCAATTTACTGGCTGTGCGGGCTTGACGGCAAGGGCGCTGGCCGGCGGGAGGACTTGCTCCACCGTGGAGCAAGTCCTCGGCGTGGGGCGAGTCGGTGGTCGCGGCGGACGATGGCGCGTGGGCGAGCTCTGGCCGGCGGCAGTACTTGCTCCACCGTGGAGCAAGTCCTCGGCGTGGGGCGAGTCGGTGATCGCGGTGAACGATGGCGCGGGCCGACTCTCCGGCCGGCGGGAGGACTTGCTCCACCGTGGAGCAAGTCCTCGGCGTGGGGCGAGTCGGCGATCGGCGCCGTTGGTCAGCTGCGACACGGCCCCGGTGTAGCCTCACGGGTCGCTCGCCCGCCTGTACTTGAGGTGTGGCGCCTGCTTGGCAGCGCCCATCCAGTGGTTATCTGTCGTCTGGACGTTGGTGGGTGAGTGTCCCTAGACTCCCTCGCCCGCTCGCCCTAGGAGCTGCCACTTGGCCGCTGACAAGGATCTCTACGAACTGCTTGGTGTCCCCCGGACCGCCACGCCGGAGGAGATCAAGAAGGCCTACCGGAAGCTCGCGCGAAAGTACCACCCGGACGTGAACCCGGGCGACAAGCAGTCGGAGGAGCGCTTCAAGGAGGTCACGGCGGCCTTCGAGGTCCTCAGCGACCCGAAGAAGCGCTCGCTCTACGACGAGATGGGGGCCGACGCCGCCCGCATCGGGTTCGACCCCGACAAGGCCGACGCCTGGCGCACCTGGCGTTCGTCCCAGCAGCGCTCGGGCGGCGGCCGGAGCTCGTCGGCGGGCGCCGGCGGCGACTTCGGCGGCTTCGAGTTCGGCGAGGACTTCGACCTCTCGGACATCCTGGGTTCGATGTTCGGAGGCGGCCGCAAGCGCGGCGGCGGCGCGGCAGCCGCAGCGGCGGCCCCCGCGGCCAGCGCCGGAAACGACCTGCAGCTCGACATCGAGGTGTCCCTGCGCGAGGCCGTCAAGGGCGGCGAGCGCACGCTCAGCTTCATCCGCCCCGGGCGCTGCGATCGCTGCGCCGGCACCGGCATGCTCCCCGGCGGCGGCAAGGGCCGCTCCTGCCCCACCTGCCAGGGCTCCGGGCGCACGCGCACCACCCGCGGCCCGGTCAGCTTCTCGGGCACCTGCCCCACCTGCGGCGGGTCGGGCAAGGTCGCCAACGCCTGCCCCAAGTGCTCGGGCACCGGCGTGGTCGAGGAGAACGCGCGCGTCACCGTGCGCATCCCCGCCGGAGTGGCCGACGGCTCGAAGATCCGCCTGGCCGGCCAGGGCGGCGCGGGCGAGCACGGCGGACCGCCCGGCGACCTCTATCTCGTCCCGAAGATCGCCGAGCACCCGCACGTGCGCCGCGACGGCAACGACCTGTACATGGACCTGCCCATCACCGTCGGCGAAGCCCTGCGCGGCGCCGAGGTGAAGGTCCCCACCTTCGACGGAACCTTCACCCTCAAGGTCCCGGCGGGCTCCCAGAGCGGCCGCAAGATGCGCCTGCGGGGCCTGGGCGTCCCGCCGCTCAAGGGCGGCACCCGCGGCGACCTCTACGCCGAGCTGCAGATCGTCCTGCCCGAGGCGGCGAGCGAGGCCGCCCGCCACGCGGTGGAGGAGCTGGAGAAGGCCTACCGCAAGGACGTGCGCTCCGAGCTGTCGCTCTAGCGCCGAAACGCTTCAATCCCCGCGGCAACGCGGCTAGATTGCACCGGTTTCAGCCATCCCCTCGTCGTTCCAAGAGCCGAAAACCCCATGGGACTCCTCGATTTCCTCAGCCGCGACCCGGCCGTGAAGGCCAAGCGCCTGCAGAAGGCCGTCACCGAGAAGTACGGCCCGCCCGAGAACCGGCAGAAGGCCATCGACCAGCTCCTGGACATGGGCACCGCCGACTCGCTCGCCGCGCTGATGATGCGCTTCACGGTCAACGCCGAGCCGTCCATCACCGACGCCGAGGAGAAGGACTACACCTACAACGCCATCCTGCGGTTCGAGGAAGAGGCCATCGAGCCGGTCAAGGGCTTCCTGCGCAAGAGCGACGTGGCCACCAGCTGGGCCCTCAAGCTGCTCGCCAAGCTCCTCCCCGAGGCCGAGGTGGTTGGCCTGTGCGTGGAGCTGCTCACCAAGCTCGGGCCCGAGTACACACGCGACCCGGAGAAGAAGAACGTCCTCCTGAACACCCTGGGCGACCTCAAGGACGAGCGCATCACCCCGTCGCTGATGCCCTTCCTCGAGGACCCCTCCGACGAGGTGCGCATCGCCGCGGCCTCGGCACTGGCCAAGCAGAAGGACGAGCGCAGCCGCGAGGCCGTGCTCAAGGCCTTCGTCGACTCCAGCGACCGCGCCCGCGTCAAGGCGGTGCTGGCCGACACACTGCTGCAGACCGGCTTCGGCGTGCAGGGCTACCGCGAGAAGATCGAGGCGGGGCTGCCCGAGGGCTACTTCGTGGACAAGGCCGGGGTCGTGAAGAAGCGGGAGTAGGCGGAAAGGCGCCCGCCCCCTACCCCTCCCAACCGTGGCGGCGCCGGCGCTCTGCCTCGAGCGACCTTGGGCGCAGTGAGGACGCGCTCCTCCCGATCCACCGGGGAGGGGCGATCGTCTCTGCTCGTCACGGCCTCCTCGGAACGCGGGGCGTGGAGCTCCTCCGAGGCTCGCCGAAGGCAACCCGAGCTCCCTCTCCCTGGTGGATCAGGAGACGCGCCGCCGCTCAGCCCCCGAGGCGGCGCGAGGCAGTGCGGTCGAGTTGCCCAGGATGGGAGAGGGCTGGGGTGAGGGGCTGTCCAGAACCCGACTCCCTTTCACTCGCAAGCCCGGTGGCATTGCCCCGGAAGCGGCCCCACTGCTAGAGGATGGTCCCTCCCATGCGGCCCACGACTACCAAGAGCGGCCCGAGCAAGCCCAAGCGCCCCGGCAAGGAGCCGCTGCAGGCGATCCCCGCCGAAGTGCTGCTCAAGCTGGCGGCCTCGGTCTCGCAGGCGCGCTCGCCGTCCGACGCCATCAAGGACCACCTCGCGGTGGCCCAGGATCTGGTCGGCGCCCGGCTGGCCTTCGTGTCCAGCTACGACTCCGAAAAGCACGTGCTGGCCGTCAGCGCGGTGCGGGGCCGGGCCGACGAGACGGTGATCGCCGCCAAGCCCGGCGTGGGGCCGGTGGGCCTCGCCTTCGCCGGCCGCTCCATCGTCGGCGAGCCGCTCGGGCACCTGGCCGTCGCGCTCCTGGAGGGCGAGGACCGGCCCTACGGCGTGCTGTCCCTGGTCGGCGCCAAGCGCGAAGCCGCCCCCGAGGTCTGGCAGGCGTTCGCCGCGCACCTGATGGCCGCCGTCGCCGCCTCCCAGTCCAAGGACGCGGCGGTGCGCCGCACCCGCGACCTGGAGACCGCGGTCGCCGGCCTGAAGAGCCTGGACCGCGCCCGCGACGAGCTGTTGGGCGGGGTCAGCCACGAGCTCAAGAGCCCGCTGACCACCATCAAGGCCTACCTGGCCATGGCCCGGAAGGAGAAGCTGGGGCCCCTGACCGACCGCATGTCGCACGCCTTCGAGGTCTGCGACCGCAACGCCGACCGGCTGCTGCGCCTCATCAACGACATGCTGCTGATGGCGCGCCTGCAGGGCGGCAAGATGACGCTCTCCGACCGGCCCTTCGGCCTGCGCGCGCTGGTGGAGGAGGTCGTCGGGCAGCTGGCGGCCCTGGCCGGCGCCGTTCCGGTGAGCGTGACCCTGGCCAAGGGCGGCGAGGTCTTCGTCAAGGGCGACCGCGAGCGGCTGCTGGAGGCCGTCGGCCACCTGCTCGAGAACGCCATCCTCTACAACAAGAAGCGGGGCGAGGTGCGCGTGCGCGTGCGCGCCGAGAGCGGCACGGCGGTCATCGAGCTGACCGACACCGGCCACGGCATCGACTCCGCCGACCTCCCCCTCGTCTTCGACCGCTTCTACCGCGGCCGCGGGGCGCAGCGGGCCGGCGGCTCGGGCCTGGGCCTGGCCATCGTCCGGCAGGTCGCGCAGCTCCACGGCGGGTCGGCGGTCGCCTCGAGCGTGCCCGGCGAGGGCTCCACCTTCGTCCTCTCCCTGCCGCTCTTCGCGGGCGTGGTCGGCAGCGACGCGCGCGCCCACGAGCAGCGCGACGGGGCGATCCTGGTGGTCGAGGACGACGCCGACTGCCGCGAGGTGCTCTGCCAGGTCCTGGAGTCGGAGGGGATGCGGGTCGTCTCCGCCCACGACGCCCCGAGCGCGCTCTCGGCCCTGGAGGCCTCGCGCCCGGCGCTGGTGCTGCTCGACCTGCGCCTGGGCGACGGCGACGGCCGCCAGGTGCTGCAGGCCATCCGGCACGACCCGCGGCTGGAGCGCACCCCGGTCTTCGTGGTCTCGGGCGCCTCGGAGTCGGCCGCCGGCTTCCGCTGGGACGGCCCGGAGCGCATCGACGGCTTCTTCGAGAAGCCCCTGAACCTGCCCCGGCTCCTCGACCGGGTGCAGGAGATCGTCCGCCCGGTCAGCGCCGCCAAGTCCTCCTGACGCACTGCGTCGCCCCACCGGAATCCGTGCTTGGCCGCGCCTCGCGGGGCGGTGTAGTGATCCGTCCCCACGCGCTCTCCATGGACGAGTCTCTCACCAGCCCCGTCGAACCCAGCACCCTGAGAGCGCGCCGCTACCTGCTCAAGCGCGACTTCAAGGTGGTGGAGCGCTCGTTCGCCCGCCGGTTCTTCGAGCCCATCCCCTTCCCCGCCGAGGCCGCGCAGCGCCTGGCCCGCCTCTACAAGGACGGCGAGGTGGTGCACGTGATGCGCTCGGTGGGGGTGCTCAGCTTCCTCTACCTGGCGTGGGCGCTGCTCTACAACGGCCTGCCGCCGCTGCGCACCGCCATCGGCCTGGCCTTCAGCTTCTGGAGCCCGTTCCGCAAGCTGCTGCGCCGCGGCACCGTGGCCGCGCGGCTGACCGGGGCGCTGGACCGGGGCAACTCGGCGCTGGTCTTCCTGCGCGAGCCGACCGGGCTCATCCCCTGGCAGAGGCCGGCCGAGGACCCGTTCCTGGCGCTCATCGCCCGGGCGCGCAAGGCGGTGCGGCCGCTGTACCTGGTGCCCGACCTGTTCCTGTGGCGGGCGCGGGCGCGCAGCCTCAGGCCCACCATCCGCGACCTGGTCTTCGGCAACCCCGAGGCGCCCGGCCGGCTGATGACCGCGGTGGGCTTCCTGCTCTTCTACAAGAACGCCTTCTTCCGGGTCGGCGAGCCCATCGACCTGACCGCCTTCGTGCGCGAGCACTCCTCGGACCGCGACGAGGTCCTGGTGCGCAAGGTCCGCGGCTCGCTCTCGCAGTTCCTGGCGCGCGAGACCCGGGCCATCGTCGGGCCGCCGCTCAAGCACCCGGACCGCATCATCGAGGAGACGCTGCGCGACCGGCACCTCAAGGCGGCCCTGGACGCGGCGGCGGCCGAGCTCGGCATCGGCCCCGAGCAGGCCCGGCGGCGGGCGAAGAAGAACCTCGAGCAGATCGCCAACCGCTTCATGCCGCTGATGACCTGGAGCTTCAAGAACCTGGTCACCCTCACCCTCTCCCGCCTGTACCAGGGCGTGGACATCGACGAGACCGACATCGAGCGGATGCTGGTGCTCAAGGCCAAGGCGCCGCTGGTCTACGTGCCCAGCCACAAGAGCCACCTCGACTACCTGCTGATGGGCTGGGTCTTCGCCGACCGCGGCATCGTCCCGCCCACGGTGGCCGCCGGCGCCAACCTGTCGTTCTGGCCGCTGGGCTGGTACCTGCGGCACACCTCGGCGTTCTTCCTGCGCCGCAGCTTCAAGGGCGACCCGATCTACGGCGCGACCTTCAAGGCCTACATCAAGAAGCTGGTGCGCGAGGGCCAGAGCCAGGAGTTCTTCATCGAGGGCACGCGCAGCCGCACCGGCAAGCTGATGCAGCCCAAGACCGGCATGCTCTCCTTCGAGGTCGACGCGGTGCTCGAGGGCGCGCAGGACGACCTGTACTTCGTGCCGGTGGCCATCGACTACGACAAGCTGATCGAGGCGCGCAGCTACACCCGGGAGCTGGCGGGCGGGGAGAAGAAGCCCGAGTCCATCAAGAGCCTGCTGGCGGCCCCCAAGGTGGTGCTGTCCAAGGCCAAGACCGGCCGGATCTACCTGCGCTTCGGCGAGCCGGTCTCGCTCAAGAGCTTCCTGGCCGAGCGGGTGCGCGACCCGTCGGCGATGACCGACGAGCAGAAGCGCACCTCCATCGCCGCGCTCGCCCAGCGCATCACCTGGGGCATCGGCCGGGTGACGACCATCACCTCGGTGGCGCTGGTGTCCGCGGCGCTGCTCTCGCACCGCCGGCGCGGGATCTCCGCGCGGGACGCCGGGGCGCGCATCCACTTCCTGCGCGAGTGCGCGCGCAAGGAGAACCTCAACGTCTCGCCGATGCTCACCGGCGCGCCCTCCGACCCCTCGACGCTGGGGCCCATCAACGAGGTGGTCCGGCGGCTGCTCGAGGACAACCACGTGCGCGCGCAGGTGGTGGGCAACGACACCATCTACTCGGTCCCCGACGAGCGGCGGCCGGCGCTGGCGCTCTACAAGAACAACCTCGTCCACCTCTTCGCCAAGCGCTCGTTCACGGCGGCCTCGCTGCTCTCCCTCGGCGGGGACGCGCCCGAGGAGCAGGTGCGCACCCGCTTCGTCTACCTGCTCAAGGTCTTCAAGCGCGAGTTCTCGTACCGCTCCGGGCTGTCCGACGCCGAGCCGCTCTACCGCGAGGCGCGCGAGGCGCTCATCTCCGAGGGCCTGGTCGAGCGCGAAGGCGACCGGCTGCGGGTCTCCCCCGCCCCGCACGCCCGCGACGACCTGGCGTTCCTGCGCGACCTGACCCGGGACCTGGTGGAGGGCTACCGGACCGTGTTCGCCGCGCTGCCGCGCGCCCGCGAGCCGATCGAGCGCAAGGCCTTCGTGGCGGCGGCGCTCGAGCAGGGGCGGCTCGACTTCCTGGCGGGCGGGCTCGCCTGCCCCGAGTCGCTGTCGCGGCCCACCTTCGAGAACGCGGTGGAGGTCCTCAAGGACGGCGGCGTGCTGGTGCTGGTGGAGAAGGACAAGAAGCTCCAGCTCTCGACGGAGAAGAAGGAGCCGGGCCAGGTGCAGGCGCTGGTGGCGACGCTGGACGAGCTGCTCGCCTCGGGCCGGCGCGAGGCCTGACGGGCCGAAGGCGGCCGCCGCGACGAGGGGCCCGAGGCTTGGCTAGAATGCCGCCACCTCCATGACCCTCCGCCGCCTCCTCCCAGCGCTGCTCGCGGCCGCCCTCGCCGTCACCTTCGCCTGCCTCGACGTGCCCAAGCCGGTGCTCGAAGGCCGGGCGTGCGACTCGGAGCACCCCTGCCTGGGCGGCTTCCGCTGCGTCGCCTCGAAGTGCGAGGCCGCCGCGGCCGACGCCTCGACCCCCGACGCCTCCGCCCGCGCCGACGCCTCCAGCGGCCCGTGCGCCCCCGGCGTCCCGCTGTGCCGCCAGGGCAACTGGTACGAGTGCCCGGCCGGCCAGCCCGAGCTCAAGGCCGCCTGCGCCGACGCGGGGCTCGACTGCGAAGGCGCGCGCGGGTGCCTGGCGCCGTGCGGCTCGGCCTGCGCCCCGGGAACCGTCTGCGACGAGTCGACCCGGCGCTGCGTGCGCCAGCCCTCCTGCGCGAGCCCGGGCGACTGCGGCGATGCGGGGACGCTCGCGTGCTCGAGCGGCGCCTGCCTGCCTCCCTCGACGCAGGCGACGGTGACCGTGGACACGAAGACCGAGAGCGCCCAGACCGGATGCTTCGCGACCGACGCCGGCAGCGCGACCCCCGGCGAGGTCACGCTGAACGGCTACCTCGTCACGCCCACCAGCCAGAGGACGGCCACGACCATCGGCTTCAACGTCCTCGTCTACAGGGCCTCGGAGTTCGACGAGTCCGACAACCCGCAACCCGTGCAGTGGGGCACCGCCTTCGACGCAGGCATCCCCAACGGCACCGGCGGGGCGGGCGCCTTCTCGCTGGCGAACATCCCGGTGAACGTGGACCTGGTCGCCGAGTCCTCGGGGCCCGGTGCGGTGAAGACCTACCAGTACTTCAACATCCGGTCGGATCTCGTGCAGGCCGGGATGGCCGAGCTCGCCGTGATCAGCTTCGACCAGGCGCTCTGGGACCAGCTGGTCTCCAGCGCCGAGATCGAGGTCCGCGCGCACCGCGGCGGCATCGCCGGCCAGGTCTTCGACTGCCACAGCCCGTCGGCCAGGGTCGCCGGCGCGACGGCCGCGCTGGACACCCCCGGCCGTGCCTTCTACACGTTCCCGGGCCTGGTCGGCGTGGACCCCACCGCCGCGGCCACGAGCAACACCGGGCGGTTCTTCTTCTTCGACGTCCCGGCCGTCCCGCTGACGCTCGTCGCCAACGTCGGCGAGACCGTGGTCGCGCGCAGGCTGCGCGTGCGGCCCGATGCGGTGACGGTGTTCCTGGTGAGGCCGTAGCAGCTACTTCAGCTCCGCCTCGATCTTCGCGATCTCGAACGACCGCAGCCCCGCCGAGAGGTTCTTGGCATCCCCGCCGGTCTCGGTGCCCAGGGTGGTGTGCCGCGCGAGGGTGACGAGGTACTTGCCCTTGGGGTCGACGTAGGCCCTGGCGAGGAAGTCCATCGTCATCGGCGAGGGCATCTGCGCACCGAAGAGGTCGGGCACCAGCTCGAAGCCCCTCTCCCCGCGGGAGGCGTAGAGCGCGCAGGTCTCGGTGTCCCCGTCCTTCGACGGCGTGCACAGTTCGAACACGCGCACTCCGCCGGGCAGCGTGAACTTGGCGTGGCCGACCTCCGGCCCCTCGCGCTTGAGCTCGGCGTAGGCGGGCTCGACGGTGAAGCCGTCCTTCTTGAGCTGCTTCTCCAGCTCGGTCCAGTTCTTCCCGCGCACCTTCGCCACCGCCTTCTCGTCGATGGCGTCGCCCTTGGTCGCCGCCTCGATGTCCTTGCGCGTGACCACGTCGTGCTTCCGGGTGACCTTGCCGGTGGCCAGGTCGAAGCGCGCCACCGCGATGGCGGCCACGTTCTGATCCATCCACTGCTCCTGCCAGCGCACCAGGGCGGTCTTGCCGTCCTTGCTGAAGCCCACCACCGTCGCGGCGCGGGTGATGTCCTGGGCGAGGGCCGACGGGGCGGCGAGGACGGCGAACGTGGCGGCGAGAGCGGAAAGGCAGGCGCGCATGAAGTCCCTCCGGGGAACGCGAGCGCCTCATCCTAGCGCCTGTACAATTGGCTAGAGTGACTGGAGCCATGGCCCCGCAAGTCGATCCGAAGCGCCCGCGCCTGACCGTGGAGTTCGTGCTCGCGCTCCTCAGCCTCTGGCTCATCCTGTCGGTCGTCTACCTCGGCCTCTGCAGCATTGGCGGCAGCGCGCTGGAGTGGAGCGTGTTCCCGCTGATCGCGGTCATCCTCCTCCCCATCGGCGCGGCGCGGTTCCGCGGGCTGACGGGCCGGGAGAAGATCCAGCTGACGACGCGGTCGTTGACGGGCCCCAAGGGGTTCATCGCCGACGTCTCGGCTTCCGTCGACAAGTCCGACGAAGAGCCCGAACCCGGCCGCCGCCAGTCCTGACTCCTGCCCTCGCAGTGAGGGTCGCTACCGCCGCGGCAGGAAGCAGGCGTGGTTCGCCTTGAACGGCGCCCGCAGGTCTCCGAGGACGGCCCGCACCTGCTCCGACTTGAGGAAGCGGTGGTCCAGCCAGCGACGCGCCTCGACGCGCGGGTGCGACGAGCCGCAACGGAAGTCGTCGTAGAGCGACAGGTCGGTGCCCGGGTGGAAGGGCAGGATCTCGGTGATGCCGAACTCCGCCGGCCTCTGGTGCATGAGGCTGCCGCGCGGCAGGTTCAAGAGCGCGTGGTTGAGGTCGCACAGCGCCTCGCTCTCGTCCTCGACGAAGCGCAGCGTCTGCTCGCGGTCCTCGTCGGTCTCCGTCGGCAGCCCGAAGAGCAGGTAGGCCTGGCTGCGGATGCCGGCGGCGTGCAGGGCCCGGAGCATCCGGCGCATCACCTCCACGTCGGCGCCCTTGCCCATCAGCGCGAGCAGCCGCGGAGAGCCGCTCTCGATGCCGATCTGCAGCATGTCGCAGCCGCCCTCGGCGAGCGCCCGGGCGAAGGCCTCGTTCGCGAAGACGCGCTCGGGGCGCACGAACCCGTGCCAGCGCAACGGCAGCCTTCGCTCGGCGATGGCCTTCGCCAGCCGCTGGAGATGCTTGGGCGGCAGAGCCGAGTCGGTCAGGTGCAGCATCGCGCCGGCGGGAAAGCGGCCGGCGACCTCCTCCAGCCAGCTCTCCAGCGACTCCGGGGCGCAGGCGCGCTGCTTGGCGTGCAGGTAGTCCGGGCAGAAGGTGCAGCGGCGCCAGTAGCAGCCGCGCGCCAGCGCCACCGGCACCACCGGCAGCGGCGAGAGGTAGTCGTCCCAAGGCAGGTCGGCCAGGTCGACCGCGAGAGGACCGTCGCCCGGCCCGCGGCCGACCCCGCCCACCGACTTCGCGAGCGCCGCCAGATCGTCGTCCGAGCCGGCGACGACCTGGTCGAAGAGATCGAACGCGCCGCCGCGCAGCGCGAAGCCTGCCGCCGACCAGCAGGCGGGGAGCGGCCCGCCGAGGATGCGCTTCATCTGCGGCAGCTTCTGCCCGAGCAGGAACCCCAGCCGCACGGCGCCGCAGGCCTGGTTCTGGAAAGCGAGCGAGAGCCCGACATGGGTGACGCCGCGCTCGACCAGCTGCGGGAAGAGCACGTCCTCGAAGTAGGCGTCGAAAGGCCCGGGCCGCCGGGCGAGGATCTCCAGCGCGGCGCGGCCCTCGGGGCGCAGGCCCTCGACGTCCACGGTCGCCACCCGGACGCGCACGCCGGGGTACGGCTTCGAGGCCAGCTCCAGCACGCCGTCGAGGTGCGTCACCGCCGAGCTGTAGACCTTGCGGCTCAGGTAGGTCTTCGCCTGCTTGAGCGGCGGAGGAACGGCCGTCACCGAGCGCACGTGGCGGCGGTAGGCCACCGCGGCTCGCGGGTCCCGGGCCGCGACCTCCGCGACCATGCGATCGAGCCGCTCGCCGCGCAGCGTGTAGGCGTACCAGCCGATGGACGAGTCGAGCGCGAACGCGTCGGCTCCCAGCGACCGCAACACCCGGGCCGCCGCCGGCCCGGAGAGGTTCGGCTCGGAGGGCTTGGTGACCGGAGGTGTGACGATCGCGATGCGCGGAGCCATCGAAGGGCGGCGACCGTAGCACGCCGGGGGCCGTCCTGCCCCAGACACTCATCCGGGGCGTGCCCTCTGCCTCCTCGCTCGCCTACGCTGTCTCGCCTACCTTCCTGCGCCCCTCGCACCGGAGCCGAATAGCCATGGGCCACCTCGGCCGCATCAAGGACGAATACCGGGAGCTCGCCAGCCGCCTGCAGCACGGCACCACGCGGCTGGTGGAAGCCGACAACGAGAAGGCCGAGAAGGCGCGCCAGGACATCCTCGAGCTGCTCTTCACGCCCGAGGAGGCCAAGCTTGCCGCCAAGCTCCCGGTCTTGCCGGCGAGCCTGCGCCGCATCGCCGAGCGCGTGGACGTGACGCCCGAGCTCCTCAAGCCCCGCCTCGACGCACTGTGCGACAAGGGCCTGGTCATGGACCTCGTCAGCCCGAAGTCCGGGAAGACGAAGTACATGCTCGCCCCGCCGGTCGTCGGCTTCTTCGAGTTCTCGCTGATGCGCCGCGACGCCAGCCGGCCGCAGAAGGAGATCGCCGAGGCCATCCACGCCTACGGCCACGCCGACCCGTCGTTCGTCCGCGAGGTCTTCGACCGCGCGACCGTCGTGGGCCGGGCGCTGCCCTACGAGGGCGCCATCGACGAGGAGGACCTCCCCGACGTGCTCGTCTGGGAGCGCGCCACCTCGCTGCTCCGCGACGCCCGGGCCCTCACCGTCTCCACCTGCTTCTGCCGGCACATGGCCGAGCACCGCGGCGTCGCCTGCGGCTCCCCCACCGAGAACTGCCTGGCGCTCAACGCCGGCGCCGACTACGTCGCCCGCCGCAAGCTGGGCCGGGCGATCGATGCCGCGGAGGCGGTGGACCTGCTCGAGCAGGCGCGCGCCCACGGCCTGGTGCAGATCGCCGACAACGTGCAGCGCCAACCCGCCTACATCTGCAACTGCTGCGGCTGCTGCTGCGAGCAGCTCCACGGCATCAACGAGTTCGGGATGCGCGCCGTGAACCCCAGCGGCTTCGTCCCGCGCCACCACGAGACGCGCTGCGTCGGCTGCTCGCGCTGCGCCCGCGCCTGCCCCATCGGCGCCATCACCATGACCGCCCAGCGCGCGGACGGGAAGACCAAGGCCGCGCTCGTCCCCGTCGTCGACGAGGACAAGTGCATCGGCTGCGGCGTGTGCACCGCGGCCTGCCACAAGCGCGCCTTGTCGCTCGAGCGCTCGGAGCGCCGGCCCGACGTCCCCGGCGACGGCGTGGAGAAGGCGCTGCGCATGGCGCTCGAGCGCGGGCGGCTGGCGGACCTCGTCTTCGACCAGGGCGCCGGCCGCGGCGCGAGGTTCTTCAACCGGGTGATGTCCGCGCTCGTCGCCCTGCCGCCGGCCAAGCAGGCGCTCGCCAACGAGCAGCTCCGCTCCCGGTTCGTCCGCTTCGCGCTCTCGCGCGTGAAGGACCCGACGAGCTGACGGGACCTCTGGCCGCGGCGGCGCCGGTAAAAGCTGGGAAAAGGCGGCAACACCGGCGCGCGACGGGGCATCGAGGGTGCAGCGAGGTCCTCATGTCCACGCAGCGCCGGAGAACTTGGAAGGTCTGGGGCCTGTCCGCCGCGTTCGCCCTGGTGCACCTGGTCGCCGTGGCGGCGCTGTTCACGCCGCTGACCTGGCCGCTGGCGGCGCTGACCCTGGGCTCGTACTACCTGCGCATGTTCGCGGTCACCGCGGGCTACCACCGCTACTTCGCCCACCGCTCGTACAAGACCGGCCGCGTCTTCCAGTTCCTGCTCGCCTTCCTGGCCCAGACCTCGGCCCAGAAGGGAGTGCTCTGGTGGTCCGGGCACCACCGCGCGCACCACGCCTACTCCGACACCGAGCGCGACATCCACTCGCCGGTGCGCCGCGGCTTCTGGTGGGCGCACGTCGGGTGGATCCTCAGCACGCGCTACGACGAGACCGACTTCGACCGCATCAAGGACTTCGCCAAGTATCCCGAGCTGCGCTTCCTCAACCGCTGGCCGCTGCTGCCCGCGGTGATCTACGCGGCCGCCATCCTCGCCCTCTTCGGGTGGAGCGTCCTGCTGTGGGGCTTCTTCGTCTCCACGGTGCTGCTCTTCCACGGGACTTTCTCCATCAACTCGCTGGCGCACGTCCTGGGCAAGCGCCGCTTCCCGACCTCGGACACCAGCAGGAACGGGCTGTTGCTGTCGCTCGTCGCCAACGGCGAGGGCTGGCACAACAACCACCACTACTTCCCGACCTCGGCGCGGCAGGGGTTCTACTGGTGGGAGATCGACGCGACGTACTACGTGCTGCGCGGGCTGGCGGCGCTGCGCCTCGTGCGCGACCTGCGCGAGCCGCCGGCGAAGGTGCTGGAGGAGGGGCGACGGCAGGCCCGGCGCCGCGCGAGCGCCCTGGCATTCCTGCCCGCGGTTCAGCAGGCGAAGTAGCCCGGTACCGAGGCGTCGCGCGCCGCCCGAACTCGGTTCCGCCGCTTTGCCCGGCCTCTGCTAAAAGAGGGCCGTGCCAACGCCGAACTTCGAGCAGCTGCTCGCCGAAGACTTCTCGCCGCTCGGCGACGATCGCGCCGCCGCCCTGGACTACGTCCTGCGCGCCGGCGACGCGCGAGTCCTGGAGCGCGTCGGCGGCAGGCTGAAGGTCAAGGTCGCGGGCGGCTTCCTCGGGCCCGATCGCCAGGCGCTCCTCTCCGCCCTCCTCGCCGGCGACTCGGACCTCTTGCGCCGCCTGGGCCAGGTCTGGGCCGCGGCCGGCGACGGCCGGGGGTGCATCGCCGAACTCGAACAGGACCGCTGGCTGGAGTGCGTGGTCTGGGAGGCCTCCAGCCTCTCGCCGAACACCTCCACCCGCGCCGAGTCGGCGCTCGCGGCCGAGGCGCTCGAGCCGGACTGCCTGCGCCGGCTCGCCCACCTCGCCCTCTCGCCTGCCCGCCAACCCGACGGCAGCCTGCAGTACGTCGTGCGCAACTTCGGCGAGGCCATCCTCGCCATCCGGGGCTTCGGCCGGGTGCTCGAGCGCGAAGCGGAGTTCGTCTCCAGGCTGCTGCGCGAAGGCGACGCCGAGGCGCGGGTCTTCGTCTGCGAGCGGCTCGAGGCCGCGCGGACCAAGCCGGAGCCCTTCCTGCCCGCCCTCGTCGAGCTCGCGGTCAGCGACTCGAAGAGGGCCCGTGCCGCGGCCCTGAGGCACCTGGGCCAGGCCGGCGACCCGCCGGCGCGCCGCGCGCTCTGGGCGGTCGCCGAGGACGCGGGCCGGCCGGGCGCCGAGCGCGGGCACGCGGTCGAGGCGCTCTTCAGCCTGGGGGGCGCCGACGCGGCGCGCTTCGAGGCGCTGCTCGCCGCCGCCAAGGGGCCGCTCAAGAAGGCGCTGGAGCACGCGCTCGAGGCGCTCTCGCCGGCCGTCGCCGCCGCCCCGACGCCGCCGCCGAGGGTCGACCTGCCGCCGGTGCCGGCCGAGCTGCGCCAGGCGCTGCGCTCGCTGGCCGACGAGTGGTACGCGGCCGCCCCGGGCATCGTCGCCAGGTACCAGTCCCAGTTCCCGAAGTTCCAGGCCCCTGCCCTCCAGCCGATTGGCGACGAGGTGATCGAACAGGCGGTCCGCCTGGTCGCGCAGCCTGAGCCGTGGCCCTCCGCGCGCAGGCTGCTGGCGGCGCTCGAGCGACACCCCACCGCCCTGCCCCCCGACCGCATCGTCGAGGCCCTGGCCGCGGCGAGGCTCCCCCCGGTGTACTTCGTGCGCGCCTGGCAGCTGTTCTGCGAGCGGCACGACCTGTCGACCTTGATGTTCGTGGCTCGCCAGCTGCGTCTGCAGCCAGCGCAGCCGCCGGTGGACCTGCTCCAGCTGGACGCGGCGGCGCGCCTGGCCGGCTTCGGCCCGATGGAGATCGGCTCGCTCGTGCTGCGGCGCTGGCTGCGCGAGTGGGGCAAGGCCCAGGTCGCCTATCTCGCCGCGCACCCGGAGCTGGCCGAGGCGGCGCTGGGGCAGCGCACGCTCCCCGGCCTCGACATCCCTCCCTACCAGCAGCGCGAAGCGCGAGTGACCGCCCTGCAGCTCGTCTCCGAGATGGACGCGCCGCCGCCGACGCTGGTCCCGGCGCTGTGGGACGTCGCGCTCAAGGGGCTGAAGATCGAGCGGCCGCTGGCGCAGAAGGCCCTCTCGCGGCTGCCGGGGCACGAGCCGCGCATCCTCGAGGCGCTCAAGGACAAGTCGCAGGACGCGCGCGCCGGCGCCGCCCACTGGCTGGCCTCCAAGAAGCTCGCCAGCGCCCTGCCCGCCCTGCGCGCCGCGCTGGCCCAGGAGAAGCGCGAGCCGGTCCGGCTGGCGCTGCTCGAGGCGCTCGAGGCGCTGGGCGAGCCGCTCGATTCGCTGATGGACCGGCGCGGGCTCCTCGAGCGCGCGCAGAGGATCCTCGCCGAGAGCAGGTGCCCGGTGCTCGCCTGGCCCGAGGCCGTCTCGCTGCCGGCCCTGCACTGGGCGGACAACGGCGCCGGCATCGACCCCGCCATCGTCCTGGCGTGGATCGCCGAGGCGCACAAGACGCGCAACCCGGCGCCCTCGCCGCTGCTCCGCCTCTACGCCCGCGCGGTCCGTCCCGAGGACGGCCGGGCCCTGGCGCGCACGGTCCTCCTGGCGTGGATCGCCCGGGACGTCGCCCAGGAGCCCTCCTTCGACGAGCACACCGGCTTCTCGCGCGGCTCGTCGGCCATCGAGGACAAGGGCGTGCTCGCGGTGGCGGGCGCCTTCGGCGGCCCGGGGCTCGCGGAGATCGTCGGCCGCTACCTCAAGGACTGGTACGGCCTGCGCGCCGCCCAGTGCCGCGCGCTGCTCAACATGCTGGCCTGGGTCGAGGACCGCGCCGCCATCCAGCTGCTGCTCGCCACCGGCACGCGCTTCCGCACCGCCAGCATCCGCGCCGAGGCCGAGAAGCTCACCCGCGAGCTGGCCGAGCGCAAGGGCTGGACCGTGGACGAGCTGGGCGACCGGACCATCCCCGACGCCGGGCTCGACGAGACCGGCCGCATCCTCATCGACTACGGCGAGCGCAGGTTCACCGCCCGGCTCGACTACCAGCTGCGCCTCTCGCTGGCCGACGCCGAGGACGGGGCGATCAAGTCGCTCCCCGAGGCGCGCAAGGGCGAGGACGAGGAGAAGGTGAAGCAGGCCCGCGCCGCCTACTCGCGCTCCAGGAAGCAGATCGAGACGGTGGTGAAGCAGCAGCGCGAGCGGCTCTACGAGGCGATGTGCACCCAGCGCACCTGGCGCTTCGCGGACTGGGAGACCTTCCTCGCGGCGCACCCGGTCGCGCGCAACCTGGTGGTCGGCGTGGTCTGGACCGCCGAGCACGACGGCCGCCACGTCAGCTTCCGGCCGCTCGGCGACGGCTCGCTCTCGGCCGCCGGGCACGAGGAAGTGAAGCTTTCGCCCGACGCCGCGGTCCGCGTCGCGCACGAGCTGACCCTCCCCGAGGGCCAGGTGCAGGAGTGGACGGCGCACCTGGGCGACTTCGAGGTGATGCCGCTCTTCCGCCAGTTCGGCCGGCCCGCGTTCCGCCTGCCCGACGAGCGGCGCGGCGAGCTCGAGCTGGCCGACTTCCAGGGCCACCTCATCGAGGCGTTCAAGCTGCGCGGCAAGGCGCTGGGCCTGGGCTACATCCGCGGCCCCGCCGAGGACGGCGGCTGGTTCTACCGCTACGACAAGGCCCTGCCTTCGCTCGGGCTGCGCGTCGAGCTGGCGTTCTCGGGCAACGGGCTGCCGGAGGAGAACCGGACGGTGGCGCTCCAGGTCGCGCGCTTCGTGCCGACCACGCCGGGGGAGCCGGCGCGGCCGCTGGGCGAGGTGCCGCAGGTGCTCCTGAGCGAGGTCCGGGCGGACTTGAAGGAGCTGTCCGCTGCCGGGACCGGGTTCGACCCGGACTGGGAGAGCAAGATCGGGTTGTAGGCGGGTGCCCGGCTCCGAGTCCGAGGACCCCCGCGGTCACCCCTCCGCCCGTGTGACCGCCGTCACGAGCCGGTCCGAACCAGGCGGTATCGTTCCCAAACTCCGGTCCCTGCGGGAACGCACTGGGGGATCCGCCTCTTTGCCTGCCCCAAGGAAGACCCGTGCGCCGCTTCGAGCTCCGGGAGACCGAGGTCGGCGCCACGGAGAGCCCGGAGCAGACCCCCTGCCGGGTCGCTGCGGGCGAGCCGGATCCCGTCGCCTTCTCCGAGTTGGTCGCCGAGCTGACCGCGCTCGTGGATAATCCGCGCACTCGCGCGAAGGAGCACCCCATGTCACGCACCAGCCTGGCCCTTGCCGCCGGCGGAATCCTCCTTCTCCTCCTCCCTGCCTGCCCGTCCAGCCCGCCCTCGACCTCGCCCGACACCGGCGCCGGCTGCGCCGACCCCTGCGGCGGGGTCTGCTGCTCCGACGGCCAGAAGTGCGAGAACTCGACCTGCGTCGACGCCTGCCAGAAGCAGTGCGACGGCCGGGAGTGCGGCCCCGACGGCTGCGGCGGGACCTGCGGCGACTGCGCCGAGTTCGACACCTGCAACGAGTCCACCGGGCAGTGCGTGGCCTGCAGGCCCCAGTGCTCCGGCAAGGCCTGCGGCTCCGACGGCTGCGGCAAGACCTGCGGCAGCTGCGGCGCGGGCCTCGTCTGCAGGTCCGGCCAGTGCGAGAGCTGCACCCCCGCCTGCAGCGGCAAGGCCTGCGGCCCCGACGGCTGCGGCGGCAGCTGCGGCACCTGCCCCACCGGCACCGCCTGCGACAACAGCGCCCAGTGCGCCTGCCGGCGCTCCTGCACCGGCAAGCAGTGCGGGCCCGACGGCTGCGGCGGCGAGTGCGGCCAGTGCAGCCCGGGCGACCGCTGCAACTCCGCCACCGCGCAGTGCGAGGCCTGCGCCCGCGACTGCAGCGGCAAGGACTGCGGCTCCGACGGCTGCGGCGGGGTCTGCGGCACCTGCGCCGCGCCCAAGGTCTGCGGCGGCGGCGGCACCGGCGGGGTCTGCGGCCAGGGCGCCTGCGTGCCCGAGACCGACACCGCGCTGTGCGTGCGCGAGAACCGCACCTGCGGCGAGGTGAGCGTCTTCGACAAGTGCGGCACCCTGCGCGCCGTCGCCTCCTGCGGCACCTGCATCGCCCCCGACACCTGCGGCGGCGCTGGCCAGGCCGGCGTCTGCGGGCGCCCGCAGTGCCAGGCGGAGACGGACCTCGCCTTCTGCAGCCGGCAGAGCCGCAACTGCGGCCCGCTCGAGGGCTTCGACAACTGCGGCAACTACCGCAGCATCCCCCAGTGCGGCGCCTGCACCTCGCCCGAGTCCTGCGGCGGCGGCGGGCAGACCGGCCTGTGCGGCTGCACCGCCGAGACCGAGTCCCAGCTCTGCGCCGCGGCGGGCCGCAACTGCGGCAGCTACACCGTCACCGATCGCTGCGGCAAGAGCCGCTCCATCGCCAGCTGCGGCGGCTGCTCCGGGTACCAGACCTGCGCCGGCGGCGGGAAGGCCGGCGCCTGCGGCTGCACCAGCGAGGACAACCCCACCTTCTGCTCGAGGCTGGGCAAGACCTGCGGCCAGGTCACCGGCACCGACAACTGCGGCAAGGCGCGCACCGTCGCCAGCTGCGGCAGCTGCGCGGCCAACACCACCTGCGGCGACCCCACCCCGAACGTCTGCGGCTGCACGCCCCAGTCCGACGGCGCGTTCTGCGTCGCCAAGGGCAAGAACTGCGGGCCGGTCAGCGGCACCGACAACTGCGGCAAGAGCCGCAACGTGACGAGCTGCGGCAGCTGCTCCGCCCCGGAGAGCTGCGGAGCGGTGACCGCGGGCACCTGCGGCTGCAAGAGCACCCAGACCGACGCCCAGCTGTGCGCCGCAGCCTCCCTGAACTGCGACGCGGCGACGCTCAAGGACTCGTGCAACAAGGACCGCGCGGTCAACTGCGGCAACTGCAAGGCCCCGGAGACCTGCGGCGGGACCTGGCAGGACAACGTCTGCGGCTGCACGCCCGAGGACGTCTGGAGCTACTGCTACGGCCAGGGCCTCGACTGCGGCCCCGTGCAGTTCACCGACAACTGCCTCAAGCCGCGCAGCGGCGACTGCGGCACCTGCAGCACGCCCGAGACCTGCGGCGGCGGCGGCACCAACAACATGTGCGGCTGCATCGGCGAGACCGACGCCGAGCTGTGCACCTCGAGCGGCATCTGCGGGACCGGAACGGTGTACGACCGCTGCGGCGTGGGCCGCACGGTCACCTGCGCCGGCTGCGCCGCGGGGTTGACCTGCCTGAGCAACCGCTGCACCGACTGGGCGGTCTTCGGCGGGCCCACCACCAGCACCGGCCTCGACTGGAGCGAGATCTCGGGGAAGTCGGCGACCGACTTCTACATCGGCGGGGAGTTCGACGGTTCCAGCGGAGTCGACGCCTACCTCTCGCACTACGTCAGCGGGGCCTGGAAGGGCTCCAGCAGCACCAGCAAGCTGATCAAGATCGGCAACCTCGCCAATGGCATCAACGGCCTGCACACTGCCGGAGCCGGTTCGTCCTACTGGGCCGCGACCAGCCCGGGGCTGTGGTGCAGCGACATTGCGGGCTCGGAGACGAGCTGGCAGCAGGTCTACACCCCGCCCGCGAGCAAGTACCTCTTCGGCGTCTTCGCCGTCACCGATCAGGACGTGTGGCTGGTCGGCCAGCCGGGCCTGGTGCTGCACTGCACCGGCGGCTGCAGCGCCGCGGCCTTCACCTGCACGACGCACGCCCCGCGGACCGTGGACGCCAGCACCAACTGGTCCTGGAACAGCATCTGGGCCGCCTCGGCGAACGACGTCTGGGTGGGCTCGAACGACGGCAACGTCGCGCACTGGAACGGGAGCACCTGGTCCGTCACCGCGGTGATCGGCGCGCAGTTCGCCATGTGGGGCTTCGCCTCCAACGACGTCTGGGCCTTCGGCACCAACGACACGGGCTACGGCGGCATGCGCCACTTCAACGGCACGGCCTGGACCGACACCAGCCCGGCCGACATGTGGAACTGGCTCTACGGAGCCTGGGGTGGAGCGACCAACGACGTGTGGGCCGTCGGCCACGGCGGGGCCGTCCACTGGGACGGGAGCGCCTGGACCGAGAAGCCGCTGTGCTCCAACGCCTCGATGGGCAGCGTCTGGGGCTCGTCCGTCGACGACGTCTGGGCCGTCGGCAGCGGTAACACCCTCTGCCACCGGAAGAAGTAGCGCTCGACCGTCGGAGGGATCCTCCGGGCCCTGACCGCGTCGGGAGCGACGCAGCGGGGCCTCCATGAGCGCAGACGCCGTCGTCCCCACCGCCTCCTCGCCGGCCCACGACACCGGCGAGGAGGGGACGCTCCGCCGGGACCCTTCCCCGGCCACCCTGCCCTCCTCGGACCGCTTCCGCGAAGGGGATGTCCCCGACGCCGGCGGAGCGCTACCGGACGGCGCGTGAATTGGCGTCGGCGTTGGAGACCTTCGTCTCGACCGCGCTGCTGCAGAAGCCCGCGGGCTGGACCACCTGGCTGGCGCGCGGGCTGATCACGCTCGTCGGCCTGCCCATCCTCGTCGGCGCGATCGTGGGGTTGGTCATCGCCCCGTACCAACAGATGGGGCCCGTCTTCATCCTCGCGGTCGTCCTCGCTGCGGGCGGCGTCGGGATGGCGGTCCTCGAAGCCGCAACGCGAGGCCGCCACAGCCTCCTGGGAATGGGGCTGTTCGTCGCGTTGGCCACTCTGGTGATCGGCGCCCGGGGAGGCATCGTCGGGGTCATCAGCGTGATGAAGGTGCTACGGCGACCAGGCTGTGTCTCCGCGGCCGGGGCCGGGTTCGACCCGGAGTCGGAGAGCAGGATCGGCCTGTAGCCTCAGGGCAGGCCCACCGCCCGCCCGTACCCCTCGCGCCTGCCCCCCCGCAGCTCATAACGACGGGGCCGGACCTCTCCTCGTCGCCCCATGCCGAGGGCGCGTCGGTTCGAGGACTCTGCAGCGACACACCAGCAGGTCCGAGGGCTTAACAACGTCTCGCCGGCGGGGACCGCGAGGTCCAGGGCACCGCTCACTTGCCTGCTTGCCTGCCGGCTGTAGAAAGAGTTGGATAGTCAACGGCAGCCAATACATTCGGTGCCATCAACGCGGTAGGGCGTGTCTCCACGCCTGGAGGGTCCACACCACATGTGTATTCGACCTCGTCTTCGGGGGCGTTCGTCCCTTGCCTCCGCAGGTGCGTGCTTCGCCGCCGTCCTGCTGGGCGGCTGCAACAGCCCCACGCCGGTGGCCAGTCCCGACACCGGTCTGACCTGCCCTTCGGAGCTGATGCTGTGCAGGACGTCGGGCGGCGCCGACTTCTGTGCCAACGCCGCGACCGACAACGGCAACTGCGGCTCCTGCGGAGCGGTCTGTCCCGTCGGGCAGGTCTGCACGGCGTCGAAGTGCCAGATCGGCTGCCAGCAGGGACAGGTCCTTTGCAGCGGCAAGTGCGTCGATCCCCAGACGGACCGGGAGTTCTGCGGCGCCAGCGGCGACTGCGCGGACGCCCATAAGGGGACCACCTGCGCCGCGGGCCAGGTCTGCACGGGCGGCGCTTGCGCCCGCACCTGCGCGGCGGGCGAGGTCCTCTGCGGCGGCAAGTGCGTCGACCCGCTCTCCGATCGAGCCTTCTGCGGCGCCACCTCCGACTGCATGGACGCCCACGCCGGCACCGCCTGCGCCGCCGGCCAGGTCTGCAGCCAGGGCGCCTGTGCGGTCAGCTGCGTGGCCGGCCAGGTCCTCTGCGCGGGCCGCTGCGTCAGCCCCGACTCCGACCGCGAGTTCTGCGCGGCGAGCGGTGACTGCAGCGGCGACCACGCCGGGACCGCCTGCCTCTCCGGCCAGGTGTGCTCCAGCGGCTCGTGCGCGGCCAGCTGCCTCGCGGGCCAGGTCCTCTGCGCCGGCAAGTGCATCGACCCCGTCACCGACCCGGCGTACTGCGGCGCCACCGCGGCGTGCGGCGACGGCGCGATGTGCCCCTCGGGCCAGGTCTGCGCGGGCGGCCAGTGCAAGCCCAGCTGCCTCGCCGGCCAGGTCCTCTGCGGCGGCAAGTGCGTCGATCCGCAGACCGACCGAAAGTTCTGCGGCGCGACCGCGGCCTGCACCGACGGGGTGGAGTGCGCCTCGGGCCAGGTCTGCGCCGCCGGCCAGTGCGCGGCCAGCTGCCCGGCGGGCCAGCACTTCTGCGGCGGCAAGTGCATCGACCCCCAGACCGACTCGACCTTCTGCGGCGCCACCGCCGCCTGCACCGACGGCTTCCAGTGCACCCCCGGACTGCTGTGCGCCAACGGCAAGTGCATGGCCAACTGCCCGGCCGACCAGGTCTTCTGCGGCCGCTGCGTCGATCCCAAGACCGACCACGCGTTCTGCGGCGCGAGCCTGCTGTGCACCGACGGCCGCCCCTGCGACCCGGGACAGGTGTGCGCCGACGGCGCGTGCGGCGCCAACTGCCCGACCGGCCAGGTCCTGTGCGGCGGCAAGTGCGTCGACCCCGACACCGACTTCACGTTCTGCGGCGCGAGCGCAGCCTGCACCGACGGCGTGCAGTGCGCCGCCGGCCAGCTGTGCGCGGACGGCCAGTGCTCGGCCAATTGCCCCAGCGGCCAGTTCTCCTGCGGAGGCAAGTGCATCAACCCGGGCAACGATCCCGTCTACTGCGGCGCCACCTCGGCCTGCACCGACGGCGTCAAGTGCGCGGCCGGCCAGGTCTGCGCCAACGGCCAGTGCGCCGCGGACTGCCCCGCCAACCAGCTCTTCTGCGAGGGCCGCTGCGTCGACCCCGGGTCGGATCGCCAGTTCTGCGGCGCCATCGCCGACTGCCTGCCCGTGAAGTGCGCCGCGGGCTCGATCTGCGCGAACGGAAGCTGCGAGCCGAGCTGCCCGGAGGGCCAGCTCCACTGCTCCGGCAAGTGCATCGACCCGAGCAACGATCCCGTCTTCTGCGGCGCCACCGCGGCCTGCGTGGACGGCGTGAAGTGCGCCGCCGGCCAGGTCTGCGCCAACGGCCAGTGCGGGGCGGACTGCCCGGCCGGCCAGCCCCTGTGCAGCGGTAAGTGCATCGACCCGGGCACCGACCGCACCTTCTGCGGCGCCACCGCGGCCTGCACCGACGGCGTGGCCTGCCTCTCCGGCCAGGTGTGCGCGGGCGGCCAGTGCAAGGCCAGCTGCCTCGCCGGCCAGGTCCTGTGCGGCGGCAAGTGCGTCGACCCGAACACCGACCGCGCCTTCTGCGGCGCCACCGCGGCCTGCACCGACGGCGCGGCCTGCCTCGCCGGCCAGGTGTGCACGGGCGGCCAGTGCCAGGCCAGCTGCCTCGCCGGCCAGGTCCTGTGCGGGGGCAAGTGCATCGACCCGGGCAACGACCCCGTCCTCTGCGGCGCCACCGCGGCCTGCACCGACGGCGTCCAATGCCTCGCGGGCCACGTCTGCACGAACGGCCTGTGCCAGGCGAGCTGCCTCGCGGGCCAGGTCCTGTGCGGCGGCAAGTGCGTCGACCCGAGCACGGACAACACGTTCTGCGGCGCCACCGCGGCCTGCACCGACGGCGTGAAGTGCGCGGCGGGAAAGGTCTGCGCCAACGGCCAGTGCCAGGCCAACTGCCCCAGCGGGCAGTACCTGTGCGGCGGCAAGTGCGTCGACCCGGGCACCGACCGCACCTTCTGCGGCGCGACCGCGGCCTGCAGCGACGGCGCCGCCTGCCTCTCCGGCCAGGTCTGCTCCGGCGGCCTGTGCAAGGGCAGCTGCCTGGCGGGTGAATTCCTTTGCGGCGGCACGTGCGTCGACCCCGGCACCGACCGCAACTTCTGCGGCGCGGACGCCAGCTGCTCCGGCGGCACGACCTGCGGCGCGGGCTACGCCTGCCTCGCCGGCGCCTGCATCCCGGCCTGCACGGCGGGCCAGGTGGTCTGCGCGGGCAGCCCGAACTACTGCGCGACCCTGAGCAGCGACGCCAACAACTGCGGCAGCTGCGGCCACGCCTGCCTTAGCGGCTGGGGGTGCAAGGCGGGCGTGTGCGATCCCTGCCCCGGCAAGACCACCTGCCCCGGCAACGTCTGCGCCGACCTGGGCTCCGACCCGGCCCACTGCGGCGCTTGCGGCAACGACTGCGCCGCGCTGGCCAACGTCGCCTCCGTGGGCTGCTCCGCGGGCAGCTGCACCGTCGTGACCTGCGACCCGCTGTTCGCCAACTGCGACAACGTCCCCGGCAACGGCTGTGAGCACTTCTCGTTCAAGAGCGCGGGAGCCGAAGGCGCCTTCAGCCCGACCGCCAACACCGTCCTCACCCCCGGCGTGCACCACTTCACGACCATCACCATCCCCGCCGGCGTCAAGGTGACCACCAGCGGCTCGGGCGAGCTCGACCTGCGCGCCACCGGCGCGGTGAACGTCGCTGGGATCATCGACGTCAGCGGCGGCGCCGGCGGCAGCGGCGCCAGCTGGGGGTCCCCCTGCGCCACCGGCGGCGCCATGGGCGGCGCGACCGGCAACCCGCTCGCCCCCGGAACCAACGGCACCACCAACGTCTGCATGCCCGGATGGTCGGGCGGCGGCAGCGGCTCCGCGGGCCAGAACGACGTGGGCGACATTTGCGGCACCTGCCCGGCGTACGGTGGGATGTACGGCGGCGGCAACGGCGGCGGCATCGCCATGCCCGGCGGCGGCGGCGGCGGCTACGGCGGCGGCGGCGGCGGCGCCAGCCCGACGCGGGGCAACGGCGGCGCGGGCGGCGGCGCTTACGGCGGCGGCGGTGCCGTCATCTGTGGCAGCGGCGCGAGTGGCGGCGTCAGCCCCGGCGTCTATGCCGGCACCAAGGCCAGCCCCATGGCGGGCACCTGCTCGATCAGCGGCGGCGGCGGTGGTGCGATCGGCACCGATGCCGCCAACGACTTGGCCGTGGCCACGACCTTCCGCCCGGGCTCCGGCGGCGGCGGCGCAGGGGCCTACCCCAGCAACGCGTGGGGCGGCTCCGGCGGCGGCGGCGGTGGCGGCGCCCTGCGCATCAGCTCGCCGATCTCCATCACGGTCACAGGCTCCGTCCTGGCCAACGGTGGCGACGGCGGGTGGGGCGGCGACCGCACCAGCGGCAACCTGCAGGGTCCGGGCGGCGGCGGCTCGGGCGGCGTCATCTACCTGCTGTCTCCGGTGCTCGACGTCAGCGGCACGGCCAGCGCGGCCGGTGGCGCGGGGGGCGGCAACGGCTACTACGCCGGCGGCGGCGGCGGCCTCGGGCGCATCCGCGTCGGCGTCGACCCTGCCAGCTGCACGCTCAGCGGCACCTTCAACCCGCCTCTGAGCAACGCGTGCAATGCAGCGAACGTGTCCGGCAAGGCCTACGTGGACACGGTTCACCCCACCTGCTCGCAGTAAAGACCCCACAATCGGGAACCCGGGCCGGCGACTCTCCCCCGCCGCCGGCCCGGTCGATGGCGAAGTGAGCTTGTCTGCGCCGGCGCTCCTCCTTGGGCGCCGGCGCTTATTTTGCCGCAAGGACCGGCTGCGGAGTTCGGCCCGTCCCCGACGGCGTGGCCGTCACGCGATGGCAGCCTCCAGGCCTCGGACGAGCTACTTCGCCACCACTGCGATCCGCGCCTGGTCCGCCCGCTTCACCAGCTCCTCGGGCTCCAGGACGATCGTCTTGCCGGCCTCGATCGCCAGCACCGCCCCGTGGACCTCGGCGAGGGTCTCGATGGTCCCGGGACCTACCGCGGGCAGATCGAAGCGCTCGTCCTGGCGCGGCTTGCTCCGCTTGACCACCACGAGGCCCTTGCCGGCCAGCCCGCCCGCGCGCCGGATGCACGCGTCGGTGCCCTCGGCGGCCTCCACGGCGATGACGTTGCCGCCCTTGACCGCCACGGTCTGGCCGACGTCCGCCCGCCCGATGGCCTCGGCGACCTCGAGGCCCAGCGCGACGTCCTTCTCCTCCTCCGCGGTCGGCTTGCGCCGGGTCATCGCGCCGGGGACGGCGAGCGCGTCGGCGAGGAACCGCGTGGAAGGCACGATGCGGATGCCCTCGTCCTCGAAGGCCTGGGCGATGGAGCGCAGGAGCGCGTCGTCGTTGAAGTGCTTCAGCCGGGTCAGGGCGCGCAGCATCGTCAGGTCGGGGCGCGCGTGGCGGAAGGCGCTCAGCTTGCCCACGCCGCCGGCGAAGGCCGCCTCGCGCACGCCGTGCCGCTTCAAGGTCTCGATGAGCTTGCCCAGCTGGCCGACGCCGACCCAGAACAGCTCGTCGACCTCGGGCGCGAGGGCGGGATCGGCCTCGCCCTTGAGCGCGGCGGCCACGACGCGGTGCCCGGCCTTGCGCGCGCCGCGGGCGAAGAGCAGCGGGAAGGTGCCGTTGCCGGCGATGAGGCCCAGCGCGCTCACCGCGCGATGCCCCGCTCGCTGCCCTCGACGAAGTTCACGAAGTGGTCGATCTCGGGGTGCCCGCCGTGCTCGGCACGCACCTGGGCGATGGCCTCGCGCAGGCCCAGCTTGCTGCGGAAGAGCGCCCGGTAGGCGGCCTTGATCCGCGTGATCTGGTCCGCGGTGTAGCCGGCGCGGGTCAGGCCCACGGTGTTCAGGCCGACGAGCTTGGCGCGGTCGCCCTGGGCGGTGCAGTAGGGCGGCACGTCCTGCGTGACCAGCGCGCCGCCGGCGACGAAGGCGTGGGTGCCCACCTTGACGAACTGGTGCACCCCGGCGAGGCCGCCGATGTGCACGTGGTCCTCGAGCGTGACGTGCCCGGCCAGCGCGCCGCAGTTGGCGATGACGCAGTGGTCGGCGACCAGGCAGTCGTGGGCGACGTGGGTGTAGGCCATCAGGAGGTTCTGGTTCCCGACCCGGGTCAGCCCGCCGCCGCCCTTGGTGCCGATGTGCAGCGTGGCGAACTCGCGGATGGAGTTCTCGTCGCCGATCTCCAGGGAGGTGTCCTCGCCGGCGTACTTGAGGTCCTGGGGGATGGCGCCGATGGCCGCGAACTGGAAGATGCGGTTGTGCTTGCCGATGGTGGTGCGGCCCTCGAGGACGGCGTGCGGGCCCACGGTGGTCCCGGCGCCGATGCGGACCTTCGGCCCGATGACGGCGTAGGGGCCCACCTCGACGGTGGAGTCCAGCTCAGCGGTGGGAGCGACGATGGCGGTCGGATGGATGCTCATGGCGCGCGGGAACTTACCTCACAGCCAGGGTCCAGTGGAGCCAGGCCTCCGCGCCTGCAGGCGACTGGCTCACTTCAGCTCCATGAACCCATCCGCCGGGTACTCCGTGCAGCCCTTGTCGCCGAGCTTGGCGTACTCGTCCGGGTTCCACATCCCGCCGTCGCTGCCGAACTGCTTGAAGCTCAGCGCGTAGATCGCGCAGATCTCCTCGGGGTCCTCGCGGACGGTCGAGTCCACCAGCAGGCGCTTCTTGAGCCCCGCCAGCGTGACCTCCTCGCTGAGCATCCGCAGCCCGCCGCGCTGGCGCGAATCGAGCACCATCGTCTTGGGCCCGCGCGGCCGGGTGCTCCAGGGCTTCCACTCCGGCAGCCTCCCGGCCGGCCCGCGGCCCGGCTCCCCGGTGCGCGCGAGCTGCGCCCAGTAGCCGGACATCGACTCCACCAGCTCCTGGCGCTGCTCGGCGTTCGCCTCGGTCGCCGTCCGGAAGAAGTCCGACTCCGCGTCCACGTCGTGGAAGGCGAAGGGGATCTCCATGCCGTGCGCCGCACCCAGCAGCTTGCGCAGGTTGAGCGGCCAGTCGTCGGGGATGGCGTCCCAGTCGAAGCGGTAGACGTACACGCCGGGCCAGCCCGAGCCGGCCATCGCCGCGGCCGGGGCGTCGGCGCCGACCGCCTTCCACATCTCCGACAGGTAGCCCGCGAAGCGGTCGTAGCGGACCTGGTTGCGCACGCGCGGCAGGACGCCGAACCACAGTCGCACCAGCTTGGGGTTGAAGGCGGCGAAGAGCTTGAACTCGTCGCGGTTGGTCCCGAGGATCACCGGCACCCGGTTGCCGCGCGCGGGGTCGGCCAGCACTTCCATGATCGGGTCGAGCGGCAGCACGGCCCCGTCCCGCAGGAGCCGCGGCGACGGGTACATCCCCATCATCTTGGTCTTCAGCGGCAGCAGCAGGTCCTGGACCGTCCTCTCGCGCAGGAACGCGGCGGTCTGCGCGGGGCTCATCGCGGCGAGCTTGGCCTGGGCCCCGGCGCGGTCCTGGGCCTGCCCGGCGCGCTGCAGCATCGCCGCCGCCAGCTCCTTGGAGCTGCCGAACTCGCCCGGCTCGGACTCGTCGGTGAAGTTCTCGGCCTGGCTCAGCGAGTAGGTGGTGGTCATGCCGCTCTGGGAGATGGCGCGGTGGAACAGCCCCTTGGCCAGCGGCGAGACCAGCAGCGTGTAGACGTTGAAGCCGCCCGCGGACTCGCCGAAGACGGTGACGTTACCCGGGTCGCCGCCGAAGGCCTCGATGTTCTTCTGCACCCACCTGAGCGACTCGATGATGTCCAGGGTGCCGTAGTTGCCGGAGCGGTCCTCGGGCGTCGACTGCTCGCCGTAGAGCGACGGGTGGTGGAACCAGCCGAGCACGCCGAGCCGGTAGTTGAGGGTGACCGCCACGACCTTGTGCGCGCCGGCGAGGTTGCTGATGGCCTGGTAGGTCGCCCCGGTGCCGATGGCGTTGCCGCCGCCGTGGATCCACACCATGACCGGCAGTCGTGCCGCGGCCTTGGGGACGGCCTCGGCCGCGACCTTCGGCGCCCAGACGTTGAGCGTCAGGCAGTCCTCCGAGCCCGCCAGGTCGTCGTCCTTCGCGAACAGGTCGCCGGTGAGCGCTCCCGCGAACTGGACGCAGGGCTGGCCGAAGCGCACCGCCTCGCGGGTGCCCTGCCAGGGCTTGGCCGGCTGCGGCGCGCGCCAGCGCAGCTCGCCGACCGGGGGCTCCGCGTAGGGAAGCCCGAGCCAGGCCTGGGTGTCGTGCTTGTCTTCGAAGCCCACCACGGCGCCCTGCGCGAGCTTCCGCAGCGAGGTGGAGTCGAGCTCGCCGCGCTGGATCTCGTGGATGCCCTGGCGGTGCGCGCAGCCGGTGGCGGCGAGCAGGCAGAGAGAAATCAGGAGCGACCGTGTCATGGATGAACCCTCGCGTTGCATGGCGACCGCCTAGTTGACGGTGAGCTCGACGTCGTAGCGGGCCCACTCGGCGCAAGCGTCGCCCGCATTGACCAGGACCTGGAAGGTGTACTTGCCCGCCGTCGCGACCGAGCCGCCGACCTTCACGCTGTCGTCGGCGAGCGTGAACGTGAGGCCCGCGGGGGCGTCCTTGGGCGAGACGTCCTTGAACACGCCAACGCTCCCGGCCGGGAACTGGATGGTCTCGTCGATCGCCGCGCCGGCGGTCGCCGTCATGGTGACGTCCTTGATCTCCGTGGGGCCGTACGCGCACGGGGCGCGGCATGCGGTGCAGGCGAGCGCGACGACTGCGAGCAGGACGACGGCGAGCGTTCTCATGGGGTTTCCTCCGATGGGCGGGGCCCAAGGAGAGCCTGCGGGGGCGGGGTTTGCAACGACAAGCGCAGGCACGGAGGCCTGCCTCCACTGGCGCTCCCTGCTGGCTTGCGGAAGTGACTTCGAGCGCAGGCGCGGAGGCCTGCCTCCACTGGGCTTGGCTCCGGCTACTTCTGGCCGCCCTCGAGCGAGGCGAGCTTGGCCTCCAGCTCCGCGACCTTCTTCTCCAGCCGGCGCACGAGCTTCAGCGTCTCGGCGCCCTTCTGGAACGCGAGCATCGCGCGGGCGTAGTCGCCCATCGGCATCGTCGGGCTGCCCATCAGCTGCTGGCCGCTCTCCTCGATGCTGTTCTTGATGCCGCTCTGCGCGGCGACCTTGGTCCCGTCGGCGACCTTCACGTGGTTGGCGATGCCGACCTGCCCGCCGCACACTACGCCCTGCCCCAGCTGACTCGACCCGGCGATGCCGACCTGGCCGCACAGGATGCACAGCGGTCCGACCTGCACGTTGTGGCCGACCTGCACCAGGTTGTCGAGCTTGCTGCCCCGGCCGATCACCGTCTTGCCGAGCGTGGCGCGGTCGACCGCGGAGTTCGCGCCGATCTCCACGTCCGCCTGGACCTCGACCGTGCCGGCCTGCGGGATCTTGTAGTGCTCGGGCTTGCTGGCGTCGAAGGCGAAGCCGAAGCCGTCGCCGCCTAGCACCACGCCTGGCTGCAGGATCGCCCGCTCGCCCACCGTGCAGCCTTCGCGGACCACCACCTGGGGATAGACGAGCGCGTCGGCCTCGATCCGCGCCCCCTCGCCGACGAAGACCGAGGGCATCAGCACCGCCCGCGGGCCGATGCGCGCCCCGCGGCCGACGTAGCAGAAGGCCATCACCGTGGCGCTGGCGTCGACCTCGGCGCCCGGCTCGACCAACGCCCGCGGATCGACGCCCGGCGCGAAGACCGGCCGCGGATGGAAGACGGACGAGATCTTGGCGAAGGCCAGGTAGGCGTTCGCCGCCACGATCGCGTCGCGGCCGCCGAGCAGTGAGGCCGCGGACTCCTCGATCACCACCGCGGAGGCGCGGGTGGCGGCGAGCTGGTCGCGGTACTTCGGGTTATTGAAAAAAACGATCTCGCCGGGCTGAGCCTCGGCGAGACCGTTGATGCCAGTGATTTCGCGGGCGGGGTCGCCCTGGACGGCTCCCCCGACGACGGCGGCCAGCTCGGCGAGCGTTCGCGAAGCCAACGCGCCCGTGCCCGGCTACTTCTTGGGAGCAGGAGCCGTCGCGGCCTTGGGAGCATCCTTGGCCGCCGGAGCAGGAGCCGGCTTGCCGGCGGAGCCCATGCCGTACTTGGCGTTGTACTTGCGGACGAGCTCGTTGGTGATGTCCAGCGAGTCGGGCGCGAAGAGCAGGCCGGACTCGTTCTTGTCGAAGACGAAGGTGAAGCCGTCGCCCTCGGCGATGCCGCGGATGATGACCGACATCTTGGAGAAGATGTCCTGGGTCAGGCGCCGCTCCTCCTCGGAGAGGGCCTTCTGCGCGGCCTGCCAGTACTGGGTGACCTCCATCAGCTTCTTCTCGAGGTCGCTACGCTTCTCGCGCAGCTTGTCGTCCTTGAGGACGCCCTCGCGGGCCATCGACTCCAGGTTGGCGTTCTCGCGCTTGAGCTCTTCCTGCTTGCCGTCGAGCTCCTTCTGCTTGGCGTCGAACTGGGACTTGAGCTTGGCCTTGGCGGCCTTGCCCTCCTCGATCTCGCCAAGCGCGCGCTGCATATCGACGTAGGCGAACTTGGCCTCCGCGCGGGCGGCGGTGCCCACGAGGGTCAGGGTGGCGACGAGGGCCAGGGTCAGGTTGCGGGGCATCATGCGTGCTCTCCAAGAGGCCGGTCGACAGGCCCGGAAGTCGTCCAACGGCTTGAACTCCCGAGCGAATCCGGCCGAAACAGGGGCGGGACCATATGTTTCGCGCCCCTGAGGTGTCAAGGACGGAGCTAGGCGCGAAGAGCTTCACTACGGCGCCCTTGGAATCCGATTGCGGAGCCGCCCACGACGCGACGGTTCCGCTCGACCGGACGCTCGACCAACCGGGCACCGTGGCCTGCCGCTACTGGCCCGGCTGCTTTGCCTGCCCCAACTTCAAGGGACGGTTAGACACATGCCCACCTGTCAGGGGAGGCACCTCAAAAATGATCGCCAAGGATGATCTGGATCGGCCGCAGCCCTCGTCTTCTCGCCGCCAGGACGCGCTCGACTACCACTCGCGGGGGCGCCCCGGGAAGGTGGAGGTCATCTCGTCCAAGCCCTGCGCCACCCAGCGGGATCTCTCGCTCGCCTACACCCCGGGCGTCGCCGAGCCCTGCCTGGAGATCCAGAAGGATCCCGACGCGGCCTACCGCTACACCTCGCGCGGAAACCTGGTGGCCGTGGTCTCCAACGGCACCGCGGTCCTCGGCCTTGGGGACCTGGGCGCCCTCGCCGGCAAGCCGGTCATGGAGGGCAAGGGCGTCCTCTTCAAGCGCTTCGCCGACATCGACGTCTTCGACATCGAGATCGACGCGCGCACCGTCGACGACATCTGCCGGGTGGTCAAGGCGCTCGAGCCCACCTTCGGCGGCATCAACCTCGAGGACATCAAGGCGCCGGAGTGCTTCGAGGTCGAGGCCCGCCTCAAGCGCGAGATGGCCATCCCGGTCTTCCACGACGACCAGCACGGCACCGCCATCATCAGCGGCGCGGCGCTCATCAACGCCGCCCACCTCGCCGGCAAGAAGCTCGACCAGCTCAAGGTGGTGGTCAGCGGCGCGGGCGCCTCGGCGCTGGCCTGCGCCAGCTTCTACCTGGAGCTGGGAGTGCGCCGCGAGCACGTGCTGCTCGTGGACACCAAGGGCGTGGTCTACGAAGGCCGCAGCGAGGGCATGAACGCCTACAAGGCGCGCTTCGCGGCCAAGACCACCCGGCGCACCCTCGTCGAGGCGATGGAGGGCGCCGACGTCTTCCTGGGCTGCTCGGTGAAGGGCCTGGTCACGCCGGACATGATCCGCTTGATGGCCAAGGACCCCATCGTCTTCGCCCTGGCCAACCCGGACCCGGAGATCAGCTATCCCGAGGCGACGGCGGCGCGGCCCGACGCGATCGTCGCCACCGGGCGCAGCGACTACCCGAACCAGGTCAACAACGTCCTGGGCTTCCCCTTCATCTTCCGCGGCGCGCTCGACACCCGGGCCAAGACCATCAACGAGGCGATGAAGCTGGCGGCGGCCAAGGCCCTGGCCCAGCTGGCGCGCGAGCAGGTCCCGGAGGCGGTCTCGCGGGCCTACGGCGGCGCGCAGTTCGCCTTCGGCCGCGACTACATCATCCCCAAGCCGTTCGACTCCCGGGTGCTGCTGCACGTCGCCCCGGCGGTGGCCCAGGCGGCGATGGACTCCGGCGTGGCGCGGATCAAGCTCGACCTGGAGGCCTACCGCGAGAGCCTGAAGAAGCGGCTCAACCGCGGCTACGAGGTGATGAGCAGCATCCACGCCAAGGCGCGCGCGCTGAAGAAGCGCATCGCCTTCGCCGACGGCGGCCACCCCAAGATCCTCCAGGCCGCGCGCGTGCTCCTCTCGGAGCGCATCTGCGAGCCGGTGCTCATCGGCATCGCCGAGGCCGTGCGGGCCCGCGCGCGCGAGCTGGGTCTGGAGGCCGAGCTCGCCAGCGTGCAGATCGTCGACCCCTCGAACATCGACGCCGAGACGTGGGCCCAGCGGCTCTTCGCGCTGCGGCAGCGCCACGGGATGACCCTGCACAGCGCGCGGGCGGCGGTCCGCGGCGCGGGAGTGCTGGGCACGCTGATGCTGGAGGCCGGCGAGGTGGACGGGCTCATCACCGGGCTGACGCGCGGCTACGGCGAGGCCATCCACTTCCCGCTGCAGTTCATCAAGACCAAGGACGGCAAGAAGGCGGGCGGCGCGTACATCCTGGCCTTCGAGCACGACCTGAAGTTCATGGCCGACTGCACCGTGAACACCCAGCCCACCTCGGAGGAGCTGGCCGACATCGCGCTCAAGACCGCGGACCTGGCTCGCAGCTTCAACGTGACGCCGCGGGTGGCGATGCTCTCCTACTCCACCTTCGGCAGCGCCAAGGGCGAGAGCCCGGACCGCGTGCGCCGCGCGGTGGAGATCGCCCAGAAGATGCGCCCGGACCTGGAGATCGAGGGCGAGATGCAGGTGGACGCGGCGCTGGTGAACGAGGTGCGCGAGTCGGACTACCCGTTCTCGCGGCTGACCGGGCCCGCCAACGTGCTCGTCTTCCCGAACCTGGACGCGGCCAACATCGCCTACCGGCTGCTGATGCGGCTGGGCGGGGCCGAGGTCATCGGGCCGGTGCTGCTGGGCATGAACAAGCCGATCAACGTGCTGCCCACCACCAGCGGCGTGGAGGAGATCGTGCACCTCGCGGCGATGACGGCGCTGGGGGTGTGAGCAGGACGGCCCGGGCTACACTGGATTCGTCATGAGGCCAGGCTCCGACAAGGTCGCTCGCGCAGTCGTGCTCCATCCTCCCGAGAGGTGGCTGGAGGAGCGCCGGAAGACAGGGGCGGACCGTTGGGACGAGGTCTGGGAGGGCGTCCTTCACATGGTTGCCCCACCATCGAGCTGGCACCAGCGCTTTGGGACGAAGCTTCTGCGGATTCTGGCGACCATCGCTGAGGCCAAGGGGCTCGAATCGAGCTACGAGACAGGTCTCTACCGTCCTGGGACAGGTGAAGGCGACTATCGTGTTCCCGACTTGGTCTTTGCCCGTCCCGAGCGCATCAGCCCGCGCGGCGTGGAGGGAAGCGCAGACCTCGTGGTGGAACTCCTGTCCGAAGACGACGAGTCTCGCGAGAAGCTGCCCTTCTACGCAGAGGTAGAGGTCCGCGAGGTGCTGCTCATCGATCCGGATACGCGCGAGTTCGAGCTGTACGCCCTGCGAGACGATCGGTTCTTCGCCGCCCTGCCCGACGAGCAGGGGACGGTTCGCTCGATCGTCCTTGGCGTCGCGTTCACCAAGTCCCCTGGACCGCGGCTCTCGCTCTCATGGCCGGGAGGCTCTGGGCAAATCTGAAGAGCCTGCGCTTCGACCCCCAGCCGCTTGCGACCCCAGCGAGGCCCTGACCGGCACACGCCCTGCAAACCTCCCGGGCACGGGAGGCCACCATGTCCGCTCGCTCCGTCGCGACCTGATCCTCCGGAACCACGCCGTGCTCCCGTCCTCGCCTCGCCGGCTCGACTCGGGCACTGCGCAATTCGCGCTGGAGGGCGAGCCCGCGCCGGCCTATCCGTAGGGCCCGGCCTGGCGACGGCCTGCTGCTCCACCAGGGCATCGATCCGCGCAACCTCGCCTGGCTCCGCCACATCGGGCTCGAGGCCAAAGAGGATCCCGGCGCGTGCTTCCCCAAATACTCCTGGGAAGCGCGCCAGAGGGTCGCTCCCCTCGACGAGAACCCGCTTCGCCCGGTCGTCGCAGCCGATCGGATCGTCTGGCAGCACTCGAGCCCCGGCTGGCCCGCATTCCAGATGCCGCTCGACCGCGTCGCGCTGCCCTCCGAGTTGTCGCTTCCGCCTGCTCCGCCGGACGGACCCTGGCGCGCGGAGGAGACGACGCCGCGGCTGATGTTCGTGAGCGCGGGCTCGGCGACCTACGACGAATGGCTGCCAGGCCACCGCCCGGTGCAAGGCGCCCTGCCCTTCGCGGGCCCGCTCGTCTACGGCCCGGCGTCCGGGGACGCCCTGCTCGCGGCGCGCTACCCGCTCAAGACCGACGAGCACCTGCTGCTCACCCTCGGCACGCGGTCGAGCCCGGACGACGCCTATTCGTGGCAGGAGCTGGAGGCAGTCTCGAGCGCACTCCCCGACTTCGGGCTGGTCGAGGCGGCCTCGGGCCCGGTCGCCATCGTGGCTGGCTATCGGTACGGCCTGCAGTGGACCGACGCCAAGACCGGCAAGCTTCTCGAGCGGCTGTGTTCGACCGGGAAGACGGCGCAGGGGAAATGCGCAGAGGACTGGTATCTCGGTCCGGTCGCACAGCTCTCGCCCGGGCGCATCTGGGCCTTCCACGGCGTGCGCGAGGCCCAGGCCGACCGCCGGTTCGCCTTCGAGGAGATCGACGTCGCCTCGCGGAAGGTCCTGCGCGGCATCCCGGCGCCGGACTTGATGCCATTCATCGGCCCCGGCGACTTCCGCACCGGAGCCTTCTCCGACGGGAAGACGATCTGGGCGGCAGGCTCCAACCTGGACCTGGCGGGCTGCATCGCGGTGGCGGCGGTGGGCGAGCCCGCGCCGGCGGTGACCTCCTTCTGCCTCCAGCGCGCGAAGGCCACCGCGACCCAGGCCGACCGAGTGGGCCGATTCTTCGCCGCTGCGAACGCGACCGGGCTCGACCTCTACACCCCCACTGGCGATCTGGCGTTCAGCCTCGGCATCCGCGGGCACGACGGCTTCGCCCTCTCCCGGGACGGCCGGTTCGCCTGCAGCGCAGAGGCGTGCCAGTCGCTGCGGTGCATCGTGGGGTCCGCCGCGCGGCCCATCGAGGACGCGGCCTGCGCGGGGCTGCGCCGCGAGGGCTTCGAGCTCGACGAGGAGTTCGTCGCCGGAGGCGCTCTGCGCAGATGAGCTTGCCTAGCGCTTCGGCCGCACTCGGACCCAGGTCTCGTCCATCGCGAAGACGCGCTCCTCGGCCAGCGGCATGAGCAGCTTGGCCGCGCCCGCGAGCCCCTTCACCCCGGAGAGCGCCGAAAGCATCTTGGCCGGCACCTCGACGAGGACCACGTCGGGCTTCTTCTTCAGCCCCGCCATCCCGGCCGCCTTCGCCACCGCGTCCTCGAAGCCGCCGAGCTCGTCGATCAGCCCGACCTCCTTGGCCTTCGTCGCCGTGTAGACGCGCCCGCCGGCAAGCGGCTCGATTTCCTCCGCCTTGCGCTTGCGTCCCTCGGCCACCACGCCCACGAAGTCGCGATAGGTCTGCTCGATCTCCCGGTCGAGCGCGGCCCTCTCGCCTTCGCTCCAGGGCTGGAACCCGGACTCCATCGCCGCGTGCTCGCCCAGCGCCAGCACGGTGCGCCCGACCCCGAGCTTGTCGAGCAGGCCGGAGATCTCGAACTTGCCGCCGAAGACGCCGATGGAGCCGGTGATGGCCGACGGCGAGGCGATGATCGTCGGCGCCCCCACCGCCGCCATGTAGCCGCCGCTGGCCGCGATGTGATCGATATAGGCGACCACCGGCTTCTGCGCCGCCGCCCGCCGCACCGCCCGCAGGACCAGCTCGCTCGCCAGCGATGAACCGCCCCGGCTGTCGATGGCCAGCACGATGGCCTTGATGGAGTCGTCCTCGCGGGCCAGCTTGAGCGCCTGCACCACGGTGTCGGAGCCGGCGGCCTGCGGCGCGAAGGGCAGCCGCACGCTCTCGCCGAGCTTGATGACGCCCTCGACGCGCACCAGGCCCACCTTCGGCGGGCGCAGGAATCTCTTGAAGCGGCCGGAGAACGGCGAGGGTCCGCGATAGCGCGCGAGCGAGACCAGCCGGGCCTTCTCCTGCTCGGGCTCGGCGAGCTTCTCCTCCAGCTCCTCCCCGTCCGCGATGCCGTCGACGAGCCCCTTGGCCAGCGCCTCGGCCGCGCCGTACGGCCCCTGATCGATCCAGGCCCGGACCTCCTCGGGAGTCTTCTTGCGCCCTTCGGCGATGGCGGCGACCGAGCGCGCGAAGGCGTCCTCGAGCAGCGCCTGGGTAGTCTCCTTCTGGGCCGGCGAGACCTGGCTCGCCGTGAACAGCTCGGGCGCGGTCTTGTACTCGGCCCGGCGCAGGAAGTGGGCCTTCACGCCGGCCTTCTGCAGCGCCTCCCCCAGCACGTACAGCTCCGCGGCGTAGCCCTTCAGATCGATGCGCCCGCCCGGGGCGAGGAACGAGCGCGAGCCGTCGGACATCAACGCGTACTCGCGCATGCTCACCGCTCGGCCGTAGAAGACGACCTCCTTGCCCGCCTGCCGGAAGGCCGCCAGCGCCGCGCGCACCCCCCACAGCTGGGAGCCCGGTCCCTCGAAGCCCTCGACCTTGACGACCACCCCGCGCACGCGCCGGTCCTGGGCCGCCTTGCGGAGCTGCTCCGCCAGCGTGTGGATTGAGGACACGGCGAGGGGACGCCGGCGCGCCCGGTCCCACGGCCAGCGCCGGCGGCGCCCGGCCCTCCAGGGCAGCTCGCCCGAGACCTCGACGACGAGCCAGCGCGCCTTCCTATCGAGCAGACGCAGCGGAGCGACGAGCAGGCCGAACAGCAGCGCGAACAGGTTGAAAACGGCAGTCAGGAGCAGGCGCATGGGACCCTGGCGCAGCGGGGCCCGGCGAAGGGCTCCGACGTTTGCAGCCTCCACAGACGTTAAGATACCCTCTCGCCCATGCGTCGATACCTGATCTTCCTTTCCCTGATGTGCCTGGTATCCCTGCTGGCCGGCCCTGCCTATGGTCAGAAGAAGGCGAACCTCCAGGAATTCAGCGGCAATACCGTCGAGCCCACCGAGGAGGAAATCAAGGCCGCCAAGCGCAAGGCCGCCGGCATCCAGGACCTCAACGCCTTCGGCGCCGCCAAGGAGCCGCCCCCCAAGCCGTTCCCGTGGGCCGCGGTTCTCCTGGCCGTGCTCATCATGGGCGCGCTGACCCCCGTGGCGCTCAAGATGTACAAGAGCACCCACCGGGAGCTCGAGGACCTGTCGACCTTCGGCCGCGGCAAGGACGCCAAGAAGGGCGTGGCCGCCGGCGAGGGCGATCCTGCTCCGGCGTTTGGCCGCCGTCCTCCCGCCCGGGCGCTCAAGGCCGCCAACGAGAAGAAGAAGGAGAAGGAAGAGGCCCCGGCCGAGGCCGCCGAGGGCGAGCCCGGCACCCCCCGCGATCTCGTCTGGGACGCCGTCAGCGGCTCGAACGGCAGTTGGGTGACCGCGGACTGGGTCGCCACCACCGCCGGCCTGGACGCGGGCGCCGCCAACGACGAGATCGCCGCGCTGGTCTCCGAGGGCTACCTCGAAGAAGCCCGCGATCGTGCCGGCAAGCCGGTCTACCGCACCCCTCCCGCGTAGGAGCGAGCCGCCGGTCCTCGGCGGTCGACAGCCCAGGGATGAACCAGGAGGCCCGCGATCGCGGGCCTCTTTCATTCCTCCGGCGGTCGGCTAGATCTCCCTTCCCCTGCTGCGCAGCGCCGCGACCAGCCCCTCCTCGCTCGGGGCCACGCGGATCTCCGCCTCCGGGCCCTCGGGCGCGGCCAGCACCGCGACCTCCACGTCCAGGAAGCGGGCGATGAGCGAGGCCGTCGCCACCACGTGCTCGGTGGCCCGCGGCGCCGCCAGGCGGGAGACGGGCTTGCCCGGTCCCTGCAGCCCCGCGGCCGCGAGCGCCAGCGGCACCAGCAGCTGGTCCGCCAGGTGCTCGTCCACGGCCCCCCGGGTCCGCATGAACCCCACGAACGCCTCGACCGCCTCCTCGGCGCACGCCTCGGCGTCACCCTCCTCCGCGCCCAGCGAGGCGAAGCCCGCGCGCCCGCGCTCAAAGGCGCCGAACACCAGGCAGCAGGAGCCCTTCGACCGCGGCGCGCGCACCGGCAGGTTGTCGGCCTCGGCGTGAATCCCCGCCTCGCGCAGCCGCTGCAGCGCCCGCTCGCTCTGCCGGCCCGCCACCTCGAACGGCAGGTTGGACACGGTGGAGAGCACCCGCGCCTCGCGCAGCGTCCCCCGCGAGCGCCGGTCGACCGCCGAGGGCGTGCCCGCCTTGCGCACCGTGACGGTCACCTCCCCGCCCGCCTCCGCCCCGTAGCCAGCCGCCCCCAGCTCCACCTCGAGGTCGTGGCCCAGCTCGCGCAGCACCGGCAGCCACAGCAGGGACAGGAAGGGCATCACCGGCGCGCCCGCCCGGTGCGTCAGGCCGGTCAGCTTGAGCGTCGAGGGCGAGCCGGCCAGCCCCAGGGGCACCGCGAGCACCTGCACCAGTCTCGAGACCGCCCCCGCCGGCCCGGCGTCGAAGAGGTAGTGACCGGCGCGCAGCGGGCCGGGCTCGAAGGAGAGCGTCGGGCTGCCGGCCTGCGCGCCCTCGACCCCCGCGCCGCTGACGGCCTGGGCCGCCCGGACGCAGGCGAGCAGCGCCGGGGTCAGCCCCCCGGGCTCGCTGCGGGCGCGGATGCGCTCGGCGACGAACGGCTTGCCCGTGGCCAGAGAAAGCGTCAGCGCGGTGCGGATCAGCTGCCCCCCGCCGTCGCTGCCGTCGATGCGAATCACCGACGACGACATGCGGCGAAGATAGCGACCGCCGTCCGGCCCCGTCAAACGCTGCTGCTGCCGGGCGGGCCCCGGCCCCGGAGCCCAGCGCCCCGCCAAAGCGCACCGTTCGTGCTCCCGTCAGCTTGTTTTCCAATACTCCAAGTGAAACACCGCCCGAGCGGGCCACCGGCGGCTCCCCCAATTTCCCCCGCGCCCCGCTCCGCCCGGCCCGGTGCCCGTCCGGCGGGTGTGCTACAGGTCTGTAACCGGCCCAAGAGGCACGGGAAAAAGGCCCCGGCGGGACCGGGGCGCGAGGGAGCCGTCGCCCCTACATGTAGCGGTGTAACGAGCCTCAAGCCCTAGACATTGTGGTCTTGGGGCTTGACAGCCGGGCATCCGCTTGGTTTTATGCAGCGCGATTTTTGAGACACTTCTTGCGGGGCGCGGTCCAGCGGACGGGGGTCGGAAAGACGGGAGCACGGGGCTGATGAGCGGGGGCTGGGACGGCCTCCGCTTGGGGGTTGTCCGTTGCCGGGGCGGCGGACATACGGGGTCGCTGGATGCCGCTCGATCCACACGAACAGTGAATGCGGGAGGAAGGACGATGGAAGTGAAGGAGAGCGTCGAGAAGATGGGCAAGGGCCGCACCGCCGCGCGTCGCCGTCAGAACCGGGGCCTCGCCCTCAAGCGCACCTTCACCACCCCCGGGGTCGACCCCGCGGACGAGATCGTCTGGGAGCGCCGCGCCGCCACCATCACCGGCGAGGGCGGCGAGGTGATCTTCGAGCAGAAGGACGTGGAGATCCCCAAGGCCTGGTCCGCGCTGGCCACCAACGTCGTCGCCTCGCGCTACTTCCGCGGCACGCCCGGCTCGCCGCAGCGCGAGGGCTCGGTGCGCCTGATGGTCAAGCGCGTCGTCGACACCATCGCCGGCTGGGGCCGCCAGGGCGGCTACTTCGCCTCCGACGCCGACGCCGAGACCTTCCGCGCCGAGATCTCCCACCTGCTGCTGCACCAGGCGATGAGCTTCAACTCGCCGGTGTGGTTCAACGTGGGCATCGAGCAGCAGCCGCAGTGCTCGGCCTGCTTCATCAACTCGGTCCAGGACTCGATGGAGTCCATCCTCGGGCTGGCCAAGACCGAGGGCATGCTCTTCAAGTACGGCTCCGGCGCGGGCAGCAACCTGTCCACCCTGCGCTCCAGCCGCGAGATGCTGGCCGGCGGCGGCACCGCCAGCGGCCCGGTCTCCTTCATGCGCGGCTTCGACGCCTTCGCCGGCGTCATCAAGAGCGGCGGCAAGACCCGCCGCGCGGCGAAGATGGTCATCCTCAACACCGACCACCCCGACATCCTCGACTTCGTGCGCTGCAAGACGACCGAGGAGAAGAAGGCCTGGACGCTCATCGACGCCGGCTACGACGGCTCGTTCAACGGCGAGGCCTACAAGTCGGTGTTCTTCCAGAACTCCAACAACTCGGTGCGCGCCACCGACGCCTTCATGCGCGCGGTCGAGAACGACGAGCTGTGGACGACCAAGGCGGTCACCGACGGCCGGCCGATGGACGCCCTGCGCGCCCGCGAGCTGTTCCGCGAGATCGCCGTCAACGCCCACATCACCGGCGACCCGGGCATGCAGTTCCACGACACGGTCAACGCCTGGCACACCTGCGCCAACACCGACGCCATCCACGCCTCGAACCCCTGCAGCGAGTACATGTTCCTCAACGACTCGGCCTGCAACCTGGCGTCGCTCAACCTGATGTACTTCCGCAACGCCGACGGCGAGTTCGACGCCGAGCCGTTCGCCCGCGCGGTCGAGCTGACCATCCTCGCCCAGGAGATCCTGGTCGACGTCTCGCGCTACCCCACCGAGAAGATCACCGAGAACAGCCACGCCTTCCGGCCGCTGGGCCTGGGCTACGCCAACCTGGGCGCGCTGTTGATGAGCCGCGGCCTGCCCTACGACAGCGACGAGGGCCGCGCCTACGCCGCCGCCATCACCTCGCTGATGACCGGCACCGCCTACCGCACGAGCGCCCGCATCGCCTCCGAGCAGGGCCCGTTCACGGCCTACGAGAAGAACCGCGAGCCGATGCTCTCGGTCGTCCGCAAGCACCGCCAGGCCGCCCAGCTGCTCGACGGCGCCCGCGTGCCCGGCGACCTGCTGTCCGCCTCCCGCGCGGCCTGGGACGAGGCGCTCTCCATGGGCGTCAACCACGGCTACCGCAACGCCCAGGTCAGCGTGCTCGCGCCCACCGGCACCATCGGCTTCATGATGGACTGCGACACCACCGGCATCGAGCCGGACATCGCGCTGGTCAAGTACAAGAAGCTCGTCGGCGGCGGCGTCCTGAAGATCGTCAACGGCTCGGTGCCGCAGTCGCTCGAGCGGCTGGGCTACCCGGCCGAGCAGATTCAGGCGGTCCTCGACTTCCTCGACCAGAACGAGACCATCGAGGGCGCCCCCGAGCTGCGGCCCGAGCACCTGCCGGTGTTCGACTGCGCCTTCCGCGCCAGGAACGGCACCCGCTCCATCCACTGGATGGGCCACGTCAAGATGATGGCCGCGGTGCAGCCGTTCCTCTCCGGCGCCATCTCCAAGACCGTCAACCTGCCCAACGAGGCGACGGTCGAGGACATCGAGCAGGTCTACCGCACGGCCTGGAAGCTGGGCCTGAAGGCCATCGCCGTCTACCGCGACGGCTGCAAGCGCACCCAGCCGGTCTCCAGCTCTCGCAGCACCAAGCAGGAGCAGGTGGAGAAGTCCTCGGTGGCGCCGGTGGCGCGCCGCCGCCTGCCCGACGAGCGCCGGTCCATCACCCACAAGTTCGCCGTCGGCGGCCACGAGGGCTACCTGACGGTGGGCATGTACGACGACGGCAAGCCGGGCGAGCTGTTCTGCGTGATGGCGAAGGAGGGCTCGGTGGTCTCGGGCCTGATGGACTGCTTCGCCACCTCCATCAGCCTGGCGCTGCAGTACGGCGTGCCCCTCCAGGTCCTGGCCGACAAGTTCGTGCACACCCGCTTCGAGCCCTCGGGGTTCACGAACAACAAGGACATCCCCATCGCCAAGAGCGTGGCTGACTACATCTTCCGCTGGCTGGAGCTGAAGTTCCTCAAGCCCGAGGAGTCCGAGCCGCAGCCCCAGGAGCGCGAGGTCGCCGCGCTGCCGCCCGCGGCGCCGGAGAAGAGCGGGCCGGTGGAGCTCACCCACCGCCTCAAGACCATGAGCGTCGAGCGCGCCACCTTCCTCAACCAGGCCGACGCGCCCCCGTGCCACAACTGCGGGTCGATCATGGTCCGCAGCGGCGCCTGCTACAAGTGCGTGAACTGCGGGGCGACGAGCGGCTGCTCGTGACCTGAGGCCCCAGGCTGTCGGCCAGCGCCGCGATCCTCGAGGGTCGCGGCGCTCGCATTTCTGCTCGGACCTCTGGAAAGCAAAACGCCGTGATCGACCGGATCACGGCGCAGCGACCTAGGTCCTACGGCCTGCTTCTCTCACACCGAGTAGTCGATGATGATCACCCCGCGCTGAGGCTTGTCCTCCTCGCTCTGCTGCGGGGCCCGGCTCGGCTCGGGCAGAGGGACCTGGACGGAGGGACGGTCGGAGTCGCGTTGCTCCCGATCCTTCTCCCGGCGCTTGATCTCCTCGATGATGAAGGCGTCGAGCATGGCGTCCTCCCGAATCACGTCCTACGCTACGTACTGCGTCCCCTCCCTCGCGTCCAACTTTCGTCGTTTTCGACGTCCCCTTCCTTCTACAAATGCAAACCGGGGGCCGCCGTTCCGCGATTCCGGGTGGTCTGAGCAAGGTCCCCGAAGCTCCTGGGGTTGGCCCGCTCGCCATGTGAAGCGGGCCACCTGCCAGCCATCCGACTCCTGCCTCCTACCATGAAGCGTGGGTCGCAGGGTGACGATTCTTGCCTGCGGCCATGCCCCTTTCCGTCTTCCGCCAACCGCTGCTTCCCGGTTACCGCGATTCCTGAGTCAAAGGGTACCACGGACGCGGCCCGGCGGATCCATCCCCAGCCTGTGACTGCTCCCTCACCGGGGAAGAGGCCTGGCGGGTGCGTGCGAGAAACGCCAGCAGTCCCGCAGCCTTGGGCGCGCGCCTCCCCGGGAGGTCGCCGGATGGGCCTGCGACAGACGGGTGGGGCTTCCCTGTCCGGGACACCCTTCCTAACTTCGCAACCGAAGGCCGCTCGACCGGCTGGCGGACGGGCGAGCGGCGGGCGCTTTGGGGAGCCGCCTGGTGGAGAAACGCAGGAAGAAAATCGAAGGACCCGCGAGACTTCGTGTCGTTTGAGTTTGCGGCGCTCAATCGTGGCCATTAGTTCACCGGGGTAGACCTCGAAGGGGTACTTCGGGGTCGGTTCCAGCGCGTGCCGGGCGAACAGCGGGTGACGGTGCGACGGAGGGTGACAAATGCAAGAGGACGGCGTGGTGGCGTGGCTCCAGAGTGCGCGGACGCGATTGAGTGAAATGGGTCTCCAGCCGGTGGCGCTGGTGGCTTTGGACCGGCCGACGATCGCGGGCCGGGTGTGGACCGACGGGACCCTCCAACCCAACCAGTTGCAGGACCTTCTGGCGACCTACGCGGCGGAGCTCGCCGCGAACGGGCTGCTCGACGGCTCGCGGATGGCGACGCCGTTCGCACGCCAGCTGGCGGCAGCCCCCGACCGGACGCTGGCGGTGATCGCAGCGCCGCGCAGCGCCCCCCGCGTGGCGGCGGTCGTGCGCGGCATGCCGGGAGCGGACTTCGCGGCAGCGACCGCGGCGCTCGCCTCGGCCATCCCCGCCGACCAGACGGTGGAGATGGCGGCGGCCCTGTGCGAGGTGACCGGCGCCTCGGCGGTGCTGGTCGGCGCCAACAGCGTCGAGTTCGCCTCTCGCGCGGCCTTCGTGCAACAGGGTGCAACCGGACCATTCCTGGGGCTGTCCTGCCTGTCCCGCCAGGCTCCCGAGGCCCTCAGCCGGCTGCAGCGCGCCGTGCAGGAGGCCGGCTCGCAGGTCCGCCGCGAGAAGGTGGGCGACATGACGATGGCCTGCTTCGTGCGGCGCATCGGCGAGAACAACCTCGCCATCGCCGCCAGCCGCTTCGGCCTGACCCGCGCCGAGCTGGCCGAGGCCGAGAGCATGATCGCCGGCCTGTCCTGCAAGGAGTCGGCTTCGCGGCTGAAGATCAGCCCGGAGACCGTCCGCCAGCGCCGGAAGGTCATCTACCGCAAGCTGGGCGTCGAGTCCTGCGGCACCGCCGTCGCGCGCATCCTCGAGCTCGAGCTGCCGCCGCCCCCGTCCGAGAGCTCCGTCTCGCCCATCTCGGCCAACGCGCGGCCGGGCGTGCGCGAGAGCGACCTGACGCGCCACTGAGCTCGACGTAGCACCCGGGAAATTCGGAGCGCCGCGTCCCTCTCGTCGGGGGCGCGGCGCTCGTCGCTTCAAGGGCACGACTTCCGGACCGCGCCTCAGCTCAGGCCGCCTGGACCTCGAGGCTGATGTCCACGCCCCGCGAGGAGTGCGTCAGCGCGCCCATGGAGACGAAATCCACGCCCGCTCCGGCGATCTCGCCCAGGCGCTCGAGCTTGATGCCGCCCGAGGCCTCGGTCTTCGCCCGGCCGGCGATCTTCTCGACCGCCTTCTTCATGGTGGGAGTGTCCATGTTGTCGAGCAGCAAGACGTCGGCGCCGGCGGCCAGGGCCTCGTCGACGCCCTTCAGGTCCACCACCTCGACCTCCACCCTCATCAGGTGGTGGACGGCGGCGCGCGCCCGGCGCACGGCCTCGCCGATCGAGCCGACGGCGGCGAGGTGGTTGTCCTTGATGAGCACGCCGTCGAAGAGCCCGAAGCGGTGGTTGGTGCCGCCCCCGGCGCGCACCGCGGCCTTCTCCAGCACCCGCCAGCCCGGCGTCGTCTTGCGCGTGTCGAGCACCTTGAGCTTCGTGCCCTCCATCGCCTTGACCGCGCGCGCGGTGTTGGTCGCGACGCCGGAGAGCCGCTGCAGGAAGTTGAGCGCGGTGCGTTCGCCGATGAGGATGGCGCGCAGGGGCCCGGTCACGGTCCCGAAGACTTGGCGGTCGCGGACGCTCGAGCCGTCGGCCGAGGAGAAGGCCACGACGATCGAGGGATCGACCGCCGAGAACACCCTGCGCACGACGTCGGTGCCGGCCAGCACCATCGGCTCCTTGGCGAGGAACTCGGCCCTCCCCTGCTGATTCGCCGGGACGAGCGCCTGGCTGGTCACGTCGCCGGCGCTGCCGAGGTCCTCCTCCAGCGCCAGCGCGATGAGCCGGTCGACCTGGTCGATCATGGCGTCCTCTCCGAGGCTACTTCTTGGACTTCGGGGCCTTCTTTGCCGGCTTCTTGGCGACCGCCTTCTTCGGCGCGGCGGGCTTCTTGGCCCGGGTCGCCTTGACCTTCGTCGCCTTGGCCTTCGTCGTCTTGGCTTTGGCCTTCGCCTTCGGGGCCGGCTTCTTGGCGGCCGGCTTGGCCTTCTTCGCGGCCGGCTGGGGCAGCAGCGGCTCCGGGCGCGGAGGCAGCTCGTTGCCCTTGGGCACGTCCACCCCGGCCTTCGTGAACTCGCGCACGGCTTCGTCGACCAGGCCCATGCCCATGAAGGCGACGCCCAGGTCGTAGTGCCCGGCCTGGTCCAGGTTCTCGGTCGCGGCGCGCAGCGCAACGAGCTGGGCGGTGACCACCGGATCCGGGCCCTGCGGCACGTTCATGTCCTGGAGCTCCTTGGCCAGGTCCTTCGACAGATCGACCTCGTTGCCCGCCAGCAGGACGGAGGACTGCACCTTGCCTTCCTGGATGGTGACCTTGCCCTGCTCGGCGACCTGGGTCTCGTTGACGTCGACCTGCAGCCGCGAGACGCCCTGGGCGAGCTTGTGCCTCTTCTGCTCCAGCTCGCCGATGCGCGCGCGGTCCTTCTCGACGATCTCCGGCGGGGCGCGCTGCGCGAAGTTGGGGTTCGCCAGCTTCTTCTTGAGCAGGTCCAGGTCGGCGTCGACCTTGGCCATCTCCTTCTCGATGCGCTTGCGCTCCTCGGCCAGGTCGATGAGGCCCTCGAGCGGCACGAAGATCTCCATGTTCGCCGCGACGAAGGTGGCCGCGACGCGGGGCTTGGAGCCCGGGGCGGAGATGGTGAGGCTCTCCAGGCCGGCCAGCGGCTCGAAGTAGGCGCGGTTGCGCTCCAGCGCGTCGCGGATCTCCGGGGCGGCGTGGACGATGGCCTTGATCTTCTTGGCCGGCGAGATGTTGCTCTCGCCGCGGATGTTGCGCACGCCGTCGATGGCGGCGATGACGATGGTCATCTCGCGCTCGGCCTCCTCGTCGGCCAGGGAGTCCTGCGGCCAGGGGTACGGGGCGATCATGATCGACCCCGGGTCGCCCGGGCGGCGCGGCAGGAGCTGCCAGATCTCCTCGGTGACGTAGGGCATGAACGGGTGGAGCAGCTTGAGCAGCTGGTCGAGGGCGTAGACCAGCACCGCGCGGGTGGTGGCCTTGGCCTCCTCGTCGGTGCCGTACAGCGAGCCCTTGGACAGCTCGATGTACCAGTCGCAGAACTCGCCCCAGGCGAACTGGTAGAGCGTGTTGGAGGCCTCGTTGAACTTGAAGGCCTCCAGCTGCTCCAGGGTCTCCTTCACCGCCCGGTTGAGGCGCGCCAGGATCCAGCGGTCGGCCAGCGAGAGCGGCATCTGCTTGAGCGGCTTCTCCAGGCGGTGCACCACCGCGTCGGCGGGCCCCAGGTTCATCAGCACGAAGCGCGAGGCGTTCCACAGCTTGTTGACGAAGTTGCGGTAGCCCTCCAGGCGCTCGAGCGAGAGCTTGATGTCGCGGCCCTGGGCGGTGAGCGCGGTGAGGGTGAAGCGCAGCGCGTCGGCGCCGTAGGCGGGCATGCCCTTGCCGCCGAACTTCTTCTTCAGGTCGGTGGGCAGCTTGGCCGCCTCGGGCTGCCCGCGGATGACGTCGAGCGGGTCGATGACGTTGCCCTTCACCTTCGACATCTTGTCGCCCTTCTCGTCCCGCACCATGGCGTGCAGGAACACCGTCTTGAAGGGCACGTCGTCCATGAAGTGGATGCCGAACATCATCATCCGGGCGACCCAGAAGAAGATGATGTCGTGCCCGGTCTCCATGACGGTGGTCGGGTAGAAGGTCGCGAGCGCCGGGGTCTTGTCGGGCCAGCCCAGGGTCGAGAAGGGCCACAGGCCGCTGGAGAACCAGGTGTCGAGCACGTCCTCGTCGCGCTTGAGCGCTTCGCTGCCGCACTTGGGGCACCTGGTCGGCGCCTCGCGGGCCACGACGATCTCGCCGCAGGCGCAGTGCCAGGCCGGGATCTGGTGGCCCCACCACAGCTGGCGGCTGATGCACCAGTCGTGCAGGTTGCGCATCCAGCCGAAGTAGGTGTTGGACCACTGCTCGGGGATGAACTTGGTCCTGCCCTCCTCGACCGCCTTGATGGCGGGCTCGGCCAGCGGCGCGATCTTCACGAACCACTGCGGGGAGAGCGTCGGCTCGACCACGTCGCCGCAGCGCTGGCAGACTCCGATCGAGAGCTTGTAGTCCTCGGTCTTGACCAAAAGGCCCTGCGCCTCGAGGTCCTCGAGCACCTTGGCGCGGGCGGCCTTGCGGTCCAGGTTCGCGTACGGGCCCGCGTTGGCGTTGGTCTTGGCGTCCAGGTCGAGGATGGAGATCGACTCCAGCCCGTGGCGCTGGCCGGTGGCGTTGTCGTTGAAGTCGTGCGCCGGGGTCACCTTGACGGCGCCGGTGCCGAACTCCATCGAGACCAGCTGGGCGTCGCCGATGATGGGGATCTCGCGGTGCAGGAGCGGCAGGACGACCTTCTGGCCGATCAGGTGCTTGTAGCGCGGGTCCTCGGGGTGCACGGCCACCGCGGTGTCGCCGAGCATCGTCTCCGGGCGGGTGGTGGCCACGGTCAGCTTCTGGTCCGAGCCCTTCACCGGGTAGGCGATGTGCCAGAGGTTGCCGTTCTTGTCCTCGTGCTCGACCTCGAGGTCGCTGAGCGCGGTGCGGCAGCGCGGGCACCAGTTGATGAGCCGCTGCGCGCGGTAGATGAGCCCTTCCTCGTACAGGCGCACGAAAGCCTCGCGCACCGCCTTGGAGAGCCCCTCGTCCATGGTGAAGCGCTGGCGCTCCCAGTCGCAGGAGGCGCCCAGCACCTTGAGCTGCTCGACGATGCGGTTGCCGTACTGGTCCTTCCAGGCCCAGACGCGCTTGAGGAACTCCTCGCGGCCCAGGTCGTGGCGGCTCTTGCCCTCGGTCTTCTTGAGGTTGCGCTCGACGACCATCTGGGTGGCGATGCCGGCGTGGTCGGTGCCGGGCAGCCAGAGGGCGTTGTAGCCGCTCATGCGCTTCCAGCGGGTCAAGAGGTCCTGGATGGTCACGAAGACCGCGTGCCCCATGTGCAGCTCGCCGGTGACGTTCGGCGGCGGGATGACGATGCAGTACGGGGGCTTGGTCGAGGTGTCGTCGGCCTTGAAGTAGCCGCGCTCGGTCCACACCTGGTACCAGCGGGACTCGGCCTCGCGGGGGTCGTAGGCCTTGGGGAGCTCGGTGGTGGTGGGGGCGGGGGCTTGCGTGTCGGTGGTCATGGTCTTTTGGCTTCCGCGCCGCCTTGCGTGGCGGCGCTGCGACTGGGTGACGAGGTTCGCGGGGCCGGTGGCGCTGCCGGCTGTGATTCCTTGGAACGCCCGCGCCCGGCCCCTTCATCGGAGCCAGGCGCGGGCAAAGGCTCGGACTTCGAGGGGCGACCGGCCTAGGCCTTGGCTTCCCGGTCCTTGATGAGGCGGTCGAGCTCTTCGCGGATGATGGTCTCCGCGAGCTGCGGGACGACCTCCCAGGCGATCCTCTCGATGACCTCTCGGGAGGCCTTCGAGAGCGCCTCGCGCAGGAGCGCCTCGCCCCCGTCCGAGGCCGCATGCGGCGCATGCGCCACGGGCCTGGGGACGGCGACCGGGGCCGGCATCGGCGCCACGGCGACCGGCGCGGGGACGGGCTTGGCCGGCGGAGAGATGGCCAGGCTCGGCTCGCCCAGGTCGCCCAGCGAGACGTCCTCGGTCAGGGGATCCTGGACCGGCGGGACGTGGATGGGCGCCGGAGGTGGCGGGATGGCGATGCCCAGCCCGAACGGATCGCGCTTGGGCGCGGCGGGCGGAGGGGCGAGCGGGCGCGGCGCGGCAGGCGCCTGAGGGGCTCCCGGCACGGGCGCGCGGATGCCGGCAGGCGCAGGCGGCGCAGGGTAGCCGGGACGCATGGCGGCCGGCGCCGGAACCCCGGGCATTCCCGGAACGCCAGGGCGTGCCGCGGGCATCGGAGCCGGAACGCCGGGCCGCGGCTGGCCAGGCATCGGGGCGGGCACGCCGGGGACGGCCGGGCGGGCGCCGACGGGAGGCAGCGGGGCGCCGGGGACGGGGCGCGCGGGCACGCCGGGCATCGGGGACGGAACGCCGGGGCGAGCGGCCGCAGGCGGAACGCCCGGGAAGCCCGGGGTCGGAGGACGGGCGCCGAAAGGAGCTGCCATCGGAGCCGCGGGGACCGCCGGGCGCACGCCGCCGGGGACCGGGCCCGGGGGCCGCGGAATCCCGGGGATGGGCATGCCGGTGGAGACCCGGACGCCGGGCGGAATCGGCCCCGGGGGGACCGGGCCGGGAGGCCGGGGAGCGGTCGGAGCGACGGGCAGGGAGCCGGTCACGCCCGTCATCGGCTGCGGCGCGGCCCTGACGACGGGCTTGCCGAGCAGGCCGTTGACCTTGTCGATGAGCGCCTGGCTCTCGAAGGGCTTCTGGATGTAGCCGTCGGCGCTGGCGGCGCGGGCGCGGGCCTCGTCGAAGGCCTCGAAGGTTCCGGCGAGCAGCAGGACGGGGATGTGCTTGAGCGACGGGTCGGCCTTGATGGCCTCGCAGACCTCGTAGCCGTTCTTCCGAGGCATGACCACGTCGGCAAGGATCACGTCGGGCTTGAGCTCGCGAGCGCGGGCGACGGCGTCCTCGCCGTTGTCCACGGCGGTGATGGCGAAGTCCTCGGTCGAGAGCGTGATCGCCACCACCTTCTGGATGGTGATGGAGTCGTCGGCAAGCAGAAGCTTCCTGGGCATGAGGCTGGACCCTTATGCGTGCGTAAAATCTCGGGAAAAACCGTCCCTTGATACCGTGCAGACCCCACAAAGTCAACGCGCAAACCCCGCTCAGCCGCGAGGGAAAACCCAGCGCTCCAGCTCGGGAAAGAGCACGCTGCGGCCGTCGGGGAGCCGCCAGCGGATTCCCCCTTCGGCGCTCTGGGGCTCTCCCCCGAATCCGGGGAGCACTCCCAGGACCCGGCTGGAGAGCAGGGCGACCGCCTGGCCGGACACGTCGAGGACCACGGCGAGGTCCGGAGGAGTCGGCCGCTTGCCTGCGAGCAGCGATGGATCCCACAGCGAGAGGATCGACCTCTCGTGGTGCATCAGGCCCCGGTGGCCCCAGGGAGCGCCGGGCACGACGCAGGGGTCGCCCGCGCGCAGCACGCCGGTGACCACGCTCAGCGGAGCGCCGAGGAGGCCCAGCTCGCCGGCCTCGAAGACCAGCGCTCGTCCCGGCGCCGCCACGGCCAGCAGAGCCCCGGGCGCGAGCGCCGAGCCGGCTGCCGGCGGAACCAGAGGCTTCAGGTCGGCGAGGGCCTGGGGCTCGGCCTCGAGGATCAGGCGGTTGCGGTGCAGCAGCGCGCCGCGCACCAGCCCTGGGGGCCCGAGCCCGGCGGGCAGGCCGAAGAAGGCCGCCGAGGCCAGGTCGGCCACCTCCTCGACCGCCTCCACGCACAGCGCCCTTGGCGGGGCGCAGTCGAGCACCAGGGTGACCGCGAGCGGGCTCGCCGACGGGGTCTGGCCGAGCAGCGTGCCGAAGTCCTCGACGGGAAGTCCGTGCCGCTTCTCTCCCGGTGCGGTCGGAGCGGTCCCCACTTCGAGGACGCTGGCGGCGGGCAGCGCCCAACGGGTCCCCCCGCCTCGGAAGACGAGGGCCAGGCGGCTCTGGGCGGCTTGCTTTTCGGGGTGCATCGCTTGAGCGGCAGCCTAGCAGACCCGCGTTGTTGCGGCAGCGGGCCCGGCCGGTACAATCGCGGCTGCCCATGCCCACCCGCGTCCTCATCGTCGACGACGACTCGTTCGCCAGGCAGGTCTACGGCGACTGCCTCGCCGAGGCCGGCCACGAGATCGTCACGGCCAAGGACGCGGCGGACGCCACGGCCGCGCTGGATGCCGCCGGCACCTTCGACGTGGTCATCGCCGACCTCGTGCTGCCCGGACCGGACGGGTTCTCGGTGCTGGCCGACGCCAAGCGCCGCGACCCCGGGGTGGAGGTCATCGTCATCACCGCGGTGGACCGGGTCGACCCGGCGGTGCGCGCGATGAAGAGCGGCGCCGCCGACTATCTGGTCAAGCCCGTCGCCCCCGAGGCGCTGGTCCTCTCGGTCTCGCGCTGCATCGCCACCCGCCAGCTGCTGCAGGAGAACGCGCTGCTGCGCCAGCACCTGGCGCTGGTCGAGACCGGGCAGAGGCTGGCGACGTCCCTGGACCGCGAGCGGCTCTTCCCGATGGCGCTCAAGGCGCTGGTGGACGCGCTGGGCGCCAAGGCCGCGCTCCTCGTGGCCAAGGGGACCGACGGCAGGCTCGCCCACGCGGCGCACGAGGGGCTGGCCGACGAGGAATCCCGGACGATCGCCTTGGAAGCGCTGGCCGCGCTCTCGGCGGAGAAGGAGCGGCGGCTCGAGGAGATCCAGGCGGGCGGCCGGACCTGGCGGCTGCTGTGGGCCGAAGACGCCGGCCAAGTCCAGGGCGCCTGCCTGCTCAAGGAGCCGACGTCGCTGGCGATGGCCTGGTCCAACGCCCAGTTCCTGGCGCGCCACCTCGCCATCGCGCTGGTGAACCTGCGGCGGCTCACCGAGTTCGAGGACCTCGTCTACCTGGACGACCTGACCAAGCTCCACAACCTGCGCTACCTGCAGGTGGCGCTCGACCGGGAGATCAACGGGTCGCGGCAGACCGGCTCCCCCTTCTCGGTGCTCTTCCTCGACCTGGACCGCCTCAAGGCCATCAACGACACGCACGGCCACCTGGTGGGCAGCAAGCTGCTCGTGGAGATCGCCGGGCTGCTCAAGGCCAGCGTGCGCGAGGTGGACACGGCGGTGCGCTACGGCGGCGACGAGTACGTGCTGCTGCTGCGCCACACCGACACCGGCGGGGCCTTGAAGGTGGCCGAGCGCATCCGGCGGGCGGTCGAGTCGCACCGCTTCCTCTCGGGCGAGGGGCTCAACCTGACGCTGACGGTGTGCATCGGCGTCGCGAGCTATCCGGAGCACGCGCGCGACAAGATCGCCATCCTCGACTGCGCCGACCGCGCGATGTACCGGGGCAAGCAGACGACGCGCAACGTCATCTACGTCGCCTCGCCCGCGGGGCCGGGGCCGGCAGCGCAGCCCGTCACGCCGACCGGGTCGTGAGGCTTCCGGGAGGCCGCTCCGCCCGTTGCAGTCCGGCTCGTCGGCCTCAAGCCTCTTCGGGCGGGCTCGCGAACTCCGAGGCGTCGCCCTTGCCCTGGCGCAGTACCACGGCCTGGTCTTCGATGAGCGAGAGCACGGTGGAGGGCGCGCTCTCGTGGGGCCCGCCGTCGAGGATGAGCGCCAGGCCGTGTCCGAACTCGTCGCGGATCTCGTCGGCGCCGATGAACACGAGCTCGCCCTTCTGCGCCGAGGTGGTCACCAGCGGCCGCCCCAGCGCCGCGCACAGGGCGTGGGCGACCGGGTGCTCGCTGACGCGCAGGCCGACCGTCTTCTGCTTGGTCTGCATGATCTCGGGCACCATCCGGGTGGCCTCGAGGATGAACGTGAACGGCCCGGGCGTCAGGTGCTTGAGCACGCGGTAGCCGAAGTTCGACACCTTGGCGTACTGGGCCAGGTCCGACAGGTCGGGCACCAGCAGCGACATCGGCCTTTTCCGGTCGTGCCCCTTGAGCTGGTACAGACGGTCGATGGCGCGCTTGCTGCCCATGTCGCAACCCAGGCCGTAGTACGAGTCGGTGGGGTACGCGATGAGCTCTCCCGCCTGCAAGGCGGCGACGGCGCGCTCGATGAGGCGGGGCTGCGGGTGGACAGGGTCGATGGAGAGGATCGGAGCAACCATGGCGGCCGCGTAACCTACTGCGACCCCATTCCAGCGACAATGCTAGAGTCCGCGCGCCCGCATGAGGCGCGTGTCGACGCTAGAGAGCCCGCGCGCCCGCGAAGCCGGGCCGGAGAGGAAGATGACGCTGCTGGCAGGAGACATCGGGGGCACCAAGACGGTCCTGGCGCTGGTCGAGGAGGGGGTCATCAGGCGTCGCGAGGTCTTCCCCAGCGCCCAGTACGCCGACCTGTCGAGCCTGGTCAGCCTGTTCCTGGGGGCCGACAAGGGCCACCTCGCCCGGGCGTGCTTCGGGGTCGCCGGCCCGGTGCTCGACGACACCTGCCAGGCCACGAACCTGCCCTGGCGCATCGAGGCGCGCGGGCTGGAGCGCGACCTGGGCCTGCAGCGCGTCAGCCTGGTCAACGACTTCCACGCGCTCTCCATCGGAATCACCGAGCTTCCGGCCTCGGACTTCGCCGTGCTGCACGACGCGCCGTCCGACCCGCGGGGCCCCTGGGTGGTGCTGGGCGCCGGCACCGGCCTGGGCGAGGCGATCATCATCCGGGGCCCGGTCGGCTACGAGGTCGTCTCCTCGGAGGGCGGGCACACCGACTTCGGCCCCCGGGACGACCTGGAGATCGACCTGCTCAGGTTCCTGCGCGAGCGCCACGGCCGGGTCAGCTACGAGCGCATCGTCTCCGGCCCCGGCCTGGTCAACCTCTACGAGTTCTTCCGCTCGCGGGAGCCGGCTGCGGCCTCGCCCGCCGTCGAGGCGCAGCTCGCCGCCGACCCCTTGGGACGCGCCGCCTGCATCTCGGGCCACGCCATGAAGGGCGACGACGCGCTCTGCCAGAAGGCGCTGGACCTCTTCGTCTCGGTCTACGGCTCCGAGGCGGGGAACCTGGCGCTGAAGGTGGTCGCTCGGGGCGGGGTGTACGTGGCCGGCGGCATCGCCCCGAAGATCCTGCCGCGCCTGGTCGACGGCGCCTTCGAGCGCTCCTACCTGACCAAGGGCCGCCTCTCGGCCGTGCTCGCGCGCACGCCGGTGAAGGTGGTGAAGAACCCGGACGCGGGCCTGCTGGGCGCAGCGGCCATCGCGGCGCGGGTCGCGCTATAGGCGGCCTCGAGGCCTGGGGCTCTAGCTAAAGCCCCAGGCTCCAGACCACCAGGCTCTCGACTTCAGGCCCTAACCGCCAAGCCCTAGGCCTGAAGCCCGCCTCATTGGTTCTTCTTCGCCTGCTCGATGAGCTCCTTGACCTTCTGGCCGCCCTTGTGGCCGATGGCCGAGTAGAACTCGGCGCCGCGCTCCGCCTTGACGCGCTGGCCACCCTTGCGGCCGATCTCCTCGTAGAACTCGTGGCCGCGCTTGCGGGCGACCGTGTCCCCGCCCTTCTTGCCGATGGTGCTGAAGAACTCGGCGCCGCGCTCGCTGGCGACCTTCTCCCCTCCTCGCCGGCCGGCCTCCTCGACCGTCATGGGCCGCTTGGGCTGCTCCTGATCCTTGTTGTTCTCGTCGGCCATTTGCCAAAAGCCTCCTGACACCCCTACTCGCTTTCGCCCTCGCCCTTCGGGGTTGGGGTGGTGCGCGCAGCCCGCTTGCCCTCCTCGATGAGCTCGCGGACCTTCTGCCCGCCCTTCTTGCCGATCTCCTCGTAGAACGGCGCGCCCCGCTCGGCCTTGACCGCCTCCCCGCCCTTCTTGCCGATCTCCTCGTAGAAGGAGGCGCCGCGCTCGGCCTTGACGGTCTCGCCGCCCTTCTTGCCGATCTCCTCGTAGAACTCCCGCCCGCGCTCGTCCCGGACGGTCTCGCCGCCCTTCCGACCCGCTTCGGCGACGGTCATGCTGCCCTTGTTGCCCTTCTCCTTGTCCGCCATGTTGCCTCCTAAAGGAGGGCCGCGCCTGCGACCCGCCCCGCCGCCCGCCCTCGGGCCTCACGTTGGCGCAGGAGGGGCGTCCGGGCTCGGCCCCTCGACGCCGCCGGCCCATCCCTGCCTCTCTCGCGCCAGCTTCACCACGTACCGGGCAATCTCGACGCCCATGTCCTGCCCGGTGGCATCGAAGATCATGTCGAACGAGGGGTTGCCGTTGACCTCGATCACCTGTGGTCCCTGCGGCCCTTCCAGGACGTCCACCCCTGCGTAGTCGAGGCCGAGCGCCCGGGCAGCGCGCTCCGCAACGCTAGCCACGCCGGGGCTCGGGTGCGCGGGCCGAGGCCTGGCTCCGCGCGCCACGTTGGTGCGGAACTCGCCTTCCGCGGCGACCCTCTCGACGCAGGCCACCATCCGGCCGCCAATGACGAACGCCCGGGTGTCGTGGCCCGGGTTGGGCACCCACTGCTGCAGGTAGAGCGAGCCCTCCTCGGCCACCCGCTCGGCGACGCGGCGCTCGCCCTCCTCCCCGGCCTCCAGGCGCTCGACTCCCTCGCCCAGCGAACCGAACAAGGGCTTGGCCACCGCCTCGCCCAACTTGCGCAGGAAGGCCGCCGCCGCTTCTCCGCTCTGGGCCAGCGCCGCGCGCGGGGTGGGCACGCCCGCCCGCGCCAGCAGGTGGCTGGTGCGGAACTTGTCCTGGGCGTCCAGCAGCGCGTCGATGCGGTTGATGACCAGGGCGCCGCCCAGGGCCAGGGCCCGGTAGAGCGTGAACTGGGCGTCGGCGTCGCCGCGGGGCGACAGGCCCCGGACCACGAGGTACGCGTCGAAGGTCTCGAGGTGGTCGCCGAGCCAGGCGCCCATTTCCCCCGGGTCGAGCGAGGCCGAGAGGTCCGCCGGGTCGACGATCACCGTGTCTGCCAACTGCGAGAGCGCAGCGAACACCCGCTGGCTATGCCAGTCGTCGTGGACGTACGCCGTCACCACCGCGAAGCGCAGCTGCCGATCCACGCCCTCATGACCTCTCCACACCCAAGCTGTCGCCCGACGGGCGCTTTTCGAGGTCAAACTTGCTCATCCCCCATGCCGATGCAAGGCAGCCCCCTCGGCAAGCTCTCCGTCTCCTCCCCACGCGTGGCGCCCGCGCAATCCGTAGGTTCCGGGATGAAACGGAAGAGGGAGCCGAAAGGGGCGCTCGTGCGGCCAGACCATCGCCAGGGCGGACCCGGGTGGGCGCGGCGCGCCAAGGTCGCGGGGCAGATAGCGGTGCCCTTCGCCTGCACGCTCGTCACCCTCTGGCTCGTCAAGACCGCCCTGTCCCCGGACCTCGTGGGCGCGCCCGCCGCGGCCCTGCTCGCGCAGGTGGGCGTCTACGGCCCTGCGCTCTTCGTGGCCCTCCTGGCGGTGAGGCCCGTGCTCCTGCTCCCCGGCCAGGCGTTCGCGGCGCTGGCCGGCGTGCTCTGGGGGACGCTCGAGGGCTCCGCGCTGGCGCTGGTCGGGGCGGTGCTGGCGATGGTGCTCGTCACGACGCTAGGTCGGCGGCTGCTGCGGCGGCCGATCGCCCGGCTGGCCGGCGAGCACCGGGACGAGCTGGCCCGCGTCGCGGCGAACCACGACCTCGCCTACGCCTTCCTCATCACGCTCAACCCGCTACTGCCCACGGACGTCTGCGTGGCCCTGGGCTCGGGCGCGGGCGGCCGGCGCGGCAGGCTCGTGCTGGGGGCGATCCTCGGCTCCGTCCCCGGGACCGTGGCGACGGCGGCGTTCGGCAGCGCCGTCTCCCGCGACGAGCCGGTGCTCGTGGCGTTGAGCCTCGTCGGCATCGCCGGGTCGGTGGTCGGCGGGGCGCTGCTGGCGCGCTCGATCTGGCGCGAGCTCAAGGTGCCGGAGCCGGAGCCGGCGGCGCGGCGAGCGCCCGGCGGACCGCGGACTCCACTCGCTGCAGCGTCTCGGGATCGGTGATCTTGCGGATGTAGAAGCCGTCCGCGGCCCGGTGCCCCTCGGTGGCGACCTGGGCCAGGAGAATCTCCGCCCCCTGCTCGTGCAGCGCGCGCGCCACCGCGTGCAGGAGCCCCGGCCGGTCCTGAGCGTAGACGTCGATGACCGTCGCCTCGGGCGAAGCGCGGTTGTCCACCGCGACGTGGGTCTCCACCCGCGGGACCACCCGGGCCGCCAGCCGTCCCCGGGCCCGCCGCTCGAGCAGCTTCTCGACGTCCACGCGGCCCTGGAGCGCGGCGAGCAGGTCCCCGCGCGCGGCCCGCCACCGGTCGCGGGTGAGCCGGTCCTCGCCGCAGCGGACCGCGAACGAGTCCACCGCCCAGCCGTCGGCGGTGGAGGTGATGCGCGCGCGCAGGATGTCGATGCCGTGGGCGGCCAGCGCGCCGGCGAAGAGCGCCAGCAGCCCCGGGCGATCGGGCGCCGCCAGGACGAGCTCGCTGTAGCCGGCCCGGCCGTGGAGGCGCGCGGCGAAGCCCCGGGTCCGCGCGCGGCGCAGCAGGACGAGGTCGCGGATCGCCTCGTCCAGCCTGGCCGAGCGCAGGTAGCGCTCCGGCATGACCTTCAGGAACGCCTCCACTTGCTCGGCAGCCGCCCGCCGCGACAGCAGCCGGGCGCGCAGGGCGTCGGGCGGAGGCGGCCGGGCGCCCTCCAGCGCCGCGAGGGTGCGGGCCCAGAGCTCCTCCAGCAGCCGCGCGCGCCAGGCGTTCCAGGTCCCGGGCGCGACCGAGCCCATGTCCGCGTAGGTGAGCAGGTGGAGCATCAGCAGGCGGCGGGGGCTGCCCGCGCGCCGGGCGAAGTCGGCGATGGTCGCCGGGTCGGACAGGTCGCGCCGCTGGCTCACGTGGCTCATGGCGAGGTGCTGCAGGACCAGGAACTCCGCCTCGGCCACCTCCTCGGCGGCCAGGCCCAGGCGCAGCGCCGCCGCGCGGACCAGCACCGCGCCCCGCTCGGCGTGGCCGGGGGTCCCGCTCTTGGCCGCGTCGTGGAGCAGGCCGGCGAGGTAGAGCGGGACCGGCTGCTCCAGCGCCTGCATCCGGCGGGTCAGGACCGGCTCCTGCTCCGCCAGCTCGCCGTTGCGCAGGGCGTAGAGCCTCTTGGCGGTGAGCAGGCAGTGAACGTCGACCGGGTACAGATGGTAGAGGTCGTGCTGGGCGCGCCCGCGGGCGTCCGCCAGCTCCGGCAGGACGCGCTCGAGGACCCCCAGCTCGTGCATCGCGCCCAGGAAGGTGCCCGCCGTTCCGGGCCTGGAGAGCATGCCGGCGAAGAGCCTGCCCACCTGCGGCGCCGCCCACCCCGCCTCGGGCAGGGCCGCCACGGCGTGGCTGACGCGGTCGCGGGTGCCGCTGGTCAGGGAGAGGCCCTCGCGGTCGGCGATCTCGAAGAGGCGCAGGACCGCCTCCGGCGTCGCGTCGGGCAGGTCGGAGCGGACCCATTCCATCCGGCCGTCCAGCTCCTCGAACTCGCCCTCGATGGCGCGCGCGGCCCGAGGCCGGCGCCGGTCGGCCTCGGCGCATCGATCGATCAGCGCGTCGGCGGCGCTTTCGACGGCCTTGGCCGCCAGCCAGACGTGCCGCATGAAGCGCTCCACGGCGAGGCCCTCGGACCCGTCGCGGTAGCCCAGGTCGCGGGCGGCGGCGAGCTGCCGATCGAACGTGAGCCGGTCGTCCCTGCGGCCCGCCTGCAGGTGCAGCTCGTTGCGGACCCGCAGGAGGAAGTCGCGTGCGGCCAGGAGGTTTCCGGCCTCCCGCTCCGGCAACAGGCCGCGCTCGAGCAGGGACGGCAGGCCGTCGGCGCCGAAGCGGACCCGGGCGATCCAGCCGATGGCCTGCAGGTCGCGCAGGCCGCCCTCGCCGTGCTTGAGGTCCGGCTCGAGCCGGAAGACCGTGGCGCCGAAGCGCTCGCGGCGCTCGCGCAGCTCGCGGATCTTGGCGGCGGCCAGGCGCTGCGCCCCGTCGGCGAGCAGCCCCCGGCGGACGTGGCCCACGAGCTCGGCGAACAGCGGGGCGGGACCCTGGACGAGCCGGGCGTCGAGGAGCGCGGTGGCGACGGTGTGGTCCTGCGCGGCCAGGGCGGCGCACTGGCCGCCGGTGCGCACGCTCCAGCCGACCTCCAGCCCCAGGTCCCACAGCGCGTACGGCAGCTGCCCGGCCAGCGGGCCCGGAAGCGAGAGGTCGGGCAGCAGCAACATCAGGTCCACGTCGGAGTGGGGCGCCAGCTCCCGCCGCCCATAGCCCCCGAGCGCGACCAGCGCGGCCGTCCCCAGCCCTCCGAGCGAGGCGGCGAGCGAGCGGACGACCCGGTCGACGACCTCGGTCATGGCCCCGACCACCGCCACGCCGCCGAAGCCTTCCCGGTGGAGGGTCCGCACCGCTTCGCGGCCGCCTGCGAGCTGCTCCGCCGCCGGCGCCTCGCCCGAATCGGGGAGCCAGCCCAGGGCGGCCAGCACGTCGTCGGCGCGGGGCTCAGGCAACTGCGGTGGCAGGAAGGCCATCGCGCGGAAATCTAGGAACGGACGACCCGAGCGGCCCGTCGGACGCAACCAGGCCTGCCGCGGTGGAACCGGGCGGGCTACTCCGGCAGGGCGGTCGCCAGCGCCTCGCGCTCGGAGACGAAGCGGCCGATGCCCTCGGCCATGCCGTCGGCGATGGCCTGCTGCTTGTCGGCCTCGCCCAGGAGCTTCTCGTCCTCGGGGTTGGTGATGAAGGCGGTCTCGACGAGCACCGACGGCATCTTGGCGCCCAACAGCACGTAGAACAGGGCCTGCTTGACGCCCAGGTTCTTGGCCTTGACCTTGGAATCGGACTGGGCCTCGACGACCTCGGACTGGATGGCCCGGGCCAGGCGCTGGGAGTCGCCGGTGTTCACCTTGGTGGCGAGATCCGCCAGGACGATCTGCAGGTCGCCCAGCGACCGCTCGCTGGAGGCGTTCTCGCGCGCGGCGAGGCGGATGGCGTACTGGTTGCTCGTCACGTTCAGGGTGTAGGTCTCCACGCCGCGGAAGCTCTTGGCCTTGAGCGCGTTGCAGTGGACGCTGACGAAGAGGTCGCCCTTGTTCCTGTTGGCGAAGCGGGCGCGGTCCTCGAGCGAGACGAAGGCGTCGTCGTCGCGGGTCATCAGAGCCTCGTAGCCGTCGGCCTCCAGCCGCGCCTTGAGCTTCTCGGAGATGGCCAGGGTGATGTCCTTCTCGTAGGTGCCCTTGGGCCCGATGGCGCCCACGTCGTGCCCGCCGTGGCCCGGGTCGATGATGATGCGCTTGACCTTGAGCCCCACCTGCACCGAGAGCGGGACCTCGCTCTTGCTGGCGGCCTTGAGCGCCTTGACCCTCGCCGGGTCGATCGGCTGGCGCGTCGGGCTGGCGATGGGGATGTTCAGGGCCTCGGCCTCGTACTCCTCGTCGTCGTCCTCGCCCCTGGCCGGGGCCGCCCTGGCGAGCGCGACCGGCTCGGCGGGCCTGGCCTCGAGCTTCGCCTCCGGCCTGGGCTCCGGCTTCGAGGCCGGCCTCGGCTCGGGCTTGGAGTCGGCCTTGGCGAAGGCCTGGTGCAGGGCGGTCTCCTCCCCGCGCGCCGGCGTCTGGGCCTTCGGCTTGGGCATCGAGGCCAGCTCCGCCAGCTCCTGGCGGGCCTTGGACTGCATGTCGCCCTTGCACGCCGCGGAGGCCTTGAACTCGGCCTCGGCCATCGCGGTGTCGCCCTTGCGGTCGCGGTAGATGCGGCCGAGCGCGAGGTGCGCGTCGTCGGCGAGGTTGGAGCGGGGGTACTTCTCGCAGAGCCGGCCGTAGGCCTCGAGGGCCTCCTTCAGGTCGCGCTTGGCGAGCGAGACGCGCGAGAGCTCGGCGTACAGCTCGGCGGCGGCGTAGAGGGCGTCGGCGGCGCGCGAGCTCTGCGGGAACTTGTCGGCGACGGACTCGAACTTCTGGGCCACGGCGATCCACCCGTCGCGGAACTTGCGGCGCTTGGAGTCCTTCTTCAGCGAGGCATAGGCGTCCTTGGCGGCGACGAAGGCGGCGTCCGCGTCGGGCTGCCTGGCCTGAGCCTTCTCGGCCTTGGCGACCTTTTCGGAAGCCTTGGCCTTCTTGGACTCTTTTGACTCTTTGGACTTCTCGGCCGCGAGACCGGCGGCGGGGAGAAGGAAGCTGGCGGCGAGAAGGGTCGAAAGAAGCGTTCTGAGCATCGCTTGCTCCTCTGCCAGCCATGTAAGCATCGGTCTTACACGCCCGCAATTTTTCAGCCGCTGGGCGGGGTTGGCGGGAGTTGCTACAGAGGGCTGCAGCCGGCTTCAGGACGGTAGCCGCGGCCGCCGGGCGCAGCGGACGCGCCTTCCCCGTGGCCCGGCAGCCGCAGGCCGGATCAACCCTGCGCATTTGTTCGAGAAACCTCCCGGCGCGCAGCTTGCTAATCCCAAGGCGCAAGGAGGAGACGGACATGAACAGCCTCGCGGCGCTCACCTTGATCACGCTGGCCGCTTCGCCCGGGAGCATCGAGCTGGCGCTGGCGGAGCGGACCGGCGTGAACACGGCGCGGCTGACGATCCTCAAGTCGGACGAGCGGCTCCAGGCGCTGTGCCTCGACCTCGACGGCTGGAGCGCCGAGATGATCGAGCAGGCCCAGGAGCAGGTCACGGCGCGGCCGGTGTGGCTGTACCTGGGCTCGCGGAAGATCGCCCAGGGGCGCGTGGGGCGCTTCGAGTCCGCGGCGTCGCCGACCTCGCCCTGCGCGGTGACCGCCGAGGCTCGCTTCGACGGCTACGTCCCGCTCACCACCCGCTCCGACGTGCTCTGGGCCACCACTCGCGACCTCGGCTCCCGGCCGCTGCGTCCCCTGCCCCGCGCCGTCGCCGAGCGGGCGCGCGTGGCGCTGGCCGACCCTTCCGCCTGCGTCTCGCCCTCCGCGGCGATCGCCCGGGCGGTCGAGGACGGGACCTTCGTCAGCCTGTCCTGCGGCGGGACCTCGAGCCTGGTCTACGTGCCCGCCAAGGGAGAGCCGAGGCGGGTCCCGGTCGACTCACAAGACGGAGGCGCGGTGACGCTGCTGGAAGTGGTCGAGCGCGCGCAGGGCGGTGGGAACACGCTCTTCCTCGCGCGGGACGTCGAAGGAGGCCAGCGCGTCGAGGCCTGGGAATCCGACGGACGCGCGGCTCGGCGCATCGACGCGTGGATCTTCTAGCCTGGGGTTCGCAGCGCTACTGGATCTCGAGCAGCTGCTCGAAGGTCTTCTGGTCGGCCGGCGGGAACTCGTAGTCGTCGAGGTCGGCGGGCGCGACCCAGCGGTGATCGTGGACGCGCAGGTGCTTGATCTCCCCGCCCACCATCCGGCAGCGGTACACGCGGAAGTCGATGTCGTAGTCCGGGTAGGAGTGCTGGACGTGCATGATCTGCTCGTTCACCTCGACGGTGATGTCCATCTCCTCCTTGAGCTCGCGTGCCAGCGCCGCCGCATCGGCCTCGCCCGGCTCGACCCGACCGCCGGGGAACTCCCACAGGAGAGGCAGCGTGGCCGTGGGCTTGCGCTGGGTGATGAGGTACTTCCCCTCGCGCTCGATCATCGCCCCAACGACCGTGATTTGCCGCCGCATGCATCCTCCTGAACGAACCGCAAAGGGCCGCCATTATACACAGCCGCGCGCGCTCGGCAGCCGCTCGTCTAGAATGCGCCGACCTCTCGAGGGCCCACAGCCATGACCTGCCGCCCCATCTTCCCCCGCGCGCTCCTCGCCGCCTGTCTCCTGCTCGCCTCCGCCTGCGGCGAGCCGCCCGCCGGCTCGCCGGACACGGGCCGCTCCATCCGCCCCGACGCCCGCGCCCCAGCGGAAGACGCCGCGACGCTGGAGGGCGACGCCTCCTCCACCGCCTTCGATGCCGCGACGGGCGCCGACGCTTCTACCACCCCTGCGGCCGACGCCGCCGAGCCGTCCGACGACGCCGCGCAGCCCGCCGGCCCCGACGCCTCCGCCCAGCCCGGCCTCGACGCCGGCCCCCAGCCGGGCCTGGACGCCTCGACGACCTCGCCGGGCCCCGACGCGGGGAGCACCGGCCCGCGGCCGGCCGGGCAATGCCGGGCCGGCAGCGACTGCAAGACCGGCCTGACCTGCACCCTCACCGCCCCGGGCGGGCTGTGCGCGGGCTGCGTGGGCTCGACCGACTGCGCCGACTCCGTCGATTACGAGTGCTTCGCGGGCTCGTGCGTGAAGACCTGCAGCGCCGACGAGGACTGCCCCGCAGGCCTGCGCTGCGCCACGGCCTCCGGGCGCTGCGCCCTCATCTCCTGCTCCGGCGCGACCTGCCCTTCGCCCTACGTCTGCGACAACGGCTACTGCCGTCGCCCGCCCTGCCCCGGCGGCACGGGCTGCCCCAGCGGGTGGACCTGCTCCCAGGGCACCTGCGTCGAGCCCTGAGAGCGCCCGTTCGCTCCTTGCCGCTGTCAACGGGCGGGCCCTATGCTCGCAGTTCAACCGTCAACACCCCGATCAAGGAGCGACTCGTGGCCACCCTCCAGTTCCTCGGCGCCGCCGGGACCGTCACTGGCTCGAAGTACGTCCTCACCGCCAACGGCAAGCGGCTCCTCGTCGACGCGGGGCTGTACCAGGGCCGCAAGGAGCTGCGCGAGCGCAACTGGAAGCCGCTGCCGGTGGCCCCCAAGGACATCGACTTCGCCATCCTCACCCACGCGCACATCGACCACACCGGGTACCTGCCGGTCTTCACCCGCGACGGCTACCGCGGCCGGGTGCTGACCACCCACGCCACCAAGGACCTGTGCAGCCTGATGCTCCCGGACTCGGGCCGGCTCCAGGAAGAAGAGGCCGCCACCGCCAACAAGTACGGCTACTCGAAGCACAGCCCGGCCAAGCCCCTCTACACCGAGGAGGACGCCAAGACCGCGCTCTCCAAGATCGACTCCATCGCCTACCTCGAGCGGCGCGAGCTGTGGGAGGGCGTGGCGGTCACCTTCCGCTCGGCGGGCCACATCCTGGGCTCGGCGACGGTGGAGGTGGAGGTGCAGGAGAAGGGGCAGCGCCTGCAGCGGATCCTCTTCAGCGGCGATCTGGGCCGCTACAACGCTCCGGTGGTCCCCGACCCGGTGCCGGTCCAGGAGGCCACGGCGCTGCTGGTCGAGTGCACCTACGGCAACCGCACCCACGGCGACGTCACGGCCAAGGACGCGCTCGCCAAGTGCATCACCGAGGCCTACCAGCGCGGCGGGGCCATCATCATCCCCTCCTTCGCGGTGGGCCGCGCCCAGGACCTGCTCTACTACCTGCGCGAGCTGGAGAACGAGGGCCGGGTGCCGCAGATGCCGGTCTTCGTCGACAGCCCCATGGCGGTGGACGCGACCCCCATCTACGCCCGGCACATCGAGGACCACGACGAGGCGATGCGCGCGCTGCTCAAGGCCGGCAACAAGCCCTTCCAGACCCGCAACCTGCGCTTCACGCGCACCCGCGACGAGTCCAAGTCCATCAACGACGTCAAGCAGTGCATCATCATCTCCGCCTCGGGCATGGTCACCGGCGGGCGCGTGCTGCACCACCTGAAGAACCGCCTGCCCAACCCCAAGACCACCGTGCTCTTCGTCGGCTACCAGGGCGACGGCACCCGCGGCCGCAAGATGCTCGACGGGGCCACCGAGATCAAGATGATGGGCGAGATGGTCAAGGTCGCGGCCCACGTGGAGGTCGTGCACGGCTTCTCCGCCCACGCCGACTACACCGAGATCATGCGCTGGATGGACGGCTTCACGACCCGCCCGCAGGTGTACTGCGTCCACGGCGAGAGCGAGGGCCTGGTGGCGATGAAGGCGCACGTCGAGAAGCGCAGCGGCGGCTGGAAGGCCCACATCGCCGGCTACCTGGAGAAGGTGGAGCTGGCGTAGGCGGCGGCCCATGGACGTCTACCCGATCCGCTACGGCTTCCGGTTCGACGACGGCCGCACCGTGGATTTCACGGTGAACCTGGACGGGAAGACCCTGCTGCTCGCCGATGCCTGGCCGCGCCCCGAGCCGGAGTGGGCGCGGCTCGACACCGACCGCTGCCGGGGCTGCACGCTGCCGGCCTCCGAGCTCTACTGCCCCACCGCGGCCCACCTGGCCGGCGTGGTGAAGAGCTTCGCGACGACGCTGTCGATCACCGAGGCCGACGTCACCGTCACCCTGCCCGAGCGCGAGTACCGCAAGCGCACCGCGGTGCAGACGAGCCTGTCGTCGCTGTTGGGCGTGTACATGGTGTCCAGCGGCTGCCCGGTGCTCTCGGCGCTGCGGCCGATGGTCCGCTTCCACCTGCCGTTCGCCTCGGAGCTGGACACCACCTTCCGCTCGGCCTCGATGTACCTGCTGGCCCAGTTCCTGCGCGCGCGGTCCGGCCTGCCGACGGAGTGGAACCTCGAGGGGCTGGCGCAGGCGTACCGGAAGATCGGCGACGTCAACCAGGCGTTCGCCTCCCGGCTGCGCCACGCCGCCCCGCTCGACGCCAACGTCAACGCCCTGGTGCTGCTCGACGTGTTCGCCAAGGTGATGCCGGCGTCCATCGAGGAGGGCCTGGAGGACCTGCGCGCGGCCTTCGGGACCTGGCTTCAGGAGTAGGCCCCAAGGCTTTGGGCCGGCGAAGCGCGCGTTCGGGCGCGCGTCCAGGCGCCTACGGGTGCCGCGCGTCGAGCGCCTCGCGCACCTTGCGCGCCAGCGCCTCGGGCATGAACGGCTTCTGCAGGAAGACGACGCCGTCCTCGAGGATCCCCTTCTGCGCCACCACGTTCCAGTCGTGGCCGGACATGAAGAGCGCGCCGACGGTGGGGCGCACCGAGCGCAGCTGCTGGTAGAGCGCCTTGCCGTTCATCCCCGGCATGATCACGTCGGTGAGCAGCAGGTCGATGCCGCCCGGCTCCGCCTGCGAGGCCAGCAGGGCCGCCTCCCCGCTGGCGGCGGCGATGACGCGGTAGCCGTTGAGCTCGAGGATCTTGGCGGTCGTCCGCCGCACCATCTCGTTGTCCTCGACGAGGAGGATGGTCTCGTTGCCGCCCTTGGACTCGGCCGGGACGCGCGGGTTTTGCGGGAGTTGGTCCATGGGGGTCCCTTCCGGGCTCGCCGGCAGGAATACCTGGAACGTAGTGCCCTGGCCAGGCTCGGAGTCGAAGCGGATGTGCCCGCCGTGCTGCTGCACGATGCCGAGGACGGTCGACAGGCCCAGGCCGGTGCCCTTCCCCACCGGCTTGGTGGTGAAGAACGGCTCGAAGATGCGCGCCCGGACCGGCTCGTCCATGCCGCAGCCGGTGTCCGAGACCTCGAGCAGCACGTGGCTGGCCTCGCCGCCCGGCCCGGGGGCGCCCGCGGGGCGAGCGGCCTGCGCGACGCGGATGCGCAGCGTGCCGGGCCCGGCCATGGCGTCCTGGGCGTTGAGCGCCAGGTTCATCAGCACCTGCTCGAGCTGGGCGGAGTCGGCGCGCACGGCCGGCAGGCGCCCGGGGGTCCTCAGCTCCAGGCGGATGTCGTCGCGCAGGGCGCTGCGCAGCATCCGCTCGAAGCCGCCCACAACCTCGCGCAGGTCGACGCGCTTGAGCTCCAGCACCTGCTTGCGGCCGAAGGCCATCAGCCGCCAGACGAGCTCGCGGGCCCGCTCGGCGGCGCGCAGGATCTGCGTGGCCTTTTCCTGCGGCTCGCCGGGCGGCAGGTCCTTGGAGAGCAGCCCCGCGTAGCCGAGGACGGGCAGCAGCAGGTTGTTGAGGTCGTGCGCCATGCCGCCGGCGAGCTGGCCCACCACCTCCATCTTCTGGGCCTGCCGCAGCTGGTCCTCGAGCCGCCGGCGCTCCTCCTCGGCGCGCTTGCGCTCGGTCACGTCCAGCAGCGTGCCCTGCACCGCGGGCCGGCCCTCGTAGGTGATGCGCGAGCCCAGGACCTCCACCTCGAGGCGGGTCCCGTCCTGGCGCACGCCGCGGAACTCGTAGTGGCTGGTCTTCTTCTGCTCGGCCTCGCGGGCGCGGATCTCGCCGGCGACCTTCTCCACGTCCTCGGGGTCCACCAGGGCGCGGAAGTCGGCGCCCACCAGCGAGCGCGCGTCGGGGTAGCCGAAGATCCCCGCGAAGCGCTCGTTGCAGAAGGCGAACTTGCCCGCCTGGATGACGTAGGTGCCGACCAGGGCGTCCTCGACCAGCAGGCGGTACTTGCGCTCCGACTCCTGCAGCGCCTGCTCGATGCGCTTGCGGTCGGTGATGTCCACGTAGATGCCGACGATGCCGGTGGCGCGGCCCTCGGAGTCCAGCGAGACGCCCTTGTAGAAGATGACGTCGCGGAGGGTGCCGTCGGCGTTCCGGACCTGGGACTCGTAGACCTGCGTGGCGCGCTGCTCCAGCAGCGCCAGGTCGGCGCGGCGGTAGACCTCCGCCAGCGCCGGCGGGGCGACGTCCTCGACCGCGTGCCCGACGATCTGCTCGCGCGGCTTGCCGATGAAGTGCTCGAACGCCCGGTTGCACGCCGTGTAGAGCAGCCCGGTGTCCTTGGCGAAGAACGGGTACGGCAGCGTGTCGAGGATGGCCTCGAGGTGCTGCTCGGCCGCGACCTCGCGCACGGTGACCAGCACGCCGGCGACCGCGCCCCGCGCGTCGCGCACCGGGCCCCGGCCGACCGCGAGGCGGCGCACCCGGCCGCCGGCGTCGGTGAAGGAGCGCACGGCCTCGGGCCGCTGCGCGCCGGTGGAGAGGACCGCGCGATCCTCGACGGCGTCGACGTCGGCGTGGCCCGCGCCCCAGGGGAGCTCGCCGTCGCCCCGGCCCACGAGCGAGCCGGTCGCGTCGCGGCCGGCCAGGCGCGCGAAGGCCGAGTTCACCCGCTGGTAGCGGCCGTCGCGGCCCTTGAGGCCCACCGCGAACGGGAGCGCGTCCAGGGCGCCCGACCAGAGCTCTGCCGTGTCCTGCATTCCACCCCGCCTTCGGTTCGAAGCAGAACACTCTTACCGTGTTTGCGGCCTCCCAGGTAGGCCTCGGCCGGCGGCTCCGGGCGCGGGCGCAGGCGCCGGCCGCCCCACCCGGAGGCGGAGGGCGCCGCGCGGGCAGGCGCCGAGGCAGCGCTCCAGGTGGTCGCAGCCGGGCGCGTCCTGGAAGCGCGCCTTGCCGCCCTCCAGCCGCAGGGCGCTCTGCGAGCAGGCCGGCACGCAGACGCCGCAGCCGTCGCAGAGCTCCAGGTCGATCTCGATGTGGACGCGCGCCATGGCTCTCGGCTCTTGGTAACCTGCCGAAAATCCTCGTGCACGGGCGAGGAAAGCTTCAGGGGCCCCGTGCGTGATTCGCTTCCTGGCTGCCCGACGCCCCTTCGCCCCACCCGCTTCGACCGACAGGCCCTCGACCATGGTCCGCATGCTCGCCCTCGCCCTCCCGCTGCTCGGCTCGACCGCGTACGCCGCGGTCAGTCCCCATGCCTCGTTCCACCAGCTGGTCAGCGCCAACGGCCACACCGCCGCCATCTACGACGACACCCAGGCCAAGCTGACCGGGCTGCGCGAGCACTGCTACGCCGCGGTGGACGCGACGGTGGCCTCGCGCGAGCTGGCCTACGACGCCTACTTCGGGCTGCGGCTGAACGGGACCGGAAAGTGGCTCTCCGAGACGGGCGTCCTGCCGGCGGTCCGCTACCTGCCCGGGACGGGGATCATCGAGTCGGTGCAGACGGTGGGCAGCGTGCAGGCGACGACCTACGTGTTCGCGCCGTTCGAGGCCAGCGCGCCGGTCGCGCTGATGCTGCTCAAGGTCAAGAACACCGGCTCGGCGGCGCTGGGGGCCGGCGACGCCGCCTACAGCATCCACAACCTCCACGTCGGCGACGGGCCCAACCAGACGCAGAACGAGCAGATCGACTGGGACGCGGCGCGCGGGCTGTTCACCGAGCGCAGCGGGCGGGTGCTGGTCGCGATGCCGCTCTCGGCGCCCAGCCACCACGGCTGCACCCCGACCAATCCCTACGGGCGCCTCAACGCGGGCCAGGACCTGGCCGACGACTCCGGCTCGGGCAAGGTGGACGACGCGGTGAGCGGGCTGCAGTGGTCGCTGTCCGGGCTGGCGCCGGGCGCCGAGAAGTGGGTGGGCGTGGCCTTCGGCTACCACCCCTTCGGCAACGACCCCGAGATCGTGGGGAAGATCACCGCCTGGCTGGCCGGCCGCGCCGTCTCGGCGCTGGTCGCCGACGAGGAGTCGCGCTGGGGGACCTGGCACCAGACCACGGTGGAGCCGGCGGGGATGTCGGCGGACGAGAAGGCGCTCTACCGCCAGCAGATCACGGTGCTGAGGATGGGCCAGGTGCTGGAGGCCAACGACGAGGCGAGCGGCTACCTGCCGTACGGCCAGGTCCTGGCGAGCCTGCCGCCCGGGATGTGGAACATCACCTGGGTGCGCGACGGCATGGTGGCCATCAACGCGCTCCTCCGCAGCGGCCACGGCAAGGAGGCCAAGGACGGCCTCGCCTTCTTCCTGAAGGCCAAGTCGGGCACGTACCAGAGCTACGTCGGCGCGCCGTACCAGATCAGCGTGGTGCGCTACTTCGGCAACGGAACGGAGGAGTCGGACTTCAACGCCGACGGGCCGAACATCGAGTGGGACGGCTTCGGCATGTTCCTGGACGGCCTGGACGCCTACGAGCGCGCCACCGGCGACCAGCAGCTGGCCACCGACCACTGGGACGCCATCACTACCAAGACCGCCGACGTGCTCATCTCGCTGGCGAAGGACGACGGGCTGCTCGTGGCCGACTCGTCCATCTGGGAGACGCACTGGGACAACGGCGCGCGGCAGCACTGGACCTGGTCGCAGGTCTACGGCGTCCTCGGGCTCCAGGCCGCTTCCGCCATCGCGGCGCGGCACGGCAAGGCGGACCTGGCGACCAAGTACGCGGAGGCCGCCGACTCGCTGCGCCGGGCGGTGCTGGCCAAGCTCGTGGAGGGCGACGGCTTCCTGCGGTCCAAGCTGGAGAGCACGACCCTCCCGGAGGACGCCGCGGTGATCGAGGCGTTCTACCGCTCGGTCTTCGAGCCCGCCGGGAGCTCGTCGCGGGCGACGCTGGAGAGGCTCAAGAGCAAGCTCGCGGTCGCCAGCGGCCACGGCTTCCGCCGCAACCTGGGCCCGAGCGAGTACGACGCCAGGGAGTGGATCATCGTCGACCTGCGCATGGCGAGCGTCATGCGCTGGCTGGGCGACACCGCGCAGTCCGACGCGCTGGTGAGCTGGGTCACTGCCCAGTCGCGCGCCAATCACGACCTCATCGCCGAGAACTACAACCCGACCACCGCCGACTACGAGGGCTCCATCCCGATGGTCGGCTTCGGCGCCGGGGCCTACGTGCTCGCCCTGTTCTCGCGCAATGACACGCCGGTGCCGCCCAAGCCCGGCCCCGACGCCGGTATTCCGGACGCGGCGGCGCCGGGCGCGGACGGTGCTACCCCGGCAGCCGACGGGGCTTCCCCCGGGGCGACCGACGGCTCGTCTCCGGGCACGGGCGACGGCTCGACGTCTTCTGGGCAGGACGGCGGAACCCAGACCGGACGCGACGCGGCGGCGGCCGGGCTCGACTCAGGACTGCACGTGCTCGGCGACACCGGAGGCACCGTGGGTCCCGGCGGCTCGGGGTGCGGGTGCTCTACGGGCGGGGCTTCTGCGGCGAGCGCGCTGGCGCCGGCCGCGATGCTGTTGCTCGGGCTGGGGGCCAGGCGCCGCAGGGTGGAATAGGGGCTCAGGGCTTGGAATCGATGGACTGCATGGACTGCATGGACTCGATGGACTCGGTGGACTGGATGGACGGGCCGCCGAGAGGACGTGCGTGACCGTCCGTGCCCTCGGTGGCCCCTAGTGATCGATAGGAGGTCGCGCGGGTGGCGTTCTTCGCGTGGGCGTTGGCGGTGATTCTGGCTGCCCAGGCCGGCGCAGTTGCTGCTCGGCTGCCCGGCCTTCACCTCTTTCCTAGGTCGTTGCCTCGCGCCTTGGCGGTCATCCCTGCCCTCCTCTCTCTCGGGTCGGGCTACCAGGGGTATCTGGCTGGCAATCCTGGGCTTTCGGTTGCCGGCGCGCTCGTTGGGCTCTTCCTGGCCCTGCTCCTGCCCGCTATCCGGCCTCTCGACCCGGACCGCGAGCTTCTGGCCAGGGCAACTCCGCTGGAGATCGCCGGGCACGCCGATGCCGGGACTCAGGTGCTTCGGCCCGCCGCCCCTCCGCGCGCCGTGGTCCTCGTCTGCCACGGTGGCGGCAACGACCGCACCTTCGCGCTCTGGCAGGTCGTCCCGCGGCTCCTCGAGCGCGGCTTCGCCGTCGTCCTCTTCCACTTGGCCGGCCACGGCAAGGGCGGCTCCGACCTGCTCGACCTGGCGAGCTTCCGCGCCCGCTTCGACGTCATTCGCGAGGCCGCGGCGCGCGAGGTCTCGGCCCCGCTGGTGGCCCTCGGACAGAGCATGGGCGGCGCCCTCGTCCTCGACGCGATCGCGCGCGGGGTGCCGCTGGACGGCGCCGTCACCGTGTCGGCCATCTCCCGGCTGAAGCTCGGCTGGCGCGTCCTTCGCGAGCTGGGAATGGTCCTGCACCGGCCGGCTTGGAACGCCGCGCGCCACTCTTCGATCCTCCGGCTGCTGCCCCTGCCCGGCTCGGGCAACCGCCGTCGCTTCCCGGTCCGCGTGGAGGGCGACGACCACCTGGCGGTCTTCGACGCGATACTGCGCGCCCTCGACCTCGAGCACCGGCTGGCCGACGCCCGGGTCGCCTACCCGCTGCTCCTCGTGCACGGCACCGAAGACGCCATCGTCCCCGTCGAGCAGGGCCGTGCGCTCGCCACGGCGCTCGGGCCGTCGCGGGCCGAGTACCTGGAGCTTGCCGGAAGGCACCACCTCGACCCCTTGTTCGACGATGCGCTGATCGATCGGATCGCAGACTTCGTCGACGGCTGCGCAGCGAGGCGGGCAGGAGCCCCGGCGAATCCATGAGATCGATCCGCGAGCTCTTCACCGGTAGCCGCCAACCCTAGCGCCAGAGGCCCTCGGGGATCCCCAGCGCCGAGAACGTCTTGGCCAGGTCCTCCGGCACCGGCGCCTGGACCGAGATCTGCTCCCCCGTCTGCGGATGCCGCAGCGTCAGCGCCCGGGCGTGCAGCGCCAGGCGGCTGAGCCCGTACTGCTCCCGGAACATCCGGTTGATCTCGCCGCGCCCGTAGTTCACGTCCCCCACCAGCGGGTGCCCCAGGTGCTTGAGGTGCCGGCGGATCTGGTGGAAGCGCCCGGTCTTCGGCTCGGCCTCGACCAGCGAGAAGCGTTCACCGGCCCACAGTCGGCGCCACGCCGTCACCGCCGCGACCCGCGGCCCGTCCTCGGTCTTGGGCACCGGGTGGTCGACGACGCCCTGCTCCTCCTTGGGGATGCCGCGCACCAGCGCCAGGTACCGCTTCTGGACCGCGCCCTCCTCGAACTGCTTCTGCAGCGCGGCGGCGACCTCGGAGCTGAGCGCGAACAGCAGCGCGCCGCTCGTCCCGCGGTCCAGCCGGTGCACCGGGAAGACGTGGCGCCCCAGCTGGTCGCGCAACAAGGTCATCGCCACCACCGGGTCGTTGTCCCAGCCGCGGTGCACCAGCATCCCCGACGGCTTGTCCACGATGGCGAGGTGTGCGTCTTCGAACAGAAGGGTGATTTCGCTCGGCACGGGCGCTACCTACCAGTCGCTGCCGCCTCGCGTCATGAAATTCCTATCAGCGCGCGGTCGGCGACCGTGTTAAGAACCGCCCGCTTTCGTTTGGTGCGCCACAGGGGGGTGCACATAGTCCGCGTTTCGCGAGCGCCCCCATCCAGCTTTCCAATCCTGGAGAGACCATGAAGAGAACTCTGTTGTCGTCCGCCCTCGCCCTGGCACTCGGCTCGGCGTGCACGCCGTCGATTGAGCAGACCACCCCGCCCGTCCTCATCACCGCCAACTTCGACGTCAGCGCCACGCCGCCGGTGGTCCCCACCCCGAACGACCTGGCCATGAACCGGACGACGGGGCTGCTCTCCGTCCCGCTGGACGCCTCCGCCAGCGACGCCGACAAGGAGTTCGCGGCCTACCTGAACACCCTCGACGGCTTCCCGGTCTCGACCTCGGCCACCGCCAGCTTCAACGGCGAGCTCGACCCGGCCACCGTCAACGGCGACAACGTCATCGTCAACGACATCACCAACCCGGCGGCGCCGGTGCGGGTCAGCGACGTCGCCCCGGCGTTCAGCGCCGGCCGGCTGGTCATTCCCCCGCCGGCCGGCGGCTGGAAGCCCGGCCACGGCTACGCCATCGTCCTGCTGGGCACCGCGGGCGACGGCACCCACGGCCTGAAGGGCGCCAAGGGCGAGACCGTCGTCGGCTCGAGCCTGTGGGCGCTCATCCGCTCGCGCACCAGCCTGGTCACCTGCCCCCTGGACGCCACGGGCAACCAGGACCTCACCTCGCCGGCCTGCAAGGTCAAGACCTCGGTCATCCCCACTGACGCCAAGGAGGCCTCCGAGCGCCTCGCCGACCAGACCGCCAAGGCCCTGCAGCTCGAGCAGCTGCGCCTGGGGCTCAAGCCCATGTTCGACGGCATGGAGAACCCGCCCGCCGGCTCCTGCCCGCCCGGCACCCAGACCTGCAGCCTGCCGCGCTCGCTGGTCGCGCTGGCCTGGACCTTCCACATCACCGGCCAGCAGGCGATGGCGTTCGACCCGACCTCCTCCCCGCCGTCGGTGCCCATCCCCACCGACCTCGCGATGGACCCGGCGACCGGCAAGGTCAACGCGCCGATCGACCCCAGCAAGTCCGCCGCCGAGCAGGAGTTCACCCGCGACTACCTCAACACCCTCGACGGCTTCCCGCCGCTGACCGGCGGCGCGGCCTCGGTCAAGAACGGCGACCTCGACCCGGCCTCCCTCACCGCGCAGACGGTGATCGTGGCGGACATGACCGCCATGGACGCCCCGCCCGCGGCGACGGTGAGCTACGACGCGGCCAAGAAGAGCCTGGTCATCGCCCCGCCCGAGGGCGGCTGGACCAAGGGCCACCACTACGCCATCGCGGTCGTCGGCGGCGCCGGCGGCGTTAAGGGCGTGGGCGGCAAGACCGTGGTCGCCTCCGACGTCTGGGCGCTCGCCCGCAGCAAGGCCTCGCTGGTCACCTGCGAGGACCTGACCTCCGCGGACTGCGCCAGCGCGCTGACCCTGGCTCCGCTGTCGGCCGGGCAGGCCGTGCAGCTCGAGGCCCTGCGCCGCCAGTTCGAGCCCGTGCTCGACGCCTTCCAGGCGCTGCACGGCGTGGCGCGCAAGGACCTCGCGGTGGCCTGGACCTTCAAGGTCCTCAGCCAGCCCGAGGTGCTCTTCAACCCCGACCTCGACCCAGCCAAGGCCGTCATCCCCTTCCCCAACAGCCTGTTGATCGACAACGCGACCGGCAAGGTGAAGCTGCCGGTGCCCGCCGACCCCGAGAGCGCCGCGCTGTACCTGGGCCTGAACACCCTGGACGGCTTCTCGACCACCGCGCCCATCGTCTCGGAGAACAGCCTCACCCGCGGCGCGCTGGACCTGGGCGAGCTGGACGAGGCCACCGTCGTCGTCGGTGCCGTGGGCCTGATGAACCTCACCCCCTCCGGCGCCGCGCCCGAGTACAAGGTCTGCGTCGACTGCGCCACCAGCGCCCAGCCGGGCACCGCGCCGCAGTCCCTGCAGATCGTCCCCACCGTGCCGCTGGACGAGAAGACCAACTACGGCGCCTTCGTGACCACCGCGCTCAAGGACAGGGGCGGCAAGCAGGTCGTCCCGGCCACGCCCTGGGCCCTGGCCCGCCTGGAGCACCCGCTGATCGACGCCGCGGGCAAGAGCACCGTCTCGGTCCTCCCTGACGACCGGGCCGCAGCGCTGGAGATGCTCCGCCTGGCCTACAAGCCCTACCTCGACGCGCTGGTCGCCTCGGGCGTCGCGCGCAAGGACCTCGCGCTCGCCTGGACCTTCAAGACCGAGACGACCTGGTCGCAGCTGCCGCTCATCAAGGGCATCCCCGGCGCGCTGGGCCAGATGGGCGCGCTCTCGGACAAGCCCGACTTCGTCGTCGACATGACCACCGCCATCAAGGCGCAGATGACCGCGGGCGGCATCCCCAACGACAAGGTCGCCAAGATCTTCGCCGGCGAGTACACGACGCCGCAGCTCCTCACCGGCCCCGGCCAAACCATCAACCCCGACCCCACCAAGTACGCCCGCGAGCACAGCCCGTTCCTGGTCGTGCTCCCCGACACCGCGGCGACGCCAGCCAACGGCTACCCGGTGGTGGTCTTCTCCCACGGCATCACCCGCAACCGCACCGACGTGCTGGCCATCGCCAACTCGCTGGCGATCGCGGGCTACGCCTCCATCGCCACCGACCTCGCCTGGCACGGCGAGCGCTCCACCTGCACCGGCGCCGGCGTGCTGGCCGGCGGCGCCTGCATCCCCGGCACCGCGCTGTGCGACGGCGTGACCGCCTGCGACCAGAAGGGCACGCCCGGCTCGGCGCTGTGCCTGGAGACGGTCGGCAAGTGCGTGGCGTCCGACGAGACCAAGCGCACCGCCTGCGACGACGCGACCATCTTCGGCGCCACCGGCAAGCACCTGCCGCCCAACGCCTTCTGCCAGGGCCTGGGCCTGGGGAGCTGCATGCCCGACCAGAAGTGCCAGGCCGCCGACTTCGCTCGCGACGCGCGCGGCGGGGTGAAGGTCTCCGGCTGGAACTTCCTCAACGTCGCCAACCTGTTCAACACCCGCGACAACTTCCGCCAGCCGACCGCGGACCTGGCGCAGCTCTACCGCGTGGTCTCCTCCACCTCCATCGGCGCCGAGATCGGCCAGATCGGCCTGAACGACATGCTGGTCGGGCTGGGCGGCGCCGCGGGCCTGGACAAGGCCAACTACCACTTCCTCGGCATGAGCCTGGGCAGCATCACCGGCATCCCCTACGTCTCGGCGGCGCCGGAGGTGAAGCGCGCGCTGTTCAACGTGCCCGGCGCCAACCTCGCCACCATCCTGCAGACCAGCGGCGAGCTGGCCCAGCTGCGCGGCGCCTGGCTGGCCGGCCTGGCCACCAAGGGCATCGTCCCCGGCAGCCCGGCCTTCGACCAGTACATCGCCATCGCCCACTGGATCCTCGACCCGGCCGACCCGCTCAACTCGGTGAACCAGGTCCTCAACTGGGACAAGGCCCCCGCCGGCCGCGCCGCCTTCATCCAGTACGTCAGCGGCGACTTCTTCATCCCCAACCCGACCACCGAGGAGCTGATCGGCTCGGCCAACCGCGTCGCTTCCGCCCGGAAGACGTGGTGGTACCAGTTCGACGGCAGCGCGGTGGCCGAAGGCGACCGCCACGGGTTCCTGCTCAACGGCAAGAGCGCGTTGACCGTCCCCGCCCAGCAGCAGGCGGTCCTGTTCCTCGCCAGCGGCCAGAAGCCCACCGGCGCCCAGCCGTAACCGGAGACCTACGACCATGCGAAACGCACTCTTCGTCCTCGCTTCGCTCTTCCTGGCGGCCCCGGCCCTGGCCGCGGGCTACGCCGTGGGCACCCACGACGCCCGCGCCACCGCGCTCGGGCTGTCGCTGACCGCCGACGCCGACGACGCGTCGGCCGTCTACTTCAACCCGGCGGGCATCGTCCGCGGCAAGCAGGTGCAGCTGCGCCTGGGCGACACGATGATCGTCCCGTTGTTCCAGGCCACGCCCACCGGCACCACCGACACCCAGTCCGCCAAGGCCAACGTGGTGCCGCCGCCGCACATCTACGCCGTCTACGGCTTCAGCGACGACGCCGCCATCGCCATCGGCTTCTACGTGCCCTACGGCATGGACCTGGCCTGGAACGACGACTGGATCGGCCGCGACCTGGCGACCTCCTCGTCGCTGAAGAACTACTTCATCAACCCCGAGGTGGCCTACAAGCTCTTCAGCCGGCTGCGCATCGGCGCGGGCGTGCAGATCGTGCGCTCCACGGTCGAGCTGCAGAAGCGCATCGACCTCGTCGACAGCGAGGCCGCGGTGCACCTGGGCGGCGGCGCCTGGGGCGTGGGCGGCAACGCCGGCGTCCAGGTCGACGTGCTGCAGAAGGACCAGGGCCTGGGCCTCTTGACCTTCGGGGCCACCTACCGCAGCCCGGTGACGCTCAACTACAACGGCAACGCCCACTTCAGCGGCGTCGACGCGGACGGGAAGTCGACCGACGTGCCGGCCGAGTTCTCGGGCACGCTGCGCGACCAGAAGGTCAAGACCGCGGTGACGCTGCCGCAGACCTTCGCGCTGGGCCTGGCCTACCAGAACGACTTCGGCGACCTCGGCCTGCGCCTGGGCGTGTCCACCGAGTACACCGGCTGGCAGGCCTTCCACGACCTGACGCTCTCCTTCGAGGATCCGGCGCTGTCGCAGACCATCTACAAGCGGGCGCACCACACCTGGAACTTCGCCGCCGGCGTCGAGGTGGGGATCTCGAAGACGTGGTTCATCCGCGCGGGCTTCAACTACGACCCCACCCCGTTCCCCCAGGACGCGATGACCCCGGACCTGCCCGACGGCGACCGCGTCGAGCTCGCCCTGGGCGCCGGCCTGCGCTACGAGGGCCTGGCGGTGGACCTGGGCTACATGGCGGTGCTGGTGCAGAACTTCGAGTCGACCTACGCCTACCTGCCGGCCACCTACGGCGGCACCGTGCACGTGGTCGGCCTGACCCTGGGCTACGCCTACAAGCTCTAGCGGGAGCCGCAGGCCTCCGCGCCTACCTTGCTCGAACTGATCGGGCGGCGACTTCGCGGTCGCCGCCCGGTCTCTTTTTGCCTACCCTCTGCGACGCCATGCCCCGCTCGCCCCGCCCGAGGAAGCCCAAGGCCCCGCCCGAGGTGGGCTGGTGCGTCTACCTCGTCGAGTGCCGGGACGGCTCGCTGTACGCCGGGGCGACCAACCGGTTGCTCCGGCGGGTGGCCAAGCACGACGCGGGCAAGGGCGCGCGCTACACGCGCTCGCGGCGGCCGGTGAAGCTGGTGTGGTGGGAGAGCGCCGCCGACAAGTCCGCGGCGCTCTCGCGCGAGGCGAGGATCAAGCAGCTGAGCCGGGCCGAGAAGCTGGCGCTGGTCGCGGCCCCTACTTGTTCCGCCCGGCCTTCTCGGAAGCCTGCGAGCGCAGCACGTACATCTCGAGCTGCTCGCGCAGGTCGGGGGGCAGCCCGACGAACTTGAGGGCGGCGCTGGTGCGCGACGGGGCGCCGTTGGTCTTCACCCCGCGGCGCACCACCTCGGCCTTGCAGAGGATGGTCCGGCCCTCGAGCTCCATCTCCACGTCGACGACCTCGCCGACCCGGGCGCGGCTCTCGCTGACCACCAGCGCGCCGCCGGCCGAGACGTTGACCGTGCGCGTCTCCTCGATCTCCGCGCCGCCCGAGAGGCGGATGCGGCAGTCGGCGTCGATGCGCACCTCCATGCGGCGCTGGCGGTGCTCGGCGCCCTCGACGACCATCTCCACGTCGGCCTGGCCGCCGTTGACCCGGAACTCGCTCAGCCGCCCGGGCACGAAGACCACCGACTGGTCCAGCGGCAGCTCGACCCGGACCTTGGCGTCGCTCTTGAAGTGCAGGTGCTCGCCGTTGACCACCCGGGCCACGGCGATCAGCCGCCTCTCCTCGGTGGCGACCACCTCGACCGGGATCGCGATTCCGGTCTTGTCGTGAATCAAAGCGCCCCGCCTCAACCCGGACTGCAACGCCTCGCTCAGCGCCTTGAGGTCTGGCACGCGGCCTCCTTTGAAGTGCCCTGCCTGCACCGGCGAGGGTAGCAAGGTTGGCCCGGGCTTTTCGACGGCGCGGCCCGGGGCCCTCTCGTGCTACCTTATCGATCCTTCAGGCGGCTCTTCGGCGGGGTGGATCTTCAGCCAGTCCTTGGCTTCCCCGCTCCCGCGCGCCGCGGCGTCCTCCAGCAGCGAACGCCCGCGCTCCTTCTCGCCCTTCTCCCACAGCGCCCGTCCCAACACGGCCCCCTGGGCGACCGAGGTGCGCCGCGACGGGAAGACCCTCTCCAGCGCGGCGACGGCGAGGTCGGGCTTGCCGAGCGCGAGCTGGCAGCGCGCCTCCTCGTGGGCCACCGCGTCGACGTCCCCCAGCGCGCGCGCCAGCTTCTTCGCCCGCTCCAGCAGCGGCAGGGCCCGCTCGCAGCCCTCCTGCAGCCGCATCGCCTGGGCCTCCACTGCGAGGATGGGCGCCAGCTCGGGTGAGTCCTCCGCGGCGACGGCCTCCAAGGCCAGGCGGGCCTCGGCGGCCCGGCGCTCGGCGGCGGCGGGGTCGTTGGCGGCGAGCTCGGTCTGGGCCATCGCGTTCAGAATGAAGGCCGCCTCGGGGCTGCGCTCGCCGAAGGCCAGCGCGCCCGAGACCTTGGCGCGCTCGAGGAGGCTGCGCGCCGGCGCCGGCTGCCCGCCCTCGCGAAGCACCCGCGCCAGCTCCAGCAGCCCCGCCACCGTCTGCTTGTGACCCTTGCCCAGGCCCGCCTCCAGGGCCTCGGCCGCACGCATCAGATCCGGGACCGCGTCCTCGCAGCGGCGCAGGGCGCACAGGGTCTCGCCCCTCACCGAGTAGGCGTTGGAGCGCCCCAGCGCCGAGGGGAGCGCCTCGGCGAGCAGCACGGCCTCCTCGGCCGCGTCCAGCGCGCCCTCCTGCCGGCCCGCCATCGCCCGGGCGCGCCCCGCCTCGAGGCGCGAAGCGATGGAGGCGTCCCCGCCCGCGGCGTCGAGGAAGGCCTTGGCGTGCAGCGCCGCGTTGGCCGCCTCGGGGTCCCGGCGAGAGGCGAGGCCGGCGAGGATGGCCGTCCAGGCGCGCGCGGCCGCCAGCGGCTCCCCGGCCGCCTCCGCCGCGGCCGCGGCCTCGTGCAGCATCGGCTCCATCGGTTCGGGGACGGTCTCCAGGACGGCGAGGTTCTGCGTCAGCAGCGCCCGGGCGGCCAGCGGGGCGAGGCCGGCGGCCCGGGCCAGCGTGCGCGCCTCGTCGGCGAAGCGGATCGCCTCCGAGGCGAGCCCGACCAGTCGCAGCGCCTCGGCCTTGGAGAGCTTGGCAGCGATCTCGGAAGCCCCCGGCACGGCCGGCCAGCGCCGGTCGGCCTGGAGCGCCGCGACGCAGCTCTCGATGGAAGGAAGCCTCGCCAGCGCCTCGGCCGCGACCTCGGGACCGACCGTGGTTTCTCCGAGCACCTCGACCAGGGCTTCGAGGTCCCCGTGCCGCTCCGCCAGGCAGCGCTCGCGGCCCGCGGCGAGCGCCGCCAGCTCCTCGGGACGCTTCGCCGCGCACAGCTCGGACTGCGCCCGGGCCAAGGTCCGCGAGTAGCCGACCAGGGCCTCCTGCACCTTCTGGAAGCTGCCCTTGCCCGAACGCGCCTCCAGGGACTGGCGGGCCTTATCCACCTTCGCCGAGAGCTGCGGCGTCATCCCGTCCGGGCCCTTGGGCTCGCACCGCCCGGCGCGACCGTTCCCCAGCTGGACCGCCGCCACCGCCGAGGCGAGCAGCAGCGCCGCGGCGCCGGCCACGCCCCAGCGAACCACCCGATCGCCTCGGCGCGGACGGCCCAAGGCGTCGAGCAGGTTCTCCAGGAACGGGTAACGCGCCTGCGGCTCCACCTTCAGCCCACGCTCGAGCACGCGCACCAGCCACACCGGAACGTTGGCCGCCGCAGGCGCGGGGCGCAGGTGGCCGAGCAGGACCTCGGTCCGGTGCTCCTGGAACGTCTTGCCGCCGAAGGGGCGCTCGCCGAAGAGCGCCTCCCAGAGCGCGACGCAGAAGCTGAACTGGTCGCTGCGGGCGTCGACCGTCGCGCCGGTGAACTGCTCGGGCGCCATGTACGCCGGCGTCCCGCCCATCTCGCTGGCGAAGGACTTGGGTTCGGGGACTTCGGCCTGGCCCGCGCCCCCGCCGGATGCGGCCGCGGGCGCCTCGTCGATCACCACCGGCCTGGCCAGGCCGAAGTCGGTGACCCGGACCCGGCCGTCGGTCCCCAGGAGCACGTTGCCTGGCTTGAAGTCACGGTGGACGAGCCCCGCTGCGTGCGCCGCGGCGAGCCCCTGCCCCGCCGCCAGGAACATCTCCACCACCTCGCGCCACGGCCGGTGCCCCTCGGCCATCCAGTCGGCGAGCGTGCCGCCGTCCACCAACTCCATGGCGAGGAAGACCTGTTCGCCCACCGTGCCGACGTCGAAGACCGTCGCGACGTTGGAGTGGGACAGCCGGGCCATCGCCTGCGCCTCGCGCAGCAGCCGGCTCTGGGCCTGCGTCGCGGTCTCGGCGCCCAGCGCCTCCGGCCGCAGGACCTTGAGCGCCACCTTGCGCTCCAGCTCCGGATCGAAGGCCGAATAGACGACCCCCATCCCGCCGGCGTTGAGCAGCTCCAAGACGAGATAGCGCCCGAGCTTGGTGTAGGGCGCCGGGGCTCCGGGCTCGCCGCCCGAGCCGCCCGGGGTCGATGATCCGAGATCGTCGCGCGCGGCATCGGCGACGAGCGCTCGGCAGTCGGGGCAGCCATCGATGTGCGACTCGATGGCCTCGGCCTCCTCGCCGGACAGCAGGCCCGAGGCGAAGTCGAGCAGCGCGCTCTCGTTGGGGCAGGCCATGGTTCGAGCCATCTTCGCGTGCGCTGCTTCCTCGGGCAATCAGGCGCGACGCGCGGTGAGCTCTGCGGGGAGATCATTCGGGCCGAAGACGAGCCTGAGCGGTGCCTCTCCTTCGCGCCTCAGGACCAGCCCTTCGCACCGTCATGATCGCCCAGCGGAACAGGGTGGCCGCGGTCGAGCGACGAGCGACGCGAGGGCCTGCTGGGTCGCCCGCTTCCAAGGCGAGCCGCCCAGCGCCTGCGATGGAGCGCGGGATCGGGCGGTCCGGCAGCGACGCCCCTGACCGTCCAGGTGCTCGCGCCCGTCTCCTGAAGCGCGCGTCTCCCCGAAGACCCTTGTCGATTCGCCTGCTTGCCTCGGCCGCACTCCCGAGCTGCAGGCGGCCGCGTGCAATTCCGCACTGCCCGCTCGCCGTGTGGGATGGAAACCTCACGAGCGCGACTCTTATACTTCCTTCGTTCGGCTTTGCAGTTGACCGCGAATCAGCGGCGAAGGGCGAGGTCTCCGAGGGGAACGCCGGTCAGGAATTGACCGTATGTGTGCCGTTCGCAGACCCATTCACTCGACGAGTGCGCCCCCGGCCTCTCGCCCTCTCAGGGGTGAGCTGAGCAGCCAGGACATCACCTAGACGCGCACCTCCTTCCCGGCAGCCGGCGACGGCCGCACCGAGGCGGACATGCCCCCAGAATCCGATCCCCAGCTGATGCAGGAGGTCGCTCGCCTCGAGAGCGAGCTGGCGAGGCTGCGCTCCAGAGTCATCGGCCACGTCGAGCGCGAGCAGCTCCCGAGCGGCCCCCTCCCGCTGCTGGTCTTCCGACTGGGCCAGGAGCGGGTCGCCATCCTCCACCGGTTCGTGGTGGAGGTGGTGCTGATGTGCCGGCTGTCGTCCATCCCCGAGGCGCCGGCGTGGATCGCCGGGCTGCTGAACTGCCGCGGGATATCCGTGCCGGTGGTCGACGCCCTGGCGCGGCTGCGCCACGCCTCCCGCCGCCCTGAGTTGAGCGACATCATCGTCATCTGCGAGGTCGAGGGCCGCCGCGTCGGCTTCCTGGTTCAGGAGATCCTCGGCATCGAGACCGCGCCCTCCGACCAGCTGCAGCCCCCGTCCAGCGACCTCGAGCACGCCCCGTACCTGCTCGGAGTCTTCCAAGGTTCCGAGCGGACCACGCTCCTCTTCAGCGTCCCTGCCCTGCTCGCGACCTCGTCGGTGCCGGCCCCCTGATGCTCGCGCTCCTCCGAGAGGCGATCTCGCGTCGCTACGGCTTGGCGCCGCGGCCCGCCTCCGAGCCCGCCCTCCTCGGCGCAGCGCAGGCCCTTGCCGAGCGCCTCGGCATCCCGCCGGAGACGCTCGTCGACCGCGCCCTGCGCGATCCCGAGCTCCTGCGCGCGCTGGCCAGCCGCCTGACGGTCGACGAGACGTACTTCCTGCGTCAGGCGGAGCACTTCGACCTGATCCTCTCTCGGCTCACCGATCGTCCGGCGACCCTCCTCTCGCGGCCGGCGACCCTCTGGTCCGCCGGGTGCTCGCGCGGAGAGGAGCCGTTCTCGCTGGCCATCGTCCTCGCCGAGCGCGCCCCGTGGGCCGTCTCCTGCGTGCGCATCCTCGCCACCGACCTCAGCGCGGAGGCGATCCGCCAGGCCCGCGCCGCGCGGTACAGCGAGTGGTCGATGCGCGTGGCTCCAGACTGGCTGCGCTCCGGCTACTTCCAGCCGGTGGACGGTGGCTGCTGGCAGCTCTGCGACCGCATCCGGGGCGCGGTGAGCTTCGAGAACCTGTCCATCGACGAGCACCTGTCGCGAATGCCCGACCAGTCCGTCGACGTCGTGCTCTTCCGCAACGTCGCCATCTACCTCGAGCCGCCCGCCCTCGAGCAGATCTACGCCGGGTTCGCCCGGGTCCTGGTCGAGGACGGCCTGCTGCTCATCGGCGCCTCGGATCCCCCGCCGGGCCAGGCGTTCCTCTCCTCCGGCGGCGGCGCCTACCATCCCCGGCCGCGAAGGCGGCCCGCGCCGGCGGCCCCTGCGCGCCCCTCGCCCGCTTCGGTCCAGGAGCTCTACCAGCGGGCCGTCCAACTGGGAGACCGCGGCTCGGTCGACGACGCCCTCGACCTGGCCACCCGCGTGATCGGCGCGGCCCCCTCCTGGAGCGCCGGCTACGTGCTGCGCGCCAACCTGCTGCTCGCCTGCGCGCGCCACCGCGAGGCCACCGCCGACCTCCGCCACGCCGTCTACCTGTCGCCCCAGGAGCTGCTGCCGCGCTTCCTGTGCGCGGCCGCGCTGCGGGCGGCGAAGCAGGTGCGGCAGGCGGCCGCCGAGGCCCGCGAGCTCGTCGCCCGGCTGCGTCGCCTTCCCGGCACGGCGCTGCTCGAGGACGGCCGCACCACCGCCGCCGAGCTGCTCGCGGGAGCCCTGGACCTTCTGGAGGACGATCGATGACCGAGCACGAGATCGCAGCGGAGGCCCGATACCAGGACATCCTCGACAAGCGCGCCCGCGCGCTCGCCGCCGTCCCCTCCGCGGCAGGCCAGCGCCGCCTGGCGCAGACCGTGGCGCTGGTGAAGGTCGGCGCCGAGACCTTCGGCGTGCCCGTCGACGGGCTGCGCGAGATCGTCCGGGCCCCGCCGCTGACGCCGCTGCCCGGCCTGCCTGCGTGGCTGCCGGGAATCCTCCACCTGCGCGGCGAGGTGCTCTGCGCCGTCCACCTGGGCCAGTGGTTCGCCATCGCGGACCCGAGGCCGGCGCAGTACCTGGTGGTGCTGGACGGCGCCGAGTTCCCGCTGGGGCTGCTGGTGAGCGCCGTCGCCGGCTTCCGCGACGTCCACGAGGACGAGTTCGCCAGCGGCCTGGGCGAGGCCGAGACCACCGCGGCCCGGCGCCCCATCTCGCGCACCACGCGCGACCTCGTCTCCATCCTCGACCTGCCCACCCTGGTGAAGAACCCCGACCTGCGCATCGCCGCCGGGGCCTCCCCGCCCTCCACCGTCTTCGCTGGCTGACGTTTCCGCCGCCTTCGCCGTCCCCTATCGATTGCACTCCCCGGAGAGACCATGACCAGCCGCTTCGCCTACACCGCGATCTTCGACCTCGTCCTCGGGGCGACCCTGATGGCCCTCTTGTGGATGCGCTTCCGCAACGGCCTGGCGACCAAGCTGTTCGGCCTGCTCATCCCCACCATGATCGCCATCGGCCTCGGCTCGGGCTTCATGGCCATCGAGTCGGACCCCGCCGTCACCATCGCCGGAGCGGTGAGCCTGGCCACGCTGGCCATCGTCTCCTGCACCCTCATATTCCGCATCGTCGTGCGCGGCATGGAGGAGCGCATCGCCACCATCCTCGCCAGCACCGCGCAGATCTCCGCCACCGCCAAGCAGTCCGCGGCCACCGCCTCCGAGCAGGCGGCCACCGTGGCCGAGGTGGGGACGACCGTCGAGGAGATCAAGCAGACGAGCGCCCACGCCGCCTCCATGGCCCAGCGGGTGGTCGACATCGGCACGCAGGCGGTCAGCAAGGGGCAGCGGGGCCTGCAGTCGGCGACCGAGGCGATGAAGGTGCTCGAGCTCATCGCCCAGGTCGGCGAGATCGTCGACACGGTCAACGACCTGGCGGACCAGTCCAACCTGCTCGCCGTCAACGCCAGCATCGAGGCCGCCAAGGCCGGCGAGCACGGCAAGGGCTTCGCCGTGGTGGCCTCCGAGGTGCGCAGCCTGGCCGACCAGAGCAAGCGCGGCGCCCAGCAGATTCGCAGCGCCCTCTCGCGCGCGGACGAGGGGCGCCGTTCCCTGGAGCTGGTCAACTCCACGCTGCGCGAGCTGTCCACCGTCCTCGACGAGAGCGCCGACGGCGCCCGGCAGATCGCCGCGTCCTCCAGCCAGCAGGCCTCGGGCATCGCCCAGATCGCCAGCGCCATGGGCAACGTGTCGCTGGGCGGCAAGAACACCGCCGAGGGCGCCCGCCAGCTCGAGGCCGCGGTGACCAACCTGAGCCAGATAGCCGAGCAGCTCCGGTCGCTCGTCTCCGGCACTGCGCGCCGCATGTCATGACCACGACCCTCGACCAGATCCTGGTGGTCTTCCGCACCGAGGTCACCGAGCTGCTCGACTCGCTGGCCCAGACGGTGGAGTCCCTGCCGCCGCTGGCGCCCGCGAACCGCCGCGAGCCGGTCGACCGCTGCCTGCGCATCGCCCACAACATCAAGGGCATCGCGGCGACGATCGGCGTCCAGCCCATCCGCGAGCTCGCGCACGCCACCGAGACCGCGCTGACCCGGCTCAAGGAGGAACCGGACCTGCCCGTCGCCCCGGCATGCTCGACCCTCCTGGCCGCCGTCACCGCCATGCACAACCTGGCGGAGGACCGTCCCTGCGACGAGGGCGAGCGGCTCGCGCTGGTCGCCCGCCTCCGCGGCGAGGCGCCCGCGGCCCCCACTGCCGCCGCCGCGACCGCCGCGGCGCCGGCGCCCCCCGGGCCGGCCCCGGCCGCACCCGAGCACGCGAGCCCCGCGGCGGACCGCGCCAGCGTGCGCGTGGAGTCCAGCCGCCTGGACCGGATGATGACCTTCGCCGGCGAGTTGCTCGCGACGCACTCCCGGCTCGGCGCCCGCGCCGAGGTGCTGCATCGGCTGGAGGAGGACCTGCGCGCCCGCCTGCGCGAGCTGGAGGGCGACTCCCGCGCCCAGCTGAGCCCGGTCGTCCGCGAGCTGGACGCCATCATCGAGGAGGACCGCCGCGAGCTCGCCGCCTTCGGCCGCCTCACCCGCGACCTGAGCGCCGCCATGAAGCAGGTGCGGATGATGCCGCTGGCCGGCCTGGCCCCGCTCTGGCGGCAGCTCGTCCGCGAGAGCGGCCAGCAGCTCGCGCGCAAGGTCGAGCTGCTGGTGGACGTGGGCGAGATCGAGGTCGACAAGTACGTCTTGGACCGCATCCGCGACCCCCTCATCCACCTGCTGCGCAACGCGGTGGCCCACGGCATCGAGCCGGCGCCCGAGCGCGCCGCGAAGGGCAAGCCCGAGACCGGCAGGGTCGTGATGCGGGCCTCGCTGCAGGGGCCGCTGGTGCGCCTCCAGATCGGCGACGACGGACGGGGGCTCGACCCCCGGCGCATCGGCGAGGCCGCCCTGCGTCGCGGGCGCCTCGACGCCGCGCGGCTCGCGCGCCTGAGCCGGGAGGAGGTCCTCTCGCTGATCTTCGAGGAGGGGTTCAGCACCTCCGAGAGCGTCGGCCAGGTCAGCGGGCGCGGCGTCGGCCTCAACGTGGTCAAGGCGCAGGTCGCGGAGCTGGGCGGGGAGCTGGGCGTGTCGCCCACCTCGGCCGAGGGCGGGGCCTGCTTCGAGCTCCTGCTCCCGGTCACGGTCGTCTCGCGCAAGGGCCTGCTGGTCCGGGCCGGGACCAGCACCTACGCCCTGCCCATCGAGCACGTCCTGCGCACCCAGCGCGCCGAGCTCCGCTCGCTCGAGCAGGTGGGCGGCGAGCCCGTGCAGCGGGTGGACGGCGAGGAGCCGCTGCGCCTGCGCTGGCTCTCGCAGCTGATGGGGCGCAGCGCCGAGCGCGGCAGCGACCGCGTGAAGGTGGTGGTGTTGGAGAAGGGCGCGGCGCGGCTGGGGCTGGTGGTCGACGAGGTCCTGCGGGAGGAGGAGTACGTCATCAAGCGCCTGCCGGCGAACCTGGCGGGAGTAGCGGGCGTGGACGGGGCGATCATCCTCGCCGACGGCGCCTTGGCGGTGGCCCTCAACGTGCCCGAGCTGTTCCAGCGCGCCGCCGCGCGGCTCGAGGGCGCGCCGGCGACGGCGGCGGCGGAGGCCCCGGAGCGCAGCCGCGGCGGGCCCAAGCGGCGGATGCGCATCCTGGTGGTCGACGACGTCCTGACCGTGCGCGCCATGCACCGAAGCATCCTGGAGGCGGCCGGGCACGAGGTCGGCCTGGCCGTGGACGGAGAGGACGCCTGGCAGGCGCTCCAGCGCGAGCCGTTCGACGCGGTCGTCTCCGACGTGCAGATGCCGCGCCTGGACGGGTGCGCGCTCACCGCCCGCATCCGCGGCGACCCGAAGCTGCGCGACCTCCCGGTGATCCTCGTGACCGCGCTGGGCGACCCGGAGGAGATCGCCGCCGGAGGGAGGGCCGGGGCCAACGAGTACCTGGTCAAGGGGCGCTACGAGTCCGAACGCCTCCTGGCGGCGGTCCGGAGATTCGCCTGAGAGGCCGATGACCACGCTCTTGCTCATCGGCGCGAGTCGAGCCGCGCTTCGGGAAGCGCTGGCGAAGGAGCCGGGCATCCTCGTCGTCGGCGAGTGCGAGGCCTCGCCGGGGTGCGTGGGCCGCGTCGCGCGGCTGGCGCCGGACATGGTGGTCCTCGCGCTGGCGCACCGGCACGACGAGAGCCTGTCGCTGGCCTCGCGGATCATGAGCGAGTCCCCGCGGCCCATCCTCGTCGTCTGCTCCGAGCCCACCGTCGCCCCGGCGCTGGCGGAGCTCGCCAGGAGCCTCGGCGTGCTGGAGGTGCTGCCCCGCCTTCCACCTCCGGGCACCGCCGCCTTCGAGGACGCCCGCGCGCTGCTGGCCCGCCTCGTCCGCGTCCTCTCCACCGTGCCGGTGGTGACGCAGACCCGTGAGCGGCCCGGCCCCCCCCCGGCTCCCGTCCCGCTCTCGGCGCCCGTGCGCCTGCCCGGCCATCCCCGCCAGAGGCCGGACCTGGTGGTGATGGGCGCGTCCACCGGCGGCCCGCCGGTCCTGGAGACGATCCTCAGGGGCTACCGTTCCCGGCCGGGCTCGCCTCCCGTGGCCATCGTGCAGCACATGACCGCGAGCTTCGTCGCCGAGTTCGCGCACTGGCTCTCGGACGTCTCGGGCTGGCGGATCGTGGTGGTGGACCAGGTCGTCGCGCTCGAGCCGGGGGTCGCCTACGTGGCGACGGACGACCAGCACCTGGTCGTCGTCTCGCGGGGCAGCATCGGCCCGTCGACCTCGGCCGAGCGCCGCCACCAGCGGCCTTCGGTGGACGTGCTCTTCGAGAGCGCGGCTCGCGTCTTCGGCGCGGGCCTGGTGGGCGTCCTCCTCACCGGGATGGGCAGCGACGGCGTGGAGGGCATGGCGACCCTCAAGAGCCGCGGCGCGTTCACCATCAGCCAGACGCTCGAGACCTGCGCGGTCGACTCCATGCCGCGCGGAGCCATCGAGCGCCGGGTGGTGGACCTCACGGCCGACCCGGGCGGGATTGCCGCCATCCTCACCCAGTACGCCTGAAGCGCGGGGACCGAGTCGGGACGCGCAGGGTGCAGAGTGCTTCCGGCCCTGCTGCACCTTCTCGGCCGCGCTCCAGCGCTCTCGCCGCTGCCCCCATGGATGCACCTCGCCGCGCCAGTGCCGGGATCGGAGCCCGCCTGCTACCATCGGCCCGTGCCCGACGAACGCCCGCTCTCGCAGCTCCTCTTCGCCCTGCTCGAGCGCGCCGACGAGGACCCGGAGCTCGAGCCGGCGCTCACGGACATCCTCGAGAACGCCCGGGCCTCCTGGCCTTCGGTCGCGCTCGACGACCAGGCCTTCCTCGTCGACCTCGCGGCGCACCTGCCCGCGGGCGAGCGCCTGTCGCAGGCCGTCCGCGCGATGCACGTCTCCGACCTCTACCTGGCCTGCGCCTGCAAGCGCGGCGACGCCAAGGCCCTGGGCGAGTTCGAGCGGCGCGTGCTGGTCGAGGCCCGCGCCGCGCTCCTGGCCCGACGGCAGGCTGCCTCGACCGTCGAGGAGGCGCTGCAGCAGCTGCGCTCCCGGCTCTTCGTCGGGGAGGAAGGCAAGCCCGGCAAGATCGCCGAGTACTCCGGGCGCGGCCCGCTGGTGGCCTGGGTGCGCATGGCCGCGGTGCGCGTCAGCCAGAACCTCTCCCGCGGCGGCGCGGCCCGACCCGCCGAGGAGCTCCAGTCCTCCCAGCTGGCGGCGCCCGCCGCGCCCCCCGAGCTGGGCTACATCAAGGCGCGCTACCGGGGCGACTTCAAGGCGGCCTTCGAGGCGGCCTTCGGCGCGCTCAGCCCGCGCGAGCGGACGCTGCTGCGCCTGAACCTGCTCGACGGCCTGTCGACCGCCAAGCTCGCCAAGGTCTACCGCGCCGACGCCTCGACGGTGCGCCGCTGGCTCGCCGACGCCCGCCGCGCGCTGCTCGAGGGCACGCGCAAGCAGCTGGCCAGCCGCCTGGACGCCAGCGAGCGCGAGATGCAGAGCATGATGGACCTGCTCGTCACCCAGCTCGAGGACAGCGTGCGCCGCATCCTGGGCGAGGGCCGCGGCGGCTAGCCCGGCTTGACCCGCCGGGCCGGCCGCTCCCATGGTGGGACGTCACCTGGAGGTACTCCATGCGCTTCTTCGGCTTCCTCGTCGTCCTTGCCCTGTTCGCGGGCGTCGCCTACTGGGCGGTCGCGCTGCGCAAGCCCGTGCAGCGCGACCCGGTGACCGGCCAGGTGATCGGCCCGACCGCGGCGCCCTCGACCGGCGGGATGGATCCCGGGACGACGATGAACAACGCCCGCGGCGCGGCGGCGCGCATCCAGGACGAGGGCCTCCAGCGCGCCGCCGACCTGGACTCCAAGACCGCGCCCTGAGGGAGTGGCGCTCCCCGCGCTCCTGGTGCTAGGAAGTCCTCTCCCTTTCTGAAGGGGATTGGACGCGGAGCACGCATGTCGACGGGGACCTACGAGCCGGCCATCGGGATCGACCTGGGGACCACCAACAGCGCCGTCGCGGCGATCGCCGGGGACGGCAAGCCCTACATCCTCGAGCGGCGCACGGGGCAGCGGCTGCTGCCCTCGATGGTGGGCTTCACTCCCGGCGGCGAGCGGGTGGTGGGCGAGGCCGCGCGCGTCCTGGCCGAGGAGTTCCCGGAGAACGTCGCCTACGCCACCAAGCGGCTGATGGGCCAGCGCTGGTCGCCGGAGCTGGCGGCGCAGATGCGCAACGTGCTGCCCTTCCCCCTCGTGGCCGGGCCCAGCGACGACGTGCGCGTGAAGATCGCCGGGCGGACGCTGCCGGTGGTGCAGATCGCGGCGATGATCCTCACCGAGCTGCGGCTGGACGCCGAGGCCTACTTCCAGCAGCCGGTGCGCAAGGCGGTGCTGACGGTCCCCGCCAACTTCAACGACTCGCAGCGCCAGGCCACCCAGGAGGCGGCGCGCATCGCCGGGCTGGAGCCGCTGCGGCTGCTCAACGAGCCGACGGCGGCGGCGCTGGCCTACGGGCTGACCACGGGCTTCGAGGGCCGGGCCATCGTCCTCGACCTGGGCGGCGGCACGTTCGACGTCTCCCTGCTCGAGGTCAGCCAGGGCGTCTTCGAGGTCATCGGCACCGGCGGTCACCCCTTCCTGGGCGGCGAGGACTTCGACCAGCGGGTGGCGAAGTGGTTGCTCGAGCAGATCGCCGACGAGAACCTGCGCGAGCGGGTGATGGCCGACCGCAGCGCCGCCCAGCGCCTCAAGGTCGCGGCGGAGCAGTCCAAGTGCGCGGTGTCGCTGCTGGAGGCGACGCCGGTCTCCACCGACCTGTTCCCGGAGGCGCGGGGCAACCCCGGCCACCTGGAGACGACGCTGACCCGGGCGCAGCTCGAGGAGCTGGTCGAGCCGCTGGTGAACCGCTGCATCGAGATCGTCGACCGGACCCTCGCCGAGACTCGGGTCGACCCCTCCACGGTGCAGGCGGTGCTGCTGGTGGGCGGCATGACGCGGATGCCGCTGGTGCGCGCCAGGCTGACCGAGCGCTTCGGGCGCCAGCCGGCGACCGGCGTCAGCCCCGACGAGGCGGTGGCGCTGGGCGCGGCGGTGCACGCCCACGAGATCTCCTCGCGCCAGGGCAACGTGGTGCTGCTGGACATCGTCGGCAGCACGCTGGGCGTGGGCATCGCCGGCGGGGCCTGCAAGCACCTGATCCGCAAGCGGACCCAGCTGCCGTGCGAGGCCACGGAGATCTTCCACCCCAGCCGCGACGGCCAGACCCTGGTGCGCCTCCCCGTCTTCCAGGGCGAGTCGCTTCGCTCCGGCGACAACTTCCTGCTGGGCGAGCTGGTGCTGGACGGGCTGCACACCGGCCACCGCGGCGAGACGAAGATCGCGGTGACCTTCGCCATGGGCACCGACGGCGTGCTGTCGGTGAGCGCCAAGGACGTGGCCTCGGGCCAGGAGCAGACGGCCCGCATCGCGGCGCGCACTGACCTGCAGGCCTCGGAGGCGGCGCACATCGCGGCCGAGGAGCAGGAGCACCTGACGACCGCGGACCGCATCGAGCAGGAGGTCCGCCAGCGCAACGTCGAGGCGCACGGCGCGCTGCACGAGGTGGTCAGCCGGCTCGAGTCGCTGCACAAGGACCTGACGATCGCCGCGGCGGAGTCCCCGCTGGCCAACGCCCAGACCGTGGTGGAGGCGCTCGGCCGCCGGCTCGTGGACGCCAACCAGGTGGCGACCGAGGGCACGCTGGAGACGGTGGTGGCGACCGCTCGCGAGCTCGAGGAGCTGGAGCGCTCGCTGCTGGCAGGGTGAGAGGCCGGCTCCAGGCTCCAGGCCCGCGGTCACCCCTCGTCTTCGGCGAGCGCAAGTAGCTGACGCGCAACCCCGGTCCCTCCCAGCGGGAGAAGAGGTCCTCGCCCGGCCGCCCGGTGCGGGTCCGTCCCTCCTCACCCGATGGGAGCGGCCGGGGTGGCTCCCGGACCGCCGCCCGCCGCTACGGGCTGGGCATCATTTCGGCGGGCATCGTGCGAGCCAGCGGCGCCTCGACCTGCGGCTCCTCGAAGTGGGGCTCCTGCGCCTTGAGCGGCGGCACCACGGTCGGGGCGTTCAGCGCCCTGGCGGGCGAGACCGGCATCGCAATCCACAGGGCGAGGTACGCCAGGATGCCCCAGCCGCCGAAGAAGATGCTGCCGATGAACATCAGGCGCAGCGCCGCCACCGGGACCCCGAAGCGGTCGGCCAGGCCGCGGCAGACGCCCGCCACCTTGCGGCCGTCCTGCGCGCGCGTCCAGTCGCGCACCGGCGGCCTCTCGACGATCCAGCTGCTGCAGGCGGCGCACTTGCTGGCGTTCTCGGCGTTCTCGGTGCGGCAGTACGGGCATTCCATTTTCGTCTCCCTCCGACGGCTGCTGCTGCGTCCGCTTCCGTTTGGCTTCCTGTCATTTCCTACGGGGCTGCGTCCGCCCGATTGCAGGCCATGCAGCCGACAGGCGCGGCGACGTGCGTGTGCACGGCGGGCGACGCAGATTCCAGGGGCCGGCGCAGAGGCGTTCGTTCGGACGCTCCACGGGCTGGGAGGGACCGATGGCCAGGCTGCACGTTCGCTCACCCGCCGAATTCCTGGTCGGGCTCTCGCACGTCGCGACGGACGCGCTGCGCCACGCCGGCGACCTGGGGACGCTGCTGTGGCAGATGGCCTACGCGACCGCGACCGGGCGGGTCTCGATGCGCGAGGTGATCCGCCAGGCCTTCCAGATGGGCGTGCAGAGCGTCCCGCTGGTGATCGTCACCGGCATCCTGTCCGGCGTGGTCACCTCGCAGCAGGGCGGCTACCAGTTCACCGGCAACGTGCCGCTCTACATCGTCGGCGCGGTGGTCGGCTCCTCGGTGATCCTCGAGCTCGGCCCGGTGATGACGGCCTTCGTGATGGTCGGCCGGGTCGGCGCGCGCATCACCGCGGAGATCGGGACCATGCAGGTCTCCGAGCAGATCGACGCGCTGCACTCCCTGGGCCGCGACCCGGTGCGCATGCTGGGCGCCCCGCGCCTCATCGCCGGGCTGTTCGTCATGCCGGTGCTGGTGGGCATCGCCGACCTGGTGGGGCTGTTCGCGGGGCTGTTCACCGCGCAGCGCACGCTGGCGCTGGGCGCCGACACCTTCCTCTACGGCGTGCGGCTCTACTTCCACGACTGGGACCTCTTCTACTCGCTGGCCAAGGCGGCGGCCTTCGGCTTCGTCATCCCGCTCATCTCGGTCCACATGGGCCTGTCGACCCACGGCGGGGCGGAGGGCGTGGGCAAGGCGACCACCCACTCGGTGGTCTTCATGATCGTCTGCGTCCTGGTGCTCGACGCGCTCTTCCCGCCGCTGCTGCTCAACTAGGAGCCCCGGCGTGATCGAGTACCGCGACCTCCACAAGGCCTTCGACGCGCCGGTGCTCTCCGGGGTCTCGCTCACGGTCCAGACCGGCGAGCGGGTGGCCATCGTCGGGCCCAGCGGCACCGGCAAGTCGGTGCTGCTCAAGACCACCATCGGCCTCGTCGTCCCCGAGCGCGGCGACGTGCTGGTGGACGGCGAGTCGGTCTTCTTCGGGGCCAAGGGCGCGCTCGCCCGGGTGCGCCAGAAGGTGGGCTACGTCTTCCAGAACGCCGCGCTGTTCGACTCGATGAACGTCTTCGAGAACATGCGGCTGGGCATCCACGACGACGAGCTGCGCACCCTGAGCCGCGAGCAGACGCTGGAGCGGGTCTGCGCCTCGCTCTCCGACGTCAACCTCGACCCGCGCGCGGTCTTGCCCAAGCGGCCCTCGGAGCTCTCCGGGGGCATGCGCAAGCGGGTCGGCCTGGCGCGGGCGCTGGTCGGCCGCCCGCAGATCCTGCTCTACGACGAGCCGGTGACCGGGCTGGACCCGGTCAACTCCGCCGCGGTCGCCCAGCTCATCGTGCAGATCGCCGCGCGGCGCACCGTCACCTCGGTGCTCGTCACCCACGACGTCGAGGGCGCCCTGGAGATCGTCGACCGCATCGCCCTGCTCGAGGGCGGGAACCTCGCCTTCGTCGGCACGCCGGAGGAGTTCCGCAGCTGCCCGAAGCCGCTGGTCCGGGCCTTCGCCGACCGCAGGGCGGCCAGCGCCGCAGCCTTGAGCCTGATGGAGGAGACCCGATGAACCACGCCGCGACCGCGACCATCCCCATGCCTGCGCTGGGCGGGAGGAACCGCGAGATCTGGGTGGGCCTGTTCGTGCTCGCCGGGATCTTCGCGGTGGCCTTCACCCTGTTCACCCTGACCGACCCCTCCACCTTCCGCGGGCGCACGCGGCTGCTGGCGCACGTCCCCAACGCGGCCGGCATCCGGCGCGGCGACCCGGTGCAGATGAAGGGCGTGAACATCGGCCGCACCAAGGCCTTCACGCTGCGCGACGGCGGCGTCGACATCACCCTGGAGATCGACAAGGGCTACAGCGTCCCGGCCGACTCCAAGGTGGTGCTCAAGGGCACCGGCCTGCTCGGCGAGATGGTGGCCGAGGTGCTCCCCGGCACGTCGAGCGCGAGCGCGAAGGGCGGCACGGTGCTGCCCGGGTCGGTGTCCGCGGGCCCCTTCGGGATGGCCCAGGACGTCGCGGGCGAGGCGACCAAGACGCTGGAGCGGCTGCAGGCGCTCCTCAGCGAGCGGACCGTCGGCAACGTGCAGCAGAGCTCCGAGGACCTCGCCCGCACCCTGGCGCAGGTGCGGGAGCTGACCTCGAGCCTGCGGCGGTCGGCCAAGGGCGTCGAGTCGGCGGTGGGCGGCCCCGAGCTGCAGCGCTCGCTAAAGCGGCTGGACTCGCTGACGGCGCGGCTGGACGGCATGGCCGGCACGCTCGAGCAGACGGCGGGCTCGGCGCAGGAGGTGCTCTCGCGGCTCGAGCACGGGCAGGGCTCGCTCGGCCGGCTCTCTCGCGACGACTCGCTCTACCTCAACGCCAACCAGGCGGTCGCCAACCTGGCGAAGGCCGCCCAGGAGATCACCGCGCTGACGGCGGACATCCGGCGCGAGCCCAAAAAGTACTTGAAGATCAGCGTCTTCTGACCCCGGGGCGCGCTGAAGGTGGCGCCGGCCCGCCGATTCTGGAATGTTCCACCCATGGGCGAGAGCGCGGACGACAACGCCAAGAAGAAGCGCGACCTCTTGTTCGTGCACGGCAAGAGCGCCAAGGGCGACCGCTACAAGGTCATCCGCGCCCGCGAAGACCGCATCGAGATGGGCGAGATGTCGGACCTGAAGGAGGGCGAGGAGATCCGCGGCGAGGTCGTCAAGCTCAAGGCCCGCTCCGAGCACCCGCAGCTCTTCGACGTCGAGACCGTCGTCCCCCGCGAGGAGAGCGGCGGCGCCCACTCCGGCCCCGCCCAGGTGGCCACCGAGGAGTACCGCAAGAACTTCGACTCCATCTTCGGGGCCAAGAAGCGCAAGAAGCGGGAGCTGCTCAACTAGTCGGTAGTCGATGGTCAATGGTCGATAGGGGGAGCGATGAGCGAGCCTGCAGTCGCCGTCAACGAAGCCGCGCCGGACTTCACCCTGCCCGACTTCACGGGCAAGCCGTTCCAGCTCTCGTCGCTCCGGGGCAAGAAGCACGCGCTGCTCGTCTTCAACCGTGGCTTCGTCTGACCCTTCTGCCGCCGGCACCTGGCGCAGTTGCGCCAACACTCAGACGAGATTGCCAAGCGGGGCGCCGAGATCGTCGTCCTCGGCCCGGACAAGGCCTCGGCGTTCGAGCAGCGCTGGAAGGCCGACTCGCTCCCCTTCCTCGGCCTGCCCGACCCCGAGCACAGCGTCCTCGACCTCTACGGGCAGCAGGTGAAGATCCTCAAGCTCGGGCGGATGCCGGCGCAGGCGCTGGTCGACAAGGACGGCGTGGTGCGCTTCGTCCACTACGGCTCGTCGATGTCCGACATCCCCGAGCCCGCGGAGATCCTCCGGCTGCTGGACGTCCTCAACGGCGAGCCGCCTCCGCTGGCGATGCCTTGAACCGAAGCTGGCCGCCGGATTGCTCCGGCGGCCAGCGTCTTCTTCTTCCTCTTCCACCTTCCCGACTCGCTACCTGCGGCGACGGTCGTTGCCGGCGGGACGGTTGGGCTGCGCCTGCGGGACGGCGGGGCGCTGCGGCTGGGGCGCGGCGACCGGGGCACGCATCGCCGGCTGCTGCTGCGGCCGCTGCGGGCGGTACTCGGGCCGAGCGGTCTGCGGCGCGGCACGCTGGGGAGCCGGCCTCGAGATCTCCTGCGGCCGGTAGGCGGGCCTGGGCTCCGGGCGGGTCATCGCCGGACTGGACTCCGGACGGTTGTACGCCGGCCGCACGGGCTCGGGGCGGGTCACCATCGGGCGCGGCTCGGGCCTCACCGGCTCAGGACGCGTGACCATCGGCCGCGGCTCGGGCCTGACCGGCGCCGGGCGGTTGAACGCCGGCGCGGGCTGAGGCTGTGCCGCGGGCCGCACCTCGCGGCGCTCGGGAGGAGTCGGATAGGTCGCCGGTCCGCGGCGCTCCGGCTGCGCAGTCGCCGCGGGGTTGGACATCGCCGGTGCAGGCCGCTCGGCGCGGCTGGGGCGGAACACGACGGGAGCGCCGCGGTGGCGTCCGATCTCCGCGGGCGAGGAGACCTGGACCGGGCGCACGGCCTGGATGGGACGGCCGACCTCGCGCTCGATGAAGCTGCGCGGCGGTCCGAAGGCGGGCTCGGCCTGGTGCACGTTCGGGGCGCCGTAGGTCGGCGAGCCTTGGCCGTTCTGGTCGCGGCCGTGGTGACGGCCCCCGTGCCAGCCCGGCGCGGGAGTCGTGCGGTTCCAGTGCTCACGCACCCGCTCGTGCGACCAGAACACGCTACGCACCGGCACGCCGACGAAGGAGTGCGAGGGCACGAAGGTCCAGTAGTCGTAGTAGACCGGCTGGTGGACGAGGGCGATGCCCAGCGGGAACAGCGGGGCCCAGCCCACGCAGCCCGCGGAGTAGCGCCACTCGACCCAGGCCGGAGCCCATTCGTAGCCGGGGACCCAGATCCAGCCCCAGCCCGGCTCCCACGACCAGCGGCCGTAGTGGTAGGTCGCCCAGGCCCAAGGCTCGGCGGAGTCCCAGAGCCAGCCCTCGTCGGTCCAGACCCATTGGCCGTCGAGGTAGGGCCGCCAATCCGCGGCGGCGTGGAACGGGCGCCAGACTCGGCCGTAGTTGCCCACCACGACCCATTCACCGTGCGCCGCCAGCGGCTGGTCGAAGGTCTCGAAGTTCACCGAGGCCTCGAACTCGACGCCCGCGTGGGCGGAAGGCACCGCTCCCAGAAGAACAGTCAGGACGATCAGGTTCCGAAGCATCTGCCACCTCCAGCCCTTCAACCCTCGTTTGCCTACATGGGTTTCAGGCACCTACATCGACGCTGGCTGGGCCGAAAAGATTCTCCACCCCTCCGGCGCGCGGCCCGCCCGGGGGATGGAGACGGGCCGATTCGTGCCCGCCTGGGTTGCGAGACTCGGGCTCGCCGTCATTCCGGGGAGGAGCGGGAGCGCTCGCTCGCTCGCTACCTCGAGGCCGCCGTTCGGGAAGCGGCCGCGCACGCCGCTCTCGCGCTACGCCGGCGGCTGACCGGCCGGGGCCTCCTGGCCCGCCCGGGCGCCGACCTCGGCGAGCCCTTCGCGCAGGAACTGCCGGAAGTCGCCGTTGGACTTGAGCGAGCGCAGGTTGTGCCCGAGCCCGGCGATGGCCCGGTAGAACAGCAGCGCCTCGGGCGGCACGCGCACGTGCAGGAAGTCGAGCGCGTAGCGCTTCTTGAGCCCGATGAGCTTGGGGATCATCGTGTCCTGGCTCCAGTCGTAGGGACCCCAGAACGGCTCGCCGACGATCTCCGCCACCGCGTCGAAGACCTCGGCCGCCTTCGCCTCCGGGAGGTCGAAGCTGAAGCCCGCGTCGCGCAGCATGGTCGGGAAGTGCAGCCGGCGGTTCTCGATGCCCGCCAGGAATCCCCCGACGTAGGCCCGCCAGAACTGCTCGGAGAGGTGCTTGGCGCTGCCGTAGTCGAGCACGCCCAGCCGGCCGCCCGACATGATGACGAAGTTGCCCGGGTGAGCGTCCCCGTGGATGACCCGGTGGTAGACGAACGGGCCCAGGACGGCCCGAGAGAGCTGCTCGGAGACCGCCAGGCGCTCGGCGTTGCCGACCTGGTCGATGCCCTTGACGTACTCGTGCAGCGTCGGCCCCTCGAGCAGCTCCAGCGTGAGCACGCGGCGGCTGCACAGCTGGGGCCACGCCCGCGGCACCACCAGGTCCGGCCAGCGCCCCAGGTAGCCGCGGAACTCCTCGAGCAGGCGCAGCTCGCGCACGTAGTCGAGCTCGAGGGTGATCTCCCGGCGCATCTCCTCGAAGTATTCGCGCCCGTCCAGCAGCCGCCCGCCGATGCCCACCGCCTTGAGGACCACCTGCACGTTGCGCATGTCGTCTTCCAGCGCGGCCTCGACCCCCGGGTACTGCACCTTGACCGCGACCACCTCGCCCGAGGTCAGCCGCGCGCGGTGCACCTGGCCCAGCGAGGCGCCGGCGAAGGGCTCCTTCGAGAACTCGCTGAAGAGCGCCTCGGGAGGCTTGCCCAGCTCCGCCTCGACGGCCGCCGCGATCTGCTCGTAGGGCAGCGTCGGCGCCTGCGAGAACAGCCGCGCGACGATCGCCCGCGCCTCGGGCGGCAGCTGGTCGCTGATGAGCGCCATGGTCTGGCCGACCTTGAGCGCGGCGCCCTTCAGCTCCCCGAGCGTCTCCAGGATGCGCCGGGCGGCGGCGAGCCGCGCGTCGCCCTCGTCGCCCAGAAGCTTGCGCGCCTGGCCGGCCACCATGCCCGCGCCCACGCGGGTGGTCATCCCCACGATCTTCCCCAGCCTCCGCAGCCGCCCCCGTGGGATCCGCCGGTCCTCGCTCACATGTCCGCCTTTCCCCTCGCTCCGACGATAACGGGCCGGGCTGGCCGCCTCAATCCGCATCCGCACCCGGCGTGCCTTGCCGCGGCCGCCGCTCCCGGCGGAAGATGCCGCTCGTTTTCCACCCGGCCGGCCAGGCCGAAGGCCGCCGGCCCAGCAGATCGCCAAGACCTTCGCCTTCGCTGCGGTGCTCGACGGCGGCCCCACGGCCCCGAGCGCGGGCTTCCTGGACGACGGCTACTACGGGCCGCTGGGCCTGGGCGCCACGGTGGCGCTGGACCTGTTCGCGCGCATCCTCACCCGGCCCGAGCCGGGCTGGTTCTGCGACACCGAGCGCGACGACTGCCCGAACTTCACGCCGTACGGCACCGACCCGTACGTGTTCATGCCCGACTCCACGCCGCTGCCCGCCTACACCCAGTACAACTTCCAGGTCGGGCTGGGCGACGGGCGCTACCTGCACAACGACTTCGACTACTCGAAGGGCTACTGGTGGACGGAGCCGCAAGCGTCAGCGCGCAGAGGACACCTGCCCTGCGCAGTGACGAGCCTGAGACGAGCAAGGGCAGCTGACCACCCGCTGTAGGCACTGCCCCTCTTCGCAGCCCCACGCGAAGAGGGGCCCTCTCTTTTCAGCCGCAGCCGTAGCGGCCGAGGCCGAGGCCGAGGTCGAGCCGTGGTGCAGACAGGCGCAACCGAGCCCGAGTGCGCCGGTGCCATGAGCCAGGCCTAGCGCCCGCCTTGTCGCATCACGCGCAGCACCGCGAAGTGGGTCGAGCGCTCGAACGGCGGGGGTCTTCCCGCTCCAGGACCCGGCATCCGTCTTCGTCTTCGTCTTCGAAGGAGGGCAGGCCCCCAAGCCGCGGGGACTAGAAGAAAGGCCGAGGCTCGGCGACCTCCCGCTCCAGCAGTCGGCGCTCGGCGGTGCGGCGGTACTTCTCGTCGGCGATGGCGGCCACGACGTAGGACGCATCGTCCCCCGCCGTCGCCAGCATGAGCGCGACCTGGCGCAGGACCGCGCCGGCCTTCTTCGACTGGCCGATGCCCGCCCCTGCGACGAGGCTCCTTGCCGCCCGCGCGCGAAGCTCCGGCTCCGGCCAGACCGCTTGGACGACCAGGAACAGTGCGTCGGCGCGCGAGGTCGAGTTGGCGATCTTCGGCGCGAGACCGATCGCCGCGGCCAGCTGCCTGCGAGCCTCGTCGCCTCTCCCGCGTTCGAGCAGCGCTCGCAGAACCCAGGCCATTGCGCCGACGAACTCGTAGGGATCGTCCGAGCGCTCGACCGCCCGGACCGCCTCTTTGGCCAAGGCCACGACGGACGCATCCGGCGCGTACCGGGCAACCCCGGCGAGAGCCTGGCACCGGAACCACGGTTCGGCGACCTTGCGAGCGATCTCCAAGGCCGCCGCGTGCTTGGTGGCCTTGGCCAGCGCCATGGCGCTGTCGCGCAGTCGGGTGCTGTCGCCCATGACGGGCCCCCGGAGCTCGGCTAGGCCTTGCGCCCGTCTTTGCGCTTCACGCGCAGCACCGCGATCTTGGTCGAGTGGTTGAACGGTGCCGGGTCCGCCGGCGCCGTGCCCACCCGCGTCGCCGGGTAGCCGGTGAAGTCCTCGGGGATGGCGATGCTCTCCTCGAACGCCATGTACCCGTCCTTGCACAGGCCCTCGAGCGTCTCCTTCCACTGCGCGCCGGAGGTGAAGAGCGCGTTGTTGACCGCCACGAGGACGCCGCCGTCGCCGATGAGCGGGCGCGCCTTGTTGATGAGCTTGTCCGCTTCCTTCTCCAGGTCCACGCGGCCGTTCTTGGTCTCCGAGAAGAACGGCGGGTCGAGGATCAGGCAGTCGAAGAGCGCGCCTTCCTTCTTGAGCCAGCTCATGGCCTCGAAGAAGTCGGCGATCTTGAAGTCGGCCTTGGAGACCGGGAACTTGTTGAGCGCGTACGAGTCCTTCGCCTGGTTCATGTACTGGCGGTTCAGGTCGACGTGGATCACCTGGGCCGCGCCGCCCGCCATCGCCGCCACGCCCAGGCTGCCGGTGTACGCGAAGGTGTTGAGGACCTTCTTGCCCGAGAGGTTCGCCTTCGCCCAGGCGCGCAGCCCCCGCGTGTCGAGGTAGAGCGTCGCGTCCTGGTGCAGGTCGAGCGCCAGGGCGTACTTGACCCCGTTCTCGACCACGCGGCGGTCGATTCCGCTCCGCTCGCCCAGCAGGCACCGGCCGTTGCGCTCCAGCGGGATCAGCGACTCGCGGACCTTCCAGAGCGCCACGCGGATCCACGGCAAGAGCGCCTTGGCCGCCTCGACGATCGCCTTGGCGGAGGCCTCGTCGCCCTCGCCCTTCTCCGAGTAGTCGTGGATCACCAGCGTGCGGCCGTAGAGGTCGACTGCCATCGCAGGGAAGCCTTCGTAGAAGCCGTTGAAGAGCCGGCAAGCCGACTCCTGCTTCTCGTCGAGGAGACCGCTGCGCGCCTGGGCTGCCTTCGTGAAAGTGGTCGAGAGGTCCATGGTGCGCGGCAGTGTCTCACGGCAGGCGCGTAATGGCCTGCATCACGGCGCCCACCACCCGGTTGCAGCGCGGGGCCTCGAAGGCGAAGGCCTCGCGAGCGGCCTGGCCCGCCTCCTCGATCAGCGCTGCCTGGAGCTTCGTGCGGGCCCGGTGCAGGCGCGTCTTGACCACCCACTCGGTGACCCCCAGCGCCTCGGCGGTCTCCTCGGTGTCCATGCCCTCGATCTCCCGGAGCATGAACACCACCCGGTACAGCTCGGGCAGCTTGGCGACCGCGCGCTCGACCAGCCCAGCCAGCTCCCGGCGCCCCAAGTCCACCTCTGGATCCGCCTGCATGGACGGCACCTCGTCTTCCGCCTCGTCGAGCGGAGCCATCCGCGAGCCCCGGCGCATCCGGGCCAGCGCCTCGTGCACCGCGATCCGGACGATCCAGGTGAAGAACCGGGCCTCGGACCGGAACTCCCGCAGGTGGGTGTAGGCCGACACCCAGGCCTGCTGCATGGCGTCCTCGGCGTCGGCCTCCGGGAGCAGCCCGCGCACCGCCCGGTAGACCCGCTGGTCGTGCCGGCGCATCAGCACCTCGAACAGGGACCGGTCCCCGGCGAGGACGCGCTCGACGACCTCCTCGTCGGGCAGCGGACCGCCCGCCTGCTGCTGCCGCTTCGCCAGCCCCTCTGCATCCATCAACCCGCCCATCGGCCACCTCCACCCTTCCAGATGCGCGAGGCCCGTCGGAGGTGACAACGCTCGGGCCGTCACCTTTTCGCGGCCTCGCGACTCCGTGGAGGCGGGAGTGGTTCGGCAGCAAAACGGAAAAGGAGGACGCAATGGATCGAGGACTCAATCAGGCGTGGTGGGCGCTGCGGATAGGGCTGGGGCTCGGGCCCTTCCTGGCCGGGCTGGACAAGTTCTTCAACGTGCTCGCCAACTGGGAGGGCTACGTGAGCCCGCTGGCGACCAAGGTGCTGCCCATCTCGGCGGTGAGCTTGATGCACATCGTGGGCGTCATCGAGATGGTCGTGGGGCTGGCGATCCTCACGAAGTTCACCCGGGTGTTCGCCTACGTGGCCGCGGTTTGGCTGCTGGCCATCGCGGTGAACCTGCTGACGACCGGGCACTACTTCGACATCGCCGTGCGAGACACCCTGCTGGCGCTGTCGGCCTTCACGCTGGGCCGGCTGTCCGAGGCGCGGGAGAAGGTCCCCGTGACCGAGCGCGCGGTCGCCCCGTCGATGAGGCCCGCGGCGAGCCACGCCTAGCCAGGGTCGCTGGGCATCGGGCGCGGCTTGCTCCACAATCCCGCGCCCGATGTCCTCCCCTCCCTTCACCCAGCGCTTTCCCGCCCTCGAGTCGCGCGACTTCCGCTTCCTGCTCTTCGGCCAGCTCATCTCGCTGACCGGTTCGCACATGCAGCAGGTAGCGGTGGCCTGGCAGCTCTACGAGTTCACGCACTCCGCCTCGGCGCTGGGCCTGCTCGGCGCCTTCCGCGTCGCGCCGATCGTCCTGTTCGCGCTGCTGGGCGGCGTGGTCGCCGACGCCCTCGACCGGCGGCGCCTGATGCTCTTCTCCCAGTCGGCGCTGGCGGGCGTCTCGCTGGTGCTGGCCATCGCCACGCGGCAGGGTTGGGCGAGCGCCGGCCTGCTCTATGCCATGGCTTCGGTGTCCGGCGCGGCGCTGACCATCGACACCCCCACGCGCCAGGCGCTGGTCCCGCTCCTGGTCCCGCGCGAGCGGCTCGCCGGCGCCCTGAGCCTGTGGGCCACGACGGTGCAGATCGCGACCATCGCCGGCCCCTCGATCGGCGGGCTGGTGCTCGAGCATGCCGGCGTCGCGCCGGTCTACTTCGTGGATGCCGGCTCGTTCCTGGCGGTCATCGGCGCGCTGTTGGCGATGAAGACCCGCACCCCGGCGCGGCCCGGGGCCACCGTCGGGCTGGCCGCGGCCCGCGAAGGCCTGGCCTTCCTCAGGCGCACCCCGATCATCCGCTCGACCATGCTGCTGGACTTCTTCGCCACCTTCTTCGGCGGCTCGATGCTGCTCATGCCCATCTACGCCGACCAGATCCTCGGCGTGGGCAAGCAGGGGCTGGGGCTGCTCTACGCCGCGCAGCCGGTGGGCGCGGCGCTCGCGGGCGCGGTCATGGCCGCGGTGGCGCTGCCCAAGCGGCAGGGCGTGGTGATCCTCTGGTCGGTGGCCTTCTACGGCGTGGCCATCGCGGTCTTCGGGGCCTCGGAGTGGTTCTGGCTGTCGCTGCTGGCCCTCGCCGCCTCGGGCGCGGCCGACACGGTCAGCATGGTCATCCGCCAGACCGTGCGGCAGCTGGTCACGCCGGACGAGCTCCGCGGCCGGATGACCAGCGTGAACATGATGTTCTTCATGGGCGGCCCGCAGCTGGGCGAGGTGGAGGCCGGGTACGTGGCCCGGCTCACCACCCCGCTGTTCTCGGTGATCTCCGGCGGGTTCGCCTGCGTCGCCGTCGCCGGGCTGGCCGCCCTGCTGTCGCCGGCGCTGCGGCGCTTCGAGCCGGAGGCCCGCCCGACTACGTCGCCGCGTTGATGCCCACGCGGTACGTCGACGGCGGCATCGGCTTGAGGATGACCTTGGTGTACCCCTCGGCGCGCCGGTCGAACCGGTCGTAGGCCGTCGGCGCGTCGTCGAGCGGCAGGCGGTGGCTGACGATGAAGCTGGGCTTGGCCCGCCCGGCGATGATCAGGTCGCGCAGGAGCACGTTGTAGCGCTTCACCGGCGTCTGCCCCTGGCCCACCACGATGCCCTTGTCGAAGAGCTTGGCGAGCGGCAGGGAGAACACGCCCTGCTTGGCCTGCTCCGAGCCCGCCCTGGGGTCCACGGGCAGGTAGACGCCGACGATGCCGATCTGCCCGGTGGGGTTCACCAGCCGCACCAGGTCCTCGATGATCTGCGTCGGCCGCTCGCGCGACGGGTCCTGGCTGTTCTTGGCCTGGTAGCCGACCGCGTCGATGCCGCACATGACGCCGAGCATCTTCTCCTCGCCCGGCCGCAGCGCGCCCTTGATGAGCGGGTTGGCGCTGCGGATCTCGAAGATCTGCTCGACCGGGTCGCCGAGGCTGAAGTCCACGGCGATGGCGCCGATCTGCTCGGCCTTGGCCAGGCGGTCCTTCACCGCGTCGATGACGTAGACCTCGGACGCCCCGCGCAGCATCGCCGAGTAGGCGGCGAGCAGCCCCACCGGCCCGGCGCCCCAGACCGCCACCGTCTTCCCCGGCCCCACGCCCGCCAGCTCGGTGCCGTGGTAGCCGGTGGGGAAGACGTCCGAGAGGAGCAGGAAGTCGTCCTCCAGCTCGTCGCCTGCGTTGCCGGGGAGCTTGAGGCAGCTCACGTCGGCGAAGGGCACGCGCAAGAGCTCGGCCTGGCCGCCGCGATACGGGCCCATGGCGGCGTAGCCATACGCCGCCGAGGCGCCTTCCGGGTTGGCCACCAGGCACGAGGCGAAGAAGCCGCGCGAGCAGTTCATGCAGACGCCGCAGGCGACGTTGAACGGCAGCACCACCCGGTCGCCCGGGCGGATGGTCACCACCGCCGGCCCCACCTTCTCGACCACGCCCAGGTTCTCGTGGCCGAACACCGTGCCCGGCTTGGCGGAGGTCCTGCCTTCGTACATGTGCAGGTCGCTGCCGCAGATGCCTGAGGAGCTGATGCGCACGATGGCGTCGGTCGGGCTCTCGATCCTCGGGTCCTCGACGTCGGCTACTTCCACCTGGTTGATGCCCTTCCACACGACCGCCTTCATGGCTTCCCCTCCTCGTTCCCCTGCCCCTCTGGCTGCCCTGGCCCCGCCTCGCGGAACGGCTCTCCCTGCGGCGGGGTCATCGCCTCCGGAGCGGGCTCGCTGGGCTCTCCCAGCTGCTCGATCAGCTTCTCCTCGCCCTCGGCGGCCTGCCGCACGCCCTGCTTGCCCTTGATCTTCGTGGGGCCCCTCGGCTGGTTGGGATCGCTCATGGCTCCCCTCCTCGTGGCCAAAGATGGGGACCTGACCCGGCATGGGGACCCGATGCTCGCCTCCACGGCGCTCGCCGGCCTGCGCGTCGTGTTGCTGCGCAGTCCGCGCGGCGCGCTCGGGTTCGCCGGGTCTTCGCCCCAAGCCGCCGCTGGCGACCGCCGAGCTACCGGAGCCGGAGGCCGGCAAGCGGCCGGTTCCGGTCCTAGACCAGCCGAGAAAGCAGGCCTCGCCGCTGCCTGAATTCGCCAGGGTTCCCGGACGCCGCTTCGGGCCGATCCCGCAAGGGCCCACTTCGACGCAGGATCTCCGCGCCGGCCCGCATCCTTATAAAGGGGTTCAGCGGCTCCGGCGGCGGGCGGCGAGCGCCATGGCGGCGAACGCGAAGGCCAAGAGGCCGCTGGACGGTCCGGCGGAGGAGCACCCGCAGGCGGTCGGCGCGACCGTGCCCGCCCCCGCGTCTTTGCCCGGCGCCACGGTCGCCGCGTCGGCGCCTGGCTGCGGAGCCTGCGCGTCGAGACCAGGCTGAGTCCCAGCGTCCGCCGGGAGGATCGCCGCCGCGTCGGTCGACGCGGGAATCGAGGCATCGTCGCCGACCACCACGGTGGCGGCGTCGGGCCCGGGAGGCAGGCCCGCGTCGGGCGGCGTCTCGCAGCCGGCGGGGACGAAGTCGAAGGCGTGGATGACGTTGCCCTGCCCGTCCTTGGCGACTCCCTTGGCGTTGCCGGACTCGTCCACCGTCACCACCACGAACGAGGGCTCGGCGAAGGCGTAGACGAGCCCGGCGGCGGTGAAGTCGGGCGCGTAGAGCGGAGCGCCGCCCGCGCCGACGACGAGGTAGTCGGTGCAGGCCTCCCGGCCGTGCTCGAAGTAGTGGTCGTGCCCGGCGAAGGTCGAGAGCACCCCGTACTTCGTCATCAGCGGGACGATCTTCGACTGCATGTCCGCGTTGCCGCCGTGCGCGTCGCCGGTGCCGTGGCTGAAGGCGCCGTGGTGGCTCATCAGGAAGATCTTCTGGCCCCTGGCCTGGGCGGCGGCGAGGTCCGAGTCGAGCCAGGTGGCCTGCGCGTCGGTGACCTTGGGCTCGTTGCCGGAGAAGGTGCTGTGCGCGCCCTCGAAGGCGTCGAGGACCGCGACGTGGACCCGGCCCCAGTCGAAGGAGAAGTAGTGCGGGTGCGCCGCGCCCGCGAAGCCCGCGGCGTTGGCGAGCCCGTCGTAGAACTCCGGGTCGATGCTCTCGTGGTTGGAGAAGGCGAACGTGCTCGGGTGGGTCGAAAGCAGCGGGTTCTCGATCTCGAAGAACTCGGTGTAGCCGCGGTCGTCGCCGGAGACGACCGGGAGGTTGAGCGCCATGTCGCCGGTGTTGAGCAGGAAGTCGGCGTCGGAGTCGTGGGCCTGGATGGCGCCCACCACCGCCTCGTGCAGCGGCCGGGTGGAGGTGGAGGTCAGCTCCGCGTTCCGGTTGTCGCCGTAGACCACGAACTTGAGCGGCCCGGCGACGGCGGGGGCCGTCTTGAAGCTCCCGCTGGCCTTCGGGCCGCCGGAGGCGCGCTCCATGTCCAGGGTGAAGGTGTAGGCGGTCCCGGGCTGCAGGTTGACCAGGTGCACCTTGTGGAAGCGCGAGCAGGTCGCGTCCTCGAAGGTCGCGCCGCTGCCGTTGGGCAGCATCAGGGTCAGCGTGGGGATGGTGTCGTTGGCCGAGCCGGTGAGCGCGTCGTTGTAGCAGTTGTTCGCGAAGCTCGCCTCGCCCTGGTGGTGGACCGTGTACCAGGACACCCACGCCTCGGTCTGGGTGACGCCGAGGATGACCGGTCCCTTGTTCACGTAGGGGTCCATCGCGGCGGAGGCGAGGGCCGGGGACAGCAGGACGAGGGCGATGAGCAGGCGGGGCATGGCCCCTGTTTTACTCCCCGCGCCCCTCGCCGCGCCATGCCGCACCCCGAGGACGACATCGGCACGTGCCGGACTTCGAGTCCGTCGAGCTCAGCGTGCCGCTGTCGAAGGAGACCCGAGAAGGCGCACCATGAAGGCGCAGGACTTCGCTGCACTGGAGGGAGCCATGAAGCTCGTCGTTGCCGCCGCCGTCGCTGCCGCCGTCCTCGTGTCCGGCACCGCCTTCGCCGCGTCGCCGAAGCAGGCCCCGCCGAGGACGGAGACCCTCACCTTCGAGAGAGTGGTCCTCGAGGGCAACGTCGTGGGCCCGGGGCTGACGCCCATCTACGTCAAGCCGAGCGCGAAGTTCGCCAACCTGCTCAAGACCCGCGGCGACTTCCTGCCCGAGCTCGAGAGGTCGGTCGACGGCCTCTGAGAACAAGCCTTCCCGGTCCCCTCGCTCCCGGCCCTGATTAGAGCGAGGGGACCGTTGCTGCTCTCGAGTCTTCTTCAGATTGGATTCTGGCCCCTCGACAAGCTCGGGGTGTCGGCGCCAGCTCGGGGTGTCGGCGCCAGCTCGGGGTGCCGGCGCCAGCTCGGGGTGTCGGACGGGTCAGCGCGGCGCGGGCTTGGAGCTGCCCACGGACCAGGTGCCCGCGTGCCCGGTCGATTGGGGCGTGGGCTGCGTCTGCTTGACCTCCGAGCCGAAGAACTCCACGTCCGGGCCGCAGAACCTGCAGGCCGCGGGGCGCTTGGGGTGGACTACCTGGTGACCGCAATCGGCGCACTGCCAGATCATGCGTTCCTCCTTGGTTCGTCCGCTGCGCCATCCAATGAAATCGGCGCAGGTCTTTTGGCTAACCGCCTCGTGTCTCGAGTCAAGGCCCGGGTGGGTCTTGCTTGGCAGCCCTAGAACCCGGCACCCCCTCGGCCGATTCCCGCGCCTTGCGCAGCGCCGCCGGATATGGAGGACTGCCGCACCCACCGAGGGGTTCATGGACCTGCCGAAGCATCTCGCGAACATCCGCCACGTCATCTGGGACTGGAACGGCACGCTCCTCGACGATGCCTTCCTCTGCATCGAGGTGATGAACGGTCTGCTCGGCCCGCGAAAGCTGCCCATGCTCGACGCGGCGCGCTACCAGGACCTGTTCTGCTTCCCGGTGCGCGACTACTACCTGCGCCTGGGCTTCGACTTCGCGGCCGACCCGTTCGAGAAGGTCGGCACCGACTTCATCGTGGGCTACCAGGAGCGCCAGGGGGAGTGCCGGCTCCAGCGCGGGGCCGAAGAGGCGCTCGCCGCGCTGGCCGCCCGCGGAATCGGCTGCAGCATCCTCTCGGCCAGCCAGCAGTGGCGCCTCGACGAGCAGTCGACGCGGCTGGGCGTGCGCAGCCGCTTCTCGGCGGTGCTGGGCCTGACCGATCACTTCGCCGGCGGCAAGCTCGAGAACGGCCGGCGGTGGATGGCCCAGCTCGGCATCGATCCCGGGCAGGTCCTGCTGGTGGGCGACACCGACCACGACTGCGAGGTCGCCCGGGACATCGGCGTGCGCTGCGTGCTGGTCCCCTCCGGCCACCAGTCCGCGACCAGGCTGGAGGCGCTGGGCGTGCCGGTCCTGAATTCGCTCGCCGACCTCGCCTCCCCGGCGCAGGCCGCCTGAAGGAGCACACCTTGGATCAGAAATCCGGATGCCTCATCTGCGGCTCCGCGCTCGCCTACAGCCAGGAGCGCTCCGCCAGGACCTGCGCGCTGTGCGGCCAGCCGGCCTCCTCCGACGCCGCCTGCACCGCCGGCCACTTCGTCTGCGACGGCTGCCACAAGAAGGGCGCGCTGGACGTCATCGAGTCCGTCTGCCGCGCCTCCGCCGAGACCAATCCCGTGGCGCTGGCGAACCAGCTGATGAGGAGCCCCACGTTCCACATGCACGGCCCCGAGCACCACTTCCTGGTGCCGGCCGTGCTGCTGACCTCCTTCTGCAACGCCGCGGGCCGCACCGCCGAGAAGGAGAAGATGCTCCAGGAGGCGCGCCGCCGCTCGGACGCGGTGCTGGGCGGCTTCTGCGGCTTCTGGGGAGCCTGCGGCGCGGCGGTGGGCGTGGGCATCTTCTTCAGCGTCGCCACCGGCGCCACGCCGCTCTCCACCAAGGAGTGGCGGCTGTCGAACGAGGCCACCGCGCGGGTGCTCACCGAGGTGGCCAGGCTGGGCGGTCCGCGCTGCTGCAAGCGCGACACCTTCGTCTCGCTCGAGGGCGCCGCCAAGCTCGCCGGCGAGGCCCTGGGCGTGTCGCTCGCCCCCGCCGGGAAGATCGTCTGCCGCTTCAGCGCCCAGAACCGCGAGTGCCTCAAGCAGGCCTGCCCGTTCTTCCCAGCCGCAGAATAGTTCCGGCGCCCGTCCCCCCTGCTCCCGCGGCCTCGCGGTCCTGGGGGGTCCGCGCGCGTGTCGGCGAGGGAGCAAACCTCGGCAGGCTGTCGCGCGACTGCCCCCAGCCGCCTCGTTGGGCCATCATGAGCGTGGACCTGGCACAGTTATCTTGGTCGTGTCAGATTTACAGCAGCCATGGCACGTCGAAAGGAGCTTGGCATGGACGAGGCGAAGACGCGGTTGACCGCCGGCGGTCGGCTCGTGCTGCCCGCGCGCTTCAGGCGAGCGCTCGGCCTGAAGGTCGGCGACGAAGTCGTGCTCTGCCTGTCCGGCCGCGAGGTGCGCATGATGGCGCCTCGGGAGGCGGTCCGCCGGGCACAGGAGCTCGTCCGTCGCCATGTCCCTCGCGGAACGGCCTTGTCCCAGGAGCTCCTGCGGGACCGGCGCGCCGAGACCCGAAGTGAGTAGCGCGGTCCTCGACGCCTCCGCGCTGTTGGCGATGCTGGCCGACGAGCCAGGCGCGCAGGAGGCCGCCGAGGCAGTCGCCGCCGGAGCGGCGATGAGCGCGGTCAACCTCTCGGAGGTCGTCGCCAAGCTGACGGAGCACGAGCTGTCGGAGGAAGAGGCCCGAGAGGTGCTGGCACCCCTGTCGCTGGAGATCGTCGCCTTCGACCAGGAGCACGCCTGGCGCGCCGGAGCGCTTCGCCTGGCCACCCGAGGGCACGGGCTGTCTCTGGGCGACCGGGCCTGTCTCTCGCTCGGGGTCACCCTGGGGCTGCCGGTCCTCACCACGGACAGGGCCTGGAAGAAGCTCCCGCTGGAAGTCGAAGTTCGCGTGCTGCGCGGCAAGTGAAGCGCCGTCGCGTCTGGGCTCCCAGGCAGGCCTGCCCGTTCTTCCGGGGGCCAGGCCTGGGCGCGATTGACCCTGCCCTCACCTTGCGGGCTAAATGCGCCGCCTACCCCCCAAGCGTGAGGTCCCCATGCGCCCGACTTCCCGGCTGGTCACCTGCCTCGCCCTGGCCGCCGCCCTCGCCTCCTCCTCCGCCTGCTCGAGCGACCCGAACTCCATCAAGGACCAGGCGAAGATCCTCAAGGACCCGGACGCCGAGGCCAAGCAGAAGCTGCGCGCGGTCGAGAACCTCAAGAAGATCGGCAAGGCAGAGTGCGTGCCGGCGCTGGTGGCGGGGCTGAAGAAGAACTCGCCCAAGGTCCGCGCCGAGATCGCCGCGGCGCTCGTCGAGTTCAAGGAGCCCACGACCATCCCCGCCATCGCCGACGCGTTCGAGCTGGAGCCGGCGAAGAAGAGCCAGGCGGACGTCGACGGGGCCAACCAGAAGATCGCCCAGGCGCTGGGCGAGATGGGCGGCAAGTCCGCGGTGCCGGCGCTGCTCAAGCTGTTCGCGGCGACGCAGAGCAACTACGTCAAGTTCGACGTGCTCAATGCCCTGGGAAAGATCGGCGGCAGCGAGGCGGTGCCCATGCTCACCGCCCTGGCGCTCGACGAGAAGGCCGAGGCGCCGTTCAACAAGAAGGCCTTCACCGCGCTCTCGCTCATCGCGCCCAAGGAGGCGATGCCGCTCTTCCTCAAGGGCCTGTTCCACCAGCGCGGCCAGCTCTCGATGTACCCCGACGCGGCCTTCGGCCTGTTCCGCCTGCGCCCGGCCTCCCACGACGCGGTGCTGGCGCTGATGAACGGCAAGGACGCCGAGACCCTGGCCTTCGCCAAGGAGAAGAAGTACGCGCCGGCGATCGTCGCGAGCATCGCCGCCCAGGTCGCCGGCCACCTGCGCGACCCGCGGATGATCCGGCCGCTGCTCAAGCAGCTCAAGACCAAGGACGCCGACCCGGACCTGGCGCTGGTCGCCCAGACCGCGGCGGTGGAGGCCCTGGGGCGAATCAAGTCGCGCGCGGCGGTGGGGCCGCTCTGCGAGCTGCTCAAGGGCGAGGACCGGGTGAAGGTGGCCGACGCGCTCGGGCGCATCGGCGACAAGTCGGCGCTGCCCAAGCTCGTCGCCTGCGCCGGCCAGGGCAACTGGATCTCCCGCGAGCCGTGCATCCAGGGCATCGTCGCGCTGGGCGGCAAGAACGAGGTGAGGCAGTTCGAGAGCTTCATCCAGGCCGAGCCCAAGAAGTTCCTGGCCGAGTGCAAGGCCGGCGACTACGGCGAGGTGGACTGCGACAAGGAGCGCGTGCGCGTCACCGAGGAGCGCACCAAGAACCTGACCTCCTACCGCAAGGCTCTGGAGACCGTCTCCGGCTGCGCCGACACCAAGTGCTACGCCGACGCGCTGGCGAGCGACGACCCGGTCGTCCGCGAGAAGGCGGCCTACGCCGTCGCCGAGAAGGGCGACCTGGAGGCGCTCGACGCGCTGCTGGCGTCGATCAACCGGCCGGTGAAGGCCGAGGCGGACCTCGTCCCGCGCCTGGCGGCGGTGCTCGCCGTGGACTGGATGGTCGGGACCAAGCCGGACGCGCGCGCCAAGATCAAGGGCGGCGTGCCCCTGCTGCAGGCGACCATCGAGCGCGACGCGAAGATCGCCCAGAACGCCGAGAGCACCGAGGAGATCCAGCGGCTCGTCGACGTCATCCAGAACGGCCGCGAGTTGGCGCCGGCACCTGTGGGCGCAGACGAGGCCGCGGTCGCCGAGGAGCAGGGCGAGCAGAAGCCGCCCGAGCCCAAGCCGGCTCCCAAGCCCGTGGCCAAGAAGAAGGCCGGGAAGAAGAAGAAGTGAGCGACCACAGCGACCACCCCCACCTGACCAAGGCCGTCGCCGCCGTGGCCATCCTCGCGGGCCTGGCGGTGCTCGTCATCGAGGTGCAGCGCTTCGTGTCCGGGGCGAGCACCGAGATCTGGGTGTGGGGAGGCATCGCCGTGCTGGCGGTGGTGCTCGGGGTCTGGGAGCTCGTGGCCGGGTTGATGAAGAAGCAGAAGGAATAGCCGGCCGCAAAACCCGCCCCCCGACCCCCTCCAGCGGAGCTGGTGGGGGGGCCGTGGGTTGCCTTCGATGACGCGGTAGGAGCTCCTTGCACCGCTACGCGCGTGCTCGGTGCGGCCTGGGTTGCTCGTCCGCGGCGACAGCAGTCGGCTGAGGCAAGATGCGGGACGTGCGCGAGGTGCGAGCGCATCTCCAGCGCGGGCGCGGCGGTGCCGAACCTTCGCGAAGGAGCGAGACGAGCAGAGGGGATCGCCCCCTCCTGCTCCGCAGGAGGGGGTCGGGGGGAGGTTTTTACTGCCCGTCCACCTTCATCGGCACGGCATTGCCCAGGCTCTTGTTGCCGACCTTCACCGCCGGCCCGTCCTGGTTGGGCTGCACCAGGACCTTGGGCTTCTTGGTGAAGACGTCCTTGCCGTGGATGCCGAAGTCCGACCCCGCGGCGTCCGCCACCACGACCAACTCCGCGGTGTCGGCGAGCTCGCCCTGGAGCACGAACTTCTCGATGACCACCTTCGGGCCGTCGGCCGCAATGGTGAAGCGCGTGCGCCCGCTGACGACCTGCACGCCCTCTGGGACCTGGATCTGGACCTCGACGGGCACCGCCATCAGGTGGCGGATGCGCGCGGCGATGTGCGTCTGGCCGCCCTCGACCGTGGGGATGGACCACTTGGCGGTGATGGGCACGCCGCCGGCCTGCTGGCCTTCGTCGGCGAAGGCGGGCTCGGAGGCGGGCTTCTGCGAGGCGCAGGCCGAAAGGGCCAGCGGGAGGACGGCGGCGATGGAGGCGATGGCGAGGTGAGCGCGGTTCATGTCGGGGTCCCTCAGCGGCAGATGGGGGTCGAGGCGGGGTACGGATAGGCGGTGCCGGGATCGACGGCGTCGGAGACCGCGGCCTGGGAGAAGCCGCCGCACTCCAGCGCGTCGAGGAAGTCCGCCAGGTGCGGGGCGGACTCGCCGGTGTCCTCCACGTTGATCAGCTCGCCGGTGCTCGAGACCTCCCAGGTGTGGCGCGTGTAGCCGCGGCTCCACGGCGAGGCGTTCATCTGGGTCGAGGAGAGCGCCCGGTACATCGAGGCGCTCGCGCCCGCGCTGGACCGCGAGAGGCTCCACAGCATCGCCGAGACCTCGTTCTCGTCCAGGCGCTGCAGCAGGCCCTGGTTGGCCTCCGGGCGGGTCCAGGTCGCCTCCGCGCTCGAGTACTGGCGCGAGGACAGGTCGAGCCAGAAGAAGCTGCCTTGCTGCTTGTCGTAGTAGAGCGGGCTGTTGCGCTGGTCGGACGAGTACCAGGTGGCCCAGCCCTCGGACCACGCCTGCCCGGGGAACGTGGGGATGGACATGATGTGCGTGCCGCCCTCGGTGGGCGAGGTGGCGAAGGAGGCCATCACCCAGTGGCCCAGCTCGTGGGCGAGCACGGGGTCGGACCAGTAGGCCTCGTCGGTCAGGTCCGCGGGGAACCAGACCTGCCCGTCGAAGCTCTGGTCGAAGGCGTTGACCGGGAAGGCTGCGAAGCAGGCGCCGCAGCTCCAGGTCGTCCCCAGCCCGGCCCAGGCGACCAGCGTCAGGCCGGTCTTGCCGGGGAAGGCGGCGTCGGCGTGGGCGAAGGAGCTCTGCAGGTAGCGGAAGATGTGCGCCGCGCCCGAGCCCTCCGCCTGGCTGATGGTGGCGGTGGCGCCGTCGGTGATGGAGGACGAGTTCCAGGCCCACACCCACACCGCCGGGTCGCTCCCGTAGACGCCGACCTCCTGCGCGCCCGAGGTGTTGAAGCCCGGGTTGGCGACCATGAAGCGGAAGCTGCCGTCCTTGTTCATGCCCACCGCCAGCAGGCCGAGGATGTCGCCCGGGGTCGGGCTGTCGGGGATGTGGATGGTGACGCTGCCGTCGGCGGCGGTGACGCCGACGTCGAGGCCCTCGAGCTTGCCCGTGGCCTTCGAGAAGCTGGCGACCAGGAAGCCCGCGGCCGGCCGCAGCTCGCTGGCGCCCCAGTCGGTCCGGTCGGGGTTCGGGCCCTTCGCCTCGTAGCGGAAGGTCATGCGCACGGCGTGGGTGGCGACGTCGGGCAGGCAGAACGCGCCGAGCGGGTTGTCGCCGTTGCAGCCGTTGGGGCAGGCCTGCGTCGCCCAGGCGCCGGCCTGGCAGCCCTCGAGCGTGCTCGAGTCCCGGCAGCGCGTCTCGCCCTCGAAGCAGGCGCCGCTGGCCCGGCAGCGCGCGCGGCCCGATTCGATGCGGCAGGTCTGGCCGCCGGGGCAGTCGACGCTGCGCACCCGCGGCTCGGCGCTGCCGGTGGCGACCTCGCAGTACTCGGCGCGGGTCGAGGAGACGCAGCGGCCGGCGACGGGCACGCCGCCGCAGCTGCCGCCGCCCGAGGAGCCGCAGGTGCCGGTGCTCTCGTTGCAGGTGCTCGACGAGCAGGCCGTCGGCGCGCTCCAGGCGGTGCAGGACTCGCCGTCGGCGATGCAGGTCTCGACCCCGCCGCCCGAGCAGCGGCTCTCGCCGAGGGTGCAGACGTCGCAGAGCAGGTTGAGCGGGCAGCCGGTCAGCAAGAGCGCGGCGGCGGCACTCGACAGCAGGAAGCGCAGGCGCATATGGAATCCTCCGGTGCCTTCACTCTATGGGAAGCCGCCGAGCGCTGTCCCGGCCGGCCAGAGGTGGAGCGTGAAGCTCGATAGCGTCCCGGCCGCGCGCGTGCAGCCCATTCGCGAGGCCCCGGTCCGTGCGGAGGGCGACTACATCCTCTACTGGATGACGGCCAGCCGCCGGGCGGGCTGGAGCTTCGCGCTGCAGCGAGCGCTGGACTGGTGCGTGGAGCTGAAGAAGCCGCTCCTGGTGCTGGAGGGCCTGCGTGCCGGCCACCGCTGGGCCTGCGACCGCTTCCACCGCTTCGTCCTGGACGGCATGGCCGACAACGCGGCGCGCTTCGCCGAGGCCGGCGCGGGCTATCTCGGCTACGTCGAGCCTCGGCGGCGGGCCGGGCGCGGCCTGCTCGCGGCGCTGGCGGAGAGGGCCTGCGTCGTCGTCACCGACGACTTCCCGGAGTTCTTCCTCCCCTTCGCGGTCGAGGCCGCCTTGCCGCAGGTCCCGGTGCGCTTCGAGCGGGTGGACTCGGCGGGCCTGCTGCCGATGCGGGTGCCGGGCCGGACCTTCACCTCGGCGCGCTTCTTCCGGCTCTACCTGCAGCGCAACCTGAAGGCCCAGCTCGTCGCCCCGGCGGCCAACCCCTTCGCCCGGCGGAGGATCCCCCGCTTCGTCCGCCTGCCGCGGCAGATCGCCTCGCGCTGGCCTTCGGAGAGTCGAATCGGCCGGCTGCCGATCGACCACGGCGTCGGACCGGTGGCCGGGCTGCAAGGTGGCTCGCGCGCGGCAGGCCGGGTCCTCGCCGACTTCCTCGACCGCAAGCTCGAGCGCTACGCCCAGGACCACAACTCGCCCGACGCCGACATCGGCAGCGGCCTGTCGCCCTACCTGCACTTCGGGCACGTCTCGACGCACGAGGTCCTCGCGGCGCTCGCCAAGCGGACCGGGTGGACCGAGGACTCGATCGACGAGAAGCCGCGCGGCGGCTCCCGCGGCTGGTGGGGCCTGGACGAGAACGGCGAAGCCTTCCTGGACGAGCTCGTGGTCTGGCGGGAGCTGGGCTTCAACTTCTGCGCGCACCGGAGCGACGCCGGCGAGCTCGAATCGCTGCCGCGCTGGGCCCTGGCGTCCTTGCGCGCGCACCAGAAGGACAAGCGCGAGTTCGTCTACTCGCTCGAGGAGTTCGAGCAGGCGGCGACGCACGACGAGCTGTGGAACGCGGCGCAGCGCCAGCTCGTGCGCGAGGGCCGCATCCACAACTACCTGCGGATGCTGTGGGGCAAGAAGGTGCTGGAGTGGACGCGCACGCCCGAGGACGCGCTCGAGATCCTGGTCGAGCTGAACAACAAGTACGCGCTCGACGGCCGGGACCCCAACTCGTACAGCGGCATCCTCTGGGTCTTCGGCCGGTACGACCGCCCGTGGTTCGAGCGGCCGATCTTCGGGAACGTGCGCTTCATGAGCTCCCAGGCGACCCGGAGGAAGGTCCCGTTGAAGGGTTTTCTGGCGAAATTCGGGCCCGGGGATCCGAAGTCCTAACCCCTCGAAATCACTAGCCTCCCCTGCCCTCCGGCAGCTTGGTCGCTTTGTCGCGGTCGGCTTCGCCCTTTTGACAAATTGTCCGACAGCCAGGGGCTCGTCTGGGGCTGCCCTTTTGGCCGCAGACAGCCCTCCCGAAAATGCGCGTCATTCCGTGCGGTTGCGGAACACCTACACGGCCTGGCGCTAGGGCATGGAACTTGCTGACACCCTGTTCCGGAACCGCACCTACCATGACCCTCGTGCTCCGCCGCTGCTTCTGGATGGTCGATCTCGGCTTCATCGCCGTGGCGGCGGCCCTTTGCGCGCTGGTGGTCGCCGCGCTTCTTCCGCACCCCATCCGTATCCCCTCGATTTCGTTCGGATTCTCCAGCTCGCCCGCGGTTGCCAAAACGGCGCTCGACGCCAACGCCGCCTCGCAAGTCCTGGGCCTGCCCCTGGGTGATGGCTCGGTTTCCGGCACCGCGCCCGTGCCCGGCCCCGTGACCTCGCCCCTGTCGGTCAAGCTGCTCGGCACCTCGGTCTCCAACGTCCCCGAACTCTCGCTGGCGACGCTGCAGGACCTGGCCGCCAAGGACACCACGGTCTACGCCATCGGCGACCTGATCCAGGGCGCGAGCATCGTGGACATCGAGCGGCTGCGCGTCACCGTCGACAACCAGGGCCGCCGCGAGGTCATCGACCTCGAGCAGTCCGTCGCCGCACCGGTCGCGAACCAGACCCCGGCACCGAGCGCTGGCCTCGTCCCGGGCGTCACGGCCGTCGGTCCGGGCAAGTTCCTCGTCGAGCGCAAGGCCATCGAGGCCTTCATCGCCAATCCGGGCACCGAGATGACGAAGGCCTCCTTCTCCCCGGCCTTCGAAGGCGGCCTGACGCGCGGCTGGAAGCTCGCCCGCCTCGCCTCCGACTCCATCCTCGGCAAGCTGGGCCTCGCCCAGGGCGACGTCATCCGCCGCATCAACGGATACGAGCTGACCGATCCCGCGAAGCTTCTCGAGGCCTACGGCCGGCTCGGGAGCACATCGCGGACCGAACTGGAAATCGAACGCAACGGCGCACCTATTCGCCTGGAGTTCCGCATCAGCGGCTGACGCCATGGAACTGTTCTTCCGCAAATACTTCTGGGTCGTGAACCTGGCCTTCCTCCTGGCGGCTTCGTACCTCTCCGCCAAGACGGTCAACGTCTTCGTGGGCGCAGCCCTGGCCCCGTCGGCCGACCTGGCCCAGGGCCCGGCGACCCAGACCGTGTCCCTCTCCTCGAACGTGCAGAAGGTGGCGCTGTCTGCCGAGGCCCTCTCCAAGCTCACCGGGATCGAGCTGCCCAAGCCCGAGGAGAAGGCCGCCGAAGATGCCGCGCCCGCGCTGCCCGACCTCGACACGCAGGAAGCCGTGAAGACCGGCCTGCGCGTGAAGCTCGTCGGGACCATGGTGGCCAACCTGCCGGAGTGGTCGCTCGCCAACATCGAGGACACCACGTCGAAGGTCACCACCGTCTTCATGGTGGGCGACAAGATCCAGAACGCCGACATCATCGAGATCGAGCTCAAGCGGGTCATCATCAACAACAACGGCCGCAAGGAGTTCATCGACGACGAGGCCGGCAACGGTGACATCGTCCACGCCGCCGCGGCACCTGGTCCCACCGTCGTCGCCTCCAACACCAACCCCCCCCCGTCGGGCTCGGTGGGCGCCGGCATCAAGGAGACGGGCGCCGACACCTACGAGATCCCCAAGGAAGAGATCAACAAGGCGCTGGGGAACCTGAACGACATCGCCATGCAGGCCCGCATCGTCCCGGCGTTCAAGGACGGAGTAGCAACGGGCTTCAAGCTGTTCTCCATCCGGCCGGACTCGCTCTACACCAAGATCGGCATCCAGAACGGCGACATCGTCCGCCGGATCAACGGCTTCGAGATCAACAGCCCGGACAAGGCGCTCGAGGTCTACTCCAAGCTCAAAGAATCGAACCGCATCGAGATCGAAGTCGACCGCAACGGGTCGCCGGTGAAGAAGACGTACAACGTGACGGGACACTAGCCCCGCCTCTTTCCCCCCTCCGCCCGCCCAAGACCATGCATCGTCTGCTCGCCACCGCCCTCGCCGCCTCGCTGGCCCTCTCCTCCGTCGCCAGCGCGGCCGCTCCGCCGCCCGCGCCGGCCGCGACGCCTCCGGGCTCGCCGGTGAAGGTCCAGCTGCCCAAGCCCACCCCCGGAACCCCCGCCAAGCCCAAGGCCGAGGGCCCGGCGACCGTCAGCCCCGAGGACGCCAAGGGACCCGACCGCAAGAAGATGGCCGGCAAGGGCCTGTTCCAGCTCGACTTCGACAAGGTCGACATCGACAAGCTGGTGCAGACCATCTCCGACATGACCGGCAAGCTGTTCATCCTGCCGGAGAACGTGCGCGGCAAGATCACCATCGTCGGCCCCGAGCACGGCAAGGCGGGCGTGACGGCGGACGAGGCCTACGCCGCCTTCCTGTCGGCCCTCGACGCCAACGGCCTGACGCTCTACCCCGCGGGCAAGTACCTGAAGATCGTCGAGAAGCGCGCCGGCAAGCAGTCGAACATCCCCACCATGCTCGAGGAGGGCGCGCCCTACACCACCAACGAGCAGATGGTGACCAAGCTGTTCAAGCTGCGCTACGTCGAGGCCGAGCCGGTCCGCGCCGTCGTCCAGCAGCTGGTCAGCCGCGACGGCGACACCATCGCCTTCCCGCCCGACACCATCATCGTCAACGACATCGGGCTGAACATGCACCGGCTCGAGAAGATCATCGACCGGCTGGACTCGGTGACCACCACCGACGAGATCCGCATCATCCAGGTGCAGTACGCCACCGCCACCGAGATCGCCGAGAAGCTGCGCCAGGTCTTCGAGGAGAAGAACAAGAAGCCGGGCCAGAAGGGCGGACAGGCCGTCGTCAACACCGGCCCCTCCGGCGCCCCGCCCGCCCCCGCCGCGCCGCAGGTCGGCGAGAGCGAGGCCCCGGCCAGCCTCCAGCAGATCATCGCCGACGAGCGCTCCAACAAGCTCATCGTCATCGCCAACGAGCGCGCCTTCAACCGCATCCAGGAGCTGCTCAGGCACCTGGACACGCCCATCCCCGGCGAGGGCCAGGTCCACGTCTACTACCTCGTCAACGCCAACGCCGAGGAGCTGGCCTCCACCCTCGCCTCGCTGACCCAGGGCATCAACAAGCAGGCCCGCCCCTCCAACCCGCCGCCCGGCGCGGCCAAGGGCCCGGCGACGGTGGCCGACCTGTTCTCCGGCGAGGTCAAGATCACCGCGGACAAGGGCACCAACTCGCTGGTGGTCATCGCCAACAACTCCGACTACCGCAACCTGGTCTCGGTCGTCGAGAAGCTCGACATCTCCCGCCGCCAGGTCTTCATCGAGGCGGTCATCATGGAGGTCAACCTCTCCAACGACCTGTCCTTCGGCATGGGCATGCACTTCGGCGACAGCGCCAGCATCAAGACCGCGGGCGACTCGCTGCTGGTCACCGGCTCGGAGCTGGGCAAGTCGAACTCGCTCTCCGGCGTGCTCTCGCTGGCCTCCCTGGGCGGCTTCCTGGCCGGCCTGCAGGGCCCGCTCATCAGCGACAAGTTCCCCATCCCCGCCTTCTCCATCGTGCTGCACGCCCTGCAGTCCAACTCCGACGTCAACGTCATCTCCACCCCGCACATCCTGGCCACCGACAACGAGGACGCGGAGATCACCGTCGGCCAGAACGTGCCCTTCCAGGCGGGCATCACCTCCAACGCGCTCTCCTCGCTGGGCGGCGCCACCGGCACCTCCTCGCTGGCCACCAGCGCGCTGCTGGGCAGCTACAGCGGCCTCATCGCCCCCATCCAGCGCCAGAACGTCGAGCTCAAGCTCAAGATCAAGCCGCAGATCAACGAGAGCGACTTCATCCGCCTGCAGGTCGACGAGCAGACCGAGGAGATCGCCTCCAAGGACGACCGGCTCGGCCCCACCACCGCCAAGCGCACCGCCAAGACCACCGTGGTGGCCCGCGACCAGCAGACCATCGTCATCGGCGGCCTCATCCAGGAGCGCACGGTCAAGAGCGTGCAGAAGGTCCCGCTGCTCGGCGACATCCCCGTGCTGGGCTGGCTCTTCCGCGACAACGGCATCACCAAGCAGCGCACCAACCTGCTGCTCTTCCTGACGCCCTACATCATCCGCGACCAGGCCGACTTCCAGCGCATCTTCGAGCGCAAGCTCAAGGAGCGGCAGGAGTTCGTCGAGCAGTTCTACGGCCGCCAGGCCGGCTACAAGGTCCCCATCGACTACAACCGCAAGGCCGGCCCCCTGGCCAAGATGTTCCACACCATGGAGACCGAGGCCAAGAAGTACGAGAACGGCGGCTCGGGGCTGCCCAGCGAGAAGCTCTTCAAGCCCAAGGGCGACAGCCCGAAGGACAAGGGCCCAACCAACCCGCCGCCGCCCTCGGACCTGAAGTCCACCCCGCCCGGCGAGCCGGCGACCCTCCCGCCCCTCGGCGGGGGCCCCGAAGTGAAGGAGCCGGCGTCGGTGACGGTGCAGTAGCGGCAGGCGAGGCGGCCAGAGAAGCAGGGACCAGGGATTCGGGCCGACGCGGCCCTTTGTTGGAACGGAACATGGCTCTCGAGACGACCGAGCTCTCCCCCATCGACCCTGCCCTCACGGGCTCGGAGCAGACTGCGCGCGAGCGGACGATGCTCGTCTCGCACGCGCCGGCCTACCTGTGCGGCCGGCCCATCGGCGAAATCCTCACCCTGCTGGCCAAGCTGCCTCCCGAGAAGGTGGAAGAGGCGCTGCTCATCCAGAAGGACAAGGGCGGCCGGCTGGGCGAGGTCCTGGTGGGGCTCAAGGCGGTCACCGAGGAGCAGGTGCTGCGCGCGCTGGGCGCCCAGCTCGACCTGCCCTTCCTCGCCGAGGTGCGCCTGGAGCAGGTCGACCTGGAGCTGGTGCGGCGCATCCCCATCAACTTCGCCAAGCAGGCCTGGGTGCTGCCCTTGGCGCGGCAGGGCGAGCTGGTGCCGGTCGCCATGAACGACCCGCTGGACACCGCCGCGCTCGACCACGTGCGCGCGCTGGTGGCCGCCCCCATCGAGCCGCGGCTGGTCACCCAGGCGGTGCTGCTGGACGCCATCAACGCCGCCTACGACCGCGCCTCGCACGAGGGCGCGCGGATGCTGGAGAACCTCGACGAGCAGAGCGAGGACCTCGACTCGCTGGCCCACGAGCTGGAGGAGCCGCAGGACCTGCTCGACGCCGGCGACGACGAGGCGCCGATCATCCGGCTGGTCAACTCGCTCCTGAAGCGCGCGGTCAAGGAGCGGGCCAGCGACATCCACATCGAGCCCTACGAGCGCGACGTGGCGGTGCGCTTCCGCAAGGACGGCGTGCTGCACGAGATCATCCGGCCGCCCAAGCGCTACCAGAAGGCCATCGCCACCCGCGTCAAGATCATGGGGCAGCTGCGCGTCGACGAGACCCGCCTGCCGCAGGACGGCCGCATCCGCATCAAGATCGCCGGCAAGGACATCGACATCCGCCTCTCGACCATCCCCACCTCGCACGGCGAGCGGGTGGTCATGCGTCTGCTCGACAAGAGCGCGACGCTGCTCAACCTCGAGGACCTGGGCTTCAACGAGGAGCAGCTCAAGGGGATGGAGCACCTCATCGCCAAGAGCCACGGCATCGTGCTGGTCACCGGCCCCACCGGCAGCGGCAAGACCACGACGCTCTACGCCGCGCTCAGCCGCATCAACAAGCCCGACCTGAACATCCTCACCGCCGAGGACCCGGTCGAGTACCAGCTGCAGGGCATCGGGCAGACCCCGGTGAACGCCAAGATCGGCCTGACCTTCGCCGGCGCCCTGCGCTCGTTCCTGCGCCAGGACCCGGACGTCATCATGGTCGGCGAGATCCGCGACCTGGAGACGGCGGAGATCGCCATCCAGGCCTCGCTCACCGGCCACCTGGTCTTCTCCACCGTCCACACCAACGACGCCGCCGGCGCCATCACCCGCCTGGTCGACATGGGCGTCGAGCCCTTCCTGGTGGCGAGCTCGCTGGTCGGCATCCTCGCCCAGCGCCTCGTCCGCGTGGTGTGCCCGGAGTGCCGGGTCAGCTACGAGCCGACCGACGAGGAGCTCTCCCAGGTCGGCCTCTCGGTGGCGCGGCTGCACGAGTTGGGCGTCCCGCGCATCTACCGGGCCGGCGAGAAGGGCTGCGAGAAGTGCGAGAACACCGGCTACAAGGGCCGGACCGCCATCTACGAGCTGATGATGACCGCCGACGACGAGATCCGCGACCTCATCCTCAAGAACGTGGACTCCGGGACCATCCGCAGGAAGGCCGTGGAGAAGGGCATGAAGACCCTCATCGACGACGGCGCGCGCAAGGTCATGCAGGGCGTGACCACCACCGCCGAGGTCCTGTGGGTCGCTCAGCAGGACGTGGGGTGAAGCAGTCGGTAGTCGATGGTCCATAGTCGATAGGCGACCGCGAGAGGCGACGGGGTTCGATGCCAGTCTTCGAATACAAAGGCATGAACGAGGCCGGCAAGCCCATCAAGGGCGTGCGCGACGCGGACAGCGCCAAGACCCTGCGCGGGGTGCTGCGCAAGGAAGGCGTCTTCCTCACCGACATCGTGGCCGAGAAGCAGGCCGGCGGCGGCGAGGCCAAGCCCGGCGCCAAGGTCGAGATCGACTTCAAGAAGGTCCTCGCCGGCCGGGTCTCCACCTCCGACGTGGCGATCATGACCCGCCAGCTGGCGGTGCTCATCGGCGCCGGCGTCGCCCTGGTCGAGGCCCTCACCGCCCTCCAGGACCAGGTCGACCACGAGCGGCTCAAGGTCATCGTCAGCCAGGTCAAGACCCGGGTGAACGAGGGCAGCTCGCTCGCCGACGCGCTGGCCCAGCACCCGCGCGTCTTCACCACGCTGTACATCAACATGATCCGCGCCGGCGAGCACTCCGGCGCCCTCGACGTGGTGCTGGTGCGCCTGGCCGACTTCACCGAGAGCCAAGCCCGGCTGCGCGCCAAGATCATCGGGACGATGACCTACCCGATCATCATGGTCTTCATCGGGCTCATCATCCTCACCGTCCTCTTCACCGTGGTCGTCCCCAAGGTCACCAAGATCTTCGAGGACAACCGGCTGACGCTGCCCATCTCCACCCGCATCCTCATCGAGCTGTCGCACCTGGCGCAGGACTACTGGTGGCTGATGGGCCTGATGCTGGCCGGCGCCATCTGGGCCTTCACCTCCTGGCGCAAGACGACCAAGGGCGGGGCCAAGTGGGACCGGGTGGTCCTCAGGGCGCCCATCTTCGGCGGCCTGGTGCGGATGATCGCCATCTCCCGCTTCTCGCGCACGCTCTCCACCCTGCTCAAGAGCGGCGTGCCGCTCCTGTCGGCGATGGACATCGTCAAGAACATCGTGGACAACGCCGTCCTCGCCGACGTCATCGAGAAGTCGCGCGACTCCATCCGCGAGGGCGAGTCCATCGCCGCCCCGCTCAAGCGCAGCGGCGAGTTCCCGCCGCTCGTCTACCACATGGTCGCCATCGGCGAACGAAGCGGTCAGCTGGAGGAGATGCTGGTCAACGTCGCCACCGCCTACGAGACCCAGGTCGAGGTGCGCATCGCCGCCCTCACCTCGCTGCTCGAGCCGGTGATGATCGTCGGCATGGGCGGCGCGGTCGCCTTCATCGTCTTCTCGATCCTGCTGCCCATCCTGCAGCTCAACACCATGGTGCACTGATGGACGCGAACTTCTGCACCTCCCTGGCGGATCGCTGGGCCCGGCGCGGCGCGTGGCTGGCCGTCGTCTCCATGGCCCTGGCCCTGCTGTGGGTCGGCTTCACCCTCTTCCAGCCGGCGCCCGCCTCGGCGGCCACCCCTCGGCAAAGCTCGGGGCAGGCTCTGGACAACGATCTCTCGACGGCAGTCGCGGACGCCCCGTCCGCAAGGAGCACGCGATGAGCACCCTGAAGCGATTCCACCGCCTGATGCGCCGCGAAGAGCGCGCCGCGCAGAGGACCGCGGCCGACCGCGGCATGACCCTGCTGGAGATCATGGTCGTCATCACCATCATCGGCGTGGTGATGGCCACGGTGACGGTGGCGGTCCTGCCCCAGCTCGACCGGGCCAAGGTGGACACCACCATCAACTCCATGCGCGGCGTGCAGGGCGCGCTCAAGCTCTACTACGCGCGCCACGGCAAGTACCCCGACACCTCGCAGGGCTTCGGCATCCTGGTCACCGAGAAGTTCCTGGACCAGGTCCCCAAGGACGCCTGGGGCACGGACTTCATCTACACGGCCGAGGCCAGCAGCTACAAGATCATCTCCTACGGCTCGGACGGCCAGCAGGGCGGCGAGGGCGCCTCCGCGGACATCAGCAGCGACGCGCTGAACCAGCCCGGGGAGAAGAAGTAGCTCCTCCATGCGCCGCCTCTCGCGACAGATGGCAGGCGGGGACGCCGGCCGCTCCAAACGCAGGGTCCGCAAGGCCGACCGCGGCATGACCCTGCTCGAGATCGGCGTCGCGCTGGCCATCGTCGCCCTGATGGTCTTCGTCGCGGTGCCGTCCATCGAGGCCTACGCCGGCGTGCGCGCGCGGGAGGAGGCGGGCCGGGTCGCCGGCGCCATCCGCTACATGTACGGGTACTCCGCGCTGTCCGGGAAGGTCTGCCGCATCGTCTTCGACTTCGACGAGCGCGCCTGGTGGACCGAGTGCACCGAGGGCCGCTTCACCGTCGAGCGCGACCGGGAGAAGAGCCGCGACGGCGCCAAGGTGGACGAGGACGCCGCCAAGAAGGCCAAGGACAAGTACAAGGCCAAGCTGGAGCCCCGCGACGAGGGCGAGGCCATGCGCCAGAAGATCGAGGCGAAGGCCGAGTTCAGCGAGTTCAAGAACGACGAGATGAACAAGCGCCAGCTGCCCGACGGCGCCAACCTCGCGGTGTGGACCGCCCACCAGCGCGAGAAGTACACGAAGGGCCAGGCCCTCCTCTACTTCTTCCCGCAGGGCAACACCGAGCGCGCGCACATCTACGTGACGAGCGACCACGGCGACGCCTACACGCTCGTGGTCTCGCCCCTCAACGGCCGCGTGCGCGTCGAGGACAAGGAGTTGGAGGTCCCGCGCGACTAGCGCGGCGAGCGGAGGCAATGGACGTGGCGACGAGTGCTCACAGCGCAGCCAGGCAGGACCGCCGCGGCGGCTTCACCTTGCTCGAGGTGATGATCGCCCTGGCCATCCTCGCCGTGTCGCTGGTGGCCGTCGCCGGCATCAACGCCAGCGCCATCGACATGCACGCCTACTCCAAGCGCCTCACCGTGGCGACGATGCTGGCGCGCTCGAAGATGGCGGACATCGAGACCAAGCTGATGTCCGAGGACCTCCCCGCCGACGACTCGGGCGAGGAGGGCTCCTTCGAGGAGGACGGCTTCCCCGAGTACAAGTGGAAGGCCGAGATCATCCGGCCCAAGACCGAGAACGTCACCCCGGCCCAGCTGCTCTCCATGGCCGGGCTCGACTCGGCGGACCCGTCCAAGTCCGGCTCCTCCAGCTCCTCCGGTTCCGCCGGCGGGGGCCTCTTGGGGATGCTCGGCGGCGCCACCGGGGCCGCGTCCGCCGGCGGGCTGTCCCAAGGCCAGGGCTCGCTGATGTCCGCGGCCGCCTCCGGGGGCGCGGGCATGCTGGGCGGGATGATGACCGGCCAGGTGCAGACCATGATCGACCTGCTCGGCAAGAGCGTGCGCGAGGTGCACCTCACCGTCTCCTGGCAGACCGGCAAGACGGTGGACAAGTTCACGGTCGTCACCCACGTCGTCAGCTTCGGGCGCGACACGGCGATCAACAACTCCGACCCGGCGGCGCAGGCCGCGGCTTCGGGGAGCGGCACCGGGAACCCGGCCGTGGACGCGGCGATCGCCAACAACCCCAACCTCCGCAACCTCGTAAACGGGAATCGTGGTGTCGGGAACTTCGGCGGCGCCGGTGGGTTGAATCTCGGCGGCGGCGGTGGGTTGAATCTCGGCGGCGGCGGCCGGGGCATCGGCGGGCTCCGCCCCCCGGTTCTCCCCGGCATCCTGCCCGGAGTCGGCCGATGACCCGCGCTACCTCCGCGCGCGGCTTCACCCTGGCCGAGGTGCTGGTGGCGCTGGCCATCACCGCCTTCATCGGCGGCATGGTCTGGGGCAGCTTCAACCAGGGCTACAAGGCCAAGGAGATGATCGAGTCGGAGGCGGGCATCTACCGCGAGCTGCGCACCGGGACCGCGCGCATGGTGCGCGAGATCTCCATGGCCTTCATCAGCGACAACTTCGACGCGCTGCGCTTCCGCGACTTCGCCGACCGCCCCACCTTCTTCACCGGCGAGGCCGAGAAGCTGGGCTTCTCCATGCTCGGCCACCAGCGCCTGCTGCGCGACGCCAAGGAGTCCGACCAGTCGATCGTCTTCTACAAGGTCGACCGCGACCCCGACTCCAAGGGCGGCCAGGCGGTCAGCTCGCTGCTGCGTTGCGAGAAGCCGGTCATCGACGACGACCCCGAGCGCTGCGAGCGCTGGGAGACGCTCATCAGCGGCGTGAAGAAGGTCGAGTTCAAGTACTGGGACAACAAGAAGAAGGACTGGGTGGAGGAGTGGGACACCCGGAAGAACGACCACCCTGCCCAGCTGCCCGACCGGGTGCGCATCGAGATCACGGCCAAGGACGAGCTGGGCAAGGACAAGAAGTACCTGACCCAGGCGCGGATCAACATGGTCACCGCGCTGGAGCGACGCTGATGGGCCTCTGGAGCACCTTCAAGAGCGCGCTGTTGCGCGAGCGCACCTCGCCCTGGGCGCGGCAGCGCCCCCGTGCCGGCACGGGGGCCGGACGCTCCGCGCGCCGGCAGAGGGGCATCGCCCTGGTCATGGTCCTGGGCTCGGTCGCCATCCTCACCGCCGTGGCCATCGAGTTCCAGTACCAGTCCAACGTCGACCTGCAGCTGGCGGTCAACGCCCGCGACGAGCTGCGCGCCGACTACCTGGCCCGCTCCAGCGTGAACATGTCGCGGCTCCTGCTGCGCTTCCAGCGCCAGCTCGACGGCCAGACCGCGTCGCTGGGCCCGGCGCTCGCGGCGCTGGGGATGGGCGGCGGCGGGGGCGGCATCAACCTGCGCCTGTGGGAGATCATCCCCATCGACTGCAACCTCTTCAACATGCTGCTGGGCGGCGGCAAGTCCGGCGCCGAGGCGGGCGCCACCTCCGACGCCCCGCGGTTCGGCGAGGGCCTGGGCGAGCTGCCCGTCGACGGGGCGCTCTCGCTCAAGGGCGAGAAGGCCGTGCTGCGCTCCTTCGGCGACTTCGACGGCTGCTTCTCGGCGTCGATCAACGACGAGGAGCAGAAGATCAACCTCAACCGCCTCAACGGCGGCGCCGCCACCGGCCGGCCGCCGATGCTGCAGGCGCTGATCACCTTCGCCGACCCGCGCTTCGAGTTCGTCTTCGAGAAGGCCGACGCCAACGGCGTGAAGATGACCGCGCAGGAGACGATCATCGCCATCCACGACTGGATCGACGAGCGCGACACCCAGGCCAGCCTCAACCTCACCTCCGCCGGCGACCCCTACCCCGACGGCTTCGGCGACGAGAACCGCAACTACGCCTCGCGCTACCCGTTCCGCTACCGCTCCAAGAACGCCGCCCTCGACACGCTCGACGAGCTCTACCAGGTCGACGGCGTCTCCGACCTCTTCATGGCCGCCTTCCGCGACCGCATCACCGTCTACCCGGACAAGAACCGGGTGCTCAACATCAACACCAGCGACCCGGTGCAGCAGTACCTCAACATCGTCACCGTGGCCGACAACGAGAGCGACCCCAAGCTCAACCCCGCGGGCGTGACCATCCAGCTCATCAACGAGCAGATCGCCACGGTCAAGATGTTCTCCTTCCTGGGGATGAGCGCCTCCACCTTCGTCAACATCGTCAAGGGCGCCGGGATCAAGATCAAACCGGCCATCGAAGCGAACATGCAGAGCAACGGGTGGATCACCGACAAGAGCGAGACGTTCACCGTCAAGGCGACCGGGCAGGCGGGCCGGGTCGAGCGCACCGTCACCGCGGTCATCCGCTACAACGACCAGCTGGGCAAGGTCCTGTACTACCGGCAGGAATAACGCATGGCACGCATCCTGGGATTGGACATCGGCGCCCGCACCGTGAAGGCGCTCCTGCTCGAGTCGAACCTGCGCGGCTTCGCCGTGCGCGCCTACTACGAGGCCCCGGTCGACCCGTCGGCAGGGACGGCGGACGGCGCGGGGCAGGCCTCCTCCTCGGGCGCCGGGGCGACCGTGGTCACCGCCATCCCGGCCCCGGCCGGCTCGGCCGCCGCGGGAGCCGCCGCCGCGCCGGCCCCGGCGTCCGGCCCCTGGCCCGGCCTGGCGGCCGCGCTCTCGGCGCTGCAGGCCGGCAAGCAGCTGGCCGCGGACCAGGTGGTGGTGGCGGTCCCGGGCGCCGCGGTGGCGATGCACCTGCTGACCCTGCCCTTCACCGACCCCCGGCGCATCGAGTCCACCATCGCCTTCGAGGTCGAGGGCCAGCTGCCGTACGACCTGGCCGACGTCGTCTTCGACTACCAGGTGCTCTCCCAGCACGACGGCAAGAGCGACATCCTGGTCGGCGCGGTCAAGAAGGAGGACCTGACCCGGCTGCTCGAGACGCTCAAGGCGGCCGGCGTCGACCCGCGGGTGGTCACCACCAGCGCCCTCGCCTACCAGAGCGTGCTCGCCGGCGCCCTCACCGGCTACTCCGGCGCCCCGCCGGCCGGCAACACGGTGGAGGCCATCGTCGACATCGGGCACGAGCGCACCTCGGTGTGCGTCGGCCGCTCCGGCGGCGGCATCGAGTACGCCCGCGCCTTCTCCGGCGGCGGCAAGGAGCTCACCCGGGCCATCGCCGCCGAGTTCAAGGTCACCCTCAAGGACGCCGAGGCCTGGAAGGACAACGAGGGCGACGTGACGCTCGGGCCCGACGTCCCGCCCGAGAACGAGAAGGCCGCGGCGGCGCTGCTGCGGGGGCTGGCGCCCATCATCCGCGAGATCCGCTCGACCCTGCGCGCCCACTCCGCCAAGAGCCACAAGGAGGTGGGGCGCATCTACCTGACCGGCGGCACCTCGCGCCTCAAGGGCCTGGGCCCGCTGCTCTCCCGCGAGCTGGGCACGGAGGTGGTGCCGCTGGAGGCGGTGCCGCAGGCGGGCTCGCCGGTGCCGCCCGAGCGCGCGCCGATGGCCAGCCAGGCCTTCGCGCTCGCGCAGCGCGGGCACGGCGGGGCGCGCTCCGCCAAGTTCAACCTGCGCAAGGGCGAGCTCGCCTTCAAGGGCGACCTCGACTACCTCAAGGGCAAGGTGGGCCGGCTGGCGGCGTTCGCCGGCGTCCTCGTCGTGCTGTCCCTGGGCCTGGTCTGGGCGCGCTTCCACGTGCTCCAGAAGGCCGAGGGCGAGCTGGACAAGACCCTGTGCACCACCACCACCCGCGTGGTGGGCTCCTGCCAGAAGGACTACCTGGTGGCGCTCTCGCTGCTCAAGGGCAAGGGCTCGGTGGCGGCGGCGCTGCCCGTCTACTCGGCGGTGGACCTCTTCGCCGAGGTGACCGCGCGCACCCAGAACCTGACCGTCAAGATCGACGACATGAACGTCCAGCTCGAACGCGTGCAGCTGCACGGCGAGACCGACAGCTTCGACGGCGTGGACCAGGTGGTCAGCTCGCTCAAGAGCTTCAAGTGCTTCCAGGAGATCAAGCGGGGCAAGGTGCAGAAGAGCAAGGACGGCACCAAGGTGACCTTCGACCTGGACATCCGCGTGCAGTGCGGCGAAGCGCCGAAGGAGGGGGTGTAGCCATGGAAGGCATCCGGCAGCTCGTCTCCGATGCACTGGCGGCGCTGGGCCGTCTCTCGCCGCGCGAGCGGGGCCTGGTCGGCCTGGCCGGCGGGGCGGTGCTCGTGTTCGCGGTGGTGTTCATCTCGCTGTCGGTGGGCCGCTCCATCGACCGGCAAGAGGCGCGCATCAAGACCAAGCAGGGCCAGCTCGACGAGATCGGCAAGCTGACCGGCACGTTCCGCGCCCAGGAGTCGATGCGCAAGGAGCTCGAGCAGCGGCTGCAGAACAACAAGGTCAAGCTCTTCAGCTACCTCGAGGAGCTGGCCAAGAAGGACTCCATCTCCATCGGCGGGATGAACGACAAGGGCACCCAGCCCCTGGAGGGCGGCGCCAAGATCAACGAGTCCTCGGTGGAGGTGACCTTCACCCGCATCCCGCTCGACAAGCTGGTGAAGTTCCTCCAGGACGTCGAGAGCGGGCAGGGCCTGGTCAAGGTCACCCGGCTCCAGGTCCGGCCGCGCTCGGACGAGCCGGTGCTCGACGCCTGGCTGGTCGTCACCACCTACACTCTGGAATCCTGATAGGAAACCGCGACCTGCATGAGCGCCCTCCTCAAGAAACGCTGGTTCAAGAACCTCGCCTACTGTGCGTTCTTCGGCTTCGCCTTCGTGCTGATGCTGTTCGTGACCTTCCCGTTCAAGCAGGTCGCCGACCGGATCGAGGCGGAGGCCAAGGCGGCGAACATCGGGCTGCGCATCGGGGCGATGGGCCCGAGCCTGTTCTGGATCAAGGCCAAGAACCTCGCCCTGACGCCGCCCAAGCAGGAGGGCAGCCCGGAGCCGCAGGCCATCCCCATCGACGAGATCCAGGTCCGCCCCACCCTGCTGCCCCTGGGCGTGGCGTTCCAGGCCAAGCTCTTCGGCGGGACCATCGAGGGCAACACCGGGCGGCCGGGCAAGCGCGCGCCGCTGGTGGTGCACATCAAGAACCTCGACCTGTCCAAGACCAACTCCAAGGCCGCGGTGGGCCTCGACCTCGCCGGCAAGCTCGACAGCGACGTCGACCTGATGCTCGACCCGGACGGCACCAAGATGTCCGGGAAGATGAGCTTCAACGGCACGGGGATGGTCATCAACGGCGGGACGGTGGCCCAGTTCGACCTGCCCAAGGTCGACCTCGGCCGCCTGGAGATGGCCTTCAAGCTCGACGGCGGCAAGGCCACGGTGGACTTCTTCAAGACCCAGGGAGCGGACGTCGAGGCCACCATGGACGGCGACGTGACGCTGGCGCCGAAGGTGCCGATGTCGGCGCTCAAGCTGAAGCTGAAGTTCAAGCCCGCCGAGGAGTTCCTCAAGCGCTACTCGTTCATCCAGACCGGCCTGAGCTTCGCGATGACCAAGGACAGCAAGGGCTTCTACACGGTCAACATCAACCGGGTGCTCGGCAACCCCGGGTTCCAGCCGCAGCGCTGAGCCAAGGCTCCGCTTCAAACGCGACCGCGCGCCCCGGAAAGATCCGGAGCGCGCGCTTGGCTTTTCGGGACTGGTGGCGGCTCAGTCGACGAAGAGGTCCTTCATCAGGTCCTCGATCTCCTTCTTCATCGAGTCTGTCTTGCCCTGGTTGACCTTGGCCTTCACCAGCTTGTCGCCCTTCATCTCCAGGTCCAGCCACTGCCCTTCCTTGGCGGCCTTGGGCAGCTTGGACTTGAGGATGTTCATGGGCGGCTTCGCGTCGCCGAAGTCGATGACTGCGTACTTGCCCTCGAAGCGGTCGATGCAGCCCTGCAGCTTCGTGGTCGCCGGGGACTTCTTCGCTTCGAGAGCACGGGCGGTCTTCGGGGTCGAATCGTTGATGCGCATGGAGTCTCCACTGGTCGAGCCTTCGGGGTGTAGAGCGGGCTGAGGCGCCTTTCCAAGCTACATCATCGGCAGCCCACCGGCAGGAGTTGCTTCGGCCTGCTATCCCTGGCCTCCACTCGGATATCTGGCGCCATCCTCTCGGCCATGGCTCACGCTGCAGGTCCACAGCCGCTGCGAGGTCAGGGTCCCTAGCCTGCCTCCTTCGACGCGAAGATGCTCATCTGCAGCGGGCTGACGAAGACCGCCGCGCCCTCCTGCAGGCCCAGCTCGCGGTAGCGCTCCTGCGACAGCTCGACGCGCACCGGGTCGCCCCACTCGGCCACGAGGTCCACCTTCACCAGCGGCCCCGCCGAGTTGATCCGCTCGACCCTGGCGCGGAACTGCCCCTCGCCCTTGCCCTCGAGCTCGATCTGCAGCTGGTGCGGCCGGATGTAGAGCGCGGCGATCTGCGCGCCGGTGCGGGCGTGCTCCGGGGCGTCGAACTTCAGCGGCCCGACGATGGCCTTGCCGCCCTCGACGCGGCCGTGGAAGAGGTTCACGTCGCCCAGGAAGTCGAGGACGAACGGGCTGGCCGGCTTGGCCCAGACCTCGGCCGGGGTCCCCGCCTGCTCCACCCTGCCCTGGTTCATCACCACCACCCGATCCGCCGCCTCCAGCGCCTCCTCCTGATCGTGCGTGACGAAGACGCTGGTGACGTGGAGATCGTCGTGCAGCCGCCGCAGCCAGCGCCGCAGCTCCTTGCGCACCTTCGCATCCAGGGCGCCGAACGGCTCGTCGAGCAGGAGCACCCGCGGCTCCACCGCCAAGGCCCTCGCCAGGGCGACGCGCTGCCGCTGGCCGCCCGAGAGCTGGGCCGGAAGCCGCTGGGCCATCGCCTCGAGCTGGACCAGCTGCAGCAGCTTGCGGACGCGGTCCTCGATCTCCTTGGGCGGCGGCCGGGTCGCGCTCGGCCGGACCCGCAGGCCGAAGGCGATGTTCTCGAAGACCGTCATGTGCCGGAAGAGCGCGTAGTGCTGGAAGACGAAGCCCACCCGCCGGTCGGAGACGTGCGTCGAGGTCGAGTCCTCGCCGTCGAAAAGCACCGTCCCCGCGTCGGGGACCTCCAGCCCGGCCACCAGGCGCAGCAGCGTCGTCTTGCCGGACCCGGAGGGCCCCAGCAGCGCCACCAGCTCGCCGGTCTCCACGCGCAGGTCCACGTCCTCGACCGCGACGAACGGGCCGAAGCGCTTGCTCAGGTGCCGGACCTCGATGCTCATGCGGCGCGCCTCCGCGCCAGGGCGGCCTTGGCCACCAGGGTGACGAGCGCCATCGCCGCCAGCGCGGACGCGACGGAGAACGCCGCGGCGAAGTTGTACTCGTTGTAGAGGATCTCCACGTGCAGCGGCGCGGTGTTGGTCTCGCCGCGGATGTGCCCGGAGACCACCGAGACCGCGCCGAACTCGCCGATGGCCCGCGCGTTCAGCAGCACCACACCGTAGAGCAGCGCCCAGCGCAGGTTGGGCAGCGTCACCCGGCGGAAGGTCTGCCAGCCGGAGGCCCCCAGCGCCAGAGCGACCTCTTCCTCTTCCGGGCCCTGCTCCTGCATCACCGGCACCAGCTCGCGGGCCACGAACGGCACGGTCACGAAGAGCGTCGCGAGCAGGATGCCGGGCACGGCGAAGACGATCTTGACGCCGTGCGCGTCCAGCCAGGGCCCGAGGATTCCCTGGGCCCCGAACACCAGCACGAAGGCGAGCCCGGCGACGACCGGCGAGACCGCGAACGGCAGATCGATGGCGGCCATCAGCAGCGCGCGGCCCGGGAAGTCGAAGCGCGCCACCGCCCACGCCGCCGCCAGCCCGAACAGCGTGTTGAGCGGGACCGCCACCAGCGCCGCGAGGGCGGTCAGCTTCAGCGCCGAGAGCGTGTCCGGCTGCGTCAGCGCCGCCCAGTACCCCGCCGCCCCGTCGGCGAACGCCTGGGCGAACACCGCCACCAGCGGCACGAAGAGGAAGCAGCCCAGGAAGGCCAGCGCGCCCGCCACCAGCAGCCAGCGCCCGGGACCGCTCTCGCGCCGCGGCCTCATGCCGGCGCCCCCCGGCGGCGGGCCCAGGCCTGCAGCACGTTGAGGGTCGCGAGCAGCAGGAAGGAGGCCACCAGCATCACCAGCGCGATGGCGGTGGCGCCGGCGAGGTCGTACTGCTCCAGCTTGGCGACGATGAGCAGCGGCGCCACCTCGGTCTTCCCCGGCAGGTTCCCGGAGATGAACACCACCGAGCCGTACTCGCCCAGCGCCCGCGCGAACGCCAGGGTGAAGCCGGTGAGCAGCGCCGGCATGACCGAGGGCAGGAGCACGCGCCGGAAGATCTGCACGCGGCTCGCGCCGAGGCTCGCCGCCGCGTCCTCCACCTCCGGATCCAGGTCCTCGAGCACCGGCTGGACGGCGCGGACCACGAACGGCAGGCCGATGAAGGTCAGCGCCACCACGACGCCCAGCCGCGTGTAGGCGACCTGCATCCCGACCGACGCCATCCGCTCGCCCAGCCAGCCCGTCGGAGCCCAGACCGCCGTCAGCGCGATGCCCGCCACCGAGGTCGGGAGCGCAAACGGGAGATCGACGCAGGCGTCCACGAGGCGCCGCCCCGGGAACGGGCAGCGCACCAGCACCCAGGCCACCAGCAGGCCGAAGACGGCGTTGATGGTCGCCGCCACCAGCGCCGCCACGAGGCTCAGGCCGCACGCCGCCACCGCCCGCTCGCTCGTCACCGCCGCGACGAGCTGGTCCCAGCTCATGCGCCGGCCCTGCAGCGCCACCCCGGCGAGCGGGACCAGGACCAGCAGGCCGAGGTAGGTCAGCGTGAGCCCCAGCGAGAGCCCGAAGCCCGGCAGGACGTGACGGCGCGCCTTCATTTCGGCGCCTGGTAGATGCGGTCGAAGGTGCCGCCGTCGTCGAAGTGCGTCCGCTGCGCCTTGGCCCAGCCCCCGAAGTCGGCGTCGATGCCCAGCGTCCGGACCTCGGGGAAGTCGGCCCGGTGCCGCGCCAGCGCCTCGGCGGAGCGCGGCCGGTAGTGGTGCTTCGCCACGGTCTCCTGCGCCTCGGGGGTGTAGAGGTGCTCGAGGTACGCCTGCGCCAGCGCCCGCGTGCCCCGCTTCTCCACGACCTTGTCGACGACCGCCACCGGCGGCTCGGCGAGGATGGTCAGCGGCGGCACGATCCGCTCGAACTTGTCCTTGCCCAGCTTGTCGAGCGCCAGCATCGCCTCGTTCTCCCAGGTGACGAGGACGTCGCCGATGCCGCGCTGCGCGAAGGTGGTGGTCGAGCCTCGGGCCCCGGAGTCCAGCACCGGGACGTTCTTGAAGACCGCCCTGACGAACTCGAAGGCCTTGGCCTCGTCCGCGCCCTTCTGCGCCAGCGCCCAGCCCCACGCCGCCAGGTAGTTCCAGCGCGCGCCGCCGGAGGTCTTGGGGTTGGGCGTGATGACCTGGATGCCCGGCCGCGCCAGGTCGCCCCAGTCGTGGATGCCCTTGGGGTTGCCCTTGCGCACCAGGAAGACGATGACCGAGGTGTACGGCGCGCTGTTGCCGGGCAGCCGCTTCTGCCAGCCCTCGGCGACCAGGCCCGCCTTCTGGATGGCGTCGATGTCGTAGGAGAGGGCGAGCGTCACCACGTCCGCCTCCAGGCCGTCGATGACCGAGCGCGCCTGCTTTCCCGAGCCTCCGTGCGATTGCCGGATCTGCACGTCCTGCCCGGTCTTCGCCTTCCAGGCCTTGGCGAAGGAGGCGTCGATCTCCTGGTACAGCTCGCGCGTGGGGTCGTAGGAGACGTTGAGCAGCGTGGCGTCCCCGGCCCCCAGGAACCCCGCGAGCAGCGCGGCGGCGAGGGTCGTCGTCACGGCCCGTTCCTCTTTCCGCGCGCGCTGCGGACGCGCGCGTCGACCGCGGCGTTCACCTTGTCGAGCGTGGCGCCCTCGAGGATCGCCGCGGTCGCGTCGCGGACCTGGCGCATGACCAGCTGGATGCCGCAGGCCAGCTCGTCCGCGCACTCGTCGCAGCGGTGGTAGGCGGTCTCGCTGGCGCAGGGCGTCAGCGCCAGCGGGCCCTCCAGCGCGCGCATCACCGCCCCGAGGTGGATCTCGCTCGGCGGCCTGGCGAGCTGGTAGCCGCCTCTCTTGCCCCGCCGGCTCTTCACCATCCCGCGACGCTTGAGGTCGAGGAGGATCAGCTGCAGGAACTTCTTGGAGATCTGCTCGGCCTCGGCGATCTCGGAGGCGAGCATCGCCCGCTCCGGTTCGCGAGCCATCCGCAGCAGCGCCTTGAGCCCGTACTTGGATTTCTGCGTGAGCACGGGCGTAAGTCTAGTCAATCGCTAGACATATGGGACAAGAGGGCGATCCGGGCCGGTGTGCGATTCCGCACAGCCGCGCCGCCCCTCCTTGGGATTGCCAAAGGCACCTCGCTGCGCCTAGGAATTCACTTCGCCCGAAGGATGACCGATGCAAGACACCAAGCCCGCCGCCGCCGCCGCATCCCCGTCGCTCGCGCTGCCGCAGCCGGCCCCGGCCGCCGCCCGCGCCGCGGAGTCCTACGACTTCGGCACCCTCGACTGGCTGGAGTCCGAGAGCATCCACATCATGCGGGAGGTGGCCTCCGAGTTCGAGCGGCCGGTGATGCTCTACTCGGTGGGCAAAGACAGCTCGGTGATGGTGCACCTGGCCCGCAAGGCCTTCCACCCGGGCAAGATCCCCTTCCCGCTCCTGCACGTCGACACCAGCTACAAGTTCGACGAGATGTACGCCTTCCGCGACGAGTTCTGCGCGCGCATCGGCGTGGACCTGCGCGTCTACCGCTACGAGAAGGCGCTGGCCGAGAAGGCGAACCCCTGGGACCTGGGCACGGTGCGCTGCTGCGCGCAGCTGAAGACCCGCGCCCTGCTCGAGGCGCTCGCGCAGGGCCGGTACGACGGAGCCCTGGGCGGCGCCCGCCGCGAGGAGGAGCGCTCGCGCGCCAAGGAGCGCATCTACTCGGTGCGCGACGGCCACGGGCAGTGGGACCCCAAGGTCCAGCGCCCCGAGCTGTGGAACCTCTACAACGGCCGCGTCGCCCCCGGCGAGAGCGTGCGCGTCTTCCCGATCTCGAACTGGACCGAGATCGACGTGTGGCGCTACATCGAGCGCGAGGACATCCCCGTCGTCCCGATGTACTTCGCCCGGGAGCGCGAGATGGTGGAGCGCGGGGAGATGCTCATCCCGGTGGGCCCGGCCACGCGGCTCAACCCCGGCGAGAAGCCCCGCAAGGTGATGTGCCGCTTCCGCACCCTGGGCTGCTACCCCTGCACCGGCGCGGTGCGCTCCACCGCCCGCACCGTCCGCGAGATCATCGACGAGCTGGAAGACGTCGACGTCTCCGAGCGCATCACCCGCGTCATCGACCACGACACCGACGGGTCGATGGAGCAGAAGAAGCGCGAAGGCTACTTCTAGGCGCGGGCTGCAAACCCGACCCTCCAGGTCCAGCGGCGCGAGCGACAGCCGCCGCCTCTCTCTGACTCCGAAGAAGGCATCGCATGGCTGGGAAGAACGGCAACGGCACCCCGGAATCCACCCCTCGAGAGCCGGATCTTTTGCGCTTCGTGACCATGGGCAGCGTGGACGACGGCAAGTCCACCCTCATCGGGCGGCTCTTGCACGACACCGAGTCGGTGTTCGTCGACCAGCTCAAGGCGGTCAAGAGCGCCTCGGAGAAGCTCAAGCGCGACGGCGTGGACCTCTCGCTGCTCACCGACGGCCTGCGCGCCGAGCGCGAGCAGGGCATCACCATCGACGTCGCCTACCGCCACTTCGCCACGCCCCGGCGGCGCTTCATCATCGCGGACACCCCCGGCCACGTGCAGTACACCCGCAACATGGCCACCGGCGCCTCCACCGCCGACCTCGCGCTCCTGCTGGTCGACGCCCGCAACGGCCTGCTGACCCAGACCCGGCGGCACGCCTTCATCGCCTCGCTGCTCGGGCTCAAGCACCTGGTGCTGGTGGTCAACAAGATGGACGCGGTCGGCTTCGACCAGGCCGTCTTCCAGAGGATCGCCGACGAGTTCCAGCAGTTCGCGGCGCGGCTGCGCTTCACCGACCTGCGCTGCATCCCCATCTCCGCGCTGGCCGGCGACAACGTCGTCACCCGCAGCGCGCACATGCCCTGGTACTCGGGGCCGGCGGTGCTCGAGCACCTGGAGACCGTCTACGTCGGCGGCGACCGCAACCTGGTGGACCTGCGCTTCTCGGTCCAGACCGTCGTCCGCCCCCACCAGGACTTCCGCGGCTACGCCGGCCAGGTCGTCTCCGGCGTCATCCGCCAGGGCGACGAGGTCGTGGCCCTGCCGTCCGAGCGCCGCTCGCGGGTGAAGGAGATCGTCACCTTCGACGGCCCGCGCGCCTACGCCTTCCCGCCGCAGTCGGTCACGGTGGTGCTCGAGGACGAGCTGGACATCAGCCGCGGCGACGTCCTGGTGCGCCCCCACAACCGCCCGCCGCTGCGCCGCGACCTCGAGGCGATGATGGTCTGGCTCAGCGCGGAGCCGCTGCGCGTGGGCGAGCCCTACCTCGTCAAGCACCTCGCCGCGCAGGTGAAGGGCGTGGTCAAGGCGGTCGCCTACCGCGTCGACCCCGACACCCTGCACCGCGAGGACGCGACGACGCTGAACCTCAACGACATCGGCCGGATCTCGCTCACCGTCTACCGGCCGCTGCCCAGCGACGGCTACGAGACCAACCGGGCGACCGGCAGCTTCATCCTCATCGACCCGGTCAGCAACGCCACGGTAGGCGCCGGGATGATCGTCGACCGCGCCCAGGCCGGGACCATCCAGGTCGAGCCCCCCTCCAACGACCAGCCGATGACCGCCGAGCAGCGCGCCTCGCGCTTCGGCCAGAAGCCCTGCACCCTCTGGCTCACCGGTCTCTCCGGGGCCGGCAAGTCCACGCTCGCCCGCGGCCTGGAGAAGCGGCTGTTCTCCCAGGGCCGCGCCTGCTTCGTGCTCGACGGGGACGAGGTCCGCGGCGGGCTCAACAAGGGCCTGGGGTTCTCGGCCGAGGACCGCTGCGAGAACATCCGCCGCTGCGCCGAGGTCGCCCGGCTGATGAACGAAGCCGGCCTGCTGGTCGTCACCGCCTTCATCTCGCCCTACCGCGCCGACCGGAAGATGGCCCGGGAGATCGTCGGCGACGGCCGCTTCGTGGAGCTCTTCGTCGACGCCCCGCTGGAGGTCTGCGAGAAGCGCGACGTGAAGGGCCTCTACCGGAAGGCGCGCGCCGGGGAGATCAAGGCCTTCACCGGCGTCTCCGACCCCTACGAGGCGCCGGAGAGCCCCGAGCTGCGCCTGGCCACCGGCACCATCGACCTGGAGGCCTCGCTGGACCTCGTCCTCGAGGCGCTCGAGCAGCGGGGCGTGCTGCCGCGCTACCGCTGAGCCCGGGCGTGGGGGGCACCGCAGCCCGTGAATCCAGGGGTCAAGAGCTCTAATCGATTAGAGCTCCCGCGGTCCGCCGGTCAGTGCATGCACACCGCGACGAAGCGCCGCTGATCCGCCTCGTAGAGGGACGAGCAGGAGTCGCAGGAGATGGTGTCGTACATTGCGTCCTGCGCGCAGAAGAGCTTCTCCCGGGTGTGCACGCAGTACTCGTCGCTCACTCCGAAGGTGCAGGGGTCCCCTGGGCAGATCTTGTCGGTGTCGCTCTTGAAGCAGAGGGCATCGCAATTCGCCAGGGACAGCACCGCCAGGATGGCCAGCAACGCCCTGCGCATCACGACCCGCCCTTGCCGGAAGCCACGAAGTGAGGGTTGTCCCACCCCGGCTTGCCGTAGCGCAATTCCTCGCCCTGGAGCGTCTCCAGCCTGCCGCCGGCCGCCGCGAGCACCGCGTGGCTCGCCGCGAGATCCCACTCCATCGTCCGTCCGAAGCGCGGGTAGAGGTCGGCCTCGCCGGCCGCGATGAGGCAGATCTTGAGCGAGGAGCCCGCCGCACGGAAGCCCGCCACCTTGCGGCCCGCGAGGAACCGCTCCATCGCCTCCGGGTCGCCGTGCGAGCGGCTGCCCAGCACCGTCAGCCCCTCGGGCGGCACGTCGCGGCAGCGGATGGCGCGGCGCACTCCCTTCTCCTCGACGAAGGCGCCCTGCCCCTGCGCCCCCGCGTAGAGGCGGTCGAGCACGGGCACCAGCACGACGCCGAGGACCGGCCTGCCGTCCTGGACGAGCCCGATGTTGACCGTGAACTCGCCGTTGCGGCCGACGAACTCCTTGGTGCCGTCGAGCGGATCCACCAGCCAGAAGCGCTCGGCGACCTTCGGCACCCGCCCGGCGGCGACCGACTCCTCGGCGACCACGGGGATCTCGGGAGCGAGGGCGGCGAGCCCGGCGAGGATCACCGCCTCCGCGCGCTCGTCGGCCTCGGTGACCGGCGAGGCGTCGGCCTTGCCGCGGACCGCGAAGTCGGTGGCGTAGACCTCGAGGATCTGCCGGCCGGCAGCACGGACGAGGGGCAACAGGGCTTCGATGGAGGGGGCGTTCATGGGGCCTCTGTTTCTACAGACCGCGCGGCGGCCGGGCAACCCGTGCGCGTGCGGCTCCGCACAACCGGCCTCGCGGCGCTCGTGTCCCGCGCGCACGGCGGCGATAGAGTCCGCCTTCCTTCGACCCCCGGAGCCAGGAGTCCCCCGTGCGCAAGGTCCTCATCGGTGCCCTCGAGCAGTTCCGCCGCGGCCAGAAGCTGTGGATGAAGCTGCGCGGCCAGACCCCAGAAGGCATCGCCGAGCAGCGCATCGTCAGCGGGCAGTCCTGGGAGGAGTTCTGCGACACCCTGAAGGCCGCCGGTGCGGCGCTGCGCTTCCCCGGCGCCCCGCTGGGCGCGTTCGACCAGGCCGAGGGCTACCGCTACCTCTCCCGCCTGGCGCGCGCCGGCCTCGAGGGCTTCGTCGAGAACGCCGACCCGCGGGCCCCGGCCTTCCGGCTCACCGCCCACGAGACCATCAAGCTCGGCGCCGACAACCCCGACAACCGCTACCTCTCCGCCTGCATCAGCGGCGCGCACGAGTACCGCATCAAGGGCCACCGCGGCACGGTGCAGTACCTCTCCTTCGGCACCCAGGCCGGGCACTACGGCCAGGGCGGCGGGCTGCCCCCCACCGGGTTCCTGGAGGCGAGCCAGCTGCAGCTCGAGCCCAACGGCGACTTCGAGATCGCCCTGTCGTGCGAGAAACGCGACGGCAACTGGCTGCCGATGACGCCCGAGACGGGGATGCTCATCGTGCGCCAGACCTTCGGCGACCGCTCCAAGGAGACCCCGGCCGCGCTCGACATCCGCCGCGTCGACGGCCCGCACCAGCCGACGCCCATCACCCCGGCGCAGGTGGACGACGGGCTCAAGAGCGCCAGCACGCTGGTCGCCGGCGCCTCGCTGCTCTTCGCCAAGTGGGCGCGCGACTTCCAGCAGCACTCCAACCAGCTCCCGCGCTTCGACCAGGAGGTCTCCAACCAGGCCGGCGGGGACCCGAACATCGCCTACTACCACTCGCACTGGCGCCTGGCGCCGGACGAGGCGCTGGTCATCGAGGTCGCGCCGCCCCAGTGCGAGAACTGGAACTTCCAGCTCAACAACTACTGGATGGAGTCGCTCGAGTACCGCTACTTCCGCATCCACGTGAACAAGTTCTCGGCCGTCTACCGCCCCGACGGCTCGGTGCGCATCGTCGTCGCGCACTCCGACCCCGGCGTCGCCAACTGGGTGCAGACCGCCGGCCACGACAACGGCACCATGCTCTTCCGCTGGATCCGCGCGGCGGCCCACCCGGTGCCCCAGACCCGGGTGGTGAAGCTCTCCACGGTCTCCTCGCTCCCCGCCTAGCCCGAGAACGAAAAGCCCATGTCCCGCTCCACGCTCGTCACCTCGACCGACTACGCCCACCCCCACCGCCCCGCTCCGCTGCGCCTGTTCAACGGCGTCGGCGCCGTGGTCGGCGAGCTCGGCCTGCGCGCCAGCCTCGACCCCGACTCCCTGCTCCGGGCCGCCCAGAAGTCGACCGGGCTGTCCGAGTTCGGCGACCCCGGCGCTCTCGAGGCGCTGCGCGTCCTGGCCGAGTCCATCGACCGCGAGGCGCGGCTGCACACGCTCGGCCGCACCATCATGCGCGGCCGGCTCGTCTCCACCCTCGCCAACCGCCTGCGCATCGAGGGGCTGTACCGCGACCACCCGGAGATCGAGCAGATCCCCCTGCGCAAGCCCATCGTCATCGCCGGGCTGCAGCGCTCGGGGACGACGCTCCTCCAGCGCCTGATCGCCGCGGACCCGCGGGCGCGCTCGCTGGCGTCCTGGGAGGCCATCAACCCCGCGCCGATGGACGGCGAGGGCCGCGGCGGGCAAGAGAAGCGCCTGGCGGCGGCGAAGTGGGCCGAGCGCGGGGCGAAGACCATCTACCCCGAGTTCTTCGCCATCCACCCCATCGAGGCCGCGGCGCCCGAGGAGGACGTGCTGCTGCTCGACCTGGCCTTCATGAGCCAGAGCGCCGAGGCCATCCTGCGCGTGCCGACCTACGCCGCCTGGCTCGAGCAGCAGGACTCGACCGGCGCCTACCGCTACTTCGCGCGGGCCCTCAGGGCCCTGCTGTGGCAGCGCAGCGGCGAGTTCTGGGTGCTCAAGACGCCGCACCACATGGAGTACATGAAGGAGCTGCTGGCCGCCTTCCCCGACGCGGTGGTGGTGCAGACCCACCGCGACCCGCTGACCACGACCGCCTCCTTCTGCTCGATGGTCGCCCACGGCCGGGCCATCTTCTCGGACGCGGTGGACCCGCGCGAGGTCGGGCGGCACTGGCTGCGCAAGGTGCGCCGGATGGTCGACCACTCGCTGGCTGTGCGCGACGGCGGCAAGGCGGACTCGTTCGTCGACGTCTCCTACTACGACCTGCTGGAGGACCCGCTCGCGCAGGTGCGGCGCATCTACGCCAAGGCCGGCCTCGAGCTCGCGCCCGCCGCCGAGACGGCGATGCGCGTCGTGCTCGACCGCGACCAGCAGCACCGCTACGGGCGGCACGTCTACCGCTGCCGCGACTTCGGCCTGTCCCCGACGCTGGTCGAGGAGGCGATGGGCGAGTACCGCCGGCGCTTCGACATCCGCCACGAGAAGAACGCCGACGTGGACGCCGACGAGCAGCGCCAGGCCACCGGCATCGGGCACAAGGGGGCCATCGCCGCGACGGCGACCGGCATCTACGACCTCTTCCGCCGGCAGGACGCGCTGCTCCCCGTCGGAGGCGACCAGCGGCTCGACGGCAAGACGGTGATGGTCACCGGGGCGACCAGCGGCCTGGGCAAGGCCGTGGCGGCCGACCTCGCCCGGCGCGGCGCGCGGCTGCTCCTCCCGGCGCGCAGCCAGATCCCCGAGCTGGGCGAGGAGCTCGCGCGCGAGACCGGCAACCGCTCCATCGAGATGCTGAAGGTGGACCTCGCCGACCTGGACTCCGTGGCGGCGCTCGCCGACGAGCTGGCGCGGCGCAGGGTGACCCTCGACCTGCTGGTCTGCAACGCGGGCGTGGTGACCAAGAAGGCGCGCCAGACCCGGCAGGGCTTCGAGATGATGCTGGGCGTGCACTACGTGGCCAACCACGTGCTCACCCAGCGGCTGCTCAGGAGCGGCGTCATCCCCAACGACGTCTTCGCCCAGAACGGCCGCCGCGGCAGCGCCATCCCGCGCATCGTCTTCGTCGCCTCCGAGACGCACCGCTCGGCGGACAGCTTCGACTTCGACTTCCGCGAGTGGGGCCTGACCGACGCCATCAACAGGTACGGCGCCAGCAAGCTGGCCCTGGTGACCTACGCCGTGGAGCTCGCGCGCCGGCTGCAGACCCCGCACGGCCCGTCGGTCGCGGTCCACTCGCTCTGCCCCGGGCCGGTGAACTCGAAGATCGCCCGCGAGGTGCCCGAGATCTTCAAGCCGTTGCTCGACCCGGTCATGGGCACCTTCTTCCGAGCCCCGGAGGAGGCCGCCGATCCCGTGCTCTACCTCGGCCTCGCCCCGGACCTCGCCGGCGACACCGGCTGGTACCTGCACCTGATGCGGCGCAAGACCTCCTCGCCGGCCTCGCTGGATCCCGCGAACGGCCAGAAGCTGTGGGCCGAGGGCTCGCAGCGGCTGGAGAAGTGGCTGGGTTAGGCCGCGGCGCGCTTCAGTACACGTCGAAGTTCGCCTGCCGCAGCGTGAACAGCAGCCCGACGCCGACCTGGGTGTCGCGCTGGAGGACGGCCGCCGTGCCCTGCGCGCCGTCGAAGGCCAGCGCCTGGACGATCCCAGGCGTGGCGTGGCCTCCCGCGATGGATTCCTCCACCGTGCTGATCGCCTTGGCGTTCGCCGGGGTGACCGCCTGCAGGAAGTAGTCGTACGCGACCAGGTAGCGCCCTGCCGCCGCGTCGAAGCCCAGCTCCAGGCTACTCGGCGACGAAGCCTCGCCTGCGAACGCGTTGATGCGCAGCGAGCTGCCCGAGGCGCCGCCGGTGCTGCTCAGAAGCTGGGTATAGACGTTTCCAGTCGACGGGGATGCGTACGCCAGCAGCGCCGTCGCCGCCGTCGAGCTCGCCGCCAGCCGCAGCCGGGTCGCCGGCGACGCCGCGACCGTGCCCGTGCCCGCCGCGCCGTTGGCACCCGAGGCGACCACCTTCACCGTCACCCCGCTGCCGGTCTTGCTCGGGTAGGCGATGAAGAAGGTGCCGGGCTGCTCAGCGAAGGCCGCGGCCAGCGTGGTCAGGTTGTAGTTGTCGGCCTCGAGGTCGAAGGACGCGCCCACCGCGTCGTCGGGCCCCACGTAGCGCGCCCGGAGGGCGTAGGTCGCCAGGTCGCTGAAGGCGTAGGCCAGGAGGTACCGCCGGTTGGCCCGGTCCACGGCGACGTCGAGCGCGTCGTTCAGGTCGTAGGTGCCGGACTCCACCGCGTGCTCCGGCAGGACCACGGCGCCATCCTGGTCGAGCGTCATCGCGTACAGCGCGTACCTGCCGTTCGCCTCCACGCCCTTGGTGTAGAAGAGCCGGAAGCGCCGGTCGAAAGGCTCGAAGTCGGCGTGGATGCGCGGGGCGCCGCTGGGGTTGTTGAGGTCGCCGAATCCGCTCGAGAGGGTCACCGGGCCGCCCACCAGCGCCCCCTGCCGGGTCAAGAACTGCAGACGGAGCTCGCGCACTCCCGACACCCCTGCTCCCACGAAGAACACGGCGAACCTGCCGGCGAGCTCGTCGAAGACGAGGGTGCTGCCCGTGAAGTGAGCGGGGCCGGAGGCGCGGAAGGGAGAGTGCGCGGGCCTGGCGCACAAGAGCTTGCGGTCCGCCGGGCAGGCGAACGCCGAGCCGCGTCCGGCGCTGCCGGAACTGGAGTCGACGGAGGAGTAGTAGTAGCCGGGGACGGCGTCGGTCCCGTAGACGAAGTACTCCCGCGCGACGCCCGCCGCCTCGCGCTTGGCCGCCTCGTAGGCGGGGCCGTGCAGCGACAGCGAGGCGTCGGGCCAGACCCAGCCGGCGCCGAAGGCGCCGACGCAGGCGGCGGTCCCGGCTGCCGAGGTCAGACCGCAGCCGAAGGTCGCCGGCGACGCCTTGGCGAACCAGCTGTCGGGGACGGGTATGGAGTCGGTCCACGCCGTCGCCGAGACGTCGGGAACGCACGCCTGGTAGGCGTTGGCCGGGTTCGGGGAGTCGGTGGCCCGGTACGCGCCGTCGATCCAGCAGCCCCGCTGGCAGGCCACCTGGACGCAGACCCGACCTGGCCCACACACCTCGCCTTCCGCCCGCGGGCTGAAGGCGTCGGTGGCCACCGCGGGCTGACAGCTGCGGCAGGTGTTCGATTGGTCCACCGCGCCGTCGAGATAGATCTGTCCGTCGACCAGGCAGCGTGCCTCGCACACGCCGGCGAAGCAGACTTCCCCGGTCCGGCAGGCCGCGGCGCCGCCGCACCGGCAGACGTTCGCGACACAGTCTTCGGCGAAGAGCCCGCACTCGGAGAGCTCGCAGCAGCCGGTCACCGGGATGCAGGCGCCGCCGCAGCGGCGCTCCGAGGCCGAGCAGCCCGCACCTGCGTCCGAAGAGCCGACGCCGGCATCGGCCCCGTCCACCGGGAGGCATCCGCCCGCTTGGCAGAAAGAAGCGGCGCCGCACGGGAAGCCCTCGCAGTCCTCGTCAGCGCAGTCCTTCCTGCCGTCGCAGTCGTCGTCTTCGCCGTCGCCGCAGGCGGCTTCCCGCCCGGCGCAGGCGCGGCAGACACCGCCGGCGCAGCGAAACCCCGCCTCGCAGGTGCGGTTGACGCATGCGGGATCGACGCACGCGCCGCCCAGGCAAACCTGCCCCGCCGCGCAGACGAGGCCGTCGCACGAGGTGGGCACGCAGCGGCCGTCGGCGCACAGCGTCCCGGCGGAGCAGACGACGCCCACGCAACGCGTCGAGGCGCAGCTGCCGCCCTCGCAGGCATCGCCGTCCACGCAGACGACCCCGGCACAGGCGGTCGGCCGGCAGCGCCCTGCGGCGCAGACCTCGCCGTCGCCGCAGGCGACGCCGACGCAGGACGGCTCGCTGCACTCCTGCTCCACGCAGACGTCCGTGAGGGTGCAGCTCTGCACTCCGCACTCGACGGGGTAGCACCTGCCCTTCGCGCAGGACTCGCCCTCCGGGCACTTCACCTCGACGCAGTCCGCCGCGAGGCACGCGCCGGCGACGCAGGCCTCGCCCGCGCGGCACGGCCGGTCGCCGCAGGCATCCGCGAGGCAGCGGCCCAGGAGGCAATGCTCGCCCTGGGCGCACTCGGCGTCCTGCAGGCAGGTCGGCGAGACGGGGGCCGGTGCCGGGCAGGCGGCAAGCAACAGGCCCAGGGCGGAGGCGGAGGCGGAGGCGGAGGCGGTAAGGACTCGCATGGGGACCGAGGCTACCACCCGCGAACCGGGGGCGACCTTCGGTCCGCTCGCGAGCCCGGCGCCCTCACCTGCGCAGCGTCGCCTCGCCCACCTTCTTGCGGCAGGCGTCGCAGAACTGCCCGGTGCTCGCGTCCTGGGTCTCCAGCAGCCGGCCCTCGGCGTCGCGCATGACGCAGCCCTTCGACTCGCAGTGAGCCGCGCCGAGGGTGTGCCCGACCTCGTGCACGACCAGGTCCGCGATCCGCCGGTGCAGATCGGCCTTGGTCTTGGCGTGGCGCTCGTTGATCCAGCTCGAGACCACGCAGGCTCGCCCGCCGACCTCGCCCTGCCCACCGACGCGCCAGTCGGCGATCGATCCCTTGGTGGTGCTGATCTCCGCCGCGGTGAAGCCGACGACCTTCCAGGTCCCTTGCGGCGGGTCCTGCCCCAGCGCCTCCAGGAGCTTCTCGGCCCGCCAGCGCTTGCGCGGCGCGTACCAGGCGGCCTTGGGCAGCTCGCGCTCGCTCTCGACCCGGACCTTGCAGGCGACCTTCGCTTCGATCGCCTCTACCGCCACCTTCAGCAGCGCGGGGTCGACCTTGCCCAGCGGCACGAGCGCGACGACCCGCTCCGCCGGGGCCGCGGCGACCAGCATCGAGGCCACGAGCGCCAGCGCACAGGTCATGGCTTGGGCGGCTGCGAGGGCTGCGACGGCCGCGACATCCGCCGGTTCGGCGAGGTCAGCGCCGGCCGCTCCTGCACCAGCAGCGAGGCGATGGCCACCACGAACTTCTCGTCGGAGAGGTGCACGGGCTTCTCGAGGTTGAAGCGCTCGGTCACGTAGTCGCTGAGCGCCTTGAACAGCCCCAGCCGCGCCTCCATCGACAGCTCCTCGCGCCGCAGCGCCGCCGAGAGCAGCACCTCGCGCTCCTCGACGGTCGCCTTGCGGATGCGGTCCTCGACCTTGCGCTCCTGCAGCCCCGGCACGATCTCGCTGGGCCGCGCGATGGATGCGGGGATCGCCCGGCGCCGGTCGCGGATGACCACCGTCCCGCCGGCGAGGTCCCCCAGCCTGCGCGCCTTCTTGGAGATCAGCGCCAGCGCCCCGCCGCCCAGGTACAGGAGCGGCAGGTGATCGACGGCGCGCACCAGGTTGCGCATGGTCGCCTGGTAGAAGCCGACCCGCACGCCGTTCTCCTGGATGGTCCGCAGCCCGAGGATCCGCTTGCCCAGCGTCTGGCCCGCGTAGCGGTACTCGAGGAACAGGAAGTAACCCCAGTTCACGAGGAACCAGATGATGAACACCAGGGCCATGGCCAGGCCCGGCGCCAGGCCCGCTCCCAGGAGGACGATGGTCGAGGCCGCTCCGGCGACGGCGGTGGAGATCATCACGTCGATCGTCCACGCCAGGAAGCGGGTCATCACGCCGGCCAGCGGGAACTCGAACTCCACGTACTCCGGCGTGCGCACCACGTGCACCGACTCCAGCCGGCGGATCACCTCGCCCATCGCGCCCCTCCTCGGACCGTATGCCCCGCGCGCTTCGAGGCTAAGATGGCCGCGTGGATCTCAACGAGTTCATCGAACAGGGCCGTCCCCGCTGGCACCGCCTGACCCGGCTCCTCGACCGCATCGAGCGCGAGGGCCTCAAGTCGCTGAACCTGGAGGAGGCGCGCGAGTTCGGCCGCCTCTACCGCGCGGCCTCGTCCGACCTGCTCTGGGCGCGCGGCCGCTCGGCCTCGGCGGAGCTGGTGGAGTCGCTCAACGACCTCGTCGCCCGCGGCTACGCCCAGACCTACCCCGGCAAGCGCCCGCGAGCGCGCGACGCGCTCGACTTCTACGCCCGGGGCTTCCCGCAGCTGGTGCGCACCGAGTGGAAGGCCGTCGTCGCCGCCTACGTCCTCTTCCTCTCGGGGATGCTGTTCGGCTACGCCGCCATGCAGCTGGACCCGGCGTCCGCCGTGTACCTCGTCCCGCAGGAGCACCAGACGCTCGACCCCGACAAGCGCGTCGCCGAGGAGGCCAAGGACGACCAGGGGGCGAGCGCGAACCAGCAGACCGCCTTCTCGAGCTTCCTCTTCACCCACAACATCCAGGTCGCGTTCCTGGCCTTCGCGCTCGGGCTGACGCTGGGCATCGGCACGGTCATCCTGCTGTTCGTCAACGGAGTGTTCCTCGGGGCGCTGGCGGTCGCCTACGAGTCCAAGGGCCACGCGATGTGGTTCTGGGCGTGGATCCTCCCGCATGGAGTCCCGGAGATCAGCGCCATCTGCCTGGCCGGGGCCGCAGGCCTGCTCCTCGGCCGCGCCCTGGTCGCCCCCGGCTCGCGCACCCGCGCCGACGCCCTGCGCGTCGAGGGCCGGCTGGCGGTGCGGCTGGTGCTGGGCACCATCCCCATCTTCATCGTGGCCGGCGTCATCGAGGGCACGCTCTCGCAGATCCACGAGCCGCGCCTGCCGTCGATCGTGAAGCTGATCTTCGCCGCCGCCATGGCGGTGCTGCTCGCCGTCTACCTGTTGCGCGCGGGCCGCGAGGACCCGGAGGCGCCCCGGCTCACAGAAGCCCACGCCGCTTGACCTCCAGGTAGCGGTTCACCGCCGCCAGCGTCAGCTCGCTGGGCGGCGCGTCCACCAGGTGCACTCCGTCGCGCGCGATGACCGACTTGAGGTGCTCGCGCTCCTCCAGCAGCTCGTGCGCCACCGCCTGCCGGTAGGCGTCGTCGACCTCCGCGGGGCGCGCGCGGACCAGGTCCTCGACGGCCTGGTCCCGCAGGGTGATGCACACCGGCACGTGGCGGTGCGCCATGCGGTGCAGCGGCGCGACCATCGAGCGCGCCTGCTGCTCGTCGAGCAGGTCGGTGAAGACGGCCACCAGCGAGCGCTTCCGGGCCCGCTGGGACAGCTCGCGGAACAGCGCGTGGTAGTCCACGAAGGTCAGCGCCGCCTCGGCGCCGTAGAGCGCGTCGACGATGCGCCGGTACTGGCGCCGCCCCGCCTCGGGCGGCAGGAAGGAGCGCACGCCGTCGGCGAAGACCACCACCCCCACCCGGTCGCCGTTCTTGATGGCCACGAAGGCCAGGAAGAGCGCGGCGTTGACGGCGTAGTCGAGCTTGGTGAGCGCGTCGACCTTGGCGGCCATGCTCCGGCCGGCGTCCACGCAGAGGATGACGGTCTGGCTGCGCTCGGTCTCGTGGACGCGGGTGACCGGCCGGCGCCGGCGCGCGGTGGCCTTCCAGTCCACGTCGCGCATCGAGTCGCCCTGGACGTAGTCGCGCAGGCGGGCGAACTCGCTGCCCGCCCCGTCGCGGCGCAGCCGGCGCAGGCCGAGGTTGGCGAGGTCGCGCGCGGCGGACGCGAGCAGGAGCCGCGAGGCGCCGCGCATGTCGGGGTAGACGCGCACGTCGAGCGAGGCCGGGTAGGCGCGCTCCACCGAGGCGAGCCCCAGCGGGCCGTGGGCGCGAACGGTGATGTCGCCGAAGGAGAACTTGCCGCGCTTGGGCGGCGTCGCGAGGTAGGTCTTCTCGGCCTGCCTGAAGCCCTTGAGCCGCAGGTCGTAGGTCTCGCCCTTGCTGGTGAAGCCGTCGGGCACGTCGTCGCGGACGGTGAGGCTGACGCCGCGCTGCGCCAGGTTGCGGATGCGGACGACCAGGCGGTTCTCGACGCCGACGTGGAGCCGGCCCTTGGGGTAGCGCCGCACGTCCAGCTTGGCGCCGAGCGCCAGCGAGCGGTCCAGGGCCGCCAGGAGCAGCACCAGGACGTCCCAGAGCACCGCCGCGCCGTAAAGCTCGGGCGCGGCGAAGCCCAGCACCGCCGGCAGGACGCCCAGGAACGCCAGCAGCACCAGCCGCCGGCTGGGCACGAAGCCGCGGAAGCGCTGCGCGCGCGGCGGGCGGCCCCTGGCCACCACCGCGTCCTGGCCTGAGCCCGTCGAAGGGGTGGGCGCAGCCACTTGCCCCGGGCCCGCCGGAGCGGGCGCTGGACGCTGCAGGGTCACCGCGGGACCTCGACGCTCTGCAGGATCTCGTCGAGCACGTCCTGCGGCGTGGCCCCGTCGATCTCCGCGTCGGGCGAGAGCAGCAGGCGGTGGCGCAGCACCGGGCCGGAGAGCCGGCGGACGTCGTCGGGCGTCACGAACGGCCGGCCCATCAGCACCGCCAGCGCCTTGGCCGCGAGCAGCAGGTGCACCGCGGCGCGCGGGCCGGCGCCCAGGCGGACCCGCGGCGAGCTGCGGGTGGCGGCGACGAGCTGGCGGATGTAGCTACGCACCGGCGCCTCGACGCGCACGGCCATCAGCGCGCCGCGCACGGCCATCAGCTGGTCGACGGTCACCGCCGGCTTGAGCCCGGCGCGGTCCACGTTGCCGGCGTCGAAGCCCTTGTCGACCATGTCGAGGATGGCGTCCTCCTCCTGGGGCTTCGGGTAGCCCACCTCGATCTTGAGCAGGAAGCGGTCGAGCTGCGCCTCGGGCAAGGGGTAGGTGCCCTCGGACTCCACCGGGTTCATGGTGGCGAAGACGGTGAAGATGCCCGGCAGCGGGTGCAGCGTCCCCTCCAGGCTCACCGTGCGCTCCTGCATCGCCTCCAGCAGCGCCGCCTGCGTCTTGGCGGGCGCGCGGTTGATCTCGTCGGCCAGCAGGAGGTCCGCGAAGATCGGCCCCTTCACCAGCGCGAAGGAGCTCTGCTTGAGGTCGAAGACGCTGGTGCCCAGGATGTCGGCGGGCATCAGGTCCGGGGTGAACTGGATGCGCTTGAAACGCGCGTCCACCGCGCGGGCGATGGCGCGCACCATCAGGGTCTTGGCCACGCCGGGCACGCCCTCGAGCAGCACGTGGCCGCCGGCGACGATGCCGCAGAGGATGAACTCCAGCGACTCCTCCTGGCCGACGACCGCCTTGCGCACCTCGGCGAGCACCGACTCGCGCACGTGCGCCGCCGCTTGCAGCAGGTCGTCCGCCAGCGCCGAGGGGACGGCGGCGGGCGGCGGCTGCGGGGCTGCCGGACTGGTCGGGACGAGGCTCATCGCTTCTCTCCAGTGGGTGTCGCGGGGGCGCCGCGGCGCAGCGCGGCGGGGAGTCGGAACCAGCTCTTGGCCGAGGCCAGGGCCTTGTGGTCGGCGAGCCGGCGGGCGCCGGCACACATGCGGGCAAACGAGAGCACCTCCTCGTCGCTCGTGCCGGCAGCGGCCAGGCGCGCCTCGGCGCTGGCCAGCGCCTTGCCGAGATCCGGGCGGCCGCGCCGGTTCAGCCCGCGCACGACCTCGCCGACGGTGGGCCGGGCGCCCGTGCCCGCGCGGCGCGCCAGCGAGCGGACCAGCCCGTCGAGCAGCACCTTCGCGGCGTGGGCGCGGTGGCCGCCCTGGCGGTAGATGCGGGCCATGGCCCACAGGTAGTCGGCCCCGGCGACGCGCTCGTCGTCGGCGGCCGTGCGGGCGCGCCCGAAGCGGCGCTGCGCGGCGACCCAGACCCAGAGCGCGAGCAGCAGCTGCAGGAGCGCCCAGTGCAGGCCGTGCCGGGCGGCGTAGCCGGAGATCGACCGCTCGCCGGTGAAGCCGTGGTGGTACTCGTCGAACTCGAAGGGGGCGCCGGCCGAGAGCGCCGAGACCACGCTCGCCCACAGCCGGGCGTTGTCGCCGCGGCCCAGGGCGCGGTTGGAGGCGAGGTCGGGCGCGGAGACGGCCACCACGCGCCCGTCGCCGAACGGGAAGGCGACGGCCACCGCCCGGCCCTCGGCGTGGGGGTCCAGCAGCAGCGGCAGCATCGGCTTGCCGCCCTCGCGGGAGAGGTAGCCGGCGACCCTGGCCATCGGCGCCTCGACGCCGCGGGTCAGCGGGCTGGGGGTGGTCACCTCCAGCTGCCGCTCGATCTCCGGGCTGTCGCACTCGGCCAGCTTCAGGTCGAAGTGGGCGAGCAGCGGCTTCTCCGAGTGCAGCAACTCCCCGAGGAAGCTGCGCTTCTTGTCCTCAGGGCAGGCGACGAGGAGCAGGCGGCCGCCGGCGTTGACGAACTTGTCGAGCTTGTCCAGCTCCTCCTGCGAGAGCCGCTCGATGCCCAGCAGGGCCACCGCGCCGGTCTGGGCGGCATCCAGGTCGGCGAGGTCCATGTGGCGGCGCGAGACCGGCAGGCCCAGCCGTTGGGCGGTGAGGAACAGCGCGCGCGAGCCGTCGGGCGCCGAGCGGTAGGTGGAGAACGGGTCGGCGAAGGTGCCGCGCCTGCCGGCGTCGCCGAAGAGCCAGACGACGGCCACGCCGAAGAAGAGGACCGCGGCGAAGAGGAGCGGGAAGCGGTCACGCATCGCCCGCCCCCTTCTCCACCAGGGGCCGCGCCAGCTGCCGCGCCACGTCGTAGCCCTGGGCGTCGGCGCCCAGCCGGCCGTACCAACCGAAGTCGAAGCGCCGCGTCAGCTCCCGGAAGCCGGGCAGCTCCTCGAGGGCGCCCCGGAAGGCGCGCACGTAGTCCCAGTTGCTGCGCGTCGGGTCGTAGTCGATCGCCCCGCGCCGGTGCAGCGAGGACAGCACCGAGAGGTAGAGCGCGCGCAGGGCCGCGCGGTACTCGCCCTTCGCCGCGAGCGCGTCGGCGTCGGACCACCAGCCGCGCGGGGCCTTGGCCAGCGCCGACTCCTGGTCCGCCTTCGCGCCCGCTCCGCCCGCGACTCCGCCCTCCTCCTCGTCCTCGCCCGCCTCTTCCTTCTGGCGCAGCAGGAACGCCCGGACGATCAGGAACAGGAGCACGCCGATCGCCAGGCCGAGGGCCACGTAGGCGACGACCCGGAAGAGCCCCACGGGCAGCCCCGGCAGCTCCATCTCCGGGGTCTTGGGCTTGGGCTTGCCGAACAGCGATTCCCAGAGCCACTTCAGGAAGCGCATGAAGAGGCCGTTGTCTGCCGCCTCCTCGGCCGCATCCACCTTTTCCGGCGGCGCCTCGAACTCGGGCTGCGCGAGGACCGTCTGCGCGGCGGCGCGGGGATCGGCGGCGGGCTCGGGCTTCTCCTCCGACGACAGCCCGCGGACCTCGTCGAGCCCCGCCAGCAGCCGCTTGCGCAGCTCGTCGTGGCTCTCGCCGGCTTCGCGGGCCTCGCGCATGCGCTCGGTGAAGCGCCGCAGCGCCATCACCTCGGGCCCCTGAAGCCGGCGCGCGGCCTCGAAGCCCTCCTGCGCGTCCTCGTCGTCCTCGAGCCCGGTGTCGGCCATCAGGTCGGAGAGGTCGCCCTCCACCTGCGGGTCGATGTCCGCCCGGGCCGAGGCGGGCGCGCCGAAGAGGGCGAGCGCGCCGAGGAGGAGCGCCAGCGCTGCCGCCTTTGGGGCGCCGCCGACGACGGCCGCCCGGCGCTGGGACAGGCGCTCCACCGCGGCCAGGAGATCGAGCCCCTCGCTGCGCACGCGTGCATCCACCAGCAGCAGCAGCCCCAGGGCGACCTTGATCGGCTCGAGCACGACCGCCGACAGGGCCAGGACGAAGAGGACGTAGACCGGGTTCCGGGGCGAGGCGAACTGCTCGAAGAAGGTGACGTCCAGGCCCAAGAGCGAGCGCCCCAGGTAGAGCCCCATGGCGATGCCGCTGGCCAGGTTGACGGCCACCACGACGAACGCCATCCCGTGCAGCAGGCGCACGACGAAGGTCGGCTCGTTGGCCAGGCGCCGGCGGCAGGCCTTGCCCATGCCCCACGGCCCCGCCTCGGCGCGGGCGACCAGCGCGGGCCCGGAGTACAGGGACGACCAGAGCACGAGGCCGATGAAGAGCGTCGCGGGCACGAGCACCCACTCGAGCAGCATCGCCAGCCCGCCCGCGGACATCAGCGAGAGGGCACGGCGGCCGGCCTTGCGCAGCGCCTCCCAGGAAGTGATCGGGTTGCCCTCCAGGCAGGCCTCGCCGGCCAGGGACGCCGCGCCGGCGAAGAGGCCGCGCAGCATCAGGCAGAGCGCGAAGAGGGCGGCCCAGGGCAGGTAGCCGCGGCCGGTGAGCGCGCGGTGGGCCAGGGCCAGGCCGGAGACGGCCGGGAGGACCGCGCCCACCAGCGCCAGCGCGGGCAGCGGCGTGCCGCCGCGGGTGCACAGGTGGACCGCGGCGTCGTACAGCTCGGCCGGCCCGCGCGGCCGAAGGTCGGGGGCGACGGCGCTCATGCGTTCAGGGAGCGAGGCCCTTGGCGGCCCAGGCGAGCCCGCCGAAGAGCAGGCCGAAGACCACGAGGAAGGTCAGGAGGTTGCCCAGCCCCAGCTCCGCGCCCAGCGGGCGGGCCTGGGCCTTCTTGCCCAGCTTGGCCAGGCACGCCGCGCAGCGGTTGATGCCCTCGAACTGCGTCGAGCACTCCGCGCAGACCACCTGCCGGCACTCCACGCACACGCCGATGCCGGCGCGCATGGGGTGGTAGTGGCAGGTGCCGCTGATGTGGAGCGCCATGGAGGGCACAGACTATCAGTCACAAGGCGCAAGTCCTACGCGCCCGGAGACGACGAAGCCCCTCTCCCGTTGCCGGGGAGGGGCTTCGATCGAACCTTCAGAGACTCGTTCCGGCGCGGAGGCCGGGAAGGATCAGACGGCGTCCAGGAACTCGTCGTTGCTCTCGTACTCGGCGAGCTTCTTGACCAGCTTCTCCATGGCGTCCGAGGGCTTCATGGCGAAGAGCATCTGCCGCAGCTTCTTCACCTTCTCGTACTCCTTGGGCGTCATCAGCTTCTCTTCCTTGCGCGTGCCGGACTGGGGGATGTTGATGGCCGGCCAGATGCGGCGCTCGCCCAGGGTGCGGTCCAGGGTCACCTCCATGTTGCCGGTGCCCTTGAACTCCTCGAAGATGACCTCGTCCATGCGGCTGCCGGTGTCGATGAGCGCGGTTCCCAGGATGGTCAGCGAGCCCGCCTCCTCGGTCTTGCGCGCGCTGCCGAAGATGCGCTTGGGGCGCTCCAGCGCGCGGCTGTCGACGCCGCCGGTCAGGGTGCGGCCGGAGCTCTCGACCTCCTTGTTGTAGGCGCGCGCCAGGCGGGTGATCGAGTCGAGCAGGATGACGACGTCCTTGCCCTGCTCGACGAGCCGGCGCGCGCGGTCCAGCGTCATCTCCGCCACCTGCAGGTGGTCGCTGGTCGGCCGGTCGCTGGAGCTGGCCATCACCTCGCCCTTGATGGAGCGGCGCATGTCGGTGACTTCCTCGGGACGCTCGTCCACGAGGAGCACCATCAGGTGGGCCTTGGGGTGGTTCTCGGTGATCGCCTGGGCGATGCGCTGCAGCATGATCGTCTTGCCGGCCTTCGGCGGGGAGACGATGAGGCCGCGCTGGCCGAAGCCGATGGGCGCGATGAGGTCGAGCACCCGCGTGACCATGTCGGTCGAGCTGTGCTCGAGCTGGATGCGCCGCTCGGGGTCGACGACGGTCAGGTCCTGGAACTGCGGGTGCTTGGTCGTCACCTCGGCGGGGTCGCCGTCGACGCTCTCGACCCGCTGCAGCTGCACGCGCGCGCCGCGCTGGTAGCCGGCGCCCTTGATGTACGAGCCCGGGCGCAGCCGCAGCCGCTGCACCATCGGCCGGGGGATCTCCGGGTCGTCGCCGGCGGCCATCATGTTGCGCTTGAGCTGGCGCAGGAAGCAGATGTTGCCCTTCACCTCGGTGTCGAGCACGCCCTCGGCGGGGATGAGCTGGGGCTGGGCCTGAGGCTGCCCGCCCGCCTGCGCGATGCCGCCTTCGCCCTGCGCAGGCTGCTGCGCCGGCGCGTTGGGGTCGAAGGGCGCCCCGGGCATCTGCTGGCCCTGCTGGCCGCCCTGCTGATTCTGGTTCTGCCCCTGCCCCTGCACCTGGCCGGGCTGCCCGGGCTGGCCGCCCTTACGACGACGCCGGCGCCGACGCCGACCGCGGCGGCCGCCCTCTTGGCCTGGCTGGCCCTGCTGCGTCCCCTGCCCGCCCTGACCGCCGCCGCCGCCGCCATGCCCCTGGTTGCCTTGCGGGTAGGGGGGCGCCGCATTGCCGGTGTTGCTCATCGGCATCGGCGGGTCGATGGGCCCGCCCGGGGCCGCGCTGGCCGCAGGCGCGCTGGCCTGGGGTGGCGCGCTCGCCACGCTCTGGCGCTCTGGCTGGGGGGTCTGCTCGATGGGCGTGGTGGGCCCGGCTTCCTGTCCGTTCGTCATGTGTCCGTCCTGCCCGCTGCTGTCCATCGGGGCACCGCGCCCAATAGGGACGCGGGTGCGCGCGGCGGGCTCCGCACGCCGAAAGACGAAGAAAAGATCGTCTTCTCGTACCCTTCAGGTGGCGCCGCCAGCTCGCCCGTCGACGTCGCACAGACCGCCGCCGGACAGCGCCTTTCGGCAACTCCCCTTCCAAACGTCAACAGGGCCGGGCTGCCCGAGCGCTCTTCACAACTTCTTGCTGAAGAGCTTGCCCAGCAGGCCCCCGCTCCCCTGGTTCTTGCTTTCCTTCCACCGCTGCTTCACCGCCCGGTATTCGCGCTCGACCGCATGGTTGGAGGGGTCGGTCGCATACAACTCCTCGAGCAGCTTGGCGGCTCCCTTGAAGTCGCCGTCCGCCTCGAGCACGCTTGCCTTTACCAGCTTGGCACCGGTGTGCTCGGGGTTGAGCCCCAAGGCCTTCTCCAGGGCGTCTCGGGCCTCCGCGACGCCGGACGCCCCGCGCCCCTTCAAAACGGCCTGGGCCAAAGCGACGTGATATTGCGCCACACTCGCGTCCAACTTCAAGGCTTCTTTGAAGGCCTGCTCCGCGTCTGCGAACCGGCCCTGCTTCATCAGCGCGTCGCCTCGGTTGAAGGCGCCGTCGGCCTTGAAGATAACCTCCATGTCCGTCGGCAGCCCGGCCTCCTGCCGCTCCAGCAGGATCAGGTAGTCGGCCCGGCGCTTGGGGTCCCCCAGGATGGAGTGGGCCTCGGAGATCTTGCCGAACAGCTCGCCGAGCATGTCGCCGACCTCGCCCAGCTCGAGCCCGGCGAAGGAGTCGGCGTGGAAGCGCTTGGCCAGCTGCAGGTAGGCGGCCTTCACCTCTTCGATCGACGCGTTCTGCGGCAGGCGCAGCACCGAGAAGAGGTTGACCGCAGCCATCACCCGCTCGTACTCCGGGCGGATGTTGGCGCGGGCGGCCTCCTCCTCGGGCGTGTACGGGCGGTTGGGCCCGGCGGTCTTGACGGCCGCCGCCTTCTTGTACGCCTCGGCGCCGGTCACCGTGGCCAGCCCCATCCCCACCAGCGCGGCGAGGAGCGGCAGGTCGTTCGGCCGGGCCTTGGCCAGCACGTCGCCCACCGTGAGCCGCCCGTTGATCATCGGCGTGACCGTCTCGCCGGGGAACACGCCGCGCAGGCCGAAGAGCGCGCGGTCGAAATCGGGGCCGCGGCTGAGGGTGCCCTTCTCCGCCCCGGCGAGCTGGGCCTTGGCCTTCTCGGCGTCGACGTAGCGCTTGTACGCCGCGAGCAGCAGCAGCAGCGGGTCCTGGCGCGCGTCCTGGATCTTGTCGGTGGGGCCCGGCGCGAAGACGTAGTGGGCGTCGGCCCACGCGAAGGCGCTGACGCTGACCTCCTCCACCTGGCGGCGCGCGGCCTTGGCCAGCGCGTCGTACGAGAGGTCGCCGGCGAGCGCCAGCGCCTCGCCGATGCCGATCCGCTCGTCGCGGGCCTTCATCACCGCCGCCTTGAAGCGGTCCTCGGACAGGGTGCCCTCGGCGACCTGCATGCCGCCGACGTTCTCGGCCTTGACGTTCGACTGAGCGAAGCGGACCTGCCCGCAGAACAAGAAGAGGCGCTTCTTGGCCTGCCCCTGGGTGAGCTCGAGGGTCCCGGTGGCCTTGGCCCGCGCCAGCTCCAGCAGCAGCGTGGGGTAGCTCTTGTCCCGCAGCTCGCCCTCCATGCGCGGGACGACGGGGATGTCGGTGGTGGTGCGGCGCTGCGGCGTGGGCTTCTCGGCGGGCGCGGCGCTGGCCAACCCCAGGCGCCTGGCGATGCAGGCGGAGAGGTCGGCCGCCTTGTAAGGCTTCTGGAAGAAGTCCGCGCCGTACTTGTCGTGGAACTCCTTGGCGACCTTGGGGTCCTTGTAGACGCCGGTGACGACGACGATCTGCGCCTTGCTGCCCTTGGCCTTCAGGCCCTCGGCGACCTTGAAGCCGTCCATGCCCGGCACGAGCATGTCCAGCAGGACGAGGTCGCTGGCCTTCTGCAGCGCCTGCTCGAGGCCCTCCTTGCCGTTGCGGCAGTAGGAGGCCTCCAGTCCAAGCTTCTCGCAAAGCGCCTGGAGCGCCTTGGCCTGCGACTCGTCGTCTTCGATGATCAGCGCCGTTTTCGGCATCTGGGCCTGACTGTTTGGGCTTGCGCCACCCGGAATCCTCAAGGAGCGCGGCAAGTCACTTTAGCGAAGCCGCCCTCGCTTGGCTAGCAAAGCGTGAAGGCCTCGCCTGTCCGGGAGGGGGGCTCCGTCCAGGGCGCGCCGGCACGCAAATGCTGGATATAAGGCCAATTCCCTTGCTGGGCCGCGATTTCTTCTGTTAAAAGCCCGGACCTCTTCCAGAAGACCTTCGGCGCCCGGTCAAAGGGGCGTTCCGGAGAAAGGAGTCGTCAAGGTGAAAGGCAACGTCATCGTCGCGCTCATCGTCGGCGCCGCCCTCGGGTTCGTGGTCGGACGTGCGACCGTCAAGGCCCCGGAGCCCGCCAAGCCCACGCTCGCAGTGGCGCCCGCGCAGCCCTCGCCGGCTGCCAAGCCCACCCCGCCGACCCCGTCGCAGGTCGAGGACCCCAACGCCCTCTACCGCATGCCGGTCGGCGACAGCCCGACCTGGGGCTCGGCGGCGCCCAAGGTCACCATCGTCGAGGGGACGGACTTCGAGTGCCCCTTCTGCTCGCGCGGCGACGCCACGCTCAAGCAGATCAAGGAGTCCTACGGCCCCAAGGACGTGCGGGTGGTCCTCAAGCAGAACCCGCTGCCCTTCCACAAGAACGCGCACATGGCGGCCGAGGCCGCCCTGGCCGCGGGCGAGCAGGGCAAGTACTGGGAGATGCACCACAAGATGTTCGAGAACAACAAGCAGCTCGAGCGGGCGGACCTCGAGAAGTACGCCCAGGAGCTGCAGCTGGACATGAACCGCTTCAAGGCGGCGCTGGACCAGCAGAAGTTCAAGGACAAGATCGAGAGCGAGCAGAAGCTCTTGCAGAGCGTGGGCGCCGGCGGCACGCCGTCCTTCTTCATCAACGGCCGCAAGGTCGTGGGCGCGCAGCCGTTCGAGACCTTCAAGCGCGTCATCGACGAGGAGATGAAGAAGGCCGACGAGCTCATCGCCAAGGGCACCCCCGCCGCGTCGATCTACGACGAAGTGCAGAAGGGCGCCGCGACCTCCCCGAAGATGATCGCCGCGCCGAACCAGCCTGCGGCGCAGCCCGAGAAGGCCCAGCCGCCTCCCGCCCCGTCGTTCCAGAAGGTGGAGATCCCGGCGTACAGCCCCTTCAAGGGCCCCAAGGCCGCCAAGGTCACCATCGTCGAGTGGAGCGACTTCCAGTGCCCGTTCTGCTCGCGCGGCGCCGCGGTGGCCCACGAGATCCTCAAGGCCTACCCGCAGGACGTGAAGTTCGTCTTCCGGCACCAGCCGCTGCCCTTCCACCCCAACGCGATGCCGGCGGCGAAGGCGGCGATGGCCGCGCACAAGCAGGGCAAGTTCTTCGAGATGCACGACAAGCTCTTCGACGCCGCGAAGGACCTCTCGCCCCAGAAGTACGAGCAGTTCGCGCAGGAGCTGCAGCTGAACATGGCCAAGTTCAAGGCCGACATGGACAGCGCCGAGGTCGCCGACCAGATCAAGAAGGACTCGGAGTACGGCAACCAGGTGGGCGCCAACGGCACCCCGACCTTCTTCGTCAACGGCCGCAAGATCGAGGGCGCGCAGCCCTTCGAGGAGTTCAAGCGGACCATCGACCAGGAGATCAAGCGGGCCGACGAGCTGATCAAGTCCGGCACCAAGCTCGACCAGGTCTACGACAAGATCACTTCGATGGCGCCCCCGGCCCCGCCGGAGCCGCCGCGCGTCGAGCTGAAGGCCGGCAACGCCCCGGTCAAGGGCCCCAAGAACGCCCCGATCCAGATCTACGAGTTCTCGGACTTCCAGTGCCCGTTCTGCAGCCGCGTGAACCCGACCATGAAGCAGGTCGAGGAGACCTACGGCGGCAAGATCGCCATCCTCTGGAAGAACTACCCCCTGCCCTTCCACGACAAGGCTGGGCTGGCCGCCGAGGCCTCGCTGGCCGCCCACGAGCAGGGCAAATTCTGGCAGATGCACGACAAGCTCTTCGCCAACCAGGGCGCCCTCGACCGCGCCAACCTGGAGCAGTACGCCCAGGAGCTGCAGCTGGACATGAACAAGTTCAAGGCCGCCCTCGACTCCGGCAAGTACAAGGAGCAGGTCAAGAAGGACACCGAGCAGGGCTCCAGCGCCGGCGTCTCCGGCACGCCGAGCTTCGTCATCAACGGCAAGCTCCTCGTGGGCGCCCAGCCGTTCGAGGAGTTCAAGAAGATCATCGACGCGGAGCTGGCCAACAAGAAGTAGGCCGTCCGCTCGAACGTGGCTGAAGAAGGCCCGCGCCGGCTCCCGGCGCGGGCCTTCGCTTTTTCGCGGCACCCGCCTTCGACGCGCGAGGCGAGGCTAGCCGCTCTGCTCCTCGGCGAAGGCAGCGAGCAGCTCGCTCGGCGAGCCCCGGAGGCGGCGGTAGAGCGCCTTCTCCTCGTCCTCGGCGGAGCTGGTCGAGAAGTAGAGCGCCCACAGGAAGTCCGCGACCTGCGGCTCGTCCGGCACCAGGAAGGGCTCGATGCGACGGGCGCGCCCCTCGCTCTCCGAGACGAGCGCCTCGAAGCCCAACCGGCGCACGCGGGGCGGCAGGGACCGGTCCAGCAGCTGGCACGGAAGGTCGAGGCCCCCGCCGACGTCGTCGTTGGACGAGAGCACGAGCAGCAGCTCGGAGAGCACCTCGGCGGGAGGATCGCTCTTGGCGAAGCGGATTAGCTGCTCGAGCGAGCCCCGCTCCTCGGGTGAGAACTCCCCCAGGAAAGCGCGCAGCTCGGCCGGGTCGCCGTCGAGCTGCAGCGCACCGAAGACCTTGAGCGCGTCCTTCTCCTCGAGCGCGCCCGCCGCCCGGCAGGCCGCCAGCCGCAGCTCGCTCTTTCCGCTCGCCAGCGCCCCGTCGATGCGGTCGAGCATTCCCTCGTCCTCGAGGACCGAGCGGGCGACGAGCGCCACGGCGCGATTGGAGTCTTCCTTCAGGCGCTCCGCTTCGCCGTCGAACGTGTAGCCCGCCCTCAGGCAGGCCTCGATGCGCACCGCGGGCGACGGATCCTGGAAGAACGGCTCGATCACGTCCTTCTGGTCGCGCCAGAGCATGGCGTTGCGGAGCATGGCGACGCGCACGCAGACGTCGGTCTGGCGCGCCAGGGCCCGGAGGGTCTGCTCCTTCACCTGGCGCCCGTGCAGCACCGCCGCGGCCTGCACCTCGGGAGCGGAGTGCGAGAGCAGCCCCCTCTGGTCGTCCTGGTCGAGCGCCGCCACCGCGGCGTCGAGGACCTCCTGGAGCGCCTCGGCCCGCTCCGGCTCCGAGCGCAGCGCCGCCACGAGGGCGCGCAGCCCCAGCTCCTCACGCTCCTCCGCGTCGGCGCCGCCGCGCAGGATGGCGCCCAGCACCTGGCCGATTCCCTTGGCGTTCTCCGGGCGCGCGCGCCGCACCAGCGGCGCGACGAGCGGCTTACCCACCTCCCGGGCCACGCCCTCCAACGCGTCGAGGATGGTCGTCCGCAGCTCCGCGGACAGGCGCGCGAGGCTCTCCGCCAGCGCCTCCGCGCCCCGGGGCCCCAGCTTCCCGACCAGGGCCGGAAGGGCCAGCGAGATCTCGTCCTCCCGGCGGAAGTCCGCCAGGAGCGCCTGGACGAGCTCGTCGATGACCGCGGGCCCCTTCTCGGCCACGAGCCTGGCCCGCTTCGCGTCCTCGCCGTCCGCATCCTCCACTACTTCCCTGCGGAGCTCCGGACGGGCAGCGCGCTGGGGCTGGGGCTCGGGCTCGACGTCGGGGCGCGGCGCAGGCGCGTCCTCGGACGGCTTTCCCAGACTCCGGATCCACCAGCCGACGCCTACGGCCAGACCGGCCGCGAGCACCACCCATTCCAGCGGACCCATGCTTCCCCCAGGTCAGGCGTCCTGCCCGCGCCTCTTGAGAGCCAGGAGCGCGAGCAGCGCGACCGCGAAGGCCACCGCCAGCGCCAAGGCGCCGTCGCCCGCCCCCGCCGAGCAGGCCGCTGGCTTGCGAACCTCGGTCCCCAGCTTCTGGTCCTCCAACACCTGCGCGTCGGGCGCGGAGGCCCCTGCCGGCTCGGGAACGGTGGCGGCCGCAGGCACCGGCCCCGTCGCGGCATCCGGACCGGCGATCGGTGGCTCGACCGGCGCGGCGCCCGGCACGCAGACGTCGCGGGTCTCGCAGGCGCCCTCCGGGCACTTCCGGTCCGCCGGGCAGGGGCCGGTGACCACCTCGAACGTGAAGCGGTGGACGCGGTTGGCTCCCTGACGCTGGACGATGCACAGGTCGGTGGGCCGGCAGGCCAGGCCCTCCTCGCAGCCGCGCTCGCACGTCCGGGGCGCGCAGTGCGGGCCGGAGTGGCTGGTCCTGCCTTTGGAGCCGGCAGGGCAGTCGGCGGGCGGCGGGATGAGCACGTCGGCGCGGGCCGCCCCGGCAGAGCTGGAAACGAGCAGCGCGGTGAGCGCCATCAGGAGGCGTCGGCAATTCTGGTTCACGGTGAACTCCAGGGAGTTTGGCGAGGGAGCGCGGGGCTTCACAGCACGGGCTTGCGCCTGCGCAGGCCCGCCGGAAGGAGGAGGCCCAGCAAGAGCACGGAGGTCAGGCCCGAGCCGCCGGCCGCGCAGAAGGCGCCCTTGGCCGCGGGCGCCGGAGCGGCGGCAGCAGCAGGCCCCGCGGCATCCGCAGGGACCGGGACCGGGACCGGGGTCCGAGAGAGGTCGGCCGCCGCCTTCGTGGAGACGCAAACCTGCTTCGCCTCGCAGCGGCCGGGGCACTTCGACGTCGCATCGCAAACCCCGCCGACGACGTCGCGCTGCATCCGAGTCTGCCCTTGCTTCCAGTACTCCTCCGTCGTGATGCAGAACTGGACCGAGCGGCATTCATAGTCGGCAGGGCAGCCCTGGCCGCAAGGCCAGATCCCGCAGCGGGGCCCGGAGTGGGTGGCGTACGCGGTGGTGCCGGGCGGGCACGGCCAACCAGGGGGCACGGGATCGACGACGTCGGCGCTGGCCAGGGCCGGGCAGCAGGCGGCCAGCGCGACCGCCGCGGCGAGGATGGCTTGGGGCTTCATGGAGCTCGCTTTCTCGTCACGGTGTGACCTGGCCACGCTCATCGAGCGTCCTTGCGCGCCAGGTCGGCGCATCGCGCCTCGTACTGTCCCATGATCCGCTCGAGCTCGCTCGGCCGCTCCGGCAGGCCCAGCCGGCGGCGCACGCGGCCCTCCAGCGCCCAGGCCCGCTCCTCGGCGGCGCGGACGCGCGCGAGCCCGGCCTCGCCGCAGCCCCCGGCTTCGACCGCTCGGACCAGGCCCTCGCGCTCGTGCAGGAGCAGGTGGGCGGCCCGCGCGGCGCTGTCACGCTCGGGCGCCTTCGACGAGAGCAGCAGCACCGGTCCGGGCGCGACCTGCCCTTCCCCGGCCGCCGCGTAGCAGACCCCGCGCAACCCCTGGTCCGGGATCAGCCCGCGGGCCTCGGGATCCGCGCGCAGCAACTCGACCACCTCCGCGGTGCGAGCCTCGTCCCTCGCGAAGCCCTCCGGGCAGGCCGGCGGCGACGCTCGGCAGGCGGCGCAGAGCAAGGCCGCCAAGGCCATCCCCACCTGCGCTTTCGAGCGGAAGCCGGACACCCCCGCATCCTAGTCGATGCACCCTCAAGGCCTGCTCTCGTCGGCCTCCGCGTCCGCCTCGCCCTCGCGGGTCGGCGGCACCACCGCCAGGTGCGGCCTCCTCAGCCAGTAGAAGCTGTGCGGCCCGGCGCCGAACCCGGCCGCCACCAGGTGCGGGGCGAGCGGGTGAGCGCGCGCCGGCGCACCGTTGATCTCCTCGAGCTCGAAGCCGCTGCGCGCCCGGTTGGCGATGGCCCCGAGCTGCTCGGCGATGGCCTTGGCCGTCCGCGTGCGCTCCGGCTCGTCCGCGGGCAGCCAGGCGAAGAGCTGGCGCCCTCCGCGGCTGGCGTAGGCGGCCAGCGAGCCATTCACCAGGAACACGTGCGAGCCCACCGAGCGCGACGGCCCGCGCGGAGCCTGCGCCGAGGCTGCCGAGGGGTCGAGCGGCGGCCACTTCAGCAGCGCGCCGAAGGCGTTGGCCGGGTCCGTCGCCGCCAGGGTCACGAGCTCGGGCGCCTCCGGGTCCTCGCGCAGCGCGCGCAGCAGATCCACCACGGGCGGCAGCGCGAACTGCAGGCCGCCGACGTCGCTGACGAAGAAGCCGCGGCGGATGCGCCCGCCCTCCTCCATGGCCCTCAAGACGTCGTAGACCGCGCTGAAGCCTCCGGTGACCGACTCCGAGAGCGGCACCTCCCTCGTCACCAGGCCGTAGCGCGAGAGCAGCTGCTGCGCGAGCGCGGTGCCGAAGGCCGTGTCCGACGGCCGCGCCCGGCCCGCCCGCGACTCCACCAGCGCCCAGCGTCCCTCCGCGGAGGGCGGCGCCTCGCGGCGCGAGCGGAACGAGCCCGGCATCGGCAGGCTGCGCCGGCCCCGCGCCTCCTTCGGCCGGGTGAACGCCCGCAGCGGCAGGAACAGGTCGTTGGTCAGCAGCCCCTTGAAGACGAGGTCCCAGAGCGCATCGAGCGTCTGCCCGGGAAAGCCGCCGCCCGCGGCCGCGTGCACGTCCCCGAAGAACATCGCCCCGCGCTCGCGCAGCACCTCCACCAGCCGGCGCTCGCGCTCGTCCAGGCCCCCCCCGGCGCCCGGCGACGGCCGCCACAGCTTGGCCAGGTGGTCGGTCAGGAACAGCGCGATTCGCCCGTCGTGCTCGCCCAGCGGCTCCACGCCCACCCAGACCACTTCGCCGGCGGCCGCCAACGAATCCAGGTCCAGCGGGCTGTAGCCCTCGACCCGCGCCGCCAGGATCTCGCGCTCGAACTCCGAGGCCGGCAGCGCCGCGCCCTGCAGCTGCTCGATGGTGTCCAGGAGCGCGTCCATCCCCCGGCGCCGCTTGGTCACGCCCTGCCAGGCCAGCAGCATCCGCGAGAGGATCCGCGGCTCGACCGGCTCCACCTCCTCGCGCAGGTTGGCCAGCGACCGCCGGCGGATCTGCCGCAGGACCTCGGGATCGCACCACTCCTGACCCACGCCTCCCGGCCGGAACGCGCCTTCGAGCAACCGCCCGGCCGCGACCGCCTTCTCCAGCATCGCCAGCGCCTCCAGCCGCGCCAAGCCGTAGCGGATCGCCAGCTCCTCGGCGGCGAACGGCGGGTGCGTCCTGGCGTAGCGGTGGACGAGGTCCAGCTGCGGCTGCGCGGCCAGCTCCAGCAGCGCGGCGGGCAGGCCGACCGGCAGCGCGGTCCCCAGGGCATCGCGGTAGCGCGCCGCGTCCTCCACGGCGACGAACCGGTGCTGGCCGGCGACGCTCACCGGCACCGCCCGGCGCGAGGCGACCAGCTCCTGCAGCCAGGCCTTGCACTCCGGCCCCGTGCTGCGCGCCCGGATCTCCTCGCGGGTCAGGTCGCCCAGGCGCAGCAGCAGGTCGTGCAGCGAGTCGACGCTGCGGGCCTTCAGGTGCGGCTCGAGCCGCTGCAGCTGCCGGCCGACCGCCTCCAGCGCCTCCGGGTCGAGCAGCTCGCGCAGCGCGACCTCGCCGAGCAGCTCCCGCAGCTGCGCGTGGTCGATGGCCAGGGCCTGGGCCCGCCGCTCGGCCAGCGGAGCGTCGCCTTCGTAGAGGTAGTTGGCGACGAAGCCGAAGAGGATGGCCGAGGCGAAGGGCGAAGGGGTCTGCGAGTCCTTCGTCACCACCTTCACCTGCCGGCCGCGGATGCGCCGCATCGTCTCCGAGAGCGCCGGCACGTCGAACACGTCGCGCAGGCACTCGCGGTAGGTCTCCAGGATCACCGGGAACGACGGGTACTTCGCCGCGACCGAGAGCAGGTCGTGCGCCCGCTTGCGCGTCTGCCACAGTGGCGTGCGCACGCCGGGGCGCCGCTTGGGCAGCAGCAGCGCCCGCGCCGCGTTCTCGCGGAAGCGGGCCGCGAAGAGCGCCGTGCCGCCCAGCTCGGACCAGAGGTCGGCCTCCAGCTCCTCCGGGTCGGGGATGAAGAGCGAGGCGTCCGGCGGCTTCTCCGTGTCCGGGAAGCGGACCACGAAGCCGTCGTCGGTCCACATCGTCTCCACCTCGATCCCGCGCTCCCGGCGGATCTTGGCGGTCGCGGCCATCGCCCACGGCGCGTGCACCCGGCCGCCGAACGGCGAGAGCACGCAGACCCGCCAGTCGGACAGCTCGTCGCGGGTGCGCTCGACGACCACGGTCCTGTCGTCGGGGATGACGCCGATGGCCGCCTGCTGATCGTCCAGGTAGCGCAGCAGGTTCTCGGCGGCGAGGTCGTCGAGGTCGTGGGCGCGCGTCAGGCGGGCCAGGCCCGCGGCCTTGGGCATCCCCGCCAACTCCCGGGTCAGCTTGCCGATGCGCAGGCCCACCTCGAGCGGCCGGCCGACGTTGTCGCCCTTCCAGAAGGGCATCTTCCCGGGCACGCCCGGCGCCGGGGTGACCAGCACCCGGTCGTGCGTGATGTCCTCGATGCGCCAGGTCGTGGCGCCGAGCACGAAGGTCTCCCCCACCCGGCTCTCGAAGACCATCTCCTCGTCCAGCTCGCCGACGCGGTTGGAGCCCTTGGGCGCCCCGGCGAGGAAGACGCCGTAGAGGCCGCGGTCGGGGATCGTCCCGCCGTTGGTGATGGCGACCTGCTTCGCGCCCTCGCGCGCCCGCAGGGTGCCCTTGAGCCGGTCCCAGGTCAGCCGCGGCTTGAGCTCGGCGAAGTCGTCGGACGAGTAGCGGCCCGAGAGCATGTCGAGCACGCCGTCGAAGGCCCGGCGGGAGAGCTCGGCGTAGGGCGCGGCGCGCCGGGCCAGCGCGAAGGCCTCGTCGGCGTCGACCACGTCCATCGAGGCCATCGCGACCAGCTGCTGCGCCAGCACGTCCAGCGGGTTGCGCGGGTAGCGGATGGGCTCGACGTCGCTCGCCCGCATGGCCTCGGTGAGGGCCGCGCAGGCCACCAGGTCGCCCCGCCACTTCGGGAAGAGGATGCCCTTGCTCGGCGCCCCCACCTGGTGCCCCGCGCGGCCGATGCGCTGCAGGCCGCTGGCCACCGAGGGCGGCGCCTCGATCTGCACCACCAGGTCGACGGCGCCCATGTCGATGCCCAGCTCGAGGGAGCTGGTCGCCACCAGCCCGCGCAGCTGCCCCGCCTTGAGCTTGTCCTCGATCTCCAGCCGCTGCAGCCGGGCCACCGAGCCGTGGTGCGCCTGGACCAGCGTCTCGCCGGCCAGCTCGTTGATGGCGTTGGCCAGCCGCTCGGCGACGCGCCGGGCGTTCACGAAGAGGATGGTCGAGCGGTGGGCGCGCACCAGCTCCAGCAGCCTCGGGTGGATGGCGGTCCAGATGGAGGAGCGCACCGTGCCCTGCGCCGCGTTGCCCGAGGGGTTGGGGATGGGCTCGCCCAGGCGCGCCATGTCCTCGACCGGGACCTCGATCTTCAGCTCGAGCGTCTTCTTGCTCCCGGCGTCGACGACGGTGACGGGCCGGTAGCGGGCCTTGACCGCGGGCTCGGCGAACTCGTCGTGGACCTGCTCGCCGGCCGGGGGCTCCTTGGCCCTCGCGCTCTTCGGAGCGGACTCCACCTCGGCGCCGCCCAGGAAGCGGGCCACCTCCTCGAGCGGCCGCTGCGTCGCCGACAGGCCGATGCGCTGGAGCCGGCGCCCGCACAGCTCCTCCAGCCGCTCGACGGAGAGCGCCAGGTGCGAGCCGCGCTTGGTCGGCACCAGGGCGTGGATCTCGTCGAGGATCACCGTGCGCACCGAGGCCAGGACCTCGCGGGCGCGCGAGGTGAGCATCAGGTAGAGCGACTCCGGCGTCGTCACCAGGATGTCCGCCGGCGCGCGCTGGAAGCGGGCCCGCTCGTTGGCCGGCGTGTCGCCGGTGCGGACCATGACCGTGGGGACGTGGCAGGCCGTGCCCTCGGCCTCGGCGGCGCGGGCGATGCCGACCAGCGGCGCGCGCAGGTTGCGCTCGATGTCCACGGCGAGCGCCTTGAGCGGCGAAACGTAGAGCACCCGGCAGCGCTCGCGCTTGGCGGGCACCGGCTCGAACATCAGCTGGTCCAGGGCGCCCAGGAACGCCGCGAGCGTCTTGCCGGTCCCAGTGGGGGCGAGCAGCAGCGTCGACTCGCCGCGGGCCATCGCCGGCCAGCCCAGCCGCTGGGGGCGCGTGGGCTCGGCGAAGGTCGCGGAGAACCAGGCGCGGGTCGGAGAGTGGAACAGGTCGAGCCCGGACACGGTGCGCTCCCTTCGACGGAACAATCGAGCGGCCTACGTTAGCGCGCCAGGCCGACGAAGATTTTGCCGAGCGAGCGCCGGCGCACCCTCTTAGCTTTCGGCATGCACCTGCGCCCCCTGCTCCTCGCGGCCCTCGCCGCCTGCGGCCCCGCCACCTCCGAGCCTCTCGGGGAGGCCTCGAGCGCGCTCTGCCTCCAGGACCAGCCCTGCACCACCAGCGACGGCTGCCAGCGGGGACACGTCGACTGCGCCTCGGGCACCGTCGTCTGCACCGGCCTGACCGACCAGCCGGAGGGCACCGCGTGCGCCAACGGGCGGATCTGCCAGGCCGGCGCCTGCACGGGCTGCGGGGATGGCCTCGACTGCTACGGGTCCTCCGGCTGCCGCAAGGGCGCCATCGACTGCACCTCCGGGGCGCCCGTCTGCTCCGCGCTCGCCGACGAACCCGACGGCAAGGCCTGCGTCAACGGAGCCTGTGAAGCGGGCGCCTGCAGGCCCCTGCCTCCTCCCGATGCAGGGACTGACGCTCCCGACGCCGCCGGCGATCCCGCCCTCCCTGCTCCCGGAATGGTCCGCTCTGGCTGCACCCGCGGCGTCACCGCGGCGCCTTTGCTGTTCGGGGTCGTCCTGCTCGCAGCGCTTCCGTCCCGCCGACGCGACCGGCGCCCGCTCGATCGCTAGTGCACCGCCGTCCAGATGAGAGCGAGGCAAGGAGACGGGGCTGAGCGTCCGCGGAGGGGCCTTTTCAACGCCAAGGCGTCAAGGGCTTTTCTTGTTTTGCTCGGCCCCAAGCTCGCCGCCGCCAGTTGAGCCGATCTCGACGGCGCTGCACTAGTCTCCCGGCGATCCCGGAAGCGGCGCCTGGGCTGGGGGGACGCCGGCCGCGGGAGCAACCCTTCTTCGAATCGCCTCCAGGAGGCATTCGATGTCGAAGGGCTTTTCCAGGCACTCGGCCTGGAGCGAGCGGCTCCGGTCTGCGTGGGCGCCCGCGGAGAAGGCCACCACGGGGATCGCCGCGAGCGACGGATCGCGCAGCTGGCGCTCGCGGAACTGGTAGCCGTCCATGACCGGCATCATCAGGTCCAGCAGGATCACGTCGGGCCGACCGCCCCGCCGCAGCCAGTCCAGGGCCTCGAGCCCGTTGCGGGTCCGGGCCACGGCGAAGCCCTCGTCCGTCAGGACCTCTGCGAGGGCGTCCCTGAAGTCGTCGTCGTCGTCGACGAGGAGGATGAGGCCCCTGCCCATTTCGCTTCCTCGCAGGGCAGCGACAGCACGAAGCTCGCCCCCTCGCCCACCGCGCTCGTAACGTCCACGTCGCCCCCGTGCAGCAGGGCGATCTGCCGGACGATCCACAGCCCCAGGCCGAGCCCGCGGGAGCGACGCTCGACGCCCACCCGCACGAATCGCTCGAAGATGCGCCGCTGGTCCAAGTCGGCGATGCCCGGGCCGTGGTCTCGAACCGTCAGGCGGGCGCGGCCGTCCCGTCGCTCCACCGAAACCTCCACCGGCGCTCCGGGCGCGTGCTGCGCGGCGTTGGAGAGCAGGTTGGCCACGGCGCGCTCCAGCCGGCCCCGGTCCCAGGTCCCGACAACGGGCTCTTCGGCGCTCAGCGTCACCCGGCAACCCGCCTGCTCGAGCTGGGGCGCCAGGTGATCGGCGGTGGTCCTCGCCACCTCGGCGAGATCCACTTTCTCGAGCTGGAGCGCCAGGCGACCCTGGCCCGCCCGGGAGACGTCGAGCAGCTCGTCGACGAGCGCGGTCAGCCGGTCGGCCTGCTGCCGCGTCTTGGCCAGCCGCTCGACCATCCAATCCTGGGCCAGCGGCTCGCCCCTCCCGGCCTTGCGCAGCAGCGTGTCGAGGTACAGGTCCAGCGCCGCCACCGGCGTCTTGAGCTCGTGCGAGGCGACGGACATGAACTCGTCGCGCGCCTCGAGCGCGGCCCTCAGCTCGGCGGTGCGCTCCTCGACGCGGCGCTCGAGCCCTTCGTTGAGCCGCCGCAGCTCCTCCTTGGCGACCATCAGCGACGACGCCTCCAGCAGCTCCCAGGCGCCCGCGCGGCGGGTGAGCGCGAAGCGGTGGTTGCGCACCACGTCGAGCACGTCCTCGGACTGGCAGCGCTGCAGCTGGTAGCTGCACATGCCGACGATTTTGCGGCTGCCGAATCGTCGGTTCACCGAGGCCTCGTAGGCCATGAAGTCCACCCAGTCGTGCCGCTCGATCCACGAGGAGTTGCCGGTGACGCGCAGGTTGGCGTAGCCCTGCGCGAGCGCCTGGCCCTCCAGCTCCAGCCAGTAGCCGACCATGTCTCCCGAGCCCGACCGGGACGCGCGCCTGCGGAAGCTGTGCGCGTCGAGGAAATCGATCTGCCCGCGGTCGATTCGGTTTCCCAGGTCCGGCATGGCGGCGGCGAGCGCGGCGCGTGCACCCTCGACGCCGAGCGGCTCGGAGGTCACCCAGACGCAGCGCTCGTTCTGCTCGAGGCCGGTCTTCATGTAGGGGACCAGGCAGTCGAGCAGGTCTTCGCGGGTCCGGTAGAACTGGCAGAAGTGGCTTCCCAGCGGCAGCTTGCCCACCGCCGGAATCCCGCTCTGGCGCTCGCCTTCCATGGTCCTTATCTGTGCATCGCGGCGGGTGCGGACCGCGAGGCGGAAAGTGTGCCCGCCCGGCGCGAGCCAGGCGCCGCCGCGGTTGACGCCCCGGCCCCTCCTCGCGCACCCTTCCGCCCATGCACTTCGCCAAGTACTGGGCCCTGGGGAGCAGCGGTAAGTACAAGTGCTGGCGCTCGTCCGACGTCAGCGAGTCCGACGCCAGGGCCAAGGCCGCCGCCGACGCCGTGACCATCGGAGGGAAGGTCGACGGCGGCGTGCGCTGGAAGTACGGCTACCCGGACCGCGCCGTGCGCGAGGAGGTCCTGCAGCAGGCAGCGGGCGGCGCGGGCCCGGAGATCGCCTGGGCGGTCACCCGCAACGCCTACGGCTGCGACGTCCTGAACACCTCGCGCATGGTCTTCGTGGACGTGGACCACGACGGCCCGCCGCAGAGGCACCTGGACCAGGCCCAGCGCTGGGCCGATTCGCACCCGGGCTGGTGCTTCCGCGCCTACAAGACCAAGGCGGGGCTGCGGCTGCTCGCGACGCACGCGCTGGTGCGGCCCGACGACCCGCTCGTCGTGAAGGACCTGTTCCCGGCCCTGGGCACCGACGCGCTCTACGCCCGGCTGTGCAAGACGCAGGGCTCCTACCGCGCGCGGCTGACGCCCAAGCCCTGGCGCTGCGGAATCAACGCGCCGCGGATGCGCTGGCCCTGGAGCGACGCCGGCGCCGAGGAGCGCTTCCGCGACTGGCACGGCCAGTACCAGCAAGCCTCGGGCAAGTACGCCACCTGCGAGCTCGTCGCCGAGATCGGCCCCCACTCGGTGCTGCCGGAGATCGCCCCGGTCATCGCGCTGCACGACCGGGCCACCCGCGTCGGCTCGGGGCTGCCGCTGGCGTGAAGCGCAAGCCGCCAGAGGAGCGCAGCGAGTTCGAGCTCTCCGTGGCGGAGCTGGTCCGCTCCATCCCGCGCGGCAAGACCATGTCCTACGGCGACGTGGCGCTGTGGCTGGGCAAGCCCGGCGGTGCCCGCGCCGTGGTCCGCGCCCTCTACGCGACCGAGGGCCTGCCGTGGTGGCGGGTCATCCGCTCCGACTCCACCCTGGCCCCGGAGGTCGCCGCCGAGCAGGGTCGGCGCCTGCGGGCCGAGGGACTCGTCGTCCGCGGCCGGCGCGTGGTCCGCAGCCAGAGAGAGACCGCGCTGGCCCGGCCGCGCAAGGCCTGACCCCGCGGCTCCGCCCGGCGAGGTCGAGGTTCGCCGATCGGATCTGATGATGCGGGCCCGCCGCCGAACACCGGGTGCTCGCGGCAGGTCGTCGAGACGGTCTCGCGGGGCACGAAAGAGCCCCTGCAAGTACGGAGACTTGCAGGGGCCGGATTTCGAGGCGTCTGGGCGCCGGAGGGCTACTTCTTGGCGCCCTTCTTCGGCACCACGACCTTCTCCATCATCTCGTACAGCTCGAGCGCCAGGTTCTCGTCGGTGGTCATCGTGGTGATGACGTGACCGGTGGGGGTCTTGCCGTGGCCGACGGTGACCTTGCCGCCGCTGACGCCGGAGGCGAACTTGACGCAGCCGTCGTCCAGCTTGGACTTGCCGGCGATGGCCGCCTTGAGCTGGTTGTCGAACTCGGTCGCGGCCTTGTCGAGCGCGCCGACGTTGCCGGTGGAGACGATCACCACGCCGTTGCTGAGGCCGGTGGTCTGGGTCTTGCCCGCCTTCAGGTAGGCCGAACGCGCCTTGCACAGGTCGCACTCTTCGGGGCCGACCTTGGCGGCAGCAGGCACGCTGGCGCTGCTGCTCGAGCTGGAGCTGCGGGTGCTCTTGGCGGCCTTGGCGGTCTTGGCGCCGCCGGAAGCCGCGCCGCCAGAAGCGCCGGGAGCGCCGCCACCCGCGCCACCCGCGGCCGCGTCGGAGACGTTGGCGCCGGCGGCAGGAGCCGCTGGAGCAGCCATCGCTGACGGGGCGGCGGGAGCCCCGGGAGCCGCCTCGGCGGCCGGGGCGCCCGGAGCCGCATGGGCCGGGGCGCCGTGGTGGCTCTCGGTGGCGACGACGACTGCGGGGAACGACAGGACGACGAGCGCCGCAAGGAAGGTGCGCATGAGCTCAATCACTCCTCTGGACGCGAGCCTCGCGTCCGGTGGCGTGCGATAGAACGAGGAGGGACGCCCGAAGGCGCCCCTCCTCCATCAACGTGAGTCTGCTCCGGAGTCGCGACCGCTTACTTCGTGGCGCTCTCGGCGGTGGACACGGGGCAGTACATCTCGAGCTGCAGGGTCACGGCGTGCGAGTTGGCCGAGGCGATGGTGATGACGCCGGCCGAGGTGCACTGCATGTCCGCGTGATCCCACATCTTCGCGTTGGCCTTGGAGACGGCGTTCAGGCGGTCATCCGCCTGCTTGATGAGCGCGTCGCGGTGCTTCTCGAGGTTCTCGACGGTGTAGGCGATGGCCGGGTAGATCGACGGACGGTCGATCGAGAAGAACTCCGGAACCTTGCCGTCGTCCTTGGGCAGGGCGATCAGGTACTCGTGAAGCGCCTTGAAGCAGGTGTTGGCGCGGGTGATGCGGGCCTCGGGGTCCTGGTTGGCCAGGTCGGCCCAAACCTCGACGCTGCCGGCGGCCTTCCAGGTCTTGTTGTCGCCGCTGTTCGGGGGGACGTAGCCGGTGATCTTGAAGCCGCAGCCAGCCGTCGAGCCGATCTTCTTCAGCTCGTCCATCGCCTTCTTCACCTGCGCAGCCGCCGCGTCGAAGTTCGCGCCACGGGCGCTGATGTCCATCGGGGCGTACGCCTTGTCCGGCGGCACCTCGATCGAGACCTGCGCCTTCATCTCGCGAGCGCCTAGGCCGATCTTGATCAGGTCGCCCTGGACTTCGTACGGGCCGTAGAGGGGAGGAACCTTGGGGCCACCGATACCGCCGGGAAGGAACCCGCCGCCACCGCCCATCATGCCGCAACCGGTCAGGCACATCGCAGCGCAAACAAGCTTCACTTTGAGGTTCGTCAAGACTGCCCCCTTGCTAGGAGTTCGGCATAAGTGCCGGTTGGAAAAACAGCGGGCACAGCCTAGTCCGGTGATGTGTGCCCCACAAGTACAATGTCGCAGGCCCAACGGACCACCGGGACTCGCTGTGCACTCTCGCTCACGGGCCTCATTGCGGTAGTTCCCCAGCCAACGGCGAGGTGGGAAAACTCGCGCCGGACGACCCTCCCCGCTCACCGGCCTTCCCGGTCTTGGGCAGGGATTGGCTAAGGTGCGCCACGGGCCCGAGAGCGGGTGCGGGGCGGACCGTTGGACCCCTCTTCGGCAGAACGGCCCGTCCGCCCCGGCCGACCTCCGGCCCGCGGTTCGGGTGAGGTCACCGAGGCGCTCGCGCTGGCCGAACTTTTGTGAGAAATGGGGGCGCGCGGCTTTCGCACCCTGTGTTGCTATCTTTTTCACAGTGCTGGATAATTCCCGCTTCAGCACACGAGGCTCACCTTGCTCTGGCCTTCAGTCGGCCTCCTCCTCCTCCTCGCGACGACGTCCCAAACGCCCCCGGCGGGTCCTCCCGCCGACGCGGATGCCGGCCTTTCGTCCGAATCGCCCGCGCCATCCCCGAGCCCGACGCCGGCTCCCGCGGCCGCGCCCGAGGGCCCGGCCGCCGACGCCGGCGCAGCGGCGCAGCCGGCGGCCCAGCCCGAGCCGGCGCCTTCCGAGGACCCCAACGGCCTCTCGATGATCGAGGAGATCTCGGCGCTGGAGGACCAGCTCAACCAGATGGTCGTCTCCACCACCAAGGTGGCGCAGCGCTCCGAGCAGGCGCCCTCCATGGTCACGGTGGTCACCGCCGAGGAGATCCAGGCGCGCGGGCTGCGCTCGGTGGCCGAGGCGCTGCGCACGGTCCCCGGCTTCTACGACGTCGACGACCTCGCCTGGCACAACGTCGGCGTCCGCGGCATCAGCGGCGGCGCCCGCGCCCGCGGCAACGTGGTGCTGGTGATGATCGACGGGATGCCGGTGGACGACCGGAGCACCAACGGCAACTTCTTCGGCGAGGAGCTGATCCCCATCTCGGCGGTCGAGCGCATCGAGGTCATCCGCGGCCCGCTCTCGGCCATCTACGGCGCCAACGCCTACATGGGCCTCATCAACGTCATCACCCGCAAGGGCGCCGACCAGCAGGGCGTGCGGCTCATCGCGCGCGGCGCCCTCGAGCGGGCCCGCCCGGGCGGCGGCGGCGGGCTGGTGGTGGGCGGCAGCACCGAGACCTTCGACGTGATGCTGGCCGCGAGCTACCTCTACCTCGACCGCTCCGGGCTCGCCCTGCCCTCGTCCAGCCCGCGGCTGGGCAACACCAACGACACGCTCGGGTCCCGCGGCCTGTCCGAGAACGACAAGTCGCAGCCCAAGTCGGTCTTCGGCAAGGTCACGGCGCGCGGCGTCCTGGGGGGCGCGCTGAGCCTCACCGGCTCCCTGCAGGCCATCGACACCGGCGGCGAGTTCCAGGACTTCGGGCCGCTCTCGCACGGCACCCGCATCCAGCGCCTCAACCAGAACTACCGGCTGCTGTGGGAGCGCCCCGTCACCGACAAGGGCTCGGTCAGCCTCTCCATCGGCTACTTCAACCTCTCGCACGGCGGCGGCGAGCGCCTCGACATCGGCCGCTCCGACTACGACCTCATCTCCACCGCCGGCTCCAACGGCGTGCGCGGCAGCCTCGAGGGCCAGGCCCGCCCCTGGGAGCCGCTCAGCCTGCTCCTCGGCCTGGACTTCATGATGGAGGACCACCGGCTGCAGACCTACGACCGCTACTACAAGCAGGACCTCTTCGCGCCCGACGGGATGATCCTCCAGCGCGCCGGCTCGGTCGTCCCCGGCACCGACCACGGCAAGTGGGCCGCCTTCCACAACGCCGGCGTCTACGCCCAGATCCTGGGCTACCTGGGCACCGACTGGAGCGCCGTCCTCAACGGCCGCATCGACTTCCACAGCGTGTACGGCCTCAACCCCAGCGTGCGCGCCGGCCTCGTCTTCGCCCCGCCCAACAGCCCGCTCAGCGCCAAGCTCACGCTGGGCGAGAGCTACAAGGCCCCCAGCGCCGAGCAGCTCTACACCCAGCCGATGGCCGCCCTCGACATCCAGGGCAACCCGGACCTCATGGTGCAGCGGGCCGAGACCGTCGACCTCGGCGCCGCCTGGCGCCTGCCGAGCGGGCTGGGCGAGATCGCCGCCAACGTCTACGTCGAGGCGGTGAACCAGCGCGTGGAGTTCATGCAGACCGGCCTGTACCTCGAGGCCCAGAACGTCTCCAACGAGTGGGTGGTGGGCGGCGAGCTGGACGCCCGCGTCAACGTCCTCAAGAGCCTGCAGCTGCGCCTGGCCGGCACCTTCGCCCGGACCGTCCAGAGCACCGGCGACGCCGACCTCGAGGGCATGCCGCAGGTCGTCAACCCGCTCTTCCCGCCCTACCAGCTCCACCTGCTCGCCACCTGGACCCTGCCCTGGGCGGGCATCAAGGTCGCCCCGGAGGTCTCCTACGTCGGCCCGCGCGCCGCCTCGAACTCCAACGCCCTGGAGCAGGGCAGCGCCTACGAGATCCCCGGGCACTTCTACACCGCGCTCGCCGTCTCCATGCCGGCCAAGAACCTCTTCGGCGGCACCGAGACCTCCTTCTCGCTGCGGCTGACCAACCTGCTCGACGAGCGCTACGCCGAACCCGGCTTCGGCGGCATCGACGTCCCCGCCTCGGGCTTCGGCGCCATGCTCACCCTCACGCAGTCCCTGGGAGGTGCGCGATGAAGCCCGCCCCCCGCTCCAGCGCCTCCAGCGCCTCCCGCCTCGCCGTCGCCGTCGCCGTCGCCTGCGCCCTGGCCGCCTCCGCCTGCTCCACCGAGCAGGACGAGGCGGTGCGCATCGGCGGGCTGTTCTCCACCACCGGCCCCGAGGCCGCCAAGGGCTTCGCCCAGCTCTCCGCGGCGCGCGTCGCGGTCCAGCAGATCAACGACAACGGCGGCGTGCTGGGCAAGCGCCTGGTGCTCGTCTACCGCGACGACGGCGGCGACGCCAACAAGACGCGCCGCGCCGTGGAGGCGCTGCTCGACGAGAGCGTCCCCGCCATCATCGGCGCCGTCTCCAGCGCCTCGACCGAGATCGCCGCGTCCATCGCCGCCAAGAAGGCGGTCATCGTCTCCGCCTCCGCCACCGCCTCGAGCTTCGAGAGCGTGGACCTCTCCACCTTCCGCCTGTGCGCCTCCGCCGCCGCCGAGGGCCGCCTGCTGGCCGCCCGCGCCCTGCGCACGGGCCACCGCGCCGCGGTCCTGCGCTCGGCGGAGAAGGGCCTGGACGACGTGGCCTCGGAGTTCGAGACGCGCTTCCGGCGCGACGGCGGCGAGGTCCTCAGCTCCCAGCCGCTGGTGGCGGGCGCCGAGAGCTACCGCACCGTGCTCGCCGAGGCGCTCGCCGGCGACCCCGACGTGGTCCTGCTCGACCTCGACCCGCTCGACGGCGCGCAGGTGGTGCGCGACTACTCGCTGGGGCTCTCCAACCGCCACGCGCGCTGGTTCTTCACCCACCGGCTCGTCGACGCCGCCTTCGTGACCGCCGCCGGCCCCCACGCCTTCGCCTTCCCGCACGAGGGCACGGCCCCCAGCACCCCCACCGGCATGCGCTTCAAGTACTTCGCCGACGCCTACCAGGAGCGCTTCGGCGAGCCGCCTCCGGCGGGCTCCTACGCCGCCAACGCCTACGACGCCGTCTTCCTCGTCGCCGCGTCCATGGAGGCGGCCAAGGACGCCACGGCCGCCGGGGTGCGCGCCCAGCTTCGCGCCACCTCGCTGGGCGGCGCGGCCCTCGGCCCCAACGAGTGGGCCGACCTGGCCAAGGCGGCCCAGTCGGGCCAGGACATCAACTACGAGGGGGCCTCGGGCTCGGTCGACATCAACGTGACCGGCTCGGTCGACGCCCCCTTCGACATCTGGCAGGTGGAGTCGGGCTCGATCACGGTGATCGAGCGTGCAGTGCGCCCGCCGCTCTGAGAGGACGGCCGGGCCTAACGGGAGGAGTGCCATGACCAAGCAAGTCGTAGCGGTGGTGGGTGCCGTCCTAGCGCTCGCGGGGTGCAGCAACAACACGCCGGCGGGAGCGGACGCGGGCACGGAGGTGACCAAGGTCGGCTTCATCTACGTCGGCCCGACGGGCGACTACGGGTGGTCCAAGTCGCACGAGGACGGGCGGCAGTACCTGGAGAACTTCGGCACCAACGTCAAGACCAGCTACATCGAGAGCGTGGCCATCGCCGACGCGGCCAAGAAGATCGACGAGCTGTACGCCTCGGGCCACAAGATCGTCTTCACCACCAGCTTCGACTACCAGGCGGAGGCCCTCAAGGCCCCCGAGCGGCACCCGGACCTGTGGATGATGAACTGCGCCGGCTTCAAGACCGCCAACCACGTGGGCAACTACATGGCCCGCCTCGAGGAGGCCGAGTACCTCAGCGGCATGGTCGCCGCGGGCATGAGCAAGACCGGCAAGATCGGCGTGGTCGGCGCGCTGCGCATCTACGAGCAGATGATGCACATCAACGCCTTCACCCTCGGCGTGCGCGCGGTCAACCCCAACGCCCAGGTGCTGGTGCGCTGGGTGGGCAACTGGTTCAGCCCGGCGATGGAGATCAAGGCGGTCAACGACCTGGTCACCGACGGCGGCGCGGACGTGATCAAGGCCATGACCGACACCAACATCCCGGTGGTCATCGCCGACGAGCTGAAGACCCCGGCCGGCGAGACCGTCTACAGCATCGGCATCAACAACAAGGACTTCTGCAACAGCGCCAAGAACGGGACCTGCGTGACCTCCAGCTACTACAACTGGGGCCCCTACTACGTGAAGCTCGTCAAGGAGATCGCCGAGGGCAAGTACCCGACCGCCGGCCGCGTCGACTACCTGGGCTCCAAGGACCTGGACATCGTCGGCCTCGCCCAGATGTCGGACAAGGTGCCGGCGGACATCAAGACCAAGGTCGAGGAGAAGAAGACCGCCATCACCTCGGGCGCCTTCAACGTGTTCCAGGGCCCCTTCAAGTACGTCGACGGCACGGAGGTGAAGACCGGCGAGAAGCTGACCGACACCGACCTGCCCTGCACCAAGAAGTTCGTCGAGGGCATCACCGACTTCAACGGCCCCAGCTGCACCACCAACACCGACTGCAACCTGAACAAGACCACCGCGGGCGAGCGGGACGCGTTCTACGACTCGTTCCTCTCCTGCGATGCCGCCACCTCGAAGTGCGTCGCGGCGGACCTGTCGGGCTGCGGTACCTGATCCTTCATCTCGGAGTCGTATGCATCCGCAGTCGACGTTCATGTCATGCCGGCCAGGCCGCCCTCTCCGGGCGGCCCTGGCCGTTCTTCTGACGGCCCTGGCGCTGGCCCTGACCCTCACCCCGTCGGCGGCGCGCGCCGCGGACGTGGTCGTGGTGCGCAGCTCCGACCAGTCCGCCTTCAAGGCCGTGGAGCAGGCCTTCGCCGCCGAGCTGCCCGCGGCGAAGTCCCTGCTGGCGACGGCCCCGGGCCTCGATCTGAAGGCGGAGCTCGCCGGAGCCAAGCTCGTGCTGGCGGTGGGGCCCGATGCCGCCCGGGCCGTGATGGCCGCGCACGGTGGGGTGCCGGTCCTGGTGGCGCTCGCCGCGGAGGCCGAGCTGGCCGGCGCCAAGCCCGCGGGCATCGTCCCGATGTTCGTGGCGCCCGCCCGGCAGGTGAAGCTCGCCAAGGCCTTCCTCCCCACGCTGGCGCGCGTGGGCATCGTCTACGACCCGTCGAAGACGCGGGCGATGGCCTCCGAGTTCGAGTCGGCAGCGAAGGCCGCGGGGCTGACGCTGGAGAAGTCCGAGGTCACCAGCCGCGGCGCGGTCATCGACGCCGCGCGGGCGATGATGCCCAAGATCGACGTGCTGTGGCTCCTGCCCGACTCCACGGTGGTCGGGCTGGACACCTTCAAGGTCCTCATCGCCACCACGGTGGCCGCGAAGGTCGGGCTGGTCGGCTTCACCGAGGGCATGGCCCGCACCGGCGCCGTGCTCTCCATCGAGGCGTCCTACGCCGAGATCGGCCGGCGTGCCGCGGCGGCCGGGAAGCGGCTCCTGGCCGGTGGCGCCGCTGCTCCCGAGGCGCCGGAAGGCGCGGCGTTCGTCAATGCCAAGACCGCCGAGCTCATCGGCCTCACGCTCTCGCCGAAGGCGCGCGCCGAAGCGGCCAAGGTCTTCGAGTAGGAAGCCCCGGGTTCGCGGTCGGATGCCGGCCGGCGACCGAGCCGGCGATCGAGATCGCGCCCGATCCTTTAGGAAGCCCGCCTTCGCGGGTGGTCCCTGGTACTCGCAGCCGCAAGTTCGATCAGGGTTCAGGGACGACTGCCGGCGGCTGAAGCCGCGCCTGGATTGCGAGGTCCGCCTTCGCGGACCAAGTGGTGACGGACGCAGGGGCGCCGACCCGAGATGCTGAGTCCCCCAGGACTTGGAAACTCGGATTCCCGCCCCGAGCGACCCGCCACCACTGAGCCCGCGCAGGCGGGCTTCGCAGCGTCAGGCGCGACTTCAGTCGCCGGCATCTTCACGACGGCGTGTGCCGGAACGAACTTGGGGCTCGTACTAGTCCACCGGCTTGGCCTGCGCCCGGTACCTGGGCGGCACCTGATCGAGTCGCTGGACGTAGTGCTGCACCCCGTCGTCGTCGAGGTAGCCGTACGCCGAGGGCTGGTCGCCCGTGGGCCTCGGCGCATCCGCGGGCGGCTGGACGACGACCGGGACGGGAGCCGATCGGACCGGGGTGGGCGACGGTGAAGGAGCCGTCGCCCGCGTCAGCTGCCACAGCCCGAAGAGCGCCCCCGCGGCCAGGGCCACCACCCCCACCGCCAGGGAGCCCGCGACCATCGGGTTTCCGGGCGCGCTCGTCGCCAGCGCCGTGCCGGGACGCCCTGCGCGCAGCTCATCGACGGGGTCGGCCGCCGCCGCGTCCGCCGGCCGGCTGCCGGACAGGCCGAACGCCCGCCGGTAGAGCCGCCACAGCACGAAGAGCGCCAGCGCGCCGATGACGACGAGCTGGAGGAAGCTGCCGAAGAACAGCACGCTCCAGCCGCGGAACTTGGACATCACCCAGAGGACGCCGCCGCAGGCCAGCAGGAAGAGCCCCAGGTCCGTCGCGGTCTTCACCGAGCCCAGCTGGCTGAGCGGGAAGACCAGCCGGATGCCCAGCACCGACCCGGCGAGGCAGACGGCGGGGGCCAGCAGCAGCAGCAGGTTCGCGCTCAACAGGCTCGCGCCCAGCACGCTGCGCGCCACGAAGATGGCGCCCACCTCCACGAGCACCCCGACCAGCGCCGCGCCCATGACCGCGCTGGCGATGAACTTCCCGTCGGAGTCGGTGCGGCCGCCCTTGCCCAGCCAGGCGAGGGCGGTCCCCACCAGCGGCAGGAGGACCGCCACCGCCATGATGAAGAAGGCGTTGGCGTCCGCCCACGCGTAGCTGGCGCTGAAGAAGTCGGCCAGGGTCATGTCGGCCCTCCCTTCCCTGCCGGCCTGTCGGGCTCGGCTTCCGCTTCTCAGTACTTGAAGGTGAAGCCGATGCGCCCGTTGTAGATCTGGTCGGCGGCGAACATGCGGCTGTTGAAGATCTCCGAGTGCATCGCGCGCTCGCCCTGGCCGGGGGCCCCTTCGACGAGGAGGAAGAGGCTGAAGTGCTGGGTGATGGCGCCCTCGAGCGCGAGCGAGAGGTAGAAGCGAGCGCCGCCGACGCGGTTCTTCCTCAGGTACTCCTGCAGGTAGTAGGGGTCGCTGTACTTCGACGAGTCGGCGTTGCCGCCGATGTCGGGCATCTTCTGCATCCGCGCGAGCCGATCCGCGTCGGTCTCGGGCGAGCGACAGATCTTCATGCCCGCCGCGTAGTCGCCGCTCGAGGTCTTCTCCGAGGCGCAGAGCTGATCGCTCCAGAAGTCTCCGAAGAAGCGGGCGGTGATGGTGAAGACGTCCGCCAGATTGATCGAGGCCAGCGCGCCCAACTGTCCGGAGGCGCTGTTGCGCCCGTACATCCCGGCGCCGCCGCCGACCTGGCCGAAGGCGCCCAGCGAGAACGGCCCGGCCTGCAGGAAGCGGGTGCGCGCGGTCAGGTAGATGTCCCAGTTGTTGGTGTACGTCTTCAGCCCGAGGCCCAGGTCCCAGCCGAAGAAGTTGGCGTCGCTGACGCCCACCGTGGCCCGCAGCTCGCCCCACACCGGGTAGCCGCCGGAGAGGTCGAGGGCGAAGTTGCCGAACGGCATCGGGCGGGCGCTCCAGGTGGAGATGGCGCGCTGCTTGATGCGCAGCTCCTCCTTGGAGGGGCCGGTGTACTTGATCTTCAGGTCGGCGTTGACGACCGCCCGCTCGCCGCCGTTGACCACCACCTTGGCGCGGTACTCCTCGAAGCCGGCCAGCTCCACCGAGACCACGTGCTCGCCGGCCTCGATGTTGTTGGCCTCGGCCGGGCTCATGCCGATGGCCTTGCCGTCGAGCATCACCTTGGCGCCGTCCTTGGAGGCGATGACGCGGATGCCGCCGCCGGGGAGCAGGTTCGCCGTCAGGTCCATCGAGGTGCCGGCGACGACGGCGATCTCCTTGTTGAAGTCGGCGAAGCCGTCCTTGCGCACCATGATGAAGTGCTTGCCGGCGGTGAGGTCCTTCTCCACCGGGGAGACGCCGGCCTTGGCGCCGTCGATCCACACCGCGGCCTCGGGCTGCGGGGAGACGACGCGGACCAGGCCCTTGTTGGCGCGGTCCAGCACCGCCAGGTTGACGTCCAGGGCGATGGGCTTGCCGGCCTCGGCGGTGATGCGGCGGGTCTCGGCGGTGCGGTCCGGCGCGCGGACCTCGACGGTGTGCGGGCCGACGGCCAGCTCGGCCAGCACCAGCGGGGTCGCGCCCCTTCGCGCGCCGTCGACGAGGACCTCGGCGCCGTCGATGTTCGCCCGGACCGTCAGGGCGGGTGCGCCCCTGCCGGAGGCAGCCGCCGCCCGCTCGGCCGCGGCCTTGTCGGCGGCGGCCTTGTCCGCCGCCGCCCTGTCCGCAGCGGCCCTGTCGGAGCCCACCCGGTCCGCCGCAGCCCGGTCCGCGGCGGCCTTGTCGGCGGCCGCCTTGTCCGCCGCGGCCCTGTCGGCGACGGCCTTCTCGAACGCGGCCCTCTCGGCGGCGAGCTTGTCGGAGGCGGCCTTGTCAGCGGCAGCGCGGTCCGCGGCGGCCTTGTCGGCCGCAGCCTTCTCGGCGGCGGGGTCCTCCAGCGTCGAGGTGACCTTGGTGCGCTCGCCGCCCTTGATGAAGACGGTGTCCTTGTACGGCTTGAGCGGCGGCTTGGAGATCTCGATGACGTGGACGCCCTCGGTCAGGCCGTCGAGGACGGTGGGCGTCTTGTCCGCCAGCTTCCTGCCGTCGATGGCCACGTCGGCGCCGTTGGGCGAGGAGTCGATCAGCAGCGAGCCCAGCGGCTTGTCGGCGACGATGGGCTTGAGGGTGGGCGCCAGCGCGACGACCTGCCCCTCCTCCACCTCGACCCACTGCTGGAACGGCAGGTGGCCGTCCCGGGTCAGCTCCACCAGGTGGCGGCCGACGGCGAGCTTGACGTCCTTGGGCGCGGCGCCCTGAACCTGGCCGTCCACGGTGATGAACGCGCCGGTGACGCTGGGGTCGCTCGCCATGATGCGCACGGTGCCCGGCGCGACCTCGCGCTGCAGCACCACCAGCTGCTCGCCGATGCCCTTCTGCACCCGCAGGGTGCGCTCCTCGGTCTTGTAGCCCTTGAGCTCGAGGACGAGCTTGTAGTCGCCGTCGGTGAGGGTGACCTTGAACGGCGTGTAGCCCAGGACGCCGTACTTGCGGTCGTCGAGGTAGATGGTCGCCGTCTGCGGCGTGGAGTTGATGGTGAAGACCCGCTTGTAGCCCTTGCGGACGGGGCGGGGCTCCAGGACGGTCTGCCCCAGCGCGTTCACCGCGGGCAAGAGCAGCAGCGCGGCAAAGGCCAGCGTCGTCAGGGTCCGGGTTCGCAGTCGTTGCACGGAGGGTCTCCTCGCGAGGCCAAAGTTCTGAATTGGGTGATGCTACACGGGCAACGGTGGCGGACAGAAGGGCCAAGGCGCGCCCGGAGTGTGGCCAGTCGGCCACACCGCCGCTCCGCGTGACCACGACCGTTCACGGGAGGTATGGTTCCGCCCTCGTTCTTTCGTGCTGCGGAGGCAAAAGAGCGCCCTCTCCGGCTCCCGCCGCGCGTAGCCGCCCCCCGCTCTGGCCATCCCTGCTCTTCCCTCCTCTGCCCCTAGGAGGAGAGGCTACTCGCCGGCTCCGACACCCTGTCCGTGCATCGCCGACCGTCGCGGCGACATCCGCGTCTGAGGCCTCCAGTTCCGAGGCCTAAGAAGTCTGGCGCTCATCCCGCCGGCCGCGCCCGAGGCCTCGAGTTCTGAGGCCTCAGAGGTCTGGCGATCATCCCGGTGGCGTCCGCGCTTGAGGCCTCCAGTTCCGAGGCCTCAGAGGTCTGGCGATCATCCCGGTGGCGTTCGCGTCTGAGGCCTCGAGTTCTGAGGCCTCGAGTTCTGAGGCCTCAGAGGTCGAGGCCTCAGACCCGCCCTCGCGCCTACCTCTGCCGGAGCATCTCCTGCAGGCGCTGCAGCTCCGCCTCCTGGAGGTTGTCGATCTGGGCAGCTCTTGGTCGCCGGGTCTGCGTCCGCCTGCGATAATCGCCCGCATGGCCGACGTCCCCACCGAGCTCGAGGCGACCGCACCGAGCGGCCCTCCCGGCCGCGCGCCCTCGCTGCCGCGCGGCACGCTCCTGGGCCGCTACGTCGTGCTGGGCTTTCTGGGCGAGGGCGGCATGGCCTCGGTCTTCGCCGCCTACGACCCGGAGCTCGACCGCAAGGTGGCGCTCAAGCTGCTCAAGGTCCGCGGCGCCGACCTCGGCGAGGCGCGGGCCACGCTGCAGCGCGAGGCCCAGGCGATGGCCCGGCTGTCCCACCCGAACGTGGTCCCGGTCTTCGACGTCGGCAGCCACGAGGGGCAGCTCTTCGTGGCCATGGAGTTCGTCCCCGGCCGCACGCTTCAGGCCTGGCTCGACGAGAGGCCGCGCTCGCAGCCGGAGATCGTCGCGGCCTTCGCCGCCGCGGGCGAGGGCCTGTGCGCCGCGCACGCCGCCGACGTGGTCCACCGCGACTTCAAGGCCGAGAACGTGCTCGTCGGCGACGACGGCCGGGTGCGCGTCACCGACTTCGGGCTCGCCCGGCTCGAGCCGCGGCCGGCCGCTGCGGGGGCGCCCGGCGAGGGCGCGTCGGCGCGCCTGACCTTCTCCGGCGTCGTGGCGGGCACCCCGGCCTACATGGCCCCCGAGCAGTTCCTGGGCGGGGCCACCGACGCGCGCACCGACCAGTTCAACTTCTGCGCCTCGCTGTGGGAGGCCTCCGCCGGCAGCTTGCCGTTCCGGGGCGAGTCCTTCGACGAGCTCAAGCAGGGCGTCCTCGAGCGGCAGCTGCGCCCCGCGAGCCACCCGCTCCCGCGCTGGCTGGCGGCCGTGCTCTCCCGCGGGCTGCAGGCCCGTCCCGAGGACCGCTATCCCTCGTTCGCCGAGCTGCTCGCGGCGCTGCGGCGCGACCGGCGGCGCCGCCTCAAGCGCCGGCTCGCCGCGGCGGGCTCGGCCGTCGTGCTCGCAGGGATCGCCGGCTCGCTCTGGGCCTGGGACGCGACTCGCTGCGCGCGCGAGGCCCGCTCGGAGGCGGCCGCGCTCTGGCCGGCGGACCGCGCGGCGGCGCTGCGCCCGGGCCTTCCGCGGGAGGCGGGCCTGCTCGACGCCCTCTCCGCCGAGTGGAAGGGCCTGCGCCAGTCGGCCTGCGAGCGCGGGCGCCGGGGCGAGCCGGTCGACACCGAGCTGACGTGCCTGCTGGGCTACGGGCAGCAGCTGGCGGCGGTGGGCCAGCTCGTCGCCGAGCAGGGCGCAGGCTCCGACAGCGCCGGGCTGGGGATGCTCTTCGACGACCTCGCCCGGCCGCAGCGCTGCTCCTTCTCGCGCCGCCAGGCGGGGCGCGAGACCCCCAGCCCGGAGCACCTGCGGCGCGCCGCGCAGTGCGTGCTGTTGATGGGCCGGGGCCGCTACCAGGACGCCTCGGCCCTCGCCCGGTCCCTGGGCGACGAGGCGCGCGCGGCCGGGGAGCCCCACCTGGCGGCCCTGGCGCTCTTCCGCGAGGCTCGCACGCTGCGCGTCTCGCGCGGCGCGACGGCCGAAAGCCTCGAGAAGCTGCGGCAGGCCGTGCGCGCCGCGGACGAGTGCGAGGACGACGAGCTGAGCGTCGAGGCCCGCGCGTTCATCCTCTGCCTGCTCGCGGACCGGGCGGGCTCGACGGACGTCGGACCCGAGCTCGAGCAGGCCGAGGCGGACCTGCAGGCCTGGCTGGTGCGCGTGGGCTCGCCGCCGTACCTGGAGTTCCGGGCGGCGCACTGCCGCTCCCTCGCCGCCGCGCGGCGGGGGCGCCCCGAACAGGCGCTCGCCCTGGCGATGCGCCAGCGGGAGGTGGCGGACCGGCTCTGGATGCCGGGCTCGGAGCGCTTCAACGAGGTACACACCGACCTCGCCGTCCGGCTCTCGGCGCTGGGGCGCTTCGAAGAGGCGGGCCGGGAGTACGAGCAGGCCCTCGCGGTGCTGGAGGCGATCGGCCACGTCGCGCCGGCGAGGCTCACCCTGCGGCTCGGGAACCTGGCGAGCCTGCGGATGACCCAGGGGCGCAACGAGGACGCGCTCGCGCTGGTCGAGCGGGCCCAGAAGGCCCTTTCCGCCCTCGTTGGCCAGGCGGGCTCCTACCAGGTCTGGATCGACACGCTGCGGGGGCGCGCGCTGTACCGGCTCGGCCGCATCACGGAGGCGGAGCGCCTGCTGCGCGCGGTGCTCGCCACCCCGCCGGACCTCGACCCTCAGTCGCGCCTGAGCGCGCTGCAGGAGCTCTCCCGCATGCTCGCGTCCCGAGGCGAGGCGGAGCAGGCGCTCTCGTTGAGCGACGAGGCGACCACGCTGTCCGAGCGCTCGCCCCCCGCGCCCGTGGCCGGGGCCTACCTGCACTTCACCCGCGCGCTCGCGCTGTGGGCCGCCTCGAAGAAGCCGGAGGCGCTCGAAGAGGCGCGCGAGTCCCAGGCCGAGTTCAAGAAGCTCGCCGAGCCGTGCGCTTTCAGCGCGGAGGTCGACGCGTGGCTCGCCGGACGCGCCCGTTGAGCTGAGCCGGCCTGCCCCGGAAACGCCCCCCGTCTCGCGCCAGCAGGTCCCGAAGCTCCGCCGGCAGCGCCAGCACCCAGTGGCGATGGGGCGCCACCGGCAGCACCCGCTCCACCAGATCCAGCGCCACCGAGTGCATCCGGCGCGTCAGGCACGAGGGGCAGCACGTCCTCGTCTTGCACGAGAACGCCACCACCGTCTCCTTCCCACACTTCGTGCACCGCAGCAGGCAATCGTTTGGCGGGCGCGGAGGCCCACCGCTCCGAACTCGGGGCACAGTGCGAAGTACTCGCTGAACTCTTCCTCCACGTACCGGGGCAGCCCGCGCCCGTCGGGGCAATGCTCGCCATCCACTCGGCGCGCCCGTACGAAATACCGGCGATGGGCGCTGTGCGAGCCGGGCGGTGGGCTCGACTCGGTGGCACTCGACACGCTGGACCGGCTCCGGGCGCAGGTGGCGCTCAAGGTGGGAGCTCGCGCCGCCCTGACGGATGCTGGCCCCACCCGTGCATCCTCGCCCCGGCCCCGCCAACACGAGGCCGACTCGAGAGGAGGCGATCCGCCAGGTCCGAGGTGGCGCTGGCAGTTCCGTTCGCCCGCCGTCCGGCGCAAACTACGGCTCCTCTCGCAAAAAGGAGCCCCATGCTCTCGCTCATCCTCCACGCCGTCGCCGGGACCATCGTCACCGCGCTCGCGCTCTACATGAACCGGCATCTGCTGCGCGGCGGCTGGAAGGGCGTGACGCCGTCGGCGCTCGAGGCCAGCTACTACCTCATCGCCGTCGCCTCGGTGGCCATCGGCTGGTACTTCAACGTGGTCTACGTGTTCAGCTACCCGGGCGAGGCCAGCTGGGCCCACTACATCAAGCTGCTCTTCACCAACCCGGCGGCGTGCTCGGGCTCGCAGGACTACTGCTTCGCCAACGTGCTGCTCTTCCCCATGTGGATCGTCTCCGACGGGCCGCGGCGCGGAATCCGCTGGCCGTTCCTGTTCTTCATCATGAGCCTGTTCACCAGCTTCGGCTTCTCCATGGCGCTCTACCTGGCCGTCCAGGAGCGGCAGGTGCGCTGGCGCGCGGCGCAGGGCGTGGCCCATGGCTGAGCCCGCCGCCACGAGCGAAGGGGCGACCCGCTTCGACGTGATCGTCGTCGGTGCCGGCCACAACGGGCTGGCCTGCGCGGCCCTGCTGGCGAAGCGCGGGCTGCGGGTGCTGTGCCTCGAGAAGAACGACTACGTGGGAGGGATGGCGGGCACCCGCGAGATCCTCACGGGCTGCCGCAACGACGTGGGCGCCAGCCTGCTCTTCCCCCTCGCGCGCCAGGTCGTCGAGGAGCTGGAGTTCGCCCGCTACGGCGTCGAGATGATCGACCTGCCGATCATGGCGACCAACCTCTGCGCCCCCGACGCGCCGGCGGCGGTCTTCTACGCCAGCCCGCTGCGGATGGCGGCCCACGTGCTCGGCAGCTTCGGGCCGGCGGCGGCGGTGGGCTTCGCGCGCCTGCTCGCCTTCTGCGACTACCCGTCGAGACTGCTCGACCGCTTCACCCCGCGCAGCGTCCCGCCCACCCTCGACGAGCTGCTGGCGCGGGCCCCGGACGCGCGTCGCCGCCGCCAGATCGAGCTGGCCTTCACCGGCAGCGCCATGGACCTCGTCGACCGCTTCCTGCCCGACAAGAGGCGGCACCGCACCCTGCGCGCGCTGGTGGCCTTCGCGGCGGTGCAGTCGACCTACAAGGGGCCGTTCTCGCCGGGCAGCGCGCTGTGCCTCGTCTACACCTTCGCGAAGAACGACTCGGGCGGGCTGATGCGGCGGGTGCGGGGCGGCATGGGCGCGCTGTCCGACGCGCTGACGCGCTCCATCGCGGACCGGGGCGGCGAGGTGCGGCTGAAGGCTCCGGTGGAGCGCATCGTCGTCGAGGATGGGCGGGCGGTGGGGGTGCTGCTCAAGGACGGGGCGCGGCTCACGGCGCGCGCGGTGGTGTCGAACCTCGACAAGCCGGCGACGCTCTTCGGCCTGCTCGGCCGCGAGCACGTGCCCGCCGAGACCATCTCCCGCGTCGAGCGCATCGAGCAGCGCGGCGCCTTCGTCCACCTGCTCCTCAAGCTCCAGCGCCTGCCCCGCTTCGGAGCGCGCTTCGCCCACCTGAACGCCGACCCGCGCACCCGCTTCTCGACGACTCTGGTGCCCGACCCCGAGCTGCAACAGGCGAGCTTCGAGGCCTGTCGCCGCGGCGAGCTGCCCGAGCACCCGCCGGTGGGCATGCAGATCCCGACGGTGATGGACCCGTCGCTCACCAGCGACGGCAGCCACTTCGCCACCACCTACGGCTTCTTCTTCCCCTGCGAGGCCGAGAAGTCGGCGCGCCACCGCCTGCGCGACCAGATGGCCGAGCGCATCCTCGACCGCCTGTCGGAGGTGCTGCCCGACCTGCGCGACTGCATCGTGGAGAAGGCGGTGTTCTCGTCGGACCACTTCGCCGCCATGCACGGCGCCACCAACGGCGACTTCACCCACGGCCTCATCCACCCCGAGCAGATGATCGGCGGCCGGCTGCTCGCCAAGGGCTCGGCCCATTCCTCGACGGTGCCGGGCCTCTGGCTGTGCGGCGCCTCGTGCCATCCCGGGCCGGGCGTCACCTTCCTGCCGGGTTACGGCGCGGCCTACGAGGTGGCGGCGGCGCTGGGGCGGTGAGGCGCCAACCACGACGCACTCAAGCACTTGCTCTTCAACCTGCTCTCAACGCGCTCGGCAACCAGGGGCACTCCTGCGCCACCGCCGGGGGCTCGGACTGCTGCGGCGACCTGTCGTGCATCGACGGCAAGTGCGGCTACGGCTCGAGCTCGGGCGACGTCATCTCGTCGCGCAGCGAGGGCGCCATCCTCGCGGCTGCGTCGGCCAACGCCGTCGTCTTCATCAAGCGCGCGCTCAACTGGGTTCACAGCGGGGCGAGATCCAGCGCCAAACCGAGTGCATCCTCCGGCTCAGGCACGGGGGGCAGATCCTCGTCTTGCAGGAGACCGCCACCACTTTTTGCGTCGCGCTGGGTGCGACGAATCATCCCGCGCTCGTTGCCACGATTGCCGGCTGACGTGACGAGGCCGCACCTGGCGTAAGACCAGGAGCGGCCCGAGGACTGCTTGTTCCTGCGTCGTTCAAGAGGGCATGTCGCGGTCTCGCTCCCGGTCGTGGATGCGCCGGCGCTCCTCTCGGCCGAGGGCTTCGCGGTAGGCAGCGATTGAGGCCTACAACGTCGAGCTCGTCCTCGCCCCTCTGCCTTCCGTGGCGGGCGTCGCCCCATCGCCCCCTACCCGCCAACTCGAACCGAGGTACTTCGACTACGCCGCGAGCTGGAGCGGGGGCGGGCTCCGCGGGGCCTGCGCGGTCCGCGCGGCCTCGAGCACGGGAATGAGAGCCGTGAGCTCCTCGCGCCGCTTCTTCCACCTGCCTGCGAAGCGACCCGCCTTGCAGAGACGGCCGAGCACGAGTCCTCGCAGCTGAAAGTCATGCGGCGGGGAGAGGGACTGTCCGCATTCCCATCGCGCCACGGTGACTCGCGTGAGCCCGAGGGCGCGAGCGAGCTCCTCCTGCCCGATCGCCAAGGCGGCCTTTCGGAGGAAGCGCGCCTCGCCGCCGGAGAGGCACCGGTCGAGCTTCAAGAGAAGGAGCACGGCCTCGTCAGAAAGCGCATCGAGCATGCTCCCAGCCAGCGAGAGGCCTCCGCACCGGTTGCACTTCAAGAGGAAGACCGCGCCCCTGACGACGGCGGAAATCCCCAACTCGATGGAAGCGTCGTACTTCCCCTGGAGCTTGAACGGCTGGAGCACTCCGCCGCAGGCGCACGGCAGCTTGGCGAGACGCACGGAAAACGTGGGCTTCTTCGTCATGATCTAGAAGACCGTGACCACGAGAGTGAAGGCGCCGAGGTGATCGAGGACGAGATCCACGCCGACATCCAGGCGGTCGCCGTCGAAGTCGAGGCCACTGACACGCCAGGACGAGGCCCCGGGGGCGGCCTTGTGGTCGGGATCGCTGTAGGGCTGGCAGGCGCTTGCCTTCATGACGGCGTACCGAATGTCCTGGTAGCTGATGTTCCGCTGCTTCATGCGCTTGAGCGCGTGCGGGTCGATGAAGAACCGGCCCTTGTGAAAAGCGTCCTGTATGAGCGCGAGTGCCTTGGTGGCGTCCATGTTCGATGTAGCATTTTGATACGTGGTAGTCCACCCGCCCCGACGGGTCGGCACCTCGAGGCGCAGGATAGCCGCCTTCTCGACCCTGCGCGCGTCTGGCGCGCGACGGTCCTGGAGGCCCTCGGCAAGAAGTCGGAGACCTCTCCCTGGCCCGGGAGGCGCTCGATCGGCTGACGTACCTCAAGGGCCGCTGGTACGACGGGGCCTCGGTCCCGGTCTCGAGGAACGCCTTCCGGGTCGCCGCCTCCTTCGGCGGCCCAGGACACCTCGAGACGGCCGTCTCCACCGCGCGCCCATCCGCCAATCGGAGATCGAGGACCTGGCGCGGGCCGTCGAGGCTCCGCCGCGCAAGCCGTCGGCACCGTCGCGCCGCGCGCCAGGAGCACGATCGCCGCGTGATACCTTCCGCCAAACAGCAGCAGTCCTCGCCTGGAGGGGACCGTGAGCGTTCGAGCCCTGTTGGCAATCGTGCTGGCCACCTCCGTCGGGGCCAGCAGCGAGGTTGGGAGCAAGCCCGACGCGGGGACTCCTGCCGACGCCGGCCTGGAGGTGGACCCGTGAACGTCGAACAGGATGCCGCCCAACGGCTCGTCGTCTGGGTCCCGCGATCACGCCTCGTCACGCTGGCCGTCGGCTTCCCCGCCGCGTGCGGCGCCGCCCTGGCGCTCGCCTATCTCGCCTGGGGAGTCGGCATGGTGCGTGTCGCGGGCGCCGCGGCGGCCGGCCTCTGCCTGGCGCTGCTCGCCGTGCTCGCCGGATACCGCTCGGCGTTCGTCTTCGACGCCAAGGTCCGCGTCGTCCAGGGCCGCTCGACGATCTTCGGGCGAGCCCTCCGGGTCCGGCACTGGCCGCTCGCCACGGTGCGCGAGGTCGAGATCCTCTCGAGCGCGCTCCAGCCCAAGGACAGGGGGGCATCCCCGCTGCCGACGCGCTGGTACCAGGTCCGCGTGGGCGACGTGGTCGTCGCGCCGATGCTCGTCGGGGACAAGGGACGGGATGCAGCGCTCACGCTGGCGCGCCTGATCGCCGAGCACCTGTCGCTGGACGTGGCCGAGCGGTGAGGGCCCGGGCGTAGCGCGTTTCACGCTCGGCGTGGGTGCCTTCACGCCGCATTCTCAAAGTTCAAAAGCTCGATTCGGCGGGTGCATCGAGGGTGCGCCGGATGCCTACCGTCGGCGAGACAGGGAGCACGCAATGCGATCGAGGATCGCACCGGCCGTCGGCCCTTCCTTCCTGTCTGCCCTGCTGTGCGCGACGCTCGCGGGTTGCGGGGGCGATGAGGGCGGCGTGGCGGACGCAGGCATCAACCCGGCTGGCGGTGTCTGAGGCCTCGAGTTCTGAGGCCTCAGAAGTCTGGCGATCATCCCGGCGGCGCGCGTCTGAGGCCTCGAGTTCTGAGGCCTCAGAAGTCTGGCGATCATCCCGGCGGCGCGCGTCTGCGGCCTCGAGTTCTGAGGCCTCAGAAGTCTGGCGATCATCCCGGCGGCGCGCGTCTGAGGCCTCGAGTTCTGAGGCCTCAGAGGTCTGGCGATCATCCCGGCGGCGCGCGTCTGAGGCCTCGAGTTCTGAGGCCTCGAGTTCTGAGGCCTCAGTGGTTGAGGCCTCAGACCTGCCCTCGCGCCTAACTCTGCCGGAGCATCTCCTGCAGGCGCTGCAGCTCCGACTCCTGGAGGTTGTCGATCTGGGCCACGGCGGAGCGGCCACGCCGGACGACGTTGACGCGGACTTGGCTCTCCGGGCCGAGGAACCCGGTGAGCGCCTCGTTGAAGCGCTTGGCCGCGGCCTCGAGCCCCGCCGGCATCGCCGCCTTCGGGCCCTTGACGCGCAGCGTCTGCTCGAGCTCCATCGCCGAGCACTCGCTGAGCTTCTTGGTCAGCGACCTGCCGTCCTGCTGCAGGACCTCGATGGCGACCTCCCCCGGGTTCGAGAGGTCCTCGATCCCGGTCGCCGCGGCGTAGGTCAGCAGGTGCGAGAGCTTGTGGCAGGTGTGCTCGGCCGCCTGGTCCTCGGTGAAGCGGCTGGCGACCGTGGCCCACATGTTGAGCGAGCCCTCCGACGGCTCGCCCTGCAGCGCCTTCTCCACGTACACGACCGCCGAGGCGAATCCCTTCTCCTTGTAGAGCTGGTAGCGGACGACGTTGCCGAAGTGCAGGCCCATCTGGTGATGCGCCCGCTCGCCCGCCCCGCGGGCCGCGACCAGCGCGCCGTGTTCCTTGTCGTAGGTCATCCCTGGCGGCGGCGCGGCGACGGCGGCGGTCTTCTTCTCGGGCTTCTCGGCGGGCATGGGCCCCTCCCTCTCTTGGCGGCCGGATCGGCCGCACGTGGTTGGGCGCATTGCACGCTCGGACGAGGCCGCCCGCAACGCGGCGAACCGTGCCCTGCAGGCCACTTTCCGGTACTGGGCAGAATCGGCGCGCCGCGAGCGGTCCGGCGCGTCCTCGAGCTACCGCTCCCCCCCGCCGGCGCCCGGTCCGCGCAGATCCTCGAGATCGCTCCCGATCACCCCCAGCCCCTCTCTCCGTGAGGCATCGGCCCAGGCTTCATCCGGTCCGTCGCTGTCCGCTCCTCGAAGTGGACCTCGCCCTCAATGGTCGCACCCGAGTCCTCGTCCACGAGCTTGATGAACAGCGGTCGCCCCTGAGCCTCGGCCACGGGCGCGCCGACGCCAAACGCCGCCGCGATGGCCAGCAGGTTCAAGACGTGTGCGGCAGGGGCCAACCATGCCTCCGAAGTACCCGAAATCAACGCCGGTGGCCTGAACGAGTGCCAGATGCCGTGGCAAAAACCCCAGCGAAAGTTTGGCGGCCGGTCCCCAGCGGAAGCCAGGCCCCAGCTCCCTGTGGCGCAACCGGTCGGCCTAGTTTTCGGGGCGACGGGCGAGCAGGCTCGCGCCGTCCAAACCCCAGCAGGCGATGGTCCCGTCGGTCCTAATCCCGCACGGATGCTTGCCGTGCCCAGCGATGGAGGCGAACTGGCCGGCAGGCACGGGGGTCTGCCAGCTGGCGGTCAGCCCCCAGCAGACGAGCGTGCCATCGGTCTTGATGCCGCAGTTGTTGCCGTCCCCTCCGGCGGTCGAGAGGTACGTCCCGTCTGGCACGTCGAGCTCGGACTCGACGTGGCGAGAGCTGTCCCAGCAGACCGCCGTCAAGTCCGTCCTGACCGCGCAGTTGCTGGTCCCGACTGACACCGAGATGAATGACCCGGAGGGCGCTGGCACCTCGGCCAAGTCGGCCCAGCAGGTGAGGCCGCCGCCGGGCCGCAGGCCACAAGCCCGCGAGTGCCCTCCAGCCAAGCTCAGGAACTCGCCGGCGGGAGCCCAGGCGGGTTTCCAGCCCCCGTCAGTGCACACCAGTCCCCAGCACTGGACCGCTCGATCGGGCTTCAGGGCGCACTGGTCCGCCAACTCGATGAAGGTGCCTTTTGGGGGCTCGTCGTAGCCCCAAGTGATCGCCCAGTTGTTCTTCGTTCCCCAGCAAGAGATCGCTCCGTCGGGCTTCAAGCCACAGGCATAGGCACCCCCGGCCGCGATCGATTGAAACCGTTCCTCCGGAGGGTTCATCAGCCCCGTGCCGTACTCGCCTTCCCAGCAGACGGCGCGCCCGTCGCTCCTGAGTGCACACAGGAAGTTTTCTCCAGCCGTCAAGCTCACCGTGCCGTACTCACACTGCGGGCCCCAGAAGCTCGCCGGGCAAGCACAGACGCGGCCTGCGGCAAGCTCCGAGATCTTCCCGCCGTTCAGGCAGGGCCCGCATCGCGCGGCATTCTTGCCGCTCGCTTCGCCAGCTGGGCACTGGCTACAGACGCGGTCGGTCGCCGGCGAGCCCTCTGCGCTCACGAACGTTCCCGGCGGGCAGGTCGTCCATGGAGTGCAGTCTGTCGCGCCGAAGAGAGGGCTAAACGTGCCACTCGGGCACTCTGCGCAGGTGCGATCGAAGGTCACCCAGCCATCCTTCGAGGTGCGCTGTCCCGCTCCACATGCGGTCATCGCGACGCAGGGGGTGCTGGCATCCCCGTCGTCGTCGAAGGTCCCTTCGGAACACCAAACTGACGGTGCCGTTCCGCCGGCGCAGGACTGGCCGGGACCGCACACAGAGCATTCTCCGGTCGCCTCCACCGCGACCGTGCCCGCCGGGCAACTCGCGTCAGACAGGCAGACCGCCTGGTTGACGCCCTTGGTCGACGTGCCTTGCGTGCAGGGCAGGCAAAGCCGGTCCTCCGTGGCCGATGGCGCGTTGCCGACAAAGGTCCCGGCCGCACAGGTCGACCAGGCGGTACACCTCGCCGAGTTGGTGGCCTGGGCGTAGGTCCCGGCTGGGCAGTTCGCACACAGGCGGTCGGAGATCCCGGTGGGAACCTGGCGCACGAAAGTGCCGGGGGGGCACGAGGTCCAGGTCTGGCAGCATGCGGCGTCCGGCGAGGCGGAGAAAGTGCCTGGCGCGCATTCCGCGCAGTGCTTCGCCGTCACCGCGTCGCCGAGTGCGGCCACGTACACTCCCGGTTGACAGATCTCTTGGGGCGCACAGCGAGTTGCCGGGTCGGCATCGTCGTCCCAGTTGTCGGCTCCGCACGGGATTGGGTGCCTTGCCCCTCCGGGGCAGTAAGTGCCCGCGACGCACGGAACACACGGTGTCGTGGGATCCGCGTCGTCGTCCAGAGTCCCCGCCGCACAGACGAGCCGAGGGGCGAGATCGCCGGCGCAGTAGCCCCCGATGCCGCAGGGCGCGCAGACCGTCGCACCGGTGGCTGTGCCCGCTGCGGCCCGGAAGGTCCCCGGCCCACACTTCTCGTGGGGAAGGCAGGCAATCTCGTCCAGACCGGTCGAGTAGGTTCCCAGCGGGCATGGCGTGCAGGCGCGGTCTGAAATAGCCGAGGGTTCTCTCGTGACGCGGTAGCCGGCGGTGCAGTGGGTAAAGTCGGCGCAGCGTCTCCGGTTGGAGCTCGCGCTGAAGGTGCCTGCCCGGCACTGCGAGCAAAGCCGGTCCAGCCTCGGCCCACCGTCGTCCTCGATGTACTGGCCCGGCAGGCATTCGGTCTTCGTCACGCAGGCCGTCGCCGGATTGCCGTCGTCGTCGTAGGTCCCGGGCTCGCACTCCCTCCAACCGCTGCAGCCAGCGAGTACCGCAAGCGCGCATCCGGCAATCAGAGTGAGTGCACGAATGCCATCCCTAGGTTCCGAGCATCGGGGGCTGCCTCCCAACGGCCGACGGTAAGTAGACATACCCGCAGTAATACCGCGCGCGCACCATCCGGGAGGTCTGAAAAGACGTCATCGAGCCCACCCTCTACGACGTCCGCGCGGGAGCCGCTCCGCAGACACGCGCAGGTAGAGGTACGCGGCGATGGGCCACAGCGTGACGATCAGGAACATCGCGAAGCAGTTCAGCGCCTCGGCGATTCCGGCCGACACTCCTCGCTGTACACCCACCAGACGGCGGTGCATTCGCCGACGCGAATCGCCAACGAGGCGTCGGACCTCACCTTCCGTCATCCCGAGTTTCAGTCGCGCGAACCCGATTGGGAGCGGCACCTCGGACTCCCACCTCGCCAAGTCGATCAAGCGAGGTTGCTCGCGTAAGGCTGTAGAGTCCGCCCCGAATCCTTGGAGGGTGGCTCGTGCCCGTGCGATCTCTTCTTCTGCTGTTGCCGACGCTGTTTGCCGCCTGCTCGATCGGAGGCCGCGAGCCGGCCGACGGCTCCCTGAGCCCGGTCCTCGACGGCGCGGTCTGCGACGCCGCGTCGCCCTCGCTTGATTCCGGAGGGCCGTCCGCGCCCGACGCCGGCAACGAGCCGCGCGAGGACGCAGGCGCCAGGCCGGGGCGCGACGCCAGCGCGGCCTATGACGCCGGCTCGCTCGCGGAGGTGATCGCGGCGATGCCGGCCAACTCCTGGAGGCAGCTGCCCAACACGCCGATGTCCGCGGTCTGCCCGAAGACCCTCAACCACTACGTCTGCGACGCGGTCACCAACGCTTGGAGCGGCGGGGCGTTCGATCCCGATGGCGACCAGCTCTTCATCCTCGGCGGCGGCCACGCGGACTCCTTCGTCAACTGCCTCTTCGGCTTCGACCTGGCGACCGGGCACTGGACGCGCTGGACCGAGCTGCCGGCTGGCCTGGACCACTTGCCGGACGACGGGAGCGCCGTCCCTCCGGTGTTCGTCGACGTGCGCGCGGAGACGTGCGGGCTCTACCCCAAGGTGGCGACGCTGCAGGTCCCCGCGGAGTGGCTCACCGCCAGCGGCTACCTCCAGCCGGCGCGGTGCGACGAGCCGTCCATCGCGGCCCAGCTCGACGACCAGCAGCCGCGCAGCGCGCACACCTACGGCAACCTCGCCTTCGCCGAGGGCCGGCTCTTCATCCTCGGCGCCATCGGCCTGTACCAGAGCGGCCAGTGCTCCTCACCGCGGGTGATGGGCTACGACCTGGCCGCCCGGCGCTGGATCCGCGCGGGCGACAACACGGCGATCTCCTACGGCACGAGCGCGGTGGATGGGCGCGGCCACGTCCTCTACATCGGCAACCGGACCGTCTCGGATCTCGATCCCGTGGCTGGGACGTGGAAGCCCTTGCCGAACGCTGGCGACGCCGATGGCTACTACGCCGCCGCCGCGGTCGACACCCAGCGCAACAAGCTGGTCCTCACCAAGGACGGCAAGACGCTGCAGACCTGGTCGCTCGCGGACGGGGCCCACCAGGCGGTCGACACGGCCCTGGCGACGGCGCTGCCGGAGGCGGTGGGCTTCGAGTACGTCGCCGACCGCGACCGGTTCTTCGCCTGGCTCGGCGGGACCGAGCTGGCGGTCCTCGACGCCGACACGCTCACCTGGACGACGGTGGACGGCGGCGGCGACGACCCGGGGCCGCGCAAGGGCTCGGGCGGCACCTACGGACGCTTCCGCTACAGCCCGAAGCAGAAGGTCTTTGTGCTCGTCAACGACGCCAACCAGGACGTCTATCTCTACAAACCGTGACGAGGCTGAGCGATTGCGGCGCCGAAGGCGACCCCGGGAGAGTGGCGAGCGGGCGGAGCGTCGGGTCGTCACGAGGATTCTCCGCGCTTGTCGCACGGGATCTTTCGTGGTTTCTGACCGCATGAAAACAACTCTCGGACTCGCTTCGGCACTCCTCGCGATCACCCTGCTGGCGGGCTGCAACAAGCACAACGTGCCCCTCGGCGGAGCCTGCACCAAGGGCGAGGACTGCGCGGCGACGACGCTCGCCTGCTACCTGCCGCCGGGACAAGACCAGGGCTACTGCTCCCAGCCGTGCGTCGTCGCGCCGCCTGCCGGAGTCCAGCCTGGCGGCCCGGGCTGCGAGTCGGGAGGCCTGGTCTGCAAGAAGGCGGCGGCGGCGCACCCGGTGTTGGGCGCCGAGTTCTGCGTCAAGCCCTGATCGGGCGACGCTAGTCTCGAGCGGAGGCGCGCTCGTCATCCGAGCCTTCCTCGGCGGGCCGGCGGAGGTGCGCGCGTGGCAGCGTCGCGCGCCCCCGGAGCCTTGACTTCCCCCGGCCGCGCATCGAGCCTGCCGCGCTCGCTGCCGCAAGGAGAGCCCATGAAGAGCCTGCACGCTCCGGCGCTGTCCCTGACGATCGTCGCCCTGACCGGGTGCGCCCACTTCGACTACAACGCCATGTACCAGGCCCAATGCGCCTCGCCCACCGGGTGGGGCGCCTGCGACATGCTCGCGATGCAGACGAAGGGGGCCGAGAGCGCCCGCTACACCCTGAGGGCCGCGGAGATCCTCGACCGGGAGTGCGTCCAGGAGAACAAGCCCCTGTCGTGCATGGGAGCGGCTTCGCGCCACTTCACCGCCGGGTCGCTGGACGGAGAGGTGCAGAAGGCGGTCGAGGAGCTGCGCAAATACTGCGACGGGGGCGACCCGGGCTGCTGCCGGGTCCTGGCGTTGGCCTATTGGGACGGGCGCGGCGTGGACGAGGACCGGGCGAGGGCCAAGGCGCTCGAGGTCAAGGGCTGCGCCAACGAGAAGATCGAGAAGAGGTTCCCGAACCTCTACTGCTTCCCCCTCGCCTTCCGCGATGGCGGGCCCAAGGTCGACAAGAAGCGGCTGGAGATCGCGCGCGGCCTGGTCCAGCAGAACGAGATGGCGCGGGCCCGGCCGATCCTGGCGAACCTGGTCCTGCCGCCGACCAAGGACTCCATCCGGGAGGAGGCGCAGACGCTGCTCGACCAGAGCGGTGAGGGCGCCGGAAGACAGGTCCTGGCCAAGGCGGCGCAGGTGCGCGCCGAAGGCCGCCTCGGCGAGGCCCTCGCCCTGGTCCTGCCGCTCGACGGCCTGGACTGGCCGGAGAGCATCCGCCGCGACGCGGGGCGCGAACGCGACTCCATGGCCGACGAGCTCTGGCGCGCCGAGGTGGAGCCGGGGGCGACCGCGCGCCACTACGTCACGGCCCTGCGGGCGGCGAAGAAGCTCGCCGGGCAGATGCCGGCCAACCATCCGGTGGCCGTCCGAACCCGCGAGCTCGCCGCGCAGGCCGCGGCGCACCACCGGGCCGAGGCCGCACGCGCCGAGGGCGCCGGGCTGAAGGCGGCCACCCATTTCCATCAGCAGCTCCAACGCTGGTCCGAGGGGGTCTCCCTGCACAGCGGGTATCTGCTGAAGCCGCGCTTGCTCTATCCGACCATCCCCCCCTTCAAAGACTGCCTCTGGCTGGCGAAGCGGCTCGAGGCGCCGATCAGGCCCGACCGAGACGAGACGGTCCCCTTCGCGGGCAACCTCGCCTGCGAGCTGAAGGAGAGCCACCGGCGCTGGGAGGTGCCGATTGCCTGGACGGTGCGGCACCTGGTGCATACCCCGGTCTGGGTCGACGAGCTGGTGACCGTCGAGGAGGGCTACTCCTGCAAGCAGCCCTATACGAACAACCTGGGCCTGACGAGCTACAGGGACGGCGGCTGCACGAAGAAGGTGGAGAAGATGCAGCGCGTGCAGCGGCAGAGCTCCAGCTACGAAGACGAGAAGCTCACGGGAACGCAGGCCCACGACGAGCGCTCGCTGGTGGTGCGCGTCCAGGGCACCCTGCGGCCCGACCTCCCCGGGTTCCCGGAGATGGCGATCTCCTCCGAGAGGGTCCTCAAGGAGGAGGAGATCGAGTCCCCGAGGAAGGAGGAGAACAAGCGCTTCTCCCTGAAGACGCTCGATGCGTTGGCGGGCGAGGTGGAGGGGGAGGTCCAGAGCAAGCTCGAAGCGGCGCTCGCGCCGATTCCCGTCGAGAGGACCCGCAAGGCCCTGCAGGCTTTCGAGCAGGCCTCGGCGGCAGGCGATGCCGCCGCGACCGAGCAGGCGGCACTGGCGGCGCTGATGCGGAATGCCGAGTCTGCGGCGATCGACCAGTGGCTGGTCGGGCGCTTCGGGGTCGGCGCCGAGACGACCCGGGAGATCCTCAACGGGGTGCTGGCCTCGCTTCCGGCGACCAAACCCGCCAAGCCCTAGCGAACGGGAGTCGGCAGTTTCGGCTCGTCCGGCGCGCCCTCCCCCGGCTCCTCCGCGACCTGACCGGAGGCGGGTTCAAGCGGCCTACGCGCGCGTCGCGGCGCCGTGCCCACAGTGCTGCCGGCACTCTTCGCTCGAGCCATCTACCGCCGACCGTCCTCGCTGCCGACCTTGCGCCCGTGCATCCTCGCGCCCCACCGAGCTCCCGCCGCGCGTAGCCGCCCCCGCTCGCGCCAGGCCTCAGAGGTCTGGCGATCGTCCCGACAGGCCTCGAGTTCTGAGAGGCCGTGAAGGAATCGGCCTCCAACAAGTCTGGTTCTCTCGCGGGCTGGGCCGCGCCAGACTCGCTGTGAATCCGAGCTGTTTGGCGTGAAGCCGGGCGGCAGTGGTGCCGCGGCGTCGGCTCTCGCCTCGGGGCCGGCCGCGGTGCCCCAGACTTCGTGCGACGCACCGTCACGCTCCTTGGGGTGAAGGGGCCACTTGAAGGCGAAATCGCAGTGGCCGATGGACCGGATCGGCAGGGTGTGAAAACCCCTCGCGATTGATTTCGGCGAGCAGCTTTTCAATTGCGCGAAGCTCGGCGCGATTCCCGCTCGGGTCGAGCGCGATGGTGATCCGGGATTTCGCCACC
>DASXVQ010000031.1:0-47796 GCA_036504155.1 Myxococcales bacterium
CAGGTCGTCCTTGAGCATCGGTCCCTCCATGGGGGACCGGCTAGATACACCCACAGAGGGACCCGCACAAGATAGTCAAAATAACCCAACAAATACGATCACTTAAGTGTGCTTTGGACACTAAAGTGATCGGCATTGGGCACGGAGGCCGGGCTCTACCCCGCGCGCCCGTCTCAAGAGGCAGGTGGTTGAAATCGTTGGGGGACAAGTGGGGTGACAGCAGGCCTTCAGCCCCCGGTTCCCAGCGGCGCGATCTCCATCCGCACCCCCGCGGCCAGGATGCGGTCGAGCAGCACCTGGCCGATCGCGCTGGCGGGAGTCAAGATGCCGGCCGCCTGCGGAAGCGCCTCCCGCTGGGTGGCCAAGGCCAGCGCCGCCTCCATCAGGATCAGGGTGGTGATCCGGTTGCCGGGGTCGCCCTGCGCCTGCATCGTCGCCAGGACCTTCCGGCCGTCGGCGGCCTCGCCGACCAGGCGCACGCGCATGAAGCCGTGCTCCATGGTCGCCTCGGACGGTCCTTCGCCCGGCTTGGGGCCCAGGCGGCGCAGCGCCCTGCGCACCGTGCCGAATCCGGTCGCGCGCTCGGTGACCAGCAGCCCGAGGTCCACCGCGCGAGCCCCCCACCGGGTCCGGTGCTCGGCCGTCTCCTCGTAGCTGAAGTCCGGGCCGTAGCCCTGCCCGCGTTCGGCCAGCAGGGCATTGCTGCGGCGGACGACCCGCGTGTTGATGGCCGCCATGAAGAAGGGCGCGAGGAAGGTCCGGCGGTCGGGATCGTAGCGGGCGCCGCGGACGTCGGCGCTCCGGGCGCGCTCGGCCTCGCTTCGATGGCCGGGCGGGTTGAGCAGCAGCGGGTCGGTGCGGAGGTTCAAGTCGCCGGTCTCGGCGCCGTCGAGCATCGTGGCCAGCGTGCCGCCGTTGAGCCCGCCGCGCAGCTTGAAGGAGGCGCTGACGCGGCGCGTGTCCTGGTCCCACTCCTTGCGGATCCAGCTCGCCACCGCGAAGGCGCCGAGGTCGGAGGGCACCGAGTCGAAGCCGCAGAACGGGACGATGCGCAGGCCCTTGGCGGCGGCGACGTCGTGGTGGCGTTCGATGAGCCTGCGCACCCAGCCGATCTCTCCGGTGATGTCGGCGTAGTCCGCGCCCTCGGCGACGCAGGCGTCGACGACGGGGTCGCTGTAGCGCGCGAAGGGGCCGGCGGTGGAGGCGACCACGCGCGCCCGCCCGACCATCGCCCGGACCGCGGGGACATCCGCGCTGTCGGCGACCACCACCTCCGGCGCGCGGACCTCGGCCTGGAGGGCCTCGAGCTTGGCCTTGCTCCGGCCGGCGACCGCCCAGCGAAGGCCCGGCGGCGCGTGCCGGCCCAGGTAGAGCGCCGCCTGCCGTCCGGTGAAGCCGGTTGCACCGAAGAGAACGACGTCGAGATCTTTGTCTGCCATCCGGGCCTCCGAGGTTGGAGGGCATATTGGAGCAGGCGCGGGGGCAGGGAGAGCGCTTCTTGGGGCGTCGCCGAACGAGGTGTCGACTCAGAGCATCTCGGGCCGGAAGAGCTTGCGGTACTTGGTGACCGTGGGCCCGGAGAGCATGAACACGCCGTCGCCGCGGTAGTGGATCGTCCGCGGGTAGCGGGGCGAGGTCGCGGCGTGCGCCTGGACGCACTCGAAGATGAAGAAGTTGTAGTCGCGCACCAGCCGGGCATCGACGAGCTTGCACTCCAGGCTGGCGTAGCACTCGGCGACCAGGGGCGCCTTCACCTGCGCGCCCGGGACGGCGGTGAGCCCGAAGGCCGCGAACTTGTCGACGTCGCGCCCGGAGCAGTTGCCGATGCCGACCACCTTCGGCGCCAGGTCGTCGGTCGGCACGTTGATCACGCACTCCCGGCTCTTGCGGATGAGCTCGAAGCTGTGGTTCGAGCTGGCGATGACGCAGCCCACCAGCGAGGGCGTGAACTCCATGACCGTGTGCCAGCCCATGGTCATGAGGTTCGTCGCGCCCCGGTAGGCCGAGCTGACCAGGACGATGGGGCCGGGCTCGAGGAAGCGGCGGATGTCCGAGACCGGGAAGTCCTTCTTCACGTAGCTCTTCATCGCAGCGATCTCCCGGGTCCGAGGCCAGCCGCGCCAGGGTAGCGAAGGTGGCCGCGGGCGAGCCATCGAGGTGGAGCGCGCCGACCCGAGGTTCGTCGACCAGGCGAACGTCCGCATCGCCGGCTTTCCTCGATTCGAGCTCACCGAACCCGCGGGAGGGCGGAGGTGAGGACCTCGTCGGATCCCGGTGCCCTGCCCAGGGTCTGCACGATTCACTGGTCGGCGAGTAGGGGGAAGGGGACGTGAGGACCGATGAGCAGCCCGGCGATGAGGTAGCCCAGGACGAAGGGCTGGCGTGCCTCGGCGACGCCCCGAAACGGCCGCCGCGCAGGAGGGGACCCCTGCGCGGCGCCGGTGAAACGCTCGCCTACATCCGCGACTCCAGGACGATCGCCCCAATGATGATCACTGCGGCGACGACCGCGAAGAACAGCAGGCTCTTGACGTCGAACTGCGCCCCGAGGGTGTCGTAGGTGGGGACCGGGACGTTGTCCTGCTCGGGCGGCTGCTTCGTTTCGAGGGGTTCGTTGCTCATGGCTTTTCCTCCGCGCCGGGGAGCCCGGCGCACGACCGGCCGGCCGAGCGGGCGAGGGCCCGCTCGATGCTCGAGACCGGAGATGGCTTGGCTGATGAAGAGCTGCGTGGTTGCTCGTGCTACGCAGCCCGCGGCGGAGGACCTTGCGGCAGATGGGCGATCAGGCCCGCCTCCGGCGTCGAGAACCGGGAGGCCCGGAGCTTTCGCTGCCCGAGGAGCCACAGCTCGCCGGACGGAGTGGGGGCGAGCAGCCAGGTCTGCAGCGCCTTGGGTTGCGGCGGGAGCGCCTGCCCCGAAGCGCGCACCGCGGACGGCCGGTGGAGGGGGCGGCTGACGAGGACGACCCCGGGGGTCTGAAGCTCATCGGGGCGGCAGGTGTTCGCCTGGTGCGCCGCGCCCAGGGCAGAGGCGAACTCGCCGGCGAACGAGGTCAGGGAGCCCGCGACGACCAGCACGGCGCCGAGCAACGCCAGCGCGTTGCTCCCCCCGGAGAGGAGCGGCCGCAGGAGGCGGCGGTATGTGCCGAGGGGCGCCATGGCTGTGGTTCTAACCCGGAGCGCGGCGGGGATCATCACCGCATTCGCGGTGGCCTGCCGGCGGCCCAAGCCTGCTGTCACCCACATCTTGAGCTGGCGGAAGTGGGTAGAGCCGGCCCTCCGTGGCCGGGGCGGCAGTTGTCGGGCGCGGAGGATGATCGACACGACCGACCGACGCGCCCCCGGCACGGAGGCCGGGCTCTACCCTCTCGCGGGATAGGCGGTGGAGATCATTCGAAGAAAAGCGGGGTGAGAGCAGGCGCTTCACCCGGCTCAAGGCTTCCTCAGCGGCCTGCTCCGGGGCCGTAGAGCAGGCGGTAGGCCTCGACCGAGCGGAGCAGTCGCTTGACGTAGCCGCGCGTCTCGTCGATGGGGATCTCCTCGATGAACTCGTCGATCGGCCGGCCGGGCCGCTGTCGAAGCCAGCGGTGGATCCGTTCCGGCTCGGCGTTGTAGGCGGCGAAGGCGTAGACGATCTCGCCGTCGAACTCGCGCAGCAGCGCTCCGAGGTGGGCGCACCCGAGGCGGATGCTGGTGTCGGGCTCGAAGAGATCCTCGGGCTCGAAGCCGGGCAGGCCGAGCGCGCGAGCGACGCGCTCCCCTCGGCCGGGCAGCAGCTGGGTCAGCCCGAGCGCGCCCGCCCAGGAGCGGGCCTGCGGGTCGAGCGCGCTCTCCTCGCGGATCAGGGCCTGCAGCAGGTCGGGGTCCACGCCCGCCTCGGCGCAGTGGCGCTCGATGAGCGGCCGGTAGGCGCGGGGGTAGGCCAGCTCCCAGAGGGCACGGGTGTCCGCGGAGGGCGCCCGCGCCTGCTCCGAGCCCAGGGAGGTCCGCACCAGCAGGTGAGCGGCGCCCGGGTCCCCGGCGAGGGCGAGCAGATGGGCGAGCAGGAGGGCCGAGTCGCGGGGCGCCGGGCGAGGGAGGGCCCGCAGCTCGGAGCGCGCCTCGGAGGTGAAGCCGAGGCGAAGCAGCTCGACGGCGGTCGCGAGCCGTGGGCTCCCGGCCAGGCCTTTCGCCGGCGGCGCCGATGGCGTAGGCGGCGTCCCCTGTGAGCGGGGACAGGCCAGCCCAAGAGCTGCACGGGTCTTCGCCGCGCGCTCCGGATCCCTCGAATCGAGCCGGCGCAGCGCCAGGGCTCCGTAGAAGGTGCCCCGGTGCTCGAACGCGAGCCGCTCCATGTTCCCGAGCTCCTCGCGGTCGTCGCTTCCTTCCCCCAGCGTCCGGGCGTGCCAGTACTCGGCGCGCTGCCGCTCGTATTCGCACCCCGGTCCCCGGCACGCGGAGGAGAGCCGGTCGAGGGCGATCAGGGAGGGCTCGCGCGCGCCGGCGCTGCGCTCGAGCCAGAAGAGGCGAAAGAGCGCCTCGGGCGCGCGGGCGGTCCGCGGGAGCGTGGTGCTCAGCTCCTCGAAGCGGGCGCGCGCGGAGGCCACCTTGCCGGCGCGCAGATCGAGCATGGCCGAGGCGAAGCGCGCCTCGTCGGGCCGGAAGTCGGGGAAGTCCCGAAGCAGGCGGTCGAAGAGCGCGGGGGCCGCCTCGGGCGTGGCGATGGAGCGCGAGGTGGCCAGCGAGAACAGGGCCCGTGCCCGAAGCGCGCCGTCGGCGCAGCCTTCCACCACCGGCTCGTACAGGGCGATGGCCTCGCGGTGGCGGCGCTCCTTGCGCAGGGCGTCGGCGAGGGCGAAGTGGGCGCGGCAGGCCCGCGAATCCGGCAGGTGCAGCGAAGCGCGCAGCGGCTCGAGCTCCGCGATGCCCTCGACGTTGCGATGCGTCGCCACCAGCCGCTCCGCCCGCGAGAGCATCGCCTCGACTGGGAGCTGGCGGGCGGACGGGAGCAGTGGCTGGGCCCGGCGCGCCTCCTCGGCCCGCGGGTGCTCGGACCACAGGCGGAGCAGGGTCCGGCTCCGCAGCTTCGAATCCTTGGCGGCCTCGGCCAGTTCGACCTGCGCCCAGAGCGCCTGCGCACCGCGGTCGGGAGCATCCCCCTCGGGCTCGGGCATCGCGAGCAGGGGCGCGAGCGCCTCGATGGCCGCGGGCAGCTGGCCTTGGCGCCGAAGCGTGCGGGCCTGCCCGAGGCGCGCCTCGGCGAACACGAGGGAGCTCGGCTCCACCCGCCCGTACTGGTCCGCCGCCGCCTTCCAGCGCGAGGCCTGCTCGAAAGCAGCCGCCGACTGAAGATGGAGGCGATCGCGCATCGGCAGGTAGTTGGGCGCGAGCCTGGCCAGCGCCTCCGCGGCTTGCTCGGCGTGGCCCGCGCCGAGTTCGCAGAGCGCGCGCAGGTAGCGGACGGGCGGATCGTCGCCCTGGTCCGTGAGGAGCGCCTGGGCCTCGCCGAAGCGGCCCTCCGCGTAGGCCTGCCGCGCCCGGGCGCGTGCGCCTTCGGCGAAGTGCGGCCGGAGGTCGACGATCTCGCCGCTGCCGGCCGCCTGCACCGATGCGGCAGCGGTAGCCCCCGTGAGGGCCAGCAGCACAGAAAGGCGAAGCATCGGTCCTCCCGGGTGGAGGTTTTCCCGGGAGCGACTCCTTCAGGGAAGTGCCCGCCAGCCGCAGCGGCGCCCCCGGATTGGAGTCAGATGGGCATCGCCCGACCCGATGGCGAGGCGTCTGGATGGGGCGCTCCGCCGGGAGCTTTCCTCTGAGCCAGGGAAGCAGCACCGCCGGAACAGCCGACATCGATGGGTGAGTTCTGTTGGCGGGGCGCCGGCCGTCAAGCGCCGAGGGCCTCGAGCAGCCTCCGCACCGCCCGCTCCGCGTCGTCGCGCACCGCCGTCTCCGTCGGACCCGCCTCGCTGGCCAGCAGGTGCAGCCGCATGCTGCCTCCGATGGTGTAGACGGTGAGCACGCTCGAATCGACGATGCCGGTGACTGCGCCGACGAAGGACTCGATCTTCAGATTCTTGCCCTGGAGCTGGAGGCCGCTGGCGTCGAGCTGCCCCAGGTTCGTGACGGCGAAGGGATGCTGGTCGCTGGCGATCCTCACCAGGAGGTTGCCGAGCTGCGGAACCAGCGCGGCGGGGACGGCCTTGGAGAAGAGCCGGTAGACGCCGAACGGGTTGCGCATGGCCCGGCGCAGCTTGCGATGGAATCGTCGCGCGTTGTCCCAGAAGCTGCTCGCGGGCCGGTACTTCATCGCGACCTCCGCGGCGCCGATGTAGAGGCCCACCGATTCGCCGACGGGCCGCGCCAGTGCCGAGCGCAGGCTGACGGGAGTGTGGATGGAGGAGAAGCCGGTGAGAAAGGTGGTGCAGATCGCCGACTGCACCGAGACGCCTTCGGCCTTGCAGCGCGAGCGCAGGCGAGTCGTCTGGTCCGGGGTCAGCTCCCAGGAGCGCTGGTGGTGGGCGCCTTGCTGGGAAGGCGCGGGCCGCCTGCCGTAGAAGAGCCAGGCGTAGGCCTTGGCGAGCCCGAGCGCGAGCGTGAAGAGGAGGCGCGACTTCGGAATCCAGCGCCGGACCCGGGGCGGCATGAGGTCGGCCGGGCTCGCGGGAGCGTCGAGGACGGTGACCGGCGCGTCCGGCTCCTCCATGAAGTGCAGGAGGTCGCGGACCAGGAAGACCATCGAGAGGCCGTCGGCGATGACGTGCTGGACGGTGAAGACCAGGTCGGCGGGATGGGCCGGGTCGCGGGGGAGGAAGAGCGAGGCGCGCAGCAGCGGCAGGCGAGGGGAGCCCGGCTCGTTCATCGCGAAGCGGGAGGTGGGCTCGGTCTCCAGGAGCCTCTTGGCCTGGTCGGGTTCGGCCTGGTCGACGACCGTCAGCGGGATGGCTCCCACGCCCTCGGAGTCGAACCATGGGAGGCCGGAAGGGCCGAGCTCGGTGTTGACCGCGAGGAGCGGGTGGCGCCGCTGGGCCTTGGCGAGCGCCTCGCGCAGCCGGTCGGGGTGCAGGTCGCCACGGATCTGCACCGCGACCACCATGTTGTAGGGCTGGCCGACGCACCAGTTGAGGTACTCGATCTCGTTGAGCTCTCGGCGCATGACCGGTCGGGTTCCAGAGCAAAAGGCTTGCAGAGGCTGCACCTCTGCGGAGCGGAGGTCCAAACGTTTGGACCTCCCAAACCCACGGATTCCCTAGGATTGGCCCAGGCACGCCTTGAGGACCTCCTCGAGGCGCTCGATCGGGATGAGGCGGAAGTTGAGGTAGAGCTGGCGGCCGCGCTGCTCCAGCTTGACCTCGAAGGGGCTGTCCTCGCCGAGCTTCATGTCCACCACCGCTTGGAGGCTCTTGGCGGCGGCGACCGCGTCCTTGTCGAGGTGCTCGGGGGGCGGCGCCTTCAGCAGCCGGATGGCCGCCGACAACTCAGCGACGGAGCACTCCGGGAACGGCCTCTCCACCGGCTTGCCTTGCTTGTCGAGCGTGCGCACGCGGAAGGTAGCGAGATTCGCCGGTGGCTCCTTCAGGTCGAGCAGGGCGCGGAGGGTCAGCAGCTTGTCGAGAGCGGAGGTGCCGTACTTGGTGGTCGTCGGCTCGTCGAAGGCGCGGGCCACTCGGGCGTAGAGCAACAGTCCCGACTTGGAGATGGCCTTGGCCTTCGGCGCGAGCTCCAAGTTGACGAACTCGACCGCCGACTTGTGGCCGGCGAGGACCGCCAGGTTCTGCTCGAGGATGTTGGCGTAGTGGTGCCCGGTGCGCCAACGCTCGGACTGGTCGTCGGAGATGTCCGCGAGGATGGCGTCGCGCTCGTGGTCGAGGGCCTCGCGGGCTTCGGACTTGGACAAGGCGGCAGTGGTCTTCGGGTCAGGCATTTCCCCCTCCGGTTCGGGACGCGCGGCGAAAGACGGCGGACCCAAGGAAAGCAGAAAGCCCGGGGATGGCTCAACTGGCTCGCCGTGGCGGTGCCTCGCGCTCGGCTCGCTAGGAGTCTCGCGCCGCTTCTCGGACGGCGAAGCGCACGAGAAGTCCGCACGCGACCACCGGCAGCACGGTGTAGCCGAAGACCCCGATGAATCGGACGCCCATGTTCCCGAGGGGCAAGGCCACGAGCCCGGCGATCGACAGGACGCCCGAGGCGACCATGACCGCGCCCGCGGTCCGCCCTCCCGTCCCGAGCAGCGCCCACCCGAGAAAGAGGAATCCGAGCCCGAAGAAGAAGTCCCACGCGAGGATGTCCAGGGACATGGGCACGGTGGGCCAGCCCAGCGTCAGCAGCGGCTCGAGGCTGCTGTTCGCGCGGAGGAGCGGCTCGGCGACGGTCAGCGAGACGAAGTGCACGCCGCAGGTCACGGTCCCGCAGGCCGCGAGGAAGAGCACTCCCAGGAGCGTCAGGAGCCGCTTCGAGCGGTCCACCAGGTGATGCAGGGCCGCGCCGAGCGCCATCAAGAAGAGCCCCGCGACCATCGTCACGAGCTCCATGAGGATGCGGATGGGGTCGCGAATCCGCCCGGTCCCGGGCTCCGCGGTCGCCAGGCCGGAGGCGATCAGGAGCACGTAGGCCACGCCGACGCCCACCATCGCGAGGGACAGGTACTTCGTGGCGACCGCAGCTGATCTTCGCTCGTCCACGCTCGAACCTCGGATGGCGGTGGCCTTCCTCCGCGCGCGGACCGTAGCACACGGGGAGATGCATTCGACCCCAGGGTGGCAGCACCCCTGTCTGCTCGGCTGCGACTCCATTTCAGCGCTTGCCGGCGGGCGCCAGACTCTCCGCAGGAGGAAGCCATGCGGCGGGTCGTTGTCGCTCTCATACCGTTGCTCGCACTGGCGGCATGTGCGTGTGTGCATCGCCAGAGGCAGAGCGCCGGCGCGGATGCCGACGCGGCGGATGTGGCTGATGGGACTGGCCACTCGAGGCGCTAACCCGTGGGAGGAGTGGCGTCAGGCCTAGCAGGAGGCGCGGCACGCGCCGAACGAATGGTTGAGGCGGACGACTACATTGGTTCGCGGCTGCCGGTTCATGGCAGCGTCAAAGGGACCTCAGGCTGGGACGGCAAGCTACGTCGGCGAGAAGGGGATGCCCAACGCGATGGCGGACGCCATCGCGTTGTGAGGAGAATCGGTCGAATATGAACTCGAGCCCTACTTCTTCTTACGAAACCTCCTGTGCTTGACCTCCAGCATGCTCAGCAGTTGGTCGACATCCTTGGCGAAAACGTCTTCCGTATAGTCCTTCTTGCGCTTGGCCTTTAGCTTTCGCAGGCAATGGGAAAGCGAACTGGAAGTCTGGATCACAAGGAGAGTTGACTTGCTTTCCCATAGCTTTGCGATTGCATCGCGCTCGATATCGGAAAGCGATGTGATGTTTGATCTGCAGACGGCAAAGACAATCCTACCATCATCGGAGCGCATAATGTCCGAGATGGTGTCGATGTCGGCGGCGACAAGGCTTGGGCGATTGAAGGGGATGAACCGAACATTTGCGGCAGAAAATTCGTTTCGAAGACGCGACCACACTCCCTCGACCGCAATATTCGAGGCTACCGTATGACGGCCTCCTCCGGGCGTATGAGCCAACTGTATGTCGCTCAAACGACCCATGAATAGGATGCGTGTCACAGAATGCACCCATTTCTCAAAGGCGGAATCACCTTCGTCTCCGAGCGGAACGGCAGAGAGTTCGCCGATGATCTCGCCTGATCGTCGGACCCGTTGATCGATTAGATCGTTTTTGCTGTGCGGAACCTCTCCAAAGTCGAAAGGCACATCGATCACGGGATTGAAGGCCCCTTCATCCTGCAACATGTCCAAGGCCTTCCAGTAACAGGGATGCACGAGCAGTGCGTCGTCCAGGGCGGCTTCGGAAACGCTAGCCGGAGCGCCATCGTGACAGAATAGGTACCGCTGCGAGTGGCCGTCGAATAGGCCCAAAAAGCCGACGCTGTAGAGAGCAGAGAGAACCTCGCGTCCGCTTCCTAGAAGCGCAAAATCGCGAGCTTCCATTTCGCGGTAGTCGCTTCTTGCGATGGCCTGCTCTATCAATGTGAGCGCTTCTCTAATGGTGGTCCTGCTGGACCTTCCTCGGAATACCTCAACAAACAGTCTAAGGCCCGGAAGAACTTCATCGTACTCCTTAAGCAAATCGGCCAGCCTGTCTTGAGAGATCGCCTTTGCGGTTTGTTCAATATCTGCTTCGAGGATGGCCTCTCTGCCCGCTCGGCAGGCGACCATATAGGCGCTATTGAGCAACACAAGAAGGTCGCGAGGCCTGTAGAGGGTGTGGCGCAAGCAATACCTAAAACCATCCCTGTCTGCCAAATCACGCTTTGCGAAGCGATTCCAAACCCTAATGTCGTTCTCCATTGGCAGGTTGAGTGCGATACGAAGTCGTTGCGCTACCAATGGAAGCAAAGACTGTTCGTCCCAGTGCAGGCGGAGAGAATGCGGTTCGATGTGGCGGGAAAAATCGGTATCCAAATGGGCAAGAGACCGGTATATGTTGTCTCTAACGAAAAGCATCGTGTGGATGCCTACTGCCGATTCGGATAAGTCGGCCGCGGTTTGTGCGAGACCGCCAACTATAGAGGTGGCTAGAGCAGTGGGTTCCCAGCCCTCATCAATGCCGTCGAACATTACCACCACTCTAATGCCAATCTCCGCCATTGCTGTGCGAACTTTGTCGGTCAGTGTGCCGAGTTGGTAATTTGCAACGAGAAAGTCGAGCGTCGACGCCATCGTTTGCATAGGCGTGTCCGTGGCCAACATTTGTCTCGCCCGCTCAGACATGGATGGACAGCGACTTAGGTGTTTCCATGTTGCGTTATACTCGAGTAGCCATTGGGTCTGCTCGAGATGAGCGGCCTTGAAATGGGTGACGATCCTTGTAGATGCCTCCATGAGGATGCTCAATTTCCAAACCAACCTGGCGACTGCTCGCTGCTCGCGATACTGCTTGGCAATCGAGTTGATTGCGGATTGAAGAACCAGGATGTCGTGTTCCGACGGCTTCTCGGCGACGAGTCTGACGGACTTGTCGCTCGAGAATTGCTCGACCGCGCGTTGGTAGAGTGCGCTCTTGCCGGTGCCTCGTCTTCCAACGACATATTGGAACGATTCCGTTCCGGTAATGGCGCGGTAGTCCGCAGTTTCAAAATAGGCTTGCGCGAGCATCTTCTTGTCGGCTTCCGCCCGCGCTTCGCCGAGCAGGTTTGTGGCTCGAGGGGGGCAGATATGCTTGGCAAGACTTTTGTCGCTTGAGGGCGAGTGATGCGAGTCCGTTGCTGGGAGGTCGTCGCGCTTTATGACTGTCGAAAGGATGTGAAAAGCGAAAGCCGCGGCAACGCCGGCCGCTTTGGGCTGCAGTTGCGCCCCGTCGGCTTCTGCCTTGTTGTGAAGTTGATCTGAGATGCCTCTGACGACGATAGCTTGGACTCTTTCGCAGGCTTGCACCGCATCGAGGAGGCCGATCCCTTCCATCTCGACTGCAAGCGCGTCGCCGTAGATAGCTTTCAGGAACTTTGCGAGATCCGACTTTCGGTCTGCGACTATCTTTTCCCCAGAGGCGATGGGCGCGACATACACGACTGGTGATGGAAAGGTCTGCAAGATATCTTGAGGAAGTATGCGGCTTTTCCAATGCGACTTCCGTGATTCAGCTTGCGCGCGTTGGATGAGGGTGTGGCTTGCGTTGCCCACGTGCGGGCGCGGCTTGAATCCATGGTAGTCTTTCCCGGATTCGTAGCCGTATACCTTTGTCGATGCGACGACATCTCCTAGTGCGACGTCCTTTATGCCTCCGGCGACTCCTGCGAACATTATTATGTCTGGGTTGAAATACTCAATGGCCCGTTCTGTGTGCGTGGCTGTGGGAATGTTGCCTTGACCGACTTGAACAATGAGTACCTGCCATCCCGGGCCCTCGCCAAATATGCCTATTTCGTAGACGGTGCCTCGGGGGTGGGTCTTTTCGCGAAGGTCCGTGAGGTGCGCTCGGACTGCTTGGTACTCAGATGGCAAGGCGGTAACGATGATCGCCTTCTTCATTGACATCGAAGCCACTTCAGAAGTGTAAGCAGGCACATCGACCATCGCGGACCTCTTAGTTGCTAGGTGGAATCCGTTCGCTCTTGTGTCCAAGTGGGCGGAGGTGTGTCATCGACAAGAGAAAGAGGCGCCGCTCATCGCCGAGAAGCCGTCGTGGAACGGCTGAGACGACATCCTTTGAGAGCCCGCTGGGTGGGGACGCGATTTCTTTGGAAGGCACGGCCTGGCCATGGCGGGCAGGGACGACCGTGGCGGTCGATTAGAGGGGCGGGGCGTGGGACCAACTCAAAGCGGCTTTCGTTGTGCATCGTGGCGCCCTCCCTAAGTACAGTCGCCTGCCCCACGCGGAGCCCGCCCAAACGGTCGGTGGCAGCGTAAGTCCATTGTTGAGTACTGGGCAAGGCGTTATTGGTGGGTCGTGACTGACAGTGTGGGATAGCGGGCCGATACATTGAGGCCCTTGTCGCGCCCTGGGCGAGTGTGGCTTTCGCCGCGGGGTGTGCGGGCTTGTGTTCGCCGGGCGAACCAGGTGAGAAGTCCACACGCGATCACTGGCAGCACGATGTAGCCAAGCACTCCAATGAAGCGAATGCCCAGGTTGCCGATGCGATGGGTAAGGCCACGAGTCCCGCGAACAACAAGACCCCGGAGGCGACCATGAGGGCACGGCACCCGCGGCGTGCTCTTCCGCGCTGAGCAGCGCCCACCCCATTGAGTGGAAGCCGAGCCCGAAGAACGGGTCCCACGCGAGGATGTCGAGGGACACGAGCGCGGCGCGCCACCCCAGCGTCAGCAGCGGCTCGTAGCTGCTGTTCGCTCGGAGGAGCGGCTCGGCGACGATCAACGAGAGGAAGTGCTCGCCGCAGGTCACGGTCCCGCAGGAATCGAGGAAGAGCGCTCCCAGGAGCGTCAGAAGCCGCCTCGAGTGGTCCACCAGGTGATACAGGGCAGCGTCGAGCGTCATCAAGACGAGTTCCGCGACGATCGCCATGAGTTCCAGCCAAGGCAGCGGAAGTCCGACAGGTGATGGTCTTCGCCCTGGATCGTCTTGGCCGCTCGTTGTGGGACCTGCTGTTGCTCAGGGACGAGCTGGCGGCCGGCCGCTGCGTCGCCGCGGGAAGGAAGGCGAGTCAAGCAGGGGCGAGAAACCCAAAGGGATCAACGCGGCCCTCGTTGGCCGCCCATGGCAGTATGCGAGCCGCTTGCGGCCGCGCACGATGAGCCGAACGCCGCGGCCAGAAGCGAGGGTGAGACCCAGATGCGGCGGCCCAAGACAGGCAGCAAGGCCAGCTCCGACCGGCCCAGGTTCGACTGCTCCAAGTGCCCGGGGTTCTGCTGCAACTACGAGCTCATCTCAATCACGAGACGCGACCTCGCCCGCTTGGCCAAGCACTTCGGCCTGTCGATGAAGAAGACCGAAGACCGCTTCACCAAGATCCTCGACGGGGAGGTCGGGCTCCGGCACCGCAAGGACCACATCTACAAATCCACCTGCATCCTCTTCGACCAGAAGAAGCGGCAGTGCTCGGCCCACGAGGCGCGCCCGCAGACCTGCCGCGACTATCCGCTCGGCAGCCGCTGCGGTTACTTCGAGTTCCTGAAGTTCGAGCGCGGGCTTCAGGGCGACGAGTCGTTCGTGCCTGATGCCTGACCAGTAGCTTGACGCTGCCCGCGCTCGCCCGACCCCGGCGCGGAGGCCGGGTACTCCCGTCGCGACCGACCGACGCGATACCGACGCGACTGACCGACGCGACCGACCCGACGTCTACAGCAGGCTCTGCTGCCCCTTCGGCTGCTTCTTCCCGAAGTACTCGAAGGCCCGCGCCGTCGCCACGCGTCCCCGCGGCGTCCGCTGCAGAAACCCCTGCTGCATCAGGAACGGCTCGTAGACGTCCTCGATGGTGTCCCGCTCCTCGCCGATCGAGGCGGCGATGGTCTCCACGCCCACCGGCCCTCCGCCGAACTTGTCGATGATGGTCTCGAGGATTCTCCGGTCCATCGGGTCGAGCCCGCGCGCGTCGATCTCCAGCCGGCTCAGCGAGCTGTCCGCGATCTCCCGCGTGATCCGCCCGTCGCCTTCGATCTCCGCGAAGTCCCTCAGCCGCCGCAGCAGCCGATTGGCGATACGCGGGGTCCCGCGCGCCCGCCGGGCGATCTCCTGGGTCCCCTCGTCGTCGATCGGGATCCTCAGAATCTTCGCCGACCGCCGGACGATGGTCTCCAGGTCCTCCGGCGCATAGAAGTCGAGCCGCTCCTGGATCTGGAACCGCTCGCGCAAGGGCGAGGTGAGCAGGCCGGTGCGCGTGGTGGCCCCGATGAGCGTGAACGGCGGCACCTCCATGCGCACCGTTCGCCCGTGCGGCCCGGCGTCCAGCGGGATGTCGATGCAGCGGTCCTCCATCGCCGGGTACAGGTACTCCTCGACGATCGCGTTCAGCCGGTGGATCTCGTCGATGAACAGCACGTCCCCGCTCGACAGCCCGGTGAGGAACCCCGCGAGCACGCCCTTGTTCTCGATGGCCGGGCCCGAGGTGATGTGCATGCCGACCCCGAGCTCCTTGGCGATGATGTGCGCGAGCGAGGTCTTGCCCAGCCCGGGAGGCCCGGAGAACAGGCAGTGGTCGAGGGCGTCGTTGCGCTTGCGCGCCGCGGCGACGTAGACGCGCAGCTTGCCGAGGATGCTCTTCTGCCCGACGTACTCGTCGAAGTTCTGCGGCCGCAGCGAGGCCTCGAAGCGCCGCTCCTCTTCGCGGGGCACCGGGTCCAGGTTGGGCGGCAGCGTTTCCTTCTTCTTGGCCATGGCCTATCGGTCCGTTCGGTCAGCCTCGCGCGGCGCGCAGGGCCTCGCGGATGAGTGCGTCCAGCTTGGCGTCGGCGCCCAGCTTGAGCGCGGCGGCCTCGGCGGCCTTCTCCGCGGTGGCTTCCTTGTAGCCCAGGTTCACCAGCGCGGACACGAGGTCGCTGGGCAGGCCGCCGGAGATCCCGGATCCCCCGGCGGCGGCGAGCGCGGGCGCGGCGATGAGCAGCGGCTTGACCTTGTCCTTGAGCTCGACGACCAGGCGCTCGGCGGTCTTCTTGCCGACTCCGTGCAGCTTGGTCAGCCGCGCCAGGTCGTTGCTGGCGATGGCGTGGGCCAGCTCGCCGGGCTCGATGCCCGACAGGACGTTCATCGCGGTCTTGGGGCCGATGGAGGAGACCGAGGTGAGCATCAGGAACAGCTCCTCCTCGTCCAGGGAGGTGAAGCCGTACAGGTCGAGGGCGTCCTCGCGGACCACGGTGCGGATGAAGAGCTTCACCTTCTGGCCCACGGGCGGCATGCGCGCCTGCGAGCGCAGCGAGAGGTAGACGCGGTAGCCGACGCCGTTGACGTCGATCACCGCTTCGTCGGCGGACTTGGAGTCGACCAGGCCGTTCAGGGACGCGATCACGAGCGCCTCACGATGGTGTAGCCGCCGGCGGGCCGGGCGGGCAGGGCGTGGTTCAGGTGGCAGAGCGCGATGGCCAGGGCGTCGGCGCAGTCGGAGCGCTCGACCTTCTCCAGGCGCAGCAGGGAGCAGACCATGCGCATCACCGAGTCCTTCTCGGCGGCGCCGCTGACCCCGACGGCCTTCTTCACGGTGGCCGGCGCGTACTCGAAGACCGGCAGGTCGGCGCGGGCGGCGCAGAGCAGGGCGATGCCGCGGGCGTGCGCCAGGATGATGGCCGAGCGCGCGTTCTTGGCGTGGAAGACGCCCTCGACGGCCACCGCGTCCGGCCGGTGCTGGGCGATGACCTCGGAGATGCCCTCGAAGAGGTAGGCCAGCTTGTCGGGCAGCTCGCCGTGGTGCTTGGGCTCGAGCAGGAAGTGCGCGACGTGCGTCGGAGGGCCGCCGTTTCGGTCGACGAGGCCCATGCCGAGGTACTGCGTTCCGGGATCGATTCCGAGCACGCGCATGAGAGGAGGGGAGAGTCGCCCAAGAACGTGCGCAGGTCAAAGAGAATACTGAACGGATGTCCTGTCGGTCGCTGCCGGCCTCCGCGCCGGGGCGGCCGTGGCCGGTCGCGGTCGCGCCGGCCGGGCCGCGGCCCAATCTCAGAAGCGCCAGGCGGCCCCGAGGCCGAGGAGGCCGAAGACCGCCGGGGTGGTCCAGACGCCCGCGCCGCCGACGGAGGCCGTGGAGCGCAGCAGGTTCGCGCCGAAGTCGAGGTGGGCGCGGACGATGAGCCAGTCCATGAGCGGGTACTCGCCCTGGAGGCGCAGGGCCAGGGTCGAGGCGAGCTTGGTGTCGGTGCGCGGGTCGGGGACGTTGCGGCTCTCGAACCAGACCGCGCCCACGGTGCCGACCAGGCACCCGGCGACGAAGCCGTAGTGGCCGCAGCCCATGAGCGCCCCGGTCACCTGGTGCGCGGAGAGGGACCCGCCGGGGAAGGCCGCCAGCACGGCGCCGACGGGGAGGGTGGCGCGGGCCTCCAGCCCCAGCGAGAAGAAGTCCCAGCGCAAGTGGCCGCCCAGCGAGAGGCCGGGGCTGATCGCCGGCGCTTCGCCGAGCGAGAAGGTCAGGCCGATGTCGATGTCGAGGAGGAGATCGGGCTTGGCCGCAGGTGGTGTTTCGGGTGGGGCGGGGGCTGGCGGTGGCTCCTGGGAGTGGGTGGCCTGGGAGTCGGGCCCGCTCTGGCCCTGCACGTCGGGCTCGGCCCATGCCGTCGCGTTCGCCGCCAAGAGCACGGCGAGGCCCAGGGCCAGGGAGGCGATGGCGCGGTGGGGGAGGGGCATGGGCGGCAGGATTCTTTCACGCTTTGGTCGAGCGCGCGTTGCGCCCGCCGCCTCCCGCGGCGACGATGTCCGCCTTCCCGGAGGCCCGGATGGAATCGTTCGACACTCTCTCGCAGCGCCTGGACAAGCTCTGCCGCCGAGAGCGCGACCACGCCCTGGCGCTCTGGGTCCGCCAGGCGGATCGCAAGGCGATCGACGCGGCGATCGAGACCCTGGCTTCCGGTGACGCCCATGAACGGCGCCTGAGAGTGCTCATCGCCGCGTTCGCCGGCCGCGAGTCGCTCGTCCTCTCCGCGCTGGGCGATCCCTCCCTGCAGGTCCGTGGCGCAGCGGTGGCGCAGGCTGCCAGTCGCTGCCAGGACGGCAAGGCCCTGGTCGCCGCGGCCCGGAGCTCGGCACCCGCGACCCGCCTGGGCCTCGCGGCGAAGATCTCCAGGCTGCGCCGACAGGATCTGGCCCAGCCGCTGGCCGAGGCGCTCATTGCCCAGCTGGACTACCGCGCCGCCCGCCCGCTGCTCGAGTGGTGCGACGAGGCGTTCGTGCGCCGCCAGATCGAGGAGCGCGGTGTCGGCGTCGTCCGCTGGGCCCGCATGGCCGCGCGCCATCCCGATCTCGTCCTCGCCACTCTCACCCGCGAGCTCGAGCAAGCGTCCAGCGACGCGGCGATCTGGATCGCCTGGGGCCGGCTCTGCACCGCGGTGCCGACCCTGGCCCGCAACCGGCCCCAGCAGGTCCTCGATCTATGGGAGCGCTTTGGGCCCCGCGCCTCGCTCCACCTGGTGTTCGAGGACTCCTGGAGCGACCTGCTGCGCGCCGCGCCGGAGCGGACCGTCGAGCTGGCCTGCCGCGCCCTCTCGGCCAACGCCAGCCAACCCGTCCCCCGGGCCCTGCTGCGAGGCGCCCGCGCGCTCCCCGAGAAGTCCCTGACGGCGCTCGCCCGCGCCCTGGCGCCCTCGCGCGACGCGCTCGCATCGCTCCTGGCCGAGCTGCCCCCGTCGCGCCGCGCGGCCGTGCTGGCCGCCGCCCTCGAAGGCTGCGAGACGTCGAAGGAGATCTGGTCGGACCGGCTGCTGACCGTCCTGCCCCACGAGGAGCGCCACGCCGCGGCCCGCCGCATGCTGAAGCTGCCCGAGGTCCAGCGCGACCCGCAGCGCGCCCTGGCGCTGACGGCGTGGCTCCCCGTCGAAGAGGCGCTGGCGGCGCTGCAGGCGGAGAGCAAGTCGGCCAAGGGCGAGGACCGCGCTCGCGGCTGGTCGCTGCGCCTGGCCTGCATCGCCTCCAACCGCCGCGGCCTGGACGAGACGCTGCAGGCGCTGCTCATCCTCAAGAACGAGCAGGACCCGGTGCGCCTGGCGGCCTACGACGGGCTGTGCCGGGTGCCGGTCTCGCTCTTCCAGCCGGGCCACGCCGACCACCTGCTCGCCTTCGCCGACTTCGCGGTGAACGCCCGCGACACCTCGTCCGGGACGCGCATGGCCGTGCAGCGCCTCGCGCACCGGCTGCTGGTCGCCTGGGCGCACGAGCCGGCCTCTGCGCTGTTCCAGGCGGCGCTGCGCGCCATGCTCGAGCTCGCCGAGCAGCGGCCGGTGCTGGCCTTCCCGTCGTTCCAGCACGGGCTGCGCCGCGGCGCGGAGAGGGCGCTGGTGGACGTGCTGCTACCCTGGTTCGAGAAGGAGGTCGCGCGCGAGGTCAACGGCAACGTCCTCGCGCTCGCCGCCGCGCTGGGCCGCCGCGCCCGCGGCCACGAGCGCCTGCAGAAGCTGCTCGCGGAGATCGTCTTCACCTCCATCCCGTCCGAGCGCTGGAACAGCCAGCGTGCCGCGGAGCTGTGGCTCGACGACCCGAAGCAGCGCGACGAGCGGGTGCGCAAGCTGCTCGACTGGGACGAGTCCGCGGTGGTCCTGGCGCCGGTCTGGCGGCACCTGCACGAGAGCCGGCAGGACTGGCTGGGCCCGTTCATCGAGGGCCGGGTGCTCAGCGGCCGCTTCGCCAGCAGCAAGGCGGGCTGGCTGTTCCCGGCCACCGACGGCTTCGAGGCCTGGCTGCCGCGACAGCAGCACGTCTTCGCCCGGACCCTGACCGCGGCGCGCAAGGACAAGGGCCAGCACGCCGCGACCCGCGCCCACCTCGTCTTCGTCCTGGCGCGGCTGCCGGTCACCAGCGCGGCGAGCCTCGATTCGATCAGCCGGAGCCCGGAGATCCCGATGGCCGAGGCGGCACTGGGCGCGCTCGTCTGGCTCGACGAGCCGGCCGCGGGGCTGCCCATCCTGCTCGACAACCTCGACGGAGACCGGGCCCGCGTGGCGATGTACGCGATGCCGCGGCTCGCCCGGCTGGTCACCGACGCCTCGCTGCTCGAGACGCTGCGGGGCCTGTTGGCGCGCGAGAAGATCAAGGTCACGGTCCACAAGGAGGTGCTGCGCCTGTTGGGCAGCGTGCAGCTTCCGGGCGTGGGCGACCTGCTCGAGCACCAGTGGCGGCGCGAGAAGCTGCACCGCGACGTGCGCGTGGCGCTCCTGCACGCGGCCGGGCGGCGGCTGGACGAGGAAGGCTCCTGGCGGATGTTCGAAGCGGCCGCGGCCCACCCGGAACGGGACCTGGCCCGGGCGGTGTTGCAGCTGCGCGAGGAGGACGTGGCCCCGCGCTTCCGCGAGCGCTTCGCGGCGACCGCGCTCGCGCTCGGGCGTCACCCCTCGCTGGAGGTCCGCCAGGCGCTGATGGAGCACTTCGCGCAGCCGGTGAGCTGGGGCCTGCTCGTCCCGGAGAAGGCGGCTCGGCTCGCGGCGGAGGCGCTCGGCTCGGCGCAGAAGGACGCTCCCTGGCCCCAGGCGGCCAAGGCGCTCGCGAGCCTGGCCTGCAAGGCCGAAGCGCTCGCGGTCCTCGAGGAGCGCATGGCCTCGCTCGCCGCGGCGGCCTGGAAGGACCCGACCGAGGTCCCGGTGGATCAGGAGGATCTCCCGGCGCAGCGGCGGCTGGAGACCCTGTGCTCGCATCTGCTTGGCGTGCCGGCGGGAGATCGGCCGAGGACCCGCGCGGCGCGCGAGGCCGCCTTCCGCGCGCTCGAGCGCGTCGAGGTCTGGCTCTTCGAGCCGAGGACCGCGCTGGCGCTCGCGGACCTGCCCATCGCCGCGGCCGCGGTCGAGCCGTTGCGGCGCCTCTGCGAACGGGCGACGACCTCCCTGCAGGGCTCGCAGCTGTGCGATCAGGTGGCGCGCTGGGGCGCCGACGCGGCCCGGGCCGGCACCGCCGAGGCCCTGCTGGAGATCGCCGCCGCGCTCGCTGGAGAAGCGCCAAGGGAGAGCGAGAGCTGGGCCGCGCTGGGGCTGACGGCGGCCGCCGGCCAGCGCTTTGGCTGGAGCGTCTCCGCCCGGAAGGCGCTCGCCGTGCTGCGCAACCGCCCGGAGACAAGCGCGCGGGCGAGGAGGATGGGACCGTGACTGTGACCATGACCCGAGCCGAGCTGCTGCGCTTTCGCCCCAATCCCCGGCTGCGGACCTGGCTTCGCACTTCTCCCGGCGAGGAGGGGCCGCCGGCAGGCGACGACGGCCCGGAGGGTGGTTGGGACGGCTGGCTGCTGCGGCGGATGTCCTCGGGGAAGATCGTGACGGTCGGGGGAGTGCTGGTCGATCGCGACCTGCTCTCGCAGCGCTTCTCTTGCGTATCCGATCGGTGCGCGCCCCGTCCCGGGCGCGGGCAGTGGCGAAGCTGCTGCGCCGACGCGGAGGTCGCGCTCGACTCGGGCGAGGAGCGCCGCTTGCGGCGCATCGCCAAACGGGAACTCCCCGAGGGCTGGTGCGAGGCCGGCCACCTGGCCCGGCCGGGCGGCCGCTGCGTCTGCTCGCTGATCGATGATGCGGGCCGCATCCGCTGCCGGCTCCATGGCCTCGCCCGGCGCCGCGGCGTCGATCAATCGGATATCCAGCCGCTCAGCTGCCGCCTGTTCCCGCTCATCGTCGTCGACTTCGCACAGGGCCGGACGGCCTTGACGCTGGTCTCGCCGTCCACCTGGAAGCTCGTCGGGGCCCATCCGCCGCGCCGCTATCCCTGCCTCGCCGACCCGAAGCTGCCGCCGATCTTCGAGTCACTGCGAGGGGATCTGGACTGGGCCTTCGGGAAGGGCTTCGCCCGCGCACTCGCAAAAACAGCGAGGCGGGCCGGTTAGGCCCGCCTCGAAGAAGACTGGGTAGAGCGAATGGACGCGGGCCGTCGGGCCGGCCGCCTATTCGTTCTGGAAGTTGTTGGTCCCGAAGTTCGAGACGCCCTTGCGCTCCGCGCCCGCCCGCTTGTAGCCGCCGCCCGAGGCTGCCACGTTCGCGTTGTACTCCTGGCCGCCCATCGCGTTGGAGGAGGCGGCGAAGAGCGCCCGCAACTGCTGCCCGTAGAGGGTGATGACGGCGATGGCCGCAATCGCGATCAGGGCGACGATGATGATGTACTCCGTCATGCCCTGGCCTTCTTCGCTGCGGATGAGGAGGCTCATGCGCTTCATCGCTGCATCCTTCCTCGAAAGAGACGTCGTCAGTGGAGGTCAGCTCGAATCTGGTGGTCATCCTGGCAGGTCGCCGACGGCGTGACCATCGGTAAGCCGGCCGATGCGGACGCGGGGTGTGGGCGGGTGTCGGAGAACCTGCGTTTTCCCGCGGGGACCCATCGGCGCTATCCTGACGCAAATTTTTTCCGGCGCATGGCCACGCCGGTCTGGGAGCCACACATGGGGAAGTCCCTGTACGTCGTCGCTGCCGCGCTGGTCCTCGCCTGTTCCGGTCCAGCGGCAAAGCCGGATGCAGGGACGTCCTGCGGGAGCCTGTCCAAGTGCAAGGGCGAGTGCGTCGACATCCAGACCGACAACGAGAACTGCGGCGTCTGCGGCGGGGCCTGCAACACCACCTCGACCTGCGTGAAGGGCGCCTGCTACCTGAAGACCTGCTCCGCCACGGTCGTGTGCACCGCCGACCAGATCTGCAAGGGCGCGGTCTGCCTGGACAAGACCTGCATCGGCATCACCTGCAACGCCGGCGAGACCTGCTCGGGCGGCACCTGCAAGTCCAGCTGCGTCCCCGACCAGGACTGCACGGTCACCAACCCCTGCAAGACCGGCACGACCTCCTGCGCGACCGGCAAGTCGGTCTGCGCGGAGAGCGGCGACGCTCCTGACGGCACCAACTGCGGCGCCGCCGACATGGCGTGCACCGCCGGCGTCTGCACCAAGATCGACCGCTGCGCCAACGTCACCTGCAGCGGCACCACCAAGATCTGCGACCCGGCCAGCGGCAAGTGCGTGGCCTGCCTGGTCAAGAGCGACTGCACCTCCTCGCTCAAGCCGGCCTGCGACACCGCCACCAAGAAGTGCGTGGAGTGCCTGACCGAGACCGACTGCGCCAGCAGCACCGTGAGCAAGTTCTGCGACCGGGCGCTCAAGACCTGCTCCGGCTGCGACGCCGACGCCCAGTGCATCACCGCGACGGCCCCGAACTGCTTGAGCGCCGAGCACCGCTGCGTCGGCTGCGTCGACGCCGCCGACTGCGCCGGCAACCCCAACGGCCAGATCTGCAGCCTGGCCACCCGCACCTGCACCACCTGCCAGGCCGACGCCGACTGCGCCTCGAGCGGCCCCGGCTGGGTCTGCGACCTGGCGGCCAAGACGTGCGTCGAGTGCCTCGACAACCTCGACTGCGCCGGCAGCTTCGGCGGCGCCTTCTGCCTGGCGGCCGAGAAACGCTGCGTGGAGTGCCTGGCGGGCGCCGACTGCGGCTTCGAGAAGAAGGGCTGCCTGGACCACCGCTGCGGCAAGTGCGCCGCCGACACCGACTGCCCCGGCCCGACCGACCTCTGCAGCGAGGCGGACAACCTGTGCCACTGCAGCGCCGACACCGACTGCGGCGGCGGCGCGCCGGTCTGCAACACCGAGCCCGGCGTCTACCTCTGCGGCTGCAAGCAGACCTCCGACTGCCCGACCGGGAAGGTCTGCGACACCTTCGCCTATCCCCAGGGCACCTGCGCCGCCCCCTGCACCGCGACCTCCTGCAACCCCAACGGCGCGGCGCCCTACTGCAACCTCACCGTCGGTGCCGCCACCTACGGGGTGTGCCTGCCCTGCCTCAGCAACACCGACTGCAGCCAGGGCGAGTTCTGCACCGCGACCGGATGCGTCGGCTGCCGCAACGACGCGGACTGCACCGATCCCACCAAGCCCAACTGCCGCGGCCAGTGCATGGGCTGCGTGACCTGGCAGGACTGCACCAACCCGGCGGCGCTGGGCTGCAACTTCAACACCCACCTGTGCGGCTCGTGCGTGGACGACTTCGACTGCCCGGACACGAGCCCGGTCTGCCTGGGCGGCAAGTGCGGCACCTCCGGCGCCGACGCCGGCAGCGACACCTGCGGCGGCTGCGCGCCCAACGAGGTGTGCGATCCGTCGGACAACACCTGCGTGCAGTGCCTCGCGAACGCGGACTGCGCGGCCCACTACGCCCCGCTCTCCATCTGCGACACCACCGTGAGGGCCTGCCTGGAGTGCAAAGCCTCCTCGGACTGCCCCTTCTCCAGGCCCAACTGCTTGTTCGGGGCCTGCCTGCGCTCGTGCCAGGCCAGCTCCTGCAAGGCGCCGCTGACGTGCGGGACCGACGGGTACTGCCACTGCGACGCCACCAAGCCCTGCGGAGGCGACGCGCCGGTGTGCCTGACCGACAAGACCTGCGGCTGCACCGCCAACGCCGACTGCCCCAACGGTGGCCTGTGCGACCCGGTGACCATCTCCTGCACGGCCCCGTGCGGCGCCAGCGCGCCGTGCTCTCCCGACGGGCGCGCGCCGTACTGCGACGCCACCGCCGGCTCCCCGTTCCTGGGACTGTGCCTGCCCTGCGCGTCGAACGCGGCCTGTGCGGCTCAGAGCGCCACCACGCCCTACTGCACGCCCTACGACTGCGCCGAGTGCCGGACGGCGGCGGACTGCTCCGTCAACAAGCCGATCTGCGCGGGTCGCTGCAAGCAGTGCGAGAAGCCGGCCCAATGCGACAAGCCCGAGTTCGGCTGCAACTCGGGCAGCTTCATGTGCGGCTCGTGCAACCTCAACTCCGACTGCCCCACCAACGTCTGCAACAACGGCGTCTGCAAGCTGTGATGTGCGCCGAGGTGGGACCTCGACTCCGAAGTCAGTCCTTGTCGCATCGGCCACTTGCCTGAGGGCCAGACGGGCGTTCGTCCGGTAGGATTCGGGCTGCTTGGCGCGCTCCTGCGCCTGATTAGAGGAAGGGGTATCTCCAAATGACCGCACGGGCTGGAGTACGTCTCGGTTTTGGCCTGGCAGTTTCAGTCCTCCTCGTCTTCGCCGGTTGTGGTGAGACGAGGGCTCCCGAAGAGACGATCTCTCCGGTGCCTCCTTCGACGACGACGATCACGTCGGTGCCGAACACGATGCCCTCGATCACCGAGGAGCAGGCGAAGGTCGACTACTCGGATCTCCGTCGCCGCTACGGCGAGCCGAACGCCAACATCGTGCTCAACCCGCGGGCCTTCGACGTCTTCACCACCAGCAGCCGCGACTCGGTCAAGGTGAGCGAGGACGCCCTGACGTTCTCCAGGACGGACACCTGGCTGCTGGGCCGCAAGGCGGGCGACTTCCTCTACTGCAGCCGCGAGTGTGGCGGCACCTCGTTCGTGCGCGGCATCCGCTCCATCACCGTCGATGGCGGCAGCGTGGTCGTGTCCACCTACCCCGGCCTGATCACCGACGTCGTCCAGTACGGCTGGCTCCACGCCGAACAGCCCCTGGAGGTCTATGACTCGGAGGGCGGCGGCACCGGCGGCGAGCAGGCCTCGGGCACTCAGGAGAAGAAGGAAGGCATCGGCGAGAAGAGCATGGGGCTGCAGTTCTCGGGCACCGTCTCCGCCAAGGCGACCATGACCGCGCGGGTCATCGTCGACCTGGTCATCGCCGGCCCGCAGATCGTGAACTGGTCGGTGCGGATGCCGTACATCGACCTGTTCCGCATCCAGATCGTCGGTGGCCCGATGCTCAACCTCAACATCAACGAGCTCAAGGCCGAGGGTTCGGCGTCCTACAGCGTCCAGCTGCTGCCCGACCGGGCGAAGGGCCCGTTCAAGCTCGGCGCCATCTGGATCGGCCCGGTGGCCATCATTCCCTCGGTCGAGTTCTCGCTGCCCGTCGGCGCGACCGCCTTCGGGTCGATCATGATCAACGGCTCGGCCTCCTACGGCGTCACCTACAGCGCCACCCTGCAGTACACCGACGCGGCCAAGTGGAGCTTCGTGCCGCCGACGCCGACCTACACCAAGACCGCCAACTTCTCGGTCGAGGCGGAGGCCGGCTTCAAGGTCGCGGTGTCTCCGACCATCACCTTCAACTTCCTCGTCTACGGCGCGGCGGGCCCGTACATCGACATCGGCGCCGAGGTCGGCTTGAGGGGCTCGGTCAAGGCGGTCCTCGGCAAGCCCTGCCAGACCGAGATCAAGGCTGACGCCTACGTGAACGCCAGCGGGGCCATCGGCGCCAAGCTCTGCGTCCCCCTGACCTCCGAGTGCGTGCCGAAGGTCCCGAAGACCTACCAGATCTTCGCCACCAAGGACTGGATCATCGGCGGCCCCTGGCAGTTCCCGATCGACAAGGTGCTCCCGGGCTGCACCCCGCCCGACGCCTCGACCCCCGCCTGCCCCACCGGCCAGACGGCCTGCAGGGCCGGCTGCAAGAGCCTGCAGACCGACTCGCGCAACTGCGGCTCCTGCGGCAAGGTCTGCACCGTGAGCACCGGCTACGCGACCAGCACCTGCTCCGCCGGCAAGTGCAGCTGCAAGTGCGCCGACGGCTCCGCCTGCCCGGGCGCCTCGGTCTCCACCTGCGCCTGCGCGGCCGGCCAGACCAAGTGCAGCAGCGGCTGCATCAACACCCAGACCGACCGCAACAACTGCGGCGCCTGCGCCACCAGCTGCGTGGGCACCACCGGCGACGCCAACAGCATCTGCTCCGCCGGCAAGTGCAGCTGCAAGTGCACCGACGGCAGCACCTGCCCGGACGGCAAGACCACCTCCAGCTGCCCGAAGCCCTGCCTGTGCCAGGACGGCACGATGTGCCCGTCCAACAACCCGAACAACTGCCCCTGCGACGCACCGCTGAAGAACTGCAGCGGCGCCTGCATCGACCCGCTGTCCGACGCGGACAACTGCGGTGGCTGCAAGGTCAAGTGCCTCATCCAGTCGGGCGGCGACGCCAACAGCCAGTGCGTCGGCGGCCGCTGCACCTGCGCCTGCGCCGACGGCTCGAACTGCCCCAGCAACGATCACGCGAAGTGCTGCGACGTGAGCACGACCATCTGCAACGGCCAGTGCACCGACCTGAACAACGACCTGTACAACTGCGGCCAGTGCGCCCGCGAGTGCGGACCGTACACCGGCGAGTTCGACAGCCAGTGCGTCAACGGCACCTGCAGCTGCTTCTGCTACAAGGACGGCCGGGCCTGCCCGGACGGCAAGTGGTGGAGCTGCGGCGAGTAACCCACTGCCCCGATAGTTGAAGTCCGGCGGCCGCGTCGCTCTCGAGCGACGCGGCCGCTCTCTTCTTGGGCGGGTCCGTTTCTCCGAAAGCGACTCGCGAGAGCGTCGCGAGCGGGACGCGCGATCGCTCGAGCCGACCGACCGCGAAGGGGCGGGCCGCTACCCGGGCTTGTAGGGCTGGATGGTGAAGACCGCCACGGCCCCGCTGAGGGCGCCGAGCTGGGCGGCGACCGCCGGCTGGCAGACCACGTAGCAGGTCTCGGTGTAGAGCGCGACCAGCTGGCCGACGGCGATCATCGCCACCGCGCCGCCGGCCGCGCCGATGAGCGCCTTGGCCGCGACTCGCAGGAACGCTCTCATGCCCGGTGAGAGCCGGGGGCGGAGCGCGAGGTTCAGACGGCCGCGAGCGCCCGCTTCATGTCCTCGACCAGGTCGTCCGGGTCCTCGAGGCCGACCGAGATGCGGATCATGTTTTCGCGGATGCCGGCGCGCTTCTGCTCTTCCTGGGTCATGTCCGAGTGCGTCATCGTGCCGGGGTGCTCGATGAGGGTCTCGATGCCGCCCAGGCTCACGGCCAGCTTGTACTCCTTGACCGTGTCGAGCAGCTTGAAGGCCTCTTTCTCGCCGCCCTTGATGCAGAAGCTGATGAGGCTCCCCGCGCCCTTGCACTGCTTGCGGAAGAGCATGACCTGCTGGTCGCCCATCTCCGGCAGGCCCGGGTAGGCGACGCACTCGACCTTGGGGTGGCCGCGCAGGAGCGCGACGATCTTCTGGGCGTTCTCCTGCTGCTTCTCCATGCGCAGCTGCAGGGTTCCCAGGCTGCGCAGGATGAGCCAGGCCGTGTCGGGGTCGGAGATGGAGCCGAGCAGGGTGCGCGTCACCTTGATCTGGTCCATGAGCGCGCGAGAGGCCATGGCCACGCCGGCGATGAGGTCGGAGTGCCCGCCGATGAACTTGGTCGCCGAGTACAGGACGATGTCCGCCCCGAAGTCCTTGGGCCGCGAGAGCACCGGGCCGAGGAAGGTGTTGTCGACCAGGAACAGGCAGCGCTTCTCCGGCGTGGAGAGCGCGTCGGCCACCTGGCGGCCCGCGTCGAGGTCGGCGAGCACCATGGTGGGGTTGGCCGGGCTCTCCATGTAGACCACGCGGACGTTCTTCTCTCCCTTGGCGGCCTCCTCGATCTGCGCGCGGTTGCTCGTCGCCGGGAACGGGATGCACTTGATGCCGAACAGCGGCAGCACGTGCCTGAAGAGCGCCTCGGTGCCGCCGTAGACCGGGTCGGAGAAGAGCAGGGTGTCGCCGGGGCGCAGGAAGGTCAGGCAGGTGCAGGAGATGGCGCCCATGCCCGAGCCGAAGAGGGCCGCGGCTTCGAAGCCGTCCCAGGCGACGACGCGGTCCTCCACCATCTCCGCGTTGGGGTTGTTGACGCGGGTGTAGATGAGCGCGGGGATCTCGCCGGGGTCCTTCTGGCGCAGGCCGTAGGCGATCTCGAAGGCGCGCTTGCCCGCCATCGCGTTCTTGAACAGGAAGGTCGAGGTGCGGAACACCGGCGGGTTCGCGGCGCCCTCGGAGAGGTGCGGGTCGTAGCCCTTGGAGAAGATCGAGGTTTGGGGCTTCACGGGCTTGTCGCTCATGGGGCTCTCCGGGCGGGTGGTCGGGGTGGGAAGAGGACGGCGCCAACTTATCCCATTTGGGGCGCGTCGTCCCCGCGTCCGCAGGCCCCGGGGCTACGATGGAACGGGAGGAGGCCACATGAACCTCGAACGGGCGCTCAAGGAGTTCGGCGAGAAGCTGGCGGAGGAGGCCGACGTGAGGGCGGTCTTCGGCGACCCGCTCAAGCTCGACGGCCACACGATCATCCCCGTGGCCGTGGTCCACATCGCGCTGGCCGGGGAGGGCGGGGGACGCGCGAACCTGTCGGCGACGCCGGTGGGCTACCTCTGCGAGGAGGGCGAGCGCGTGGTCTTCAAGCCCATCGAGCTGCGCCCGTACCCTCGGCCCCAGCCGCCGCAGCGACGGACCGCCAGGCCGGCCCCGGCCCGCCGCCGGCGCTGATCCTTCCGCCAATTCAGGAGAAGAGCGTGCGGGCGGCCTCGAGCAGCTCGCTGAGCTCGCGCTCGCCGAGCCCGCGCGCGCGGAAGAAGGTGGCGACCGGCTCGAGCAGCTCGGCCGCCGACGGGGTCGCCGCCGGCGCGGGTGGGGCGAAGGCGCCGGGCACGGGATCGGGCGGCAGATCGTCCGGCAGTTCCGCGTCGGGTCCGTCGCCGGGCGGCACCTCCGAGACCGGCAGCTGGTCGGCCACCTCCAGCAGGTTCGCGGGGGGCGTCTCCAGGGCCCGGGAGAGCGCGACGAGTGCACCTAGGCTGGGCAGCCGGTGCCCGTTCTCGATCATCGACAGGAACGAGACGCTCATTCCCGCGCGCCGGGAGAGTGCCGTCAGCGTGCTCTCGGGAGCGGGGCGGGCGAGCCGCAGCTCGCGGACGCGCCGGCCGACCGCCTGCGCGAGCTCCGCCATCATCACTTCGTGGTCTTTCTTCATCACCGCCCGCCGTCCCCGACCCCACCAAGAGACTGGAGTAATGCCCGGGGCCCAGCGGCGTAAGCTCCGGCCAGCGTCGAGAATTCTCGGGCCTCTTCCCCCCAACCCGTCGCTCGGAGCGCGGGCGAGCTCGCCCTCAGGCGTAGTCGCGGGTGACCACGGTCCCTGGCTCGGGCGGGCTGACGAGCAGCTGCAGCGCGTCCATGAGGATCCACTTCTGCAGGGCGGGGTCGTCGGGGCGGCCCAACGACGAGCCGGGGAGGAACCCGCGCGGGCAGAGCGCGCGCGGCGGGCGGGCCTGCACCGACTCCTCGGGCTCGACGGTGATGGTCACCGTCGGAATCCCCAGCATCTCGATGGCTCTCTGGACCGTCACGACCGTGCGGTGGCAGAGGCGTCAGCCCCCGGTGAGCAGCACCGCGTCGGGCCGGACCCGCTCCACCTCCTGGGCGAGCCGGGGCACGGTGGTGTCGCGCAGCTTGCGCAGCGCCTGGGAGAAGCCCATCGAGAAGTGGCGCTCGGACGGCCCGCCGATGCGCTTCTCGCGGCCCAGCTCGTGGATGCGGTCGATGGGGAAGACGCAGTTGAGGTCCCGGTCGACGCTCGAGTGGTCGTAGTGCGTGTCCGAGTAGCGCAGCTCGGAGATCGGGGCGCCGCCGGGGATGATCCGGTAGCTCTCGTCGCCCTCGGGGGCGAAGGCGGGGTCGGCCTGGTGGTAGACGCCGGCGGTGGTCACCAGGCAGATGACCGACTCGTCGAGCCGCTTGCGGAACGGCGTGTAGGGCACGCAGTACCGCGACATCTCCAGCTGCACCTTCTGGCTGGCTTCTTCCACCGGGCCCACCCCCTCCCTGCGCCTCACCTCAGCTTGTCGAGCGCCGCCATGATCTTGTCGGTGGGCGGCTGCTGGCCGATGTCGTGGATGTCGATGTAGCGGATGATCCCCTGGCCATCGAGGACGTAGATGGCCCGCTCCGACTGGCCGTCGGGCCGCAGCACGCCGTAGTCGACGCACGTCTTGCCGTGGGGCCAGAAGTCGGAGAGCAGGGGAAACGAGAGCGCGCCCATCGACTTGGCCCACGCCTCGTTGGAGTGCGGATTGTCGCAGCTGATGCCCAGGACCTGGGCATTGCGCCGCTCGAACTCGGAGAGGTCCTCCTCGTACGAGGGCATCTGGACGGTTCAGACAGGTGTGAACGCCGCCGGATAGAAGGCGAGGACCACGCTCTTGCCGCGCCACTCGGCGAGCGAGTACGGGCGGAAGCCCTTGCCCTTGCCTGCGCCTTCCTTCGTCCCGGTCAGCGTGAAGTCCGGCGCCTCGTCGCCGACCTCCAGCCTGTAGACCGGCTTCTTCCTCACATCGGCCATGCGCGCCTCCTCCGGGAATTGCCAAGCACTGCGACTAGATGCCCGCTCAAGGTGCGCACTCCGTCCGGCGACGGCGAGGTTGCCGGTGGGGCGGGGCAGGGGGCTGTCGGGAGCAGATGCTCAGCCGCAGGGGCGCCGGCGCTTGCGGCCGAGCAACAGCCCGGCGGCCAGCAGAGCGATCGCGTTGAGGGGAGAAGCAGCCGTGGAGCAACCGCAGCCCGATTCGACGGTGCTCGGGTGGAACCCCGTGTCGGCGAAGGTCGTCGCGGATCCGTCAGGCCTGTCGGGTGGGCTCCCGTCGGGGGCGCCCTCGCCGGAGTCCGGGGGCTGCGAGGAGGCGTCCGCGAGCGCCGCAGCGGCGTCCGAGGCCTCGATCCCCTGGGCATCCAGCCCGGCCGCGGCGTCCTCGGAGGCCAGCGCCGCGTCGGCGAATTGAGACGCGGCATCCGGTCCGGGGGGCTGGCTGGAGGCGTCCTCGCCCGCGGCCGCTGCGTCGGCTCCGGGCTGGGCGGCGGCGTCGAGGCCAGGCTCGGCAGCGTCCGGACCCGGCGTGGAGGCGTCCGGGGGCTCGGCGGCGCCGGCGTCCGGGGGCACGCATCCGCCCGAGGCCGTCACCGAGAACATGCTGGCGCTCTTGGCGAGGGTCGCCTCCGGGTTCGTGACCGTCACCTCGATGGGACCGGTCCTCGCGCAGTTCACGTCCACCGGCACGCTGAGGTGGTAGCAGTCGGGGATGGAGGCCTCGCCCGCGACCATCGCCGGGTCGTCGAAGGAGACGGTCGGGGTTCCCCAGGTGGTGTTGAAGTTCGTGCCCTCGATCGCCATGGAGATGCTGGCCTGCTGCACCGCGGTGGCGGGCGTGATCGCGGTGACGGTGGGCCGCGGCCAGCCCCAGGCCTCGTTCGAGAAGGTGCTCTCCAGGATGGCGCCGGCGTCGTCCTCGGCCACGTAGGTGAAGGCCGTGGCCACGAAGTAGTACATCGTGCAGTCGGTCAGCCCGCCCATGGTGTAGCCGGGGGTCGAGGTGCCGTCGTTGACGATGGGCGGCGACTTGTTGGGATAGGGCCCGCCCGAAGTCGTGCCCCAGTAGAGGAACCAGCCGTCGACGTGCGGGTCCTCGGGCCTGGGGGGATCCCAGGCCAGGCCGATGCTGCCGTCGGTGCCGGCGAGCGAAGGCGCCGCAGAGAACAGCAGCGCCAGCGCGGCCAGGACGGCTCCTGCGGGGCGAAGCAGCCTGCCCATTCGGCCCCCAGCGAAGAAGACGGGTGAGGATCAGTCGCCGGCCAGCTGCTCCATCAGCTTCTCGTCCATCTCGAAGTTGGCGTGGATGTTCTGCACGTCGTCGCAGTCCTCGAAGTTGCCCATCAGCTTGAGCATCTTCTCGGCCTTGTCGCCCTCGAGCTTGACGGTGGTCTGGGGCAGGAACGCGGCCTTGGCCTCGCTGGGCTTGAAGCCCTTCTGCTCCAGCGCGGCGGCGATCTTGTGGACGTCGTTGGGCTCGGTGCGGACCTCGAAGCCGTCGGCGCCGAGGTTGATGATGTCGAGCGCGCCGGCCTCCAGCGCGGCCTCCATCAGTGCGTCCTCGCTGGCCTGCGGGATCAGGATGACGCCCTTGCGGTCGAACATGAACTTCACCGAGCCGGACTCGCCCATGTTGCCGCCGCCCTTGGTGAAGATGTTGCGGATGTCGCCGGCGGTGCGGTTCTTGTTGTCGGTGACGCACTCGACGATCATCGCCACGCCGCCCGGCCCGTAGCCCTCGTAGACGCACTCTTCGTAGTTGATGCCTTCGAGCTCGCCGGTGCCCTTCTTGACCGCGCGGGTGATGCTGTCCGAGGGGATGTTCGCCGCCTTGGACAGGGTCAGCGCGGTGCGCAGGCGCGCGTTGTGCTCGGGGTCGCCGCCGCCCATCCGCGCCGCCACTGTGACTTCCTTGATGAGCTTGCTGAAGAGCTTGCCCTTGGTGGCCCCCATCGCCTCCTTCACGCGCTTGATCTTGGACCACCGGTTATGGCCGGACATGGGACCTCCTCGGCTCTTCCGCCTGAGGAACACGCGCAGGAGCGCGGATTCGTGAAACCGCTGAAGGACCCGAGTGCTACCACGACGCCCGGAGAGCGGACAAGCCAGCGCCGGCCGGCTTCTCCCTCTGCTGTCCCAGGCCCCGGGAGGCGGCGGGAGGCTCGTTGACCCCACTCGCGACCGTCCGATAGCGTGCTCCTCGGGCGTCGTCTTCTGGGGAGGGTCCTCGTGCCCTGCGACATCGGCTACCGCAGCGTGGCCAAGGCCAAGGTCGCCACCCCCGAGCCCCAGGCGTTCGAGGCCCGCGTCGCGCCCCCGGAGCTCGACGCCGACCTGCTCGAGAAGCTCGGCCAGGAGGACCCGGTCTTCGCCGACTGGCTGCGCGAGCTGGACGCGGCGCCGCTGCTCGGCAAGGCGCTCGAGCGCGCCCTGCAGGGCATCCGGCCGCCCCAGGGCTTTGAGTTCGGCATCCGCGGGGGCCGCCTGGCCGTCCGGACCACGACCCGGTCTGCCGCCGAACGCGCCGAGGCCCGCCGGGTCGTCTCGACGGTGGGCGTGCGCTGGCAGCTGGAGCTGTTGCGCATCGTCGCGGAGCTTTTGGACTTCCAGGTCGAGGTCCAGTCGGTGCGCGAGGACGGCGACGAGATGCTCGTGCTCGAGGGCGAGAAGCCCGGCGCCGAGGGCGCGGTGCGCGAGTACCTGCGCATCAAGGTGGGCGGCTACGGCGAGGCCCAGCTCTCCTTCGAGCACTACCAGTCGCCGGAGGACCTGGAGGCCGACGAGGACCGGTTCCAGGGCTTGGCGCAGAAGCTGGGCTTGAAGCTCTCCGTTCAGGGTCGCCGCCGCTCGGGCCAGCCCATCCCCGAGGGCGCCGTGCACCGCCACCCCGGCAAGAAGCGAGGCAAGTCGTGAGCGACGAGGTGGACGACGTGGACGGGGTGGACCGGGTGGACGACGTGGACGACCGGGGCTCGGACGATCAGGAGGAAGAGGAGGAGTCCTCCGGACTGCCCGAGTGGTTCGAGCAGGGGATCCTGGCTCCGTTCGAGGCTGGCGTCGCCTCGGTGTTCCTGCTCCACGGAGACGTGCACGGGCTGGTGGCCAACCCGGATGCCGAGGAGGAGCCCGAGAAGGCGTTCCTGCCGCTGCGCGCGTTCCTGGAGAGGATCTTCGACTCCGCGGAGCTGGTCGCCTTCTACGACGTCGCCGCCGGAATCGGCTGCCTCAAGCCGGCGATGGAGAAGCGGCTCCTCGACCTGACCCGGCCCGCGGCCGAGCGCTATGTGTCCAGCGACCCGGTCGCGGCGGCACGGCAGAGCCTGGCCGCCAAGCGCGGGCTGCCCAAGGAGCCGGAGGCGGCGCTGCCCATCCTCGAGAACGCGCTCAAGGCGATGAAGCGGGTGGCGGTGGTGATCGAGTCGGCGCACTTCGTGGCTCCGACCATCAGCGCCGGCATCCCGCTCCCGGCCGTCGAGCGGGCCACGGTCCAGCGCATCGTCAACTGGGCACGCGACGGCCAGGTCCGCGAGCGCCGGAACATGGTCTTGCTGGTCACCGACCAGGCGGCCAAGGTCAACGGCGAGCTGCGCGTGGCCGACTGCGGCATCCCGGTGGTCTTCATCCCCAAGCCGGCCCAGGACGAGCGGGTGGCGTTCCTGATGGCGCGCATGGACGACGAGGTGCCGGAGGGCTTCGACGTCCAGGCCTTCGCCCGCGCCAGCCAGGGGATGAGCCTGCGGCAGCTGCAGGAGGTGCTGAGCAAGGCCGAGGAGGCGGGCGAGGAGCTGGGGCCCGAGTTCGTCAAGGGCCGCAAGAAGGAGATCCTCAACGCCGAGTACGGCGACGTGATGGAGGTCGTGGACCCGGTCCGCGGCCTGGACGACATCGGCGGCAACGCGCACATCAAGGCCTACTTCGCGCAGGTGCTGGAGGCCATCCGCAAGGGCGACTCGCGGCTGGTGCCCATGGGCGTGACGCTGATGGGGCCTCCCGGGACCGGCAAGTCGGCCATCGTCGAGGCGCTGGCGAAGGAGGCGGGCTTCAACTTCGTCAAGACGCGCAACGTGCGCTCGATGTGGGTGGGCGAGTCCGAGGCGCGGATGGAGAAGCTGCTCAACGGGCTGCGCTCGCTCGCGCCGGTGGTGGTGATGAACGACGAGGCGGACCTGGCCGAGGCCGGGCGCGACGGGCCCAAGGGCGACAGCGGCGTGAGCGAGCGGCTGATGAAGATGTGGATGGAGCTGCTCGCCGACCCGCGCATCCGCGGGCAGATCCTGGTCATCAACTGCACCAACCGGCCCGACCGCATCGACCCGGCGCTCAAGCGCAGCGGCCGCAGCGACGAGCGGATCCTGATGCCGCTGCCCTCTTCGAGCGAGCGCGCCGCCATCCTGGCGCTGATGTTCAAGCGGCACGCCATCGCCCACGACCTCCAGGACTTCGCGCCGTACGCCGACGCCACCGAGGGCCAGTCGGGCGCGGACCTGGAGAAGGTGGTGCTGGGCGCGTGGCGGGTGGCGCGGGAGAAGGGCAGGGCCGCCGTGGACGGGCATTGCCTGTCGGCCTCGATCGCGGACTTCATCCCCAGCGCCAGCCGCGCGGAGATCGACGCGATGACCATCGCGGGGCTGGCGGAGTGCTCCTCCAAGCGGCTGTTGCCGCCGGAGGTCGAGGAGATGGTGCTGGGGATCCGCGAGCGCGGGCTGGTCAAGGACTTGGACGAGATCGTCTCGAGGCTGGCGGAGCGCGGGATCGTGGCGCCGGAGGATTTCCGGCCGAAGGCGACGGGGCAGTCGAGGCTGAACTGACGCGTAGGAAGACGGGGAGGACTCCATGGGCGGTGGTGGCAGCTACTACGATCGCGACACGAAGGACGGCTACGACCGGGGCTCGAGCGGCACCTCGACCGCGGCGGACGAGAAGATGGGCCGCAGGGCCGCGGACCCGGGCCTGCTCCCCAAGGACCGCAAGATCGAGTGCCAGGCCAAGACGCCTGTGGTCTTCGCCTTCGACGTCACCGGCTCGATGGGGAACTTGCCGAAGATCATCTACGACAAGATGCCGCTGATCGCCGGGCAGATCATGGAGTGCGGCTATCTCGATGACCCGCAAGTGAGCCTGGCGGCGGTGGGCGACATCGTCAGCGACGTCGGCCCGATCCAAATCGCGGACTTCTCGGCCATCCGCAAGCTCGACGACTGGCTGGAGCGCATCTGGCTGGAGGGCAACGGCGGCGGCCAGGCCAAGGAGTCATACGAGTTCACGATGTACTACTACGCGCGCTGCTGCGACCTGGGCGACCCCGAGCTGCCGTTCTTCCTCATCACCGGCGACGAGGGCTTCCGCGAGACGCTCTACAAGGGCGACCTGGAGCGGCACTTCGGCGGCAAGCACGAGACGATCGAGGCGGAGCAGGTCGTCGCGGAGCTCAAGAAGAAGTTCAAGGACAACGTCTTCATCATCCGCCGCCAGTACTCGGGCAGCGAGAACGAGAAGATCCAGGTCCAGTGGGAGAAGCTGCTGGGCAAGGACTTCGTCATCCCGCTCCTCAGCGACCAGGCCATCGCCGACGTGACGCTGGGCGTCTTCGCCATCGCCGGCGGGACGCGCACCCTCGACGAGTACCTGGGTGACCTGAAGACCAAGCGCGCGGTGCCGCAGACCGACGAGCGCTGTGCCGAGGTCCGAAAGTCGCTGGAGCGCTACGCGGCGCTGCGCGCGTCCATGGCGCCGGCCAGGCCCAAGGCGGCAGCTGCGGCGGCGGCAGCAGCCAACCCTGCGGCAGCGGGTTCGGCGTCCTCGGCCGATCCCAAGCCGCCCAAGGCGGACACGGGGAAGGCGAAGGGGAAGGGCAAGAAGAAGGGGCGCGTGTTCTGAGATCGGAGTCCTGATGCCACGCTGGGATCGCTCGACGCTGGGCGTCATCGCGACGCTGCCGCCGTACGTCGACCACCGCCAAGAGATCATCGACCACCCCCAGGTCGACGCCTTGCGCTTCAACACCATCTCCCCGCTCGGTGGCAGCCGCTCGCAGATTCTGGAACGGCTGCAGCGCGAGTGCGGTGACAAGCGGCTCTGGCTCGACCTGAAGGGCCGGCAGCTGCGCATCGCGAAGTTCGCCTACCTGCCGTACGCCTTCGTCGAGCTCAACCACCGCATCCAGGTGGACCTGCCGGTGGACGTGCACTTCAAGGACTGCGTCTCGCGCGCGGTCGAGCTGGTCGACGGCAACAAGCTCATCCTCAACAGGCGTCCGGTCCGCGTGGTGGGCGAAGGCGAGCCCATCAACATCCTGGACCCGGCGCTGAAGATCGAAGGCTCGCTCACCGACGGCGACCGCGAGTACGTGGAGGCGGCGAGGAAGCTGGGGCTGCACGACTTCATGCTCTCGTTCGTCGAGCGCCGCGAGGACGTCGAGGAGCTGCTCGAGCTGGATCCCGAGGCCAACGTCATCGCCAAGATCGAGTCGCGCAAGGGCCTGGACTTCGTCCGCAACGACTACCCGGCGCTCAAGGACAAGGTCGTCCTCATGGCCGCGCGCGACGACCTGTTCATCAACCTGGGCGAGGCCAAGGAAGAGATGCTGGAGGCGCTCGAGCTGCTCGTCGCCTCCGACCCGGACGCCATCGCGGCCTCGCGCTTGCTCTGCTCGCTCGAGGAGTCCGGCCAAGTCGCGGCGCAGGACCTCTCGGACCTGTGGCTGCTGCTGAAGCTGGGCTTCAAGAACTTCATGCTCAGCGACGGGCTCTGCTTCCGGGAGGAAGCCTTCCGCTCCGCGGTCGGCGTGCTGGACCGCGTTCTGGGAGCGCCCTCGGAGGCGGGGGAATAGGTGGCCCTCCCGCCGAGGAACCACGTCGTCACCGGGCTGGGCTTCGGCGACGAAGGGAAGGGGACCCTCACCGACTTCCTCGTCCGCGAAACGGGTGCGCGGGCGGTGGTCCGCTACAACGGCGGGCCGCAGGCCGGTCACAACGTCGTCGATCCCGATGGCCGCTGGCACTGCTTCGCCCAGCTCGGCGCCGGCAGCTTCGTGCCCGGCACCCAGACCTGGCTCGCCCCGCAGATGCTGGTGGAGTTGGAGAACCTGGCCGTCGAAGCGGAGGTGCTGGCGAAGAAAGGCGTGCCGCAGCCGCTGGCGGACCTGACCATCGACCCGGACTGCACCGTGGTCACCCCGATGCACAAGATGCTGGGCCAGCTCGCGGAGGAGGCCCGGGGAAGCCAGCGCTTCGGGACCTGCGGCATGGGAGTGGGCGAGGCGGTTCGCGGCCGCGAGCGCGGGGAAGGCCTCCGGGTTGGAGACCTGCTCGCCGGACGGTGCGGGCTGGCCAGGCTCCAGGGTCTGCGGGATCTCGCCATGGCCCGCGCGGACGAGCTCCTGGCCCAAAGGCCGACGGAGCGGATGCAGGAGCTGCGGCGCTATTTCCGAGACCGGTGCGATCCGCTCCGGCTCTTCCTGCGCTACTGCGAGATCCTGAAGCGATGCCGCGTGTCTCGCCTCGAGGGCTCGCTGCCTCCGGGGCCGCTGGTCTTCGAGGGCGCCCAGGGCGCGCTGCTGGACCGCTGCCACGGGTTTGCGCCCTTCGTCACGCAGTCCCGCGCGACCGTCCACAACGCCCTCGGCCTGCTCGGCGGTGCTCCGGCCACCAAGGTCGGCGTCCTGCGCGCGTATGGCCACCGCCATGGGCAGGGACCGTTCCCGACCGAGGACGGCCGGCTCGGCAAGCGCCTCGCCGATCCCTACAACCGCGAGAACCACTGGCAGGGCCGCTTCCGGCTGGGCCGGCTGGATCTCGTCATGCTGCGCTACGGGGTGAGGCTCAACGGCGGCGTGGATTGGCTGGCGGTCACGGGGCTCGACCGGCTCTCGGGCCTGGACACGATTCGCGTCTGCACCAGCTATTCGTTCGAAGGCGACCCGAAGCTCCTCGACGGCTGGACGGCGTGGGAAGCGCGCGGGCGAAAGGGCGCGAGGCTTCTCGCGATCACCGGCCGTCCCGATGGGCTGCCGCCGCACGCAAGCGAGGCGCTCCTGCGCTGTCGCCCGCTCGACTGGCTCGCTCTGCCAGGGTGGCGGAAAGACCTGCGCGGGTGCCGCAGGTTCGAGGACCTCCCGAGCCCGGCCCGGCGTCTGCTCGCCTTGCTCGAAGGCGAGCGCGGGCTCGCGACCCCCATCGGGGTGGTCTCGGTGCGGCCGGACGCGGCCGGCAAGCTCGTGGCCGGCGGGCGGTCGACTCGGGCAGACTAGGGCGGAAGCGGGTCATCCTCAGGGGGGCCGGAGTCCGTATGCGTTTCAGCTCGTCCGCCGTCCTTCTGGCGGCTCTCGCCGCGGGGCTGTGCGGATGCCCGTCGAAGTTCGAGGTGGCCGAGGACGCCCAGCTCAGCTGTGCCTCGGACGCCGACTGCCCGGACAAGTGGCACTGCGACGTCGGCAGCGGCTTCTGCCACCTCACCAGCAAGCCCTACGAGCCACCGCGGCCGACCCTGGTGTTCAGCGCGCCGCCGGACGAACAGCAGGAGGTGGCGGTCAACACGCTCGTCATCTTCGCGTTCTCGATGCGCGTCGACGCCGGGAGCCTGACGGGCCGGGTCCACCTCACCTGGAACGAGGGGACGCAGGCCGAGGCCTTCACGCTGACCGAGCCCGTGCCGGGCACCTTCCAGCTCGAGCCCACCCGGCAGCTCCAGGCCGACACCGGCTACACGTTGTCGATCGATCCGGGGATCAAGCCGGCCAAGGGGACCGCCGGGGCCGAGAGCTTGGTCGCGCAGCCTTCGGTCCAGTTCAAGACGGGCCTGGCGCCCGACCGCACCGGGCCGGACCCGGTGTCGGGCCTGGTGGTCACCGACGTGGAGGCCACGCGGACGGAGCTGCGGTGGACGCCGCCGGCGGCCGACTTCGCCGGCGCGCTGGTGGTCCGGCGGGCCGGCGGGCCGACGAGGGTCGAACCGAAGGACGGGACGACCTATGCCATCGGCGCCTGCCTCGACGGCGAGCCGGGCCCCTGCGACGGGCGCGACGAGGTCATCGGTTGGACCCTGGGCTCGCAGTGGATCGACGTGACTCGCCCGGCGGGGCCGGTGGGCTACGCCGTCTTCGCCTTCGACGCGGTGAACAACTACTCGTCGCCGCGGCGCCCGGTGTTCGTGCAGTCGACCGACCTCTGGTGGTGCCCGGGCGCGGGCGGCTTCACCGCGACCACGCCCGAGACGGACGGGACCCTGCAGCTGCGCGTGTCCAAGGGAGCCGAGGCGCCGACGAGCTGGCCGCCGGCGCCGGTGGGGCTCACGCAGAAGATCGACATCGACCTGACCTCCGCGGGCACTCCGTTCGTGCTCGGCGAGGAGCGGCTGATCCAGCCGGTCTTCTCACGCGAGGAGGCGGCGTACCTGCCGCGGCCGACGCCCCTGACCACCTCCGACGTCGACCTCGGCGCAGGCAGCCGCATCGAGGCCACCGGCCCCGGCGCGCCGGTGCATTTCCACTTCGCGCCCCAGGGCTGGTCGGCGTTCCTCGCGGAGGTGGACACCGACCCCACCGTGGGCCAGCAGACGTGGCAGAGCGCGACGTCGGTGGACGCCAAGGCCGGGGCGGTCACGGCGATCTTCGCTGCTCCGGGCAGCTACCGCTTCCGGGTGCGCCCCGCCGAGCCGCGCTGCGCGCCGGTCGCCGACGCGCAGGCCACGCTGAGCCCGGAGTTCGCGCTCGGCGCCGCCCTCTACGTCTCGGCAGCCAGCGCCGCGAGCCCTGCGACGGGGGCCGACCCGGCTCACGCTCTCCCGACGATCGCCGCGGCGTTGGCGGCGGTGCCGGCGACCACTCCCACCTCGGTGTTCGTCGCCGAGGGGACCTACGCCGAGAGGCTGGTGGTGCCGGCGAGTGTGAGCCTCTTCGGGGGCTACTCGGCGGACTTCACCTCCCGCGACAGCGCGGCCCACCCGAGCCGAGTCGTTCCGGCGGGCAGCCCGGCGATCACCATCCAGGGTGCGCGGGTCGTGCTCGACGGCTTCGCCATCGCCGCCTCGGGCGAGGACTCCCTGGGCGTGCGCGTCGAGGGCCCAGACGCGACCGTCCGCGGCTGCTCGTTCCAGGGGCCGCTGGGGGCCCAGTCGTGCAACGGCCTCCAGTGCTGGATGGCGGAGGGCTTCAGGGTCGAGGGTTCCTCCTTCGAGATGGCCGGGTGCACCGACAGCCGGGGGATCTACCTCGTCCAGTGCTCCGGGGCCGTGGTGCGCGCCAACCGCGTCGCCGCCTCGACGGGCATCGACGCCCTGGACAGCGAGGCCATCATCGAATCCAACACGATCACGCCCACCGCGACCGGGGGCCAGACCGCCGGGATCATCTCCGGAATCAAGATCGACGGGAGCTCTCCAGCCGTAGTCGTGGGCAACGACGTCCGAGCCGGCCCGCCCACCAGCGCGAGGACGGCCGGCCTGCTCCTGATCGACAGCCACGCCGCCGCGCGGGCCACGGGCAACCGCCTGCACGGCGGAAGCGGCGCCTCGACCTCGGCGGTGCTGATCGTCGGAGCCAACGCCCCGGTGGAGTTGGTCGTGGCCGACAACCTGCTGCACAGCGGGACCGGAGCGGGCCTGCGCAGCTGCTTCGAGACCCGGAGCCGCGCGGGCATCTTCACCGGCAACACCTGCTTCGTGGGCGGCGAGGGCGTCAACGGGCACGGGGTCTTCGTCTGGCAGACCGGGGCGCCGAGCGTGACGAACAACCTCTTCTTCGGCTCGTCGGGCTTCGAGGTGGCCGCGGAGAACACCAACCCCACCGCGGATCTGCTCTCGCTGGAGAACAACGTCGTCCTCGGCCACCCGGGGGTCTGGCTCTTCGACCTGGACGGCGCGCAGACCTTGACGACGCCGGCCCAGGCCGAGGCCAACATGTGCGCCCAGGGCGAGTTCAGCCGCGGCAACGTGGAGCTGGACGTCGATCCCTCGACCGTCCTGCGCTCGGTCGGCGGCGCGGACGGAGACGCCGACACGCTGTGGGACAACGACTGGAGCCTGCGCGACACCGCCCCGGTCGAGGTCCGAACGGGCGGCAAGGACGTGTCGGTCGCGGCGTGCGGCGCGGCCGGCGCGGACTTCACCGGCGGGGTCTGCGTCTCGCCGGGCAGCGAGAGCTGCGGCGAGGGGACCGAGGACTTCGCCGGGAGCCCCCGCACCGTGCCCTCGTCCGTCGGCGCGTTCGAGAACGACGCCGGGTAGCGGGCCCCGCCGCGGCGCTGGCCGGCGCTGCGCGCATGTTGTAAAAGCACCGCTCTTCCGCAGAGTTGCGCCAGCCAGGAGCGAGAACCGCCATGACCGTCCGAGTCCGAATCGCGCCCAGCCCCACCGGCGATCCCCACGTCGGCACCGCCTACATCGCGCTGTTCAACTACGCCTTCGCCAAGAAGAACGGCGGCAAGTTCATCCTGCGCATCGAGGACACCGACCGGACCCGCTCCACGCTGGAGTCGGAGCAGGCCATCATGCGCGCCCTCAAGTGGGTCGGCCTGCAGTGGGACGAGGGCCCGGACGTCGGCGGCCCGTACGGCCCGTACCGCCAGAGCGAGCGCTTCGAGGTCTACAAGACGCACGGCCAGATGCTGGTCGACCGCGGCACCGCCTACCGCTGCTTCTGCACCGCCGAGCGCCTCGCCGAGGTGCGCAAGAAGCAGCTGGCCGAGAAGCAGAACCCCGGCTACGACGGTCACTGCCGCGGCCTGGCCAAGGAGGAGTCCGACCGGCGCGCCGCCGCCGGCGAGGCCCACGTCGTCCGCCTGGCGATGCCCAAGGTCGGCGAGACCGTCTTCAAGGACCGCCTGCGCGGCGAGATCCGCTTCGCCAACGCCGGCATCGACGACCAGGTGCTGATCAAGAGCGACGGCTTCCCCACCTACCACCTGGCCAACGTGGTCGACGACCACCTGATGGGCATCACCCACGTCATCCGCGCCGAGGAGTGGATCAGCTCCACGCCCAAGCACGTGGCGCTCTACGAAGCCTTCGGCTGGAAGCAGCCGGAGTGGGTGCACATGCCGCTCTTGCGCAACAAGGACAAGTCCAAGATCAGCAAGCGCAAGAACCCGGTCTCGCTCGACTACTACCGCGACGCCGGCATCCTCCCCGAGGCGCTGCGCAACTTCCTGGGCCTGATGGGCTGGTCCATCGCCGCCGACCGCGAGAAGTTCACCCTCGAGGAGATGGTGGCGAACTTCGACCTCGACCGCGTCTCCACCGGCGAGCCCGTCTTCGACCTGGTCAAGCTGCAGGACATGAACGGCCAGTACATCCGCGACATGACCCCCGAGCAGATCAGCCAGAAGCTGGTGGAGTGGAAGCTGGGCGGGGAGTTCATGAACCGCATCACGCCGCTCCTGCGCGAGCGGATGCGCACCCTGACCGACTTCGTGCAGATGGCCGACTTCTTCTTCACCGGCGACCTGGCGCTCGAGCCGCTCAAGGACCAGTTCGTGCCCAAGGGCCGCACCGCGGCGCAGGTGGCGGACGTCCTGCAGGAGTACATCGAGCGCATCGACGACCCCGGCGAGGGCCAGAAGCGCATCGAGTTCAAGGACAAGCCGCTCGAGGAGTTCTCGCGGGCCTTCTGCGACAAGAACGCCTGGAAGCCCAAGGAGCTCTTCACCGCGCTGCGCGTGGCCGTGACCGGCAAGGCCGCGACCCCACCGCTCTTCGCCTGCCTGGAGGTCGTCGGCCGCGAGCTGTGCCGCAAGCGCATCCGCGCCGCCGTCGACTACCTGCGCACCCTCAAGTAGGCGGAGCGCTCCGATGCTGCTGCTGGCCCTCGACACCGCCACGCTGACCCTCTCCGCCGCGCTCGTGGAGCGCGCCGGAGGCGGCGAGGATCGCGTGCTCGATCGGCGGGTCGTCGAGCCGCCGACGGCCCACTCGAGCGTCCTGCCGGGCCTGCTCGACGAGATGCTGACCGGGGTGGGGAAGAAGCCGGGCGACCTGGCCGCGGTCGTCGTCGGGCTGGGCCCCGGCTCGTTCACGGGCCTGCGCATCAGCTTGGCGACCGCCAAGGGCCTCTGCTACGCGGCGCAGCGGCCGCTGCTGGGTGCTTCCTCGCTCGAGGCCATGGCGCTCGCGGCCGCGGGGGACGTCCCGGAGGGCACGCTGCTCGTGCCCTGTCTGGACGCGCGCAAGGGCGAGGTCTACGCAGGCTTCTTCCGCAAGAAGGGCGCCGGGGTGGCCCTGGAGGCCCCGGAGGCCGCGGTCTCCCCGGAGGCGCTGCTGGCCCGCGTCTCGACGGAGGCCTCGGCGGAGGTCTACGGCATCGGCCGCGCGGCCTACCCGGCCCTGGCGGGGCTTCCGCCGGCGCGCACCGCGGTGAGGACCCCCGACGCGGCAGCCCTGGTGAGGCAGATCCAGACCATCCCGGAGTACTCCGCCCAGGCGCTGTTCGCGCTCGAGCCGCACTACGTGCGCCCCAGCGATTCCGAGTGGACTTCGAAGCCGAAGAAGAAATAGCTTTCGACCGGATGGCGGGGGATCAGGGGGCTTCAGGGAGCGGGCGAGATGCAGGTCGACAAGTCCCGGAAGCAGGTGGAGCTCGAGAAGTTGCGCAAGGAGCACCGCGCGCTGGACGAGCAGATCATGGACATGGAGCGCAGGCGCTTCCTGAGCCCGGGCGAAGAGGCCGAGGTCAAGCGGCTCAAGCGGCTCAAGCTCCACAAGAAGGACGAGATCGCCGCGATGGCCCGGCAGGCGAACGCGTAGTCGGGCTCCGAGCGAAGGGTCAGGCGTCGATGCCGAGCTCGGCGAGCACCGCACCCAGCGCGCTCGCTCGAACCTCGCGCCGGCGCGTCTCGACGGCGGCGGTCAGGGCCAGTGAGAGCGCGGTGGGGTCCACCGGGCGGGCGACCACGCTGGCGACGGCGGAATCCAGCAGCGCCAGCGCCTCCGCGAAGCCGCCGGCAGGCAGCGCCCAGAGGACGGCGGGCGGGTAGGGCCTCTCGCAAAGCTGCTGGAGGAACTCGCGCGCCCGGGCCGCGTCCGCGCCCTCGGCGACGATCACCGCCTCGACCTCCCCGGTGGCCGCGGCCTCGAACGCGCGCGGAAGGTCCCACGGGCCTTCCGCGCGGTGCCCGGCCACGGCCAGCGGCCCCACCAGCGCGCGCTCGCCCACCACGGCGACCCGCGCGGGGCCTTCGGGCCGCTTCGAGAGCAGCTCCAGGGCCTCGCGCAGGCGGCGCCCGGCACTCGCGGCCAGCGCCGCCGACACCGCGCGCTCCGCCCACGGCCGCAGCTCGGCGCCCAGCCCGGAGACGAGCTGGCGCAGGCGGTCGCGCTGCAGCGCCGCCCGGACCGCGCCCCGCAGGCGCCCGGCGTCCTCCACCGGCTTGAGCAGGTAGGCCTTCGCCCCGGCGTCCAGCGCCTGGACCACCGACTCCGGCGAGGGGAACCCGGTCACGATCACCGCTTCCGACGCCCGGCGCTCGGCGCGCGCGCGCCGGGCCAGCTCGAGCCCGGTCATCCCCGGCAGGCCCTGGTCCGCGACCAGCACCTGGACCGGGCGCTCGAGGAGCTTCTTGAGCGCCGCCGGGCCGTCGCTGGCCTCGGAGAGCGTCAGCCCGTCCTCCGCGCTCAGCAGCACCTTGAGCAGGCGCCGCATGCCGGGCTCGTCGTCGACCACCAGCACCTCGCGGGCGACGGCGATCTTCGAGACCCGTTCCGCCAGCTCCGCGCTCAGGGCCGCCAGCCCCGTCGACCCGCCGCCGCTCGCGGGCTGCTGCGACGGGGCGGCCCGGAGGCGCACGGCGAACGCGGTCACGTACGGCTTGGGGGGCGGGGCGAGCAGGGCCACCTCGGCGCCCCAGGGCGCGAGGATCTCCTGGCAGATGTAGAGCCCCAGCCCGGTCCCGGCTTCGCCCTTGGTTGTCGTGAACGGCTCGAAGAGCTTCGCGGCGAAGTCCGGCGGGATGCCCGTGCCCTCGTCCGCCACCGTCACCACCACCTGGTCGCCCCGGCGCTCGGCGCACAGCAACACCGTCCCTGGGCCCTTGGCGGCCTGGGCGTCGCGCGCGTTGGCGAGCAGGTTGAGCACCACCTGGGCGAAGGGCTGGGCTTCTCCCACGCTGCGGCCCAGCCCCGGCGCGAGCTGCACCTCGAGCTGCACGCCCGGCGGCATCTTCGGGCACAGCGCCACGGCGGTGCGCAGCGCCTCCGCGACGTCCAGCCCCCGGTCGCGGGAGAGGCCGGGTTCGGTCTTCTCCTCGCCCGGGTCGGGACGCAGGAAGCGGCGCATCCGCTCGAGCATCGCCTCCATGCGGTCGCACTGGAGGAGGATCTCCTCCATGGACTGGGCGACGCGCTCCCCGGAGGTCGTGGGCCCGACCAGCTGCGCGAACCCGCTGATGGTGGAGAGCGGCTGGCGCAGCTCGTGGACCAGCTCCGCGAAGGCCAGCCCCACTTCGGCGAGCTTGGCGCTCTGCACCAGGCCCCGCTTGAAGTCGCGCCGGTCGCGCGAGAGCTGCACCACGCGGTCGGCCAGGGCGCGCTCGCCGGGGCCGAGGCAGGACAGGGACTGCGAGAGCTCCGCCTGGGCGGCGTCGTCCGGGGTCCCGGACAGGAGCCGGTCGGCGAGCTCGAGGACGCGTTGCGCTGGGGTTCGATGGGGCACGGGGAGAGGTGTATCCGCCGCCGCCGAGCCGCGTCAACGAGCCGAGGCCAGATAGTGGACAGTCCCGGGGGCCCTCGCGCCCAGCGGCCCACCGGGGGCTTGCTTGTCTGGCAGGCGCGCTTGATGTACTCGGAGGGTCCCCATGCGCCTCGAGTCCCAGCGAACCCTCCACCTGCCCGGCACCCCGGAGGAGATCTGGCCGCTGATCTCCGACCCCTCGCGGCTGCCGGTGCTCGCCCCCGAGGTCGAGGACGCCTGGCCGGCCCGGGACGGGCTGGTGCGCCTGGTGGCCCGCGTCGGCCGGCGCCGGCGGGCGTGGAACGTCAAGCTCACCCTCGACGAGGCCCGGCACCACCTGGAGCTCACCTCGGCGACCGAGGGGGTGCGCTTCGAGCTGGTGGTCGACCTGGAGAAGTCCGGCGACGGCTCGAGGGTGCAGGTGAAGATGGAGCTGGTGCCGCCCGAGGTGTGGAAGGCGGCGCCCCAGGCCGGCGGCATCCCCCGCCGGGTGGTGTCCCGGCTGCTGCTCTCGGTCCTGCTGTTCGTGCTCAGCGCGTTCGGCGTCGTCGAGCTGCCCGCGCTGCACCTGCCGCCCGTCGCCGAGGCGTTCGCCTATGCGGTGGTGGGCCTGTCCTTCGTGATCGGGGCGGCGCTGCTGTCCGGCACGCACAGCCCGCGCAAGGGCAAGGCGCGCCGCCGGCTCCTGCCGCTGCCCCGGCTGGGCGGCAAGACGCCGCCGAAGACGGGATAGACCCTCGCCGGCCACCCGCCCCGTCGCCAGCTTCCTCGGGCGAACGGGGGCGCCTTCGATGCGAGCGTGGCGGGCCTTTCTCCTCGGGGTGGCGCTCGTGCTCAGCCTGGGCGGCTGCCAGAAGCGCGGCGGCGCGCAGGCGCCCCTGCGGCTGGGGTTCTTCCCCAACCTGACCCATGCCCAGGCGCTGGTCGGCGACGCGGAGGGGGCGTTCGCGCAGGCGCTGGGGGGACCCGAGCGCCTGGAGGTCAAGCGCTTCAACGCCGGCCCCAGCGCGATGGAGGCGCTGCTCGCCGGCGAGCTGGACGTGACGTACGTCGGCAGCGGGCCGGCCATCAACGCCTACGTCCGCTCGAAGGGGGCGCTCCGGATCATCGCCGGGTCCGCCTCCGGGGGCGCCGAGCTGGTGGCGCGAGAGGCGCGCGACGCGGCGGGCCTCAAGGGCAAGAAGGTCGCCAGCCCCCAGCTGGGGAACACGCAGGACATCTCGCTGCGCTTCTGGCTGGCGCAGCACGGGCTGAAGACCTCCACCGCGGGCGGCGGCGACGTGGCCATCGTCCCGGTGGCGAACGCCGACATCCTCACCCTGTTCAAGCGCGGGGAGATCGAGGCGGCCTGGCTGCCGGAGCCCTGGGCGGCGCGGCTGCTCGCCGAGGGCGGGGCGCACATCCTGGTCGACGAGCGCGATCTCTGGCCCGGGGGGCGCTTCCCCACGACCGTGCTGGCCGCCTCCTCCGCCGCGCTCGAGTCCCGGCGCGGCCAGGTGGAGCGCGTCCTGCGCGCGCACCTGGCGCTGACCGAGCGCGCCCGCCGCGACCCGCGCGCCTTCGCCCAGCAGGCCAACCAGGCCTTCGCGAGGATCACCCGGCAGTCCCTGCCCGAACCGGTCCTCCAGGACGCCTTCTCGCGCATCGAGCTGACCGCCGACCCGCTCGCGCCGCAGCTGGCGGTGGCCGCCGCGCACGCCGCGCAGCTGGGGTTCCTGCCGAACTCGGACGTCTCCGGGCTGGTCGACCGCACGCTGCTGGACGCGGTGGCCCCGGGGATCGGCGGGTCGGGCGCGGGGACGCGCTGAGCTGGACCCGGGCCCGGGCCCCGACGCCGAAGACCCAAAAGAGAGCGGGGCGGCCTCGGAGAGGCCGCCCCGCCCCTT
>DASXVQ010000032.1:0-2222 GCA_036504155.1 Myxococcales bacterium
CGAGGAGCTCGGCGCCACGATCGACGGCGAGACGGGGGAGATCATCGACATCCCCGCCAGCGCTCCTCAGCAGATGAAGACCGTCACCCAGCAGGCGACCCAGGCCGCACAGACGAGCCAGCAGGTCGAGATGGACGGTCCAATCCTCCAGGCCACGATGAACGCGCTGCATGCCCAGGCGGGAAGCCTCGGGATCGACCACGACGACCTGCACACGGCGACCTTCGCCATCTTCGGGATCGGCTCGATGAAGGACCTCACCGAACGGCAAGGGCGACGCTTAGGCCGCCTGATGCGCGACGGCGAGGTCACCAAGGCGCAGATCGACGCCCACCGGGCCGAGCGATTCGCCGCACAGCCGGAAGAGGACGTCCCTCCTCCGGTCGACGAGCCGCCGGCGGGCCAGGCGCCGCAGCCGGCGCAGCGGGTGAGCCTGGCCACGCTGGCGCGGCTAGGCAAGGCGGCGGAAGAGCGGGGCCTGGACGATACGGCTCTCGTCAACATCGCCGGCACGCGCTACGGCGTTGAGGCCCTGAACGAGCTGAGCCCGTCGGACGCGCAGGACTTCATCGACCACGTGCGCGCCAACTACGACAAGGTGAGCGGCTGAGACAACCATGGCGGCCCCGGATTCCTTCCGGGGCCGCCGTTCCCGCGGAGACTGAGAGATGGCGAAATCCCCATACCTGTGCTGGTTCCCGAGCGACTTCATCGCGGCGACCCGGCACCTCACCCTGCTCGAACGCGGAGCCTACCGGGAGCTGATGGACCACATGTGGCTGCTCGCCGACCGGCAGGGCTCCCCGTCGCTGCCCGACGACCCGAACGTCATCTCGCAGCTCCTCGGCATCCAGCGCCGGGAGTGGGAGGCGATCCGCGCCGCCCTGGTGGATCACCCGCTCGGCGGGGTGCTCACCGCCGAGGACGGCCGCCTCGCCCAGCGCCGGCTCACCGCCGACTGGGAGGAGGCCAACCAGCGACGCCAGGCGCTCGCGGACGGAGCCGCCAAGACGAACGCCAAGCGAGCGAAAGGCGGCACGCCCAGCGCACCGCCCATCGGCACGCCGAGCGATACGCCTACCGAAGCGCCCAGCGGTACGCCTAGCGGTACGCTTAGCGTAGCGCCTAGCGATACGCCCAGCGTAGCGCCCAGCGAGCCGCCCAGCGACACGCCTACCGATGCAATAGGCGAAACGCCTGGCGCTTCCACGCGCGCGCGTCCCATCCCCATCCCCATCCCCACCTCCATCCCCAAACCCCAGGTTGTAAGTAATCGGGAGGTGGATGCTATATGCGAGAACCCTTTCCAAGCGCACACTCCTGCTTTTCCGGCGTCTTCGCCGCCTGAGCGCGCGCTGGAACGCGCTCCCAGCAAAGCGCCGCCCAAGGGAAAACCGGACCCGAACAGCGCCTACTCGGCGGACTTCGAGCGCTTCTGGGACGCGTACCCGGCCCGTCGCGGCGTCAAGGCCGGAAAGCACGAGGCCTGGATGGCCTGGCAGAAGGCCGGGAAGACCCTCCCGCCCGTCGCCGTGCTGGTCGAGATCGTGGCCGCGCTGAGCCGGACCTCCACCTGGCGCGAAGACGGCGGCAAGTACATCCCGATGGCGGCCACGTGGCTGAACAACCGCCGCTGGGAGGACGAGATCGCCCGCAACCCAAACGCGCTCGGCAGCCTCGGCGACGAGTTCGCGGCCTGGATGGCGGCGAACCCGGCCCTTGCGGCCGCCTACCGGGCGAGGGGAGGCGAATATGCTCGAGCTTGAGTTCCCCGCCTTCCGGGCGCTCATGGACACGGTCGCCCAGGGCTACCGCCTGCCGCCCCTGGAGCCTGGGCCGTTTATGCTGGAGTTCCGCGCTCTCGAGGAGTACTCGTTCGACCAGGTGGACGCGGCGGTTGCGGCCCACAAGAAAGACCCCGTGAACGGGCGCTACTACCCGACCGCCGCGCACCTGATCGCCAAGATCCTGGGCCCGCAGCCAGACCGCGGCCGCGTGCTGCCGGACGCCTACCGGGAGTTCAACCCGAAGGACCGCTACGCCCTGCCGGCGCTGCCGCTCAGCCCGGAGGAGAAGGCGAACCTCGATGCGCGGGAACTCGACCGCGCCGCCCGGCTGGAGGAGGAACGCCGGGAAGTCGGTAAGCGCATCCGCGCCCTCCGGGACCGGCTGAAGGACGTCGCTAAGCCCTTCCCGCAGGATCGCCAACGCGACGGGGCGAA
>DASXVQ010000033.1:0-84308 GCA_036504155.1 Myxococcales bacterium
GGCGCCGCGGCGAGCAATCGCCGCGGCGCTTCTGTCAGTAGCGTCCGCCCTCCGTGGCGGGGCGGGCGGCGGGCAGCTCGAGCGCACGCCTGGCCTGGCGGGACGGACAGGCCGAGCACCCCGAGCACCCCCGAGCTCCCATCGATGGGTGCTCGGCAAGTGCCGGGTGTTCCTCGAAACGGCTTCTCTTGAGGTCGCTGTCTGGGCCCGCGGCCTGACGCGCTACTGCCTGCGCCGCCGCTTCAGGAACAGCGACCCGGTCGCCACGAACAGCGCGCTCCAGGCCGTCCCGATGCCGCTCTGGCAGCCGCAGCCAGTGGGCGTCGTCGTGCCGCCACCGGTGTCGGCCCTTGCCGCGCTGCCGGTGTCCTCGGTCGAGGTCGTGGACGCGTCGTCGCCGGTGACCGTCGCCGCGTCGCGCCGGACGACGGCGCCGGCGTCCGCGGGGATCTTGCAGATGCCGTTCGAGCAGACGCCGCCGGAGCAGGGCGTGCCGTTGTTCTTGAACGTCAGGTTGCCGCACTTGACCGTGCCGCCGTTGCAGCTCGTGCTGCCCGCCGCACAGCCGTCCGGAGACTCGCAGGGGAGGCCCGCGACGCACGCCATGCACGCGCCCGCGTTGCAGACGCCGCCCTTGCACGCCGTGCCGTTGGCCACGTCCTGGTAGTCCGAGCAGACGGCGCCTCCGGTGCAGGCGATCTTGCCCCGCTGGCAGCCGTTCTCGGACAGGCACGTCGCGCCGACCGTGCAGGAGGAGCAGACCCCGCCTTGGCACTTGCCGGTGCTGCTGCAGAGCGTTCCGTCGACCTCGCTGGTCCAGGGCGCGTCGCAGGCCGGCTGGCCGGTGGCGCAGCTGATCTTCCCGGTCTGGCAGCCGTCGACGGAGGTGCACTTGCCCCCGCCGGCGCAGGTGACGCACTGCGACTGGTAGCAGACCTTGTTGCTGCCACAGGCCGCGCCGTCCGCCTTGGGAGTCAGCGCGGTGCAGGTGGGGCCGCCGGCGCAGGAGAGCACGCCGGTGGTGCAGCCGTCGGGCCCGTCGCAGGGGTCGCCGTCGTGGCAGATGATGCAGGCGCCCAACTGGCACTGGCCGCCGGTGCCGCAGGCGGTTCCGTCCGCCTTGTCGACCAGCTGCCCGCAGGTCGGCGTGCCCGAGCAGGTCATCTTCCCGGTCTGGCAGCCGTCGGCCGAGGTGCAGGCCTCGCCGCTGACGCAGCCCGCGTCCTTGCCGATCACCGAGCCGTCCGGGCTCGTGACTGCCGCGTCGCCGGGGCCGGTGTGCACTCCGGCGTCACCGGGTTGGCCGACCATGCAGCTGAGCGAGATGACCTTCAGCGTGTCCTTCGTGCTCAGGTAGCCGTAGACCGTGCTGCCGTCCGCCAGCACCGCCATCTTCGGGACGGCCTTGAGGTCGCGGAGCCGGTCGAAGTCTGAGTACACCGGGGTCGGGAAGTTCGAGGCGAAGAACGAGTACAGGCGCAGCACGGTCGGCGGCGTGCCGTTCGCGGGGTCGCCGTCGCCGGCCCAGCCGAAGAGGGCGACCTCGTTGCCGACCGCGGTCGCGGCGACCGGGTGGAACGGGGAGTTCGGCTCCTGGCCGTACATGCCCGGCGGCGAGAACTCGCCCAGCTGCGTGACGGTGCTGCCGACGACTTGCGCCAGCCGGAAGGTGAAGACGTTGGTGTTGAAGTTGACGAAGCGGGTGAAGAGGTACAGCCGCGACTCATCGGTGGGGTCCGCCACCGCCGCCACCGAGGTCAGCACTTCGTTCATCGCCCCGCCCAGGGTCGAGTTCAGGATCTTCAACTTCGTCCCGGTGAGCAGCCCCGGCACCGCCGCGCCGATCGTCCCGGCGTTCACCACCCACACCTGGGCGATGCCATCCATGACCAGGTAGGGTCCGGTGGAGATCATCGGGCTGCGCACGACGGTCTGGGAGACCACGCCCTCGCTGGCCAGCACCGTGGAGAAGTTGGCGGAGTTGGTGTCCAGGTCCGTGGCGATGGGCCCGCGCTGGGCCATGATCATCGAGTTGGCGATGCCCAGGTGCCGGGTCCCGAGCGTGTGCGTGCCGACGTAGGCGGTGTCGCTGTCGAGGTTGCCCACCGGCGCGTAGCCGCCGCCCATCTTCTCGAAGACCCAGGCCCCCATGCCCCAGCCGCTGGCCCCCACCATGAAGTACTGGCCGTCCGACGAGCCCGCGACGTCCACCGCCAGGCACTTCTCCGTCCCCGGACAGCTCATCACGTCGTTGAGGTCCTCGAGCTTGGTCGGGAACGGCGCGAACGGGCTGAGCAGGCTCATCAGGCCGTAGCTGCGGTCTCCCGAGACGACCAGTTGCTGGCCGTTGTCGAAGACCGCCAGGGCGTTGGGCCCGCCGTTGAGCTGGTTCTTCCACTCCTGGGTGAACGCGTCGGCCGGGACCGAGGTGGCGATGCACTGGGCCGCCGCCGGTCCCGCCGACAGTGAAGCGAAGAGACCAGCGGCCGCGGCCGCCAGCGTTGCCAGCTTCGAGGTCTTCATCAGGCCACCCCTCTCCAACGACGCGGTGCCGGCTACTTGATGCCGTCGAGGAACTTCTTGTAGGCGTCCTTGCCCTTCACTGGCAGGAAGGCCTTGTCGCTCTCGAGCCTGGACTTGAGGTCCTTGGAGGAGCGCAGCTTCTCCAGCTCGCGCACCGCCGAGGCCGCCTCGCCCTGCCGCGCCAGGATGCGCGCGTAGTCCAGCCGCGCCTCGGCGTCGGCGCCGTTGAGCTGCAGCGAGGCGTCCAAGAGGCCCGTGGCCTTCGACTCGGACAGCAGATCGCCCGACTTCGCCAGGAGCTTCTGCGCGTCCTGGTGCAGCAGCTTCGCCTGCGCCTCGCGCAGCCGCGCCTCGGGCACCTGCAGCACCACGAAGCCCGAGTCCCCCGTGCCCTGGGAGGGCTCGGGGAAGCCCAGGACGGCGTCAGCGCCGCTGGCGAAGGAGAGGGTGGGGACCAGCTCCGCCGTCGTTTCCTTGCCCGCCTTCTTCTCCACCAGCGTGTACCCGGGCTCGATGGCCCTGGCCTCGGCCTTGGGCCCCGAGCCGCCCGCCGCGCAGCCGCGGGGGCACCAGGCCACCCGCGAGAGGCGCACGTCGCCGGCGACCGCCACCTTCTGGTCCGCCCAGTGCAGCGTCAGCGCGCCGCGCTCGACGGAGTAGGAGAAGAAGATGTCCGAGTCGGCCAGGTTCGGCTCGCGCAGCTTCGCCGCCCGCAGGTAGCGCTCGCAGGCACCGGCCGCGGCCGAGGGCGCCTTGAACAGCTGGCGCACCGCGCCGGCGTTGCTCTCCGGGCTGGCGGCCTCGTCCTCGGCGCCGTCGCCCAGCGTCTCGAACTCCCAGCCCTTGGCCAGCGTCGCCCAGGCCCAGCGCACGCCCCGGCAGCGCCGCTGCGCCCCGGAGCAGTTGTCGGACTGCTCGGCCAGGAACAGCGAGGCCCCGGCCTTGGTGACGCACACCGGGGAAAGGGTGACGGCGGAGGTGCCGGCGGCCCGCGCCACACCCGGAAGGGCGAGCGCGGACCCGAGGCACACTGTCAGTGCAGTGGTGGCGAAGCGGCGGATCATGGGGGGCCTCAGGGCGTGAAGGTGGCGGTGACCGTGTGGCCCGCCGTGATGTTGGTGATGGCGCAGGTGCCCGTGCCGGAGCACGTGCCGCCGCTCCAGGCGGTGAAGGCGCCGGCCCCCGCCGGCGTGGCGGTGAGCGTGACGTTGGCGGCCTGGTCGTAGGTCCAGGTGCAGGTCCCGGTCGAGCAGGTGCTGGTGCCGTCCGAGACCGAGCCGGCCCCGGCGATGGTGACCGCCACGTCCCAGGTCTTGATGAAGGCGGCGTTGACCGCCTTGGCGGCGGACATGACCACCGTGCAGGGGTTGGTGGCGCAGGCCGTGTCGCCCGACCAGCCGGTGGCGGCGGCGAAGCGCGAGCCCGTGTCGGCGGTAGCGGTCAGCGAGACCGAGTCGCCGAGCGTGTAGGTGTAGCTGCAGGTGCTGCCGCAGTTGACGCCCGTGGCGGCCGCCACCACGCCGGCCCCCGTGCCCGACTTGGTGACCGTGAGCTCGGGCGCCTCGAAGGTGGCGTTGAGGGTGGTGGAGGCGTCCAGCGTGAAGGTGCAGGGGTTGGGGTTGCCGGGGCAGAGCACGGCGTCGGACCACCCCTTGAAGACGGAGTTGGCGCCGGCCGTGGCGGTCACCGTCACCGAGGTCCCCGTGGGGTACATGGCCGAGCAGGTCGAGCCGCAGCTGATCTTGGCGCTCTCGGTGATCGTCCCCGTGCCGCCGTGGCTGGCGGTGGGGGCGACGGTGAGCGTGGCTCCGGGCAGGAAGTTCGCCGTCACGCCCTTGTCCGCGCTCATGGTCAGGTTGCAGGTCTTGCTCGTGCCCGAGCAGGCGCCCGTCCAGCTGCTGAACAGGTCGGTCGCGCCGTCGGTCGCGGTCAGCACCACGGCCGTGGCGGGCGTGTAGTCGTGCGAGCAGGTGCCGGGGCAGGCGAGGCCGCCCACGTCCGAGGCGACGCTGCCCGACAGGCCGCTGCGGGTCACCGACAGCCGGTAGGTGGTGTTGGTGAAGTTGGCGGTGACCGTCTTCGCCGCGTCCATCGTCACCGTGCAGGTCGCGTTGGTGCCGGCCGAGCCGCAGGGGCCGGTCGCCTCCCAGCCCGTGAAGACGCCGGGGGCCGTGACGCTGGCGGTGAGCACCACCAGGGTGTTGGCCGGCCGGTCGTCTTCGCAGGACGTCCCGCAGTCGATGGTGCCGACGTCCGCCTTGACGTTGCCCAGGTGGGTGGACGGCTGCGTGACGGTGAGGTGGTAGAAGGTGTTGGTGCACGCCTTCGCGACGCAGGTGGTGCCCGGGAAGCAGTCGCCCGCGGCCGTGCAGCCGACGCCCTCCGAGCAGCCGTAGCCGGCCCCGCCGGCCATCGCGCCCGAGTTGGAGAAGGTCACGTCGCTGTCGGTGCAGGTGAGGGGCCGGTTGCCGAACTTGCCCGACATGGCGTGCGTCAGGTCGACGATGCCGCTGGAGGTGTCGCGGCGGGTGGGCAGCAGGCGCAGGTGGTCGAAGACGCTCTGGATGGCCGCGATGAGGATCACGTCCATGTCGTGGTCCCTGGTCACGCTCGACGAGGAGACGTCGACCTTCACGCGCGGGGAGGCCACGGTGTTACTGCTGTTCTTGATGAACTGGAAGACCACCGGCGCGTTGATGCCGTCGTCCAGGGTCAAGAGCGTGTTGTCCGAGAGGGCGTCCTTGTCCGGCAGGTTGAGCCAGCCGACGGCCTTGCTCGCCGTGAAGGCGGACGTGCAGTCGGTGCTGCACAGGCCGCAGCCCAGGGCGTTGCCGTCGTCGCAGAACTCGCCCGTCTGCTTGGTCCCGTCGCCGCAGTAGGCGCCCGAGATGGTGGTCGTGGAGGTGCAGTTGTTGCACACGATGCAGCTGGTCATGCCGTAGGGGCAGGTGGTGCGGTTGTTGTCGGCGCCCTGGTCGCACACCTCGTGGGGCGCGGTGCCCGCGGACTCGATGTAGCCGTCGCCGCAGGTGGCCAGGATGCAGTTGGCCAGGCAGTCCTTGGTGTTGCCGTTGTTGGCCGAGCCGAGGTCGCAGGTCTCGCCCGAGAGCGCGTTGGTGTAGGCGTCGCCGCAGCTGGAGAACCGGCACTCGACGCTGGCGCCGCTGCCGTTGAGGGCGCCCGCCTTGTTGCAGGCCGCGCTGCCGGCCGCGCCGACGTCGCACTGCTCGCCGCGGGCGACGTTGATCTTGTTGTCGCCGCAGGAGGCGGTGGTGCAGTCGCGGTTGCAGGTGGTGGTCTCGCCGGCCGCGCCGGGGTCGCAGACCTCGCTGGCGAGCGCGTTGACGTAGTCGTCGCCGCACTTGGAGACCTTGCACTCGATGCTGGCGCCGGTGCCGACGGTGACGGCGCCCTTCTTGGTGCAGGTGGCGCTCCCGTTGATGCCGTCGTCGCACTGCTCGCCGCGGGCGGAGTTGATCTTCGAGTCGCCGCAGGAGGCGGTGGTGCAGTCGCGGTTGCAGGTGGTGGTCTCGCCGGCCGCGCCGGGGTCGCAGGCCTCGCTGGCGGAGGCGTTGACGTAGCCGTCGCCGCACTTGGCCTGCTTGCACTCCACGTTGGTGCCGGTGGCGCTGGTGGCGCCCTGCCGGTTGCAGGTGGCGCTGCCGCCGACGCCGTCGTCGCACTGCTCGCCGCGGGTGAGGTTGACCTTGCCGTCTCCGCAGGAGGCGGTGGTGCAGTCGCGGTTGCAGAGGCTGGTCTCGCCGGCGGCGCCGGGGTCGCAGGTCTCGCTGGCGGCGGCGTTGGCGTAGCCGTCGCCGCACTTGGCGAGTTTGCACTCGACGTTGGTGCCGGTGGCGCTGGTGGCGCCCTGCTTGTTGCAGCTGGCGCTGCCGCCCGTGCCGTCGTCGCACTGCTCGCCGCGGGCGAGGTTGATCTTCGAGTCGCCGCAGGAGGCGGCGGTGCAGTCGCGGTTGCAGGTGCTGGTCTCGCCGGCGGCGCCGGGGTCGCAGGTCTCGCTGGCGAGCGCGTTGGCGTAGCCGTCGCCGCACTTGGCGAGCTTGCACTCCACGTTGGTGCCGGTGGCGCTGGTGGCGCCCTGCTTGTTGCAGGCGGCGCTGCCGTTGACCCCGTCGTCGCACTGCTCGTTGCGGGCGAGGTTGACCTTGCCGTCGCCGCAGGAGGCGGTGGTGCAGTCGCGGTTGCAGGCGCTGGTCTCGCCGGCGGCGTCGCACTGCTCGGCGGGGGAGGTCTTGGCGTTGGTGTAGCCGTCGCCGCAGCGGGCGAACTGGCACTGCTTGCCCAGGGCGATGGCCAGGGCGTCGTTGCCGTTGCAGTTGGCCGACCCGGTGGCGCCGTCGTCGCACTGCTCGGGCACCGGGGTGTGGGTGTTGAGCTTGCCGTCGCCGCAGGCGGCGGTGGTGCAGTCGGAGTTGCAGGTGGCGCTCTCGATGACGCCCAGGCCCGGGTCGCACTGCTCGCCCTTGGCGGTGTTCTTGAAGCCGTCGCTGCAGCGCGAGAGCTTGCACTGCACGCCCACCGCCACCGCGCCGGCCGCGTTGTTGTTGCAGACGGCGGAGGCCACGGTCCCGCCCTCGTCGCACTCCTCGCCGGCCTTGGGGTTCACCTTGCCGTCGCCGCAGGACGACAGCCTGCAGTCGGTGGTGCAGGTGGCCGAGCCCAGCGGGCCGTCGTCGCACTGCTCGCCGGCGTCGTGGTTGATCTTGTTGTCGCCGCAGCGGGCGGCGGTGCAGTCGCTGTTGCAGTCGGACGACTGGAACTTGCCGCCGCCGTCGACGGAGGGGGTGCCGCCCGGGTCGCACTCCTCGAAGCCGCCGCCGGCCAGCGCGTGCTTGCGGTTGACCTTGCCGTCGCCGCAGCTGGCGACGGTGCAGTCGGAGTTGCAGGCGTCGGACTCGAAGAAGGGGCCGGGGTCGCAGGCCTCGCCCGAGAGGGGGTTGGTGTAGCTGTCGCCGCAGTAGCTGGTCTTGCAGGCCAGCGCGTTGGCGGCGGTGCCGTTGCAGGTGGCGGAGCCGGACAGGCACTTGCCCGCGCCGATGCCCGCGCACTCGCTGTCGACCTTGCACTGCTTGAGGTGGTCCTCGCACAGCTTGTCGTCGCACTGCTCGGCGTTGGCGCGGTTGAGGGTGCCGTCGCCGCAGGAGGCGACGGTGCAGTCGGAGTTGCAGGTGGCGTCCTCCTGGCCGGGCTTGCCGATGTCGCAGGTCTCCGCCGGGCGGTAGCAGAAGCCGCCGACGCAGGTTTCGCCGGTGTCGCACTCGAGGCCGGTGGGGCAGGCGAGCGTCAGCAGGACCAGGGCGTGGTTGGTGTAGCCGTCGCCGCACTTGGAGATCTTGCAGTTGGAGGTGCAGGAAGGGGTCTCGCCGGCGGCGCCGGGGTCGCACTCCTCGCCGACGGCCGGGTTGACGATGTCGTCGCCGCAGTCGGCGGACTTGCAGGCGTTGCAGTTGACCGGGGCGTCGCACTGCTCGCCGCGCGCCTTGTTCAGCTTGAAGTCGCCGCAGATCGCGTTGGTGCAGTCGCTGTTGCAGTCGAAGGTCTCGGTGGTCTGCGTCCCGCCGGGGTCGCAGTCCTCGCCGGCGGCGGCGTTCCTCTTGCCGTCGTGGCAGCGCGAGGTGGTGCAGTCGTTGTTGCAGGACGAGGTCTCGGAGAGCGCCGTGCCGCCGGGGTCGCAGTTCTCGCCCGCCAGGCCGTTGGTGTAGCCGTCGTGGCACTTGGAGAAGTGGCAGGCGACCGCGCCGGCCGCGGGGCCGTTGCAGTTGGCGGTCTCGGTGCCCTCGTCGCACTCCTCGCCCAGCTCGCGGTTGACGTAGCCGTCGCCGCAGCGGGCCACGGTGCAGTCCTTGTTGCAGTCCTTGGTGTCGGTGCCGGGCGTGCCGGGGTCGCAGGCCTCGGGCGGGACGGTGTGCTTGTTGACGATGCCGTCGCCGCAGCTGGCGAAGGTGCAGTCGGCGTTGCAGTTGGCGGTCTCGCCGGCGAGGCCGGGGTCGCACTGCTCGGGGTGCGAGCCTCCGGAGGTCACGACCAGGTGGTTGGTGTTGACCTTGCCGTCGCCGCAGGACGCGGTGGTGCAGTCGTTGTTGCACTGGTTGGTCCAGGCGCCAGGCGCGCCGGGGTCGCACTGCTCGGGCGGCACGGTGAGGCCGTTGACCACGCCGTCGCCGCAGGAGGAGGCCTTGCAGTACACGGTGCAGTTCGCCGAGCCGCCGGAGCCGTCGTCGCACTCCTCCTTGTTCGCCCGGTTGAGCTTGCCGTCACCGCACAGGGCGGTGGTGCAGTCCGAGTTGCAGGCGCTGGTCTCGCCGCCGGGCGAGCCGGGGTCGCACTGCTCGGGGGGCACGGCCAGGGAGTTGACGATCTTGTCGCCGCAGAACGAGGTGGTGCAGAAGGGGGTGCAGTTGGCCGAGCCGGTGGGCCCGTCGTCGCACTGCTCCAGCGGCACGCCGTTCACCAGGACCTTGTTCACGTAGAAGTCGCCGCAGGTGGAGTTCTTGCACGTGCCGGTGCAGGTGGTCGTCTCCTTGCCGTCGTCGCACTGCTCGCCGGCGGCCCGGTTGATGTACTGGTCGCCGCAGGTGGAGTTCTTGCATGTGGCGGTGCAGGCCGCGGTCTCCTTGCCGTCGTCGCAGTCCTCGAGGGGCACGCCGTTCACGAGGACCCGGTTGATGTAGCCGTCGCCGCACTTGGACGACTTGCAGGTGGCGGTGCAGGACTCGGTCTCGACGCCGTCGTCGCACTCCTCCCCGGCGGCGGTGTTCTTGAACAGGTCGCCGCAGGTCGACGTCTTGCACAGCCGCGTGCAGGTGGGCGTGTCGGTGTCGGGGGCGCCGGGGTCGCACTCCTCGTTCGCGGCGCTGTTGACGTAACCGTCGCCGCACTTGGAGTTCTTGCACTTGTCGGTGCAGTTGCCGGTCTTGCCGGCCGCGCCCGGGTCGCACTCCTCGTCGGCCTTCCCGTTGGTGACGCCGTCGCCGCACTTGGAGGCCTTGCAGAAGAGGGTGCAGTTCGCGGACCCCTCGGGGCCGTCGTCGCACTCCTCGGTGACGGAGCCGTCCGCCTTGAGGGACTTGTTGACGTAGCCGTCGCCGCACGACGAGAGCTTGCAGGTCGCGGTGCACTCCGGCGTCTCGCCCTTGTCGCCGGGGTCGCAGACCTCGCCGGCGGCGGAGTTGATGTGGCCGTCGCCGCACTTCGACTTCAGGCACAGGGTCGTGCAGGTGGCGGTCTCCTGGCCGTCGTCGCACTCCTCGCCCAGGTCGCGCTGGATCTCGCCGTCGCCGCAGGCCTCGCTCACGCAGATCTTGTGAGTGAGGTCGTAGCCGTCCTTGGACACGCAGCGCATGTTCGGCGGGCAGAAGTTGCCGTTGTCGCAGGTCTTGGAGGCCGGCTGGAAGCAGCCCGACAGGCCGGCGAGGGAGGCGAGGGCCAGGGCGGAAACGACGAGCCGGAAGGCAGAAGGGGTTCGCATGGTCGTGTCTCCTAGAAGCGGAAGGTGGCCGACACGCCCGTGGCGTCGGGGCCGAGCAGCGGGACGACGCTCCACTCCGGCGCCGCGGCCTTCTCCCCGTCCTTCTTGGGGGCCTCGGGGGCCGGGGCCGTGTCCTGGTAGGGGATGAGCCGGTTCATGTAGAGCAGCACGGCGCCGGCGACGACCGCCGCCCCGCCCACGCCGTAGCAGCCGATGGCCACGCCCTGCATGGCGTCGCCGGCCGAGCGCTTAGCGGTGAGGTCCGCCGTGGGGATCATCCCGGGCTGGCCGCCGCTGCCCGTCTCCACCGCCTTGTCGAAGCTGTCGTAGCTGGCCTTGGCGCCGTAGTGCAGCCCGCCGCCGGCCAGGCCCACCACCAGGCCGGCCACCAGCACGCCGTAGGGCACCGCCTGGGTCCAGCGGCGCTTGTACTTGGTGAGGTCGGCGGCCTTGAAGAGCTTGATCTCGAAGGTCGAGAGCTCGCCGAAGGGCAGGGCCTTGGAGACCTGGTAGGTCAAGAAGCCCGTCTTGGTGGAGACGATGGAGTGCGGGCCGGGGCGCACGTAGTCGTCGAACTGGCCGGGGGCGGTGAACAGCTGCTTGCCGTCCATCACCACCTGCGCGCCCTCCTCGCTGCAGCGGATCTGCACCCGGGCGAGCTGCTTCTCGACCAGGTCGAGCATCAGCTTGGCGTTGGTGAACTTGGCGGCGTCGAGCGGGTCGGCGCCGTACTTCATCGCCGACACCAGGTGCTCGCGCTGCTCCAGCGGCTGGTCGAGCGTGCGCAGGGAGAGCGCCAGGTTGTAGTGGATGGCGGGGTGGTCCCAGTGGCCCAGCGCCTCGCGGTACTTGGCCGCGGCGTCGCCGAAGACGCCGTCCTTGAGGGCGGCGTTGCCCTCGCGGAACAGGGCCAGCGCGGTCTTCTGCGCCTCGGGGCTGACGCCCTTGGCCCAGGGGTTCTCGTCCTGGGCGGCGGCGGGCCGCGCGGCGAGGGTGAGGAGCATCGCGGCCATGGCCGCTGCAGTGCTCGAGAATCTCATGGCGTTCCTCCGCAAGACCTTCCCCGGGCTACGTACGCGAATGCGAATGCGAATCACTTCTTGAGTTCGTCGATGGCTTCGCCGCCCTGCGCGCTCTCGAGCTTCTTGGAGCGCTCGCGCTCGAGCTGCAGCTGGACGTTGAGCTTGGAGGCGGCCTGCTCGGCCTCGTCGCGGGCGCGCCGCGCGGCGTTGGCGGCCGACAGCGCCTCGGCCTTGGACAGGTTGGCGCGCTTGCGCGCGACCTCCTCGGCCTTGAGGGAGTCGAAGAGCTTCTGGTTGGAGGCCTGCAGGTCGTCGTAGGCCTGCTTGACCTCGGCGCTGGCCTTCTCCGCCGCCGCCTGGGCCGCGGCCCGCTGGCGCTCCTTCTCCTGGGCGATGGTCAGCTGCTTCTCCGCCTCGCCCTTGGCCTTGGTGGCCACGCCCTCGGCGACCTTGGCGGCCTCGGCCTGCTGCACGGCCAGGCCGCGCTGCTCCTCGGCCTCGCTGCGGGCGCCGGCGACCACGGCCAGTCCGATCAGCAGGGCCACCACGATGACGCCCAGCACCGCGATGCCGCCGACGGCCAGCGTCCGCTTGCGCCGCGCCGCGCGGGCCTCCTGGTGGAAGACCGCGTCCAGGAACTCGGCCAGCACCTTGGGCAGCTCGCCGCGGTAGCGGCGCTGGAAGCGGCGGGCCTCCTCCACCATGTCGCCGCGCCAGAGCAGGCCCACGTCCTTGCTCTTCTGCTGCCACTGCTTGGCGGCGGTGCGCAGCTGGTCGAGGAAGGCGGCGTCCTCGCCGCTCTCGTCCAGCCAGCGGCGCAGCTGCGGCCAGCTGGAGATGAGCGACTCGTGGACGATCTCCGCCTGGGCCACGCCGCCGCCGGTCTGCACCACGATCAGGCGGGCCTGCACCAAGTGGTCGAGCAGCCGCTGCATCTCGCCCTGGGCGCTGGTCAGCTCGCGCAGCTCGTCGAGGCTGACGATGGCCCGGGTGCGGTCGGGGGTCACCAGGCGCAGGAAGAGGGTCTTGGCCAGGGTGCGCGCCGCCGGCGCCAGCTCGTTGAGCACCGAGTCGGCGTGGCTGGCCAGGGCGCCGGCGATGCCGCCGATGGCGGTGTAGCTGGCCTCGGTGAGCATCTTGCGCGCCGGGTCGCGGCTCTCCCACAGCTTCATCGCCGCGAACTGCAAGAGCGGCAGCGCCCCCTGGGTCGAGGCCAGGTGGGTGAGCATGTCCTCGACGATCTCCTGCTTCTCGAACTTGTAGCCGGCCATCTCCGCGGGCTCGACCAGCGCGTCGCGCAGGCCGTCCTTGATCGGCGCGTTCATGAAGAACAGCCCGCGCGAGATCTCGGACATGAAGCCCTGGTCCTCGGCGATGCGGTCGAGGAAGTCGCTTCGCACCGAGATGACCACGCGGGTGGGCGAGGTGGGGTCGTCGGCGATGGTGGTCAGGCAGTTGGTGAAGGCCAGGCGCTCCTTGACGTCGGGGATGAGGGTGAACAGCTCCTCGAACTGGTCGACGAACACCAGGATGTTGCGCTTGTTCTGCCGCGCCCGGCTGCGCAGGACGCTGCCGGCGAAGCCCGGCTCCTCGCGCAGGCGCTGCGCCAGCTTCTTCTGCTCCTTCAGGTCGTCCACCACGTTGCTCGAGGTGGAGAGCATCGGGGTGACCGCGTTGGCCAGCGCCCCCAGCGGGTCGCGGCCGGGGCGCAGCACCACCGTCTCCCACTGCTCGCCCGAGCGCTTGAGGGCGGGCACCACGCCGGCGCGCACGAACGAGCTCTTGCCGGCGCCCGAGGGGCCGACGATGGCCAAGAGCGAGTGGTCGCGCACCCGGTTGACCACCGCGGCGATCTCCGCGGTGCGGCCGAAGAAGCGGTCGGCGTCGGCTTCCTGGAAGCTGGCGAGGCCGGCGTACGGGCTCTCGTCGATCTTGAGCTCGCGGTTGAAGCGGCCGGGCAGGAACGGCTCCAGGGCGCGCAGGAGCGCCAGGGCGTCCGGGAAGCGCTCCTCCTTCTTCTTCTTCAGGCAGCGGTCGATGATCGCGCACAGCTCGGGCGGGACCGTGTTGCCCACCTTGCTGGAGAGCGTCGGCATCGCCACGTCGAGGTGGCCGGTGACCTGCAGCGCCATGCCGGTCAGCCCGTCGAGCGGGTGCTTCCCGGAGAGCATCTTGAACAGCATGATGCCCACCGCCCAGATGTCGGTGCGGTGGTCGATGGGCACGCCGATGCCCCACTGCTCCGGGGACATGTAGAGCAGGGTGCCCATGATGGCGCCGTGGCGCGTCAGGTCGGTGATGGACTGGGCGAAGTCGCCGGTCTCGGAGTCGGAGTCGGCCGCCTCGTCGGCGTCGGAGTCGGCGTGCTTGTTGCCCGCCAGGTGCTTGTCCTTCTGCGCCTTGTCGAGCGTCTGCTCCTCGCTCGCCAGGACCTTGGCGATGCCGAAGTCCAGCACCTTGATGGTGCCGGAGTCGGTCACGAAGATGTTGTCGGGCTTCAGATCGCGGTGGACGATGCCCTGGGCGTGGGCGGCGGCGAGCGCGCGCACCACCGGGACCATCAGCTCGGTGGCGCGGCCGGGGGCCAGCGCCTTGCCGTCGACGATGAGCTTGGTGAGCGGCACGCCCGAGAGGTACTCGAGCACCATGTACGGCTTGCCGGCGGCCTCGTCGGCCTCGAAGATGATGACGATGTTCTCGTGGCCGCAGCGCGCGGTCGCGCGGGCCTCGACGACGAAGCGCTTGGCCAGCTCGGCGTTCTGGGTGTTGAGGACCTTGATGGCGACCTTGCGGCCCAGCTTGTTGTCGCGGGCGAGCCAGACGCTGCCCATGCCGCCCTTGCCGAGCATGCGGATGAGCTCGTAGTGGCGGATGTGGTCGCCGGCCTTGATCTTGGCGGCCTTCTGCTTGGCGGGCTTGGCGCCGGCGGCGGCCGCGGTGGACCCGGCCGGGTGCGGCGGCGGCTGGGGCGGGGCCAGGGTGGGGTGCTTGGCCTTCTCGGCGGCGGCGGCGGCCTGCGGCGCCAGCGCGGCGATGGCCGCGGCGGCGGCGGAGACGGCGGGCCCGGACAGCGGGTTGGGGCGGGCCGGGGTGGCGGCGGGGACGGCCGGGGGGAGGGTGGCGGGGCGGGCCGGCGCGGGCTCCCTGAAGAGCATCGTCGCCGCGTCGAGGTCGACCCCGACCTTGGCGGACGGGGCCGACGCCGGGGCGGAGGGCTGGCTCGTGGGGCGGGCGGCGGGGATGGGCGGCGGGCCACCGGGCTGGCTGGGTCGGGACGGGGACGCCGGCGCGGCGGCCCGGGGCTCGATCTCGAGGCTGCGATCGGGGGCCCTGCCGAACGGGGTCGTGGCGCCGCCCGGCTGCGTGGAGTTGCGGGCGATGGTGGGCGCGCTGCCGAGGGTGTCGGTCTGCGGCAAGGAGTCGGGAAGGATCGTCGCCTCCTCGTCGATGCCCTCGGGCAGGCCGGTCACGGGGTTCTTCTTCATCGCTCGGTTCCCTTTCACTGGGCAGTCACGAACTCGCGGCGGATACAGCGGTTGATTCTCCCTTGTTTTGAACCAAAGGGCCAAGCATTGGGCCGCCTTTTCGGGTGCTGCTACAGGCTGCTACCAGAGGCCGGGCAAGAGCCGGAAGCGCACCCGGGAGGCGTATTCGGGGTAGCCGGCGAGCCCGCGGCGCAGCATCGCGTCCTCGAGCGCGGTGCGCAGGACGAGCCAGGCCGCCACCCCCACGGCCGAGGGGACGGCCCAGGCGCAGCGCAGCACCGCCGGGGCGGAGAGGCCCCAGAGCAGCAGGCCCAGGTAGCCGGGGTGGCGCACGAAGCGGTACGGGCCGGACTCGATCACGCGCTGCCCGGCGTCGGTCTGGAGGCGGGCGGTGGCTTCGAAGAACGGGTTGACGGACATGGCCCAGGCCGAGACGGCGAGCCCGGCGGCGAAGACGGCGGCGCCGGCGGCGACGAGCCAGGCGGGACCGGGTGGCTGCGAGGCTCGCTCGGCGAAGCCGGCCGCGACCGGGGCCGAGGCGAAGAGGGGCCAGACGAGGGCGTTCCAGGCGAGGTCCCAGCCCGGGGTGTTCTCGCCGAGGCGCCGGCGGCGCTCCCGCAACGCCGGGTTCTTGGCGCGCACATACGAGCCGTGCGCGAGGAGGCCGGTCAGGGTGATGGCGGCGTAGGTCCAGCCGGCGGGCCAGCGCCAGGTGCCGGCGGCGAGGAAGGGACCGGCGATCCAGGCGGCGAAGCTCGCCAGGGCCCACAGCGACAGGAGCCGAGGCGCCAGGTTCATGGACGGGACGCTATCACCGCCGGCGGGCTAGATTGTCGGTCGGTCGAGACCGGAGAGCGGAGGGCAGCGGCGTGAGCAAGGACAAGGACGAGGACAAGAAGATCGACACCGAGCCCGGACCGGGCCTGAGCCACAACCCCTTCGCGGCGCTGGCGGAGAAGAAGGCCTCGCTGCCGCCGGGACCGGCCCCGCAATCGAAACCGGCGCCCGGCGTAAGGCAGCCTCCGGCACGGGCCGTGGTCCGGCTCGAGCGCAAGGGCCGGGGCGGCAAGGAAGTGACGGTGGTGGAGAAGCTGGAGCTCAAGCCGGCCGAGCTGGAGAAGTGGGGCAAGGAGCTCAAGCAGTCGCTGGGGTGCGGCGGGGTGGTCGAGGGCAAGGACATCCTCGTCCAGGGCGATCAGCGCGAGCGGGTCAAGGCCTGGCTCGAGGGGCGGGGCGTGAAGAAGATCTCGATGGGCTGAAGGCGCGGGGAGGATGCCATGCGGTGGTTCGGGGCTCTGCTGGCGGTGCTGCTCGGCCTGGGGTGCGCGACCCTCAAGTCGAACCAGGCGGTGTGCGCGGAGTACCGCGAGCTGCGCTGCGCAGGCGCCCCCGAGTGCTCGATGGACTCGGCGCGGGGCTGCCAGGTGTGCCAGTGCCTCTCCGGGATGAACCACGGGGAAGGCGGGCTTCCCCGCGGGATACCGCCGGGTTTCTGATGTCGCGAGGAGGATCCATGCGATCGATAGCCGCGGTCTTGCTGGTCGTCTCGATGGCCGGGTGCGCGACCATGAAGTCCGACAAGACGGTCTGCCCGGAGTACCGCAACCTGCGCTGCGCGACGGCCCCGGAGTGCTCGATGGACGTCGAGCGCGGCTGCCGGGTCTGCCAGTGCTCGCCGGCCTCCCAGGGCCAGGAAGGCGGCCTGCCCACGGGCGTGCCCCCGGACCGGCGCTGAAAAGACGAAGAGCCTCGGAGAGGGACCCGAGGCTCTTCGAACTGAGGACTCGCGACTTAGCGATTAAGGCTCAGTCGATCTCCACGTAGGCGTTGAGCGCCTTGCCGGTCTTGTCCAGCTTCACCTCGGTGTAGAGCTGGAAGAGGCGGCCCGAGAACCAGTAGCTGCCGGGGACGCTCTCGTCGGTGGAGAGCTCGGCGTTCTTCACGAAGTTGGCGACGTCGGCGTGCATCTGCTGCTGGACCTTGGGCCACTCCTCCTTGGGCCGCCAGCCGAGGATGGCGTCGCGGAAGGACTTGCCCGCGGGGTCCTCGGAGAAGAGCACCTTGTCGATGTGCGAGTGCAGGGCCTCGCCGGCCAGCTCGCGCGCCTGGGTCTCGTCGATGGGGGTCGTCGAGGGCGGGGTCACGACCTCCAGCGACTTGGCCTTGTCGATGAGCGAGCCGATGGTCTTGGGCGAGGGCAGGTGGACGTTGAGCTCGGGGTGGTCCTTGGAGAACTTCTCGAGCACCTTGCGCAGCGCGGCGGCGTTGCGGTGGGCGAGCTCGGTGGCGGAGTTGACGCCGGCGTTCTCGAAGAGGTCGGCGCGCGAGGCGGAGAGGCCCTTGACCTGCAAGAGGTCGGCGCGGTTGACGGCCTCGCGCACGGAGTCGGAGCTGATGCCGGCCTTGCTGGCGAGGGCCTTCTCGCCGGACTTGGCGGCCGCGAGCAGCGAGGCGGTGTCCTTGATGCCGATCTTCTTGAGCGCGGTGCGCTCCGCGGTGGTCAGGCTGCGGATGTTCGTGAGCGACTTGGTGATGGTCATGGCTACCCTCCGAGGCGGGACGGTCAACGTAAGGGAGGGATCATCCCACCGTCCGGGTTGGGGGCCAAGCCACTCGGCGTGCACCCCCGGCACAGGAGGACCACGGTCACGGAGTCGGCGTGGGCCTGCCGGCGGCCGAGGCCGCGGTGGCGGGCAACCCGAGTGCCGTCTGCAGCTCCGCGAGCTTGCCCTGGACGAGCTTCTGGTTGCGCGGGCCCATGCGCAGCAGGTGCTTGCTGGCGGCCGACAGGCCTTCGAGCTGGGGGTCCACGTAAAGCCAGACGACCTTGGGCGCGACCACCTCGACGTCGCCCTCGGGGACCGGGGTCGAGAGGAGCCGGCCGAACGCCGCCGACAGGCGCGGCTCCAAGGTCGTCGAGGGCCGGCCGATCTCGCGGTAGGCGGCCTCGAAGATGGGCGAGAGGGTGCGGTAGGCCTTGGCCGCGAAGGCCGTGTCGATCGACGCGAAGGTGTCGGCGACGGCGTCGTAGCGCTGGTAGCTGGCGGGGTCGACGTGGCTCTTGCCCTTCTTGTCGGTCACGACCTTGAACGGCGCGCTCGGCGCGAGGAAGCCCAGGCTCAGCCGCGGGCTCTCGCCGTCCGCCACGTTGTTCACGGCCGAGGCGAAGCGGCGGGCGAGGTCTTCGGTCTGGAGCCACTTCGCCCAGAGCCCGGAGCTGGACGCGCCGCCCAGGCTCTCGCGGACCATCCCGTCGGCCTGCGCGACCGGGGGCAGGGGCGGCGGTTCAGCCATCTTCGGCGCTTCCACCGGGGCGACGGGCGTCGGCATCGCGACTGGCTGCACCTGCTGCGCCCGCCAGGTCCGGTAGCCAAAGAATCCGACGCCGCCCACCGCGAGGAGCGCCACGATCACCCAGGGCCACCGCGGAGATCGCGACCCGCTCACGTCACTCGTCTCGCTCTGCTGCTGCTCTCGCTGCGTTTCCATGCCCACCTCCCACGTTGGCAACAAGGGTAGGTAGCGCTCGCATTCCGAGCGAGGGGGCGTGGGCAGAAGTTTTCCTCAAGGAATACTTCTCCGCCTTGCCGCGGATGCGAGGCGACCTGGGCTCCCGAGCCCCGGAAAACGACACAAAAACATCAGTAAAAACGCCATATTGTAGAGCGCTTCCGATGCCCCGAGAAGGGGCATGGGCCGCGCATCGCCCGGCCGCCCACCGGCGCCGGGAAGCGCTGGCGAACGAATTCCAAGATAAAGCCAGCAAAAACAGAGGCGTGCGCGGCGCCGCCTAAAGATTTTCGGCGCCAGGCACCACCTTCGCCCAGGCCCCCACCGTGGAGACCACCAACTGGCGCGTGGGCCGGGTGACCGCCACGTACAGCGCCCGTCGAGAGGCCGGGAGGACCGGATAGGCCTCCGGCGAGGCATCCGGGACGATCACCACGTCGAACTCCAGTCCCTTCACTTCCTGGACGCAGGTCACGTTCACCCCGGCCAGGAAGGAGAACCGGCCGTCCAGCGCCAGCCTCGCCAGCACGCCTCGCCGCAGCAGCGGGAAGAGCCGTCGCGCCTCCTCCGGCGAGCGCGCGATGACGGCCACCGAGGTACAGCGGTCGCGCTCCTGCAGGTCGGCGAGGGCCTCGACGAGCCAGGCCACGCGGTGGAAGTCGTGGTCGAAGCGCTCGAGCGCCAACGGCGATCGCGGGGACGGCGCCGGCGGGCGCATCGTCCGGCCGTCGAGCACCCGGCGCGCGAGCGTGGTCACCTTCGGCGGGCAGCGGTAGCTCACCTCGAGCGTCGCGGTGTGGTAGCTCGGCGCGCCCAGCTCGGCCATTCCCTGGGCCCAGCCTTCGAAGCAGGCGGTCGGGTCGATCTGCTGGTCCGCATCGCCCGCGACGATCAGCGTCCCGCCCGGCACCAGGCTGCGGCCGATGAGGCGCAGCTCGAGCGCAGAGAACTCCTGGGCCTCGTCCAGGACGATGCAGTCGAAGGCCGCCGGCTCGCTCGGACGCAGGCCCTGGCGCAGCGCCCGCAGCCGGTCCAGCTCGAAGAGCACCGCGAAGTCCTCGGTGTCGATCGTCGCGGCGTCCTCCATCGGCGTGCCGTCGTCCAGGGCGCGGCCGTCCAGCGTCGCCAGCCGGGCGGCGTCGACGTGCGCGAACTCGTCCTCGGCCGTCGGGGAGAACTGGACTCGGGTGTGCTCGAAGGTCTCCGCCACCGCGCTCACCGGCAGCTCCGCCGCGCGGGCCACCCGCTCGAGCACCGCGGTGTCGCCGAAGAGCCGCTGCAGGTCGTGCCGCCGCGCGTGCGCGCTCGTGGGGAGCGTCGGCCCGTCCTCCTCTTCCGGCACCGCGGGAGGCTGCGCCGCGAGGATCTCGAGCTCGGCGCGGACCGCGGGATGGCGCTTGAGCCGCATCGTCGCCGCCGAGGCGTCCAGGCCTTCGCGGCGCGGCACGTCGGGGAAGACGCGCCGGGCCTGGGACCCGGCCCATCGCTCGTAGAGCCAGACCTCCACGTCGTGCACGCCCAGGCGCGAGAGCAGCAGCTCGGTCAGCCGGCGCAGGCCGTCGGTGGGGACGACGACGCAGGCCTTGAACCGCCCCGTCGCCGCCTTGCGCAGCCGGACCAGCCGGTGGAGCGCCACGGTCGTCTTGCCGCAGCCGGCTTCCCCCAGCACCAGCGTCGCCTGGCCCGCGGGGAGCCCCACCGCCCGCCGCTGCGCCTCGTCGAGCGCGAAGTCGACGGACGGGCCCTGCCGATCCCGCTGCGAGCGCGGCCGGGGCCGGAGCCGGGCGTGCGCCGGAAGGTCCGAGGCGGCCCACTCGCCGGTCTCGGTCCGCCGCAGATCGGAGCCGGGGCCGCAGACGCCGACCAGCTCGCCCGCCTCGAACCGGACGATCGAGCGGGAGAGCAGCGTGCCCTGCAGGGTCCGGCCGCCGTCCTGGATCTCGTAGGGCTCGCCCACCGCGCACGAGAAGAAGGCCTCCACCAGGGGCGCGCGCTGCCAGTCGACGATGGCCAGGCCGGGCGCGGTGCGCGTCTCGCTGGCCAGCAGCACGTCCAGTTCGCCGCCGGTCCCGGTCCGCAGGCGCATGTGCCCGAAGTAGGGGATCGCCCGGCCGGGAAGCAGCGGCCGGGCGAGGGCCAGCAGGCGCAGTTGCTCGGCGACGGGCGGCGGAGTCTGGGCGAAGGGCAGGGCGGGGCGCACGCCGCGGATTGAGCGCCCGGGGAGGCGAAGAAACAAGCTCCCAAAAGATCAGTGAATGCGGGATACTATGGTCGTCTTCCGGCCCCCCTCCCGACACCCTCCACGCTCCCCGCGCCGCGCCGCGCACCTTAGGTTTGCGCGCGGAGGTTTCCCCATGCCGGCGGTCCTGGAAGCGTGCGAGCACCTGAGGAAGAGCCACCCGCTCCCGCCGAAGAGCAACGGCTGCGAGGAGTGCCTGAAGACCGGGGACAGCTGGGTCCACCTGCGCGAGTGCCTCTCGTGCGGCCACGTCTACTGCTGCGACTCCTCGAAGAACAAGCATGCGAGCGCGCACTTCCGGCAGAGCGCGCACCCGGTAATGCGCTCGATCGAGCCCGGCGAAGGCTGGCGCTGGTGCTACGTCGACAAGGTGCTCAGCGAGGGCTGACGGCGCGCTCAGGTCGTCCCGTCGAGGTGGAACGGCGGCGGCTGCTGGCCGTCCTCGTCCGTGAAGCCGTAGGTCCTGGCGAGGTCCCCGACGGAGAGGACCTGCCCGGACCAGCGCAGGGCGTCGGCATCCGCGGCCAGCGCCGCGACGCAGCGCCCCAGGTAGGCCGGCGACTCGGTGCGCGACAGGTCGAACGGGAAGGCGGCGTGCGCGGCCATCACCCGCTCGGTGCGCACGAACCCGGGCGCGAGCGCGACGGCGCCGACGCCGTGCTCCCTGAGCTCGCCCGCCATCCCCGCGGTGGCGCGGACGATGGCCGCCTTCGCCGCGTCGTAGAAGAGGTTGCCCAGGTAGAGCCCGCGGTCCCAGGCGACCGTGCTGACGATGAGCCCGCGCTTGGTGGCGACCATCGCCGGGGCGGCCAGGGAGCAGGCGAGCAGCGTCGCGCGCACTCCCGACTCGAACATCCCGCGCCAGCGCTTCTCGAAGTCGTGCTGCCAGAACGGCGCGGTGAAGGTCGGGTAGTCGTGCTGCTCGTAGCCGCCCCAGGCGTTGCCCACGAGCAGGTCGAGCCGCCCCTGCTCCCGGGCCACGCGGTCGAAGAGCGCGCGCACGTCTTCGAGCCGGGTGTGGTCGCAGCGCGCGCCGAGGCCGATCCCGCCGGCCGCGCTCACCGCCTCCGCCGCGTCCTCGACCGTCCCGGCCAGGTTCTCGGTGCGAGCGCCGGCGCGGGTGCTGCGGCCGGTGACGTAGACGGTGGCGCCGGCGGCGCCGAGCTCGCGGGCGACGCCCAGGCCGAGGCCGCGGGTGGCGCCGGTGACCACGGCCACCCGGCCGGAGAGGGGCTTGCTCATCGCGTGGGACCTCCTGGTCGACGACGGAAGGCGGACGGATCAGACCTTGGCGTACTCGGGGCGGAAGCGGACGACGATCTGCCCGCCGCGCTCGGCCACCCGCGAGACAGCGGCACCCCACAGGCCCGCAGCGCGTCGACGAGATCCGCCTCGTCAGGGCGCCCGAAGGAGAGCGTGTTGACGCGGTGGACGGCCTCGCGGTCCTCGGGGCGTTCGGGTCGGATGAGGGCTCGCTCGCCCATGGTGGCCTCCCGGAAAGCCGCGCGGCGAGCGCGGGCCGAGGTCGCTATCGTTGGTGCGGCATCTTGCCGGTTCCGGGTGGGTAGAGGAAGGCGCTCGCGGTGAGGCCGTGCGCCATCCTGCTGAAACGACGACGTTTTTCGACGAGGCGGTTCGGTCGATGGCGAGGACGAGCCCCGCGAGCAAGGCCTACCGAATCCTGCGCGAGGCGGCCCTCGGCTACCCCGAGGCGGCGGAGGACTCTCCCTGGGGCGACCCGGTGATGAAGGTGCGCGGGAAGATCTTCCTGTTCCTGAGCGTGGACGCGGACGGGCTGTCGGTGACGGCGAAGCTGCCGCAGACCAGCGGCATTGCCCTGATGTTGCCCAACGTGGAGCCCACCGGCTACAACCTGGGGCGCTCCGGCTGGGTCAGCGGCACCTTCGAGACGCAGTCCGAGCCGCCGATGAAGATGCTGCGCGCCTGGATCGACGAGAGCTACCGCAGCGTCGCGCCCAAGAAGCTCCTCGCCCGGCTGGACGGAGCACCGGCGCCGAAGGCCGCGGCGAAGGCGCCCGTCCGGGCGCGCAAGGTGAAGCGATGACGGAGTGGGTCTTCGAGGTCCCGGAAGACCTGCGGGCGTTCCTCCTGGAAGTGGTCGAGGCGATCGACCAAGTCCCGGCTCAGGAGCGGGCGCAGGCATTTCGGGCCGAGGACGCGTTCCAGTCGGGCTGTGGCTACGGCGGCCGGGACGGCGAGCGCTTCCGCTTCGTCTACTTCCCGGAGCGCCGCGGCGAGCGCTGGATCCTCGCCCTGGACGAGGCCGAGATCCGCGCGTTCGCGGGCGGCGCCAGGCGGCTGCTGACGCCGCGCATCGAGAAGGCGGAGCGCAAGCCGCAGCGCTGGCCCAGCGGCGAAGGGCTGCTGGTCTGGGGGCGCACCAGCCGCGAGGCGATGGCAGCGGGCGACCTGCAGGAGCTGGCCTGCGCGCTCGAGGCGCTGCGCGGGCAAGGGAAGCGGTCGCCGCAGGTGTTCCGCCTCTGGTCGCGCCTGGACGACCTCTTGCGCGCGGTGGTCTTCGAGGACCGCTGCGCGCTGCAGGTGGCCTTCCAGGACGGGACCTGCCTGCGCACGCAGGGCGATCCCGCGGCGCCGGGGGAGCTCGAGGCGGAGGACGTGGACGGGACGCAGTTCAAGGTCCGGTGGGCGCACGCCCTCGCCTGGGAGCAGGTCGCGCAGGCGCTGCCGACGTTCGTGCAGACCGGGGAGCTCGGCTCGCTGCCGACGCAGGACACCTCCGAGCCTCGGCTCGCGCAGCTGGCCTCGCTTGGCCGCCGCGGGGCGCTGCACGACCTGGGACCGGTCCCGCGAGGGCTGGAGGGCACGAGCCTGGCGGTGCCGACGCCCGAGTCGGCGATCCCGGCGCTGACGGAAGGCGACGAGGACCTGGCGTGGGCGCGCGGCGTGCTCGATTGGCTGGGCTCCTTGGCGCTGGTCGAGCTGGAGGATGCGGCGGCGGCGGCGCGGGGGCTGGCGGAGCTGCTGCGCGAGCGCGGGGACGAGGCGGTGGACTCGCTCGAGGAGGCCGAGGAGCTGCTGGAGCAGATGGCGGGGCTGGCGGGGTTCTCCGAGATCTTCGCGAGCGTGGACGAGTTGCGCCGGGCGCTGAAGGAATCCTCGGGACGTTGAGACGCGAAGGGCGGGTCACGGATACTGATCCTCGTGAGATGCGAACCCCCATGGGCTTGCCTCGGCCTTCTCCTGGTCGCCTGCAGCCAGGGTGCCGCCGGTGGCGCGCTCGACGCGGCTCACCGCGATGCGCAAGTCGTCGGCGCCGCGGACTCGGCCATTGAACTCCAGGACGCCGCGCTTGCATCGAGCGACGCGTTCGATCCTGTCTGGGATGCGTCCGAAGCGCCGGACGCAGGCGGCCTGGCCGAGGTGGATGCCGCGGACTTCCAAGACGCTGCCGCAGTGGAACCTCCGGACGCCGAGGCACCCGATGCGGAGGCCCCAGACGCGGACGCTCTTCCCGCAGGCCCGGACGCCTCGAGCTTCACCGGCTGCCAGGCCGATCCGCCCGCGGGCGCGCCGCTCCCTGCCGCGTATCCCGCCTATGCCGGGACCTGTCCCGCGCTGGCGCCGATCCCGGCCGAGAACCACCTGACCAGCAGCGGCAACGACCGGACGTTCAAGCTCGTGCAGCCGGCCAATCCGCTTCCCGGCGAGCGCTTGGCGCTGGTGTTCGTCTGGTACTGGCTATGGGGCACCGCCGACGACCTCATCGGGACGCTCCAGCTCCAGCAGGCGGCCGACCAGCAGCGGATCCTCTTCGTGGTGCCGGAGGCGAAGGGCGACCTGCCGTTCCGCTGGCCGTTCCTCATCGTGAACTCCGGCGGCCGGCTCGACGAGGAGGTCCAGTTCTTCGACGACATGCTCGGCTGCGTCGCGGCGGCGCACCCGGAGATCAATCCGGGCTGCGTCTCCAGCCTGGGCATCAGCGCCGGCGCGCTCTTCAACGACCAACTGGCGCCGCGGCGGTCCGAGCGGCTGGCGAGCTTCCTGTCCATCTCGGGCGGCGTGGGCTCGACTGCGCGGGGCTGGGACGGGGCCTCGCGGCACCTGCCGGCGGTGGTGCTCTGGGGCGGCGACACGGACGAGTACAACGGCCTCTACAACTTCTCGAACGGCAGCAGGGACCTCGAGGACAAGCTGACCGGCGAGGGCGAGTTCTTCGTGGAGTGCATCCACAACTGCGGCCACGCGGTGCCGCCGTTCCCGGTGCCGCCGGGCGGGACGCTGTTCGAGTCGATGTGGAACTTCGTGCTCGCGCACCCGTACTGGGTAACGCCCGGGACCTCGCCGTGGCAGACGACGGGCTTCCCCGGGGACTTCCCGGGCTGGTGCGGCTTCGGGAAGGGCTCGGCGGCGCCGCGGACCGATCCCGACGGTTGCTGACTTCAGCCCTTCGTCGCCACGTACGTGCGCTCGTTCACCACGTTTCCGGTGTTGAGCGTCGAGGCCGGCTCGAAGAGCAGCACGTGCACTTCCTCGCGCGCCACCGGCCGGTGCTCGAAGCCGCGCGGCACCACGCAGAGCTCGCCTTCTCGGATCATCAGCACCCGGTCCCGGAACTCGACGGTCAGCGTGCCGTGGAGAACGAGGAACAGCTCGTCCTCGTTCTCGTGGTGGTGCCAGACGAACTCGCCGAGGAGCTTGGCGACCTTGACGTGCTGCCCGTTCAGCTCGCCGACGATGCGTGGCTGCCAGTGCTCGGAGAACGCCGCGAGCTTGTCGCGCAGGTTGACGGTCTCGATCATTTGACCTGGGAAGCAGCGGGGGCCGCCGGAGACGGGGCCGCGGCAGGGGTGGCAGCAGGAGCAGGCGCTGGAGCGGCAGTGGGGGCGGGCGCCGCGACCGGCGCGGGCTCGGGCGCCTCGGCGGGCAGGGTCGGGCACGGCACGTACACCGAGGCCTGCGCGGTGGCGGCGACATAGATCCGCAGGTAGGAGCCGTGCGGGTAGATGCCCGTCACCTCGATGCGCGCGACGTCGCTGCGCAGGCAGCCGGGGTTGAACTGGAAGTCGCCGGAGACCTTGGCGCGTACCGCCCCGAGGCGCTCGCCGAGGTCCAGCCGCAGCGCCTGCCGGGCCTGGTCGCGGATGGAGTCGCCGTCGAGCTTGGCCTTGAGCTTGAGCAAAAAGTCGCTGGTTTCGATGGTCGGCTGCAGGTCGGGGATCTGCAGCTCGTTGTCGATGACCGCCGGGTGGCCGGCGAAGAAGATGTTGCCGTCCAGGTTCAGCGAGAGGCCCGAGGCCTTGGCCACCCCCGCCAGCCGCAGCTTGAGCACCAGCTGGTTCTGCGAGGCGTAGATCTCCGGGTCGGTCAGGTACAGCTCCGGGAAGTCCTTGGAGAAGTAGAGCTTGCCGTCGGTGAAGGCCATGGTCATGGCCTTCTGCAGCTCGGCGTAGGACGCGGCGATGGGCGCGGTCACCGTGAACGGCCCGGAGGGCAGGGTGGCGACGTTGGCCAGCGGCGTCGGCTGCGGCGGCAGCGCCGGCGGGTTGCAGGGCATGGTCACCGAGGGCGCGACGACCAGCGCCAGGTCCTTCTCGAAGCCGCCGGCCAGCACCGTGGGCCCGGCCTCGACCCCGGTCACCTTCACCGCCAGGCAGCCCTTGGCCTCGCCCAGCGGCAGCTCGATGGGCACCGCGAGCCGGGCGTAGGCCTCCATCACCCGCGGGGCGAGGTCGAAGGAGTAGTTCTCGACCAGCGTCTGGAACTCGTCGCGCAGCTTCTTGAGGGCGCTGGTCACCGCGTCCGCGGCCTTGACCTTCATGTCCTTGGAGGTCAGCTCCACCTTGGCCGACTGCAGCTTGGCCTTGTACTCGCTGGTCAGCACCGGCTCGCCCGACATCTTGAGGTCCAGGCTGAGCGACTGCGTGCCGATGATGGGCAGCTCGGCGCTGACGTTGACCGTGCTCTCCGCGTGGATCTTGCCGTCGGCGAACTTGAAGGCGATGGGCGTGCGGCTCCACTTCCAGGGGCGCGGCCCGCGCAGCTCGAAGGTCGAGGCGCCCTCCATCGGCAGCGCCAGGTCGATGGCCTTGTTGAGCCCCTCGGGCGTCACGGTGAAGTGGACCACCACCTTGGACGGCGCGGGATCCGCCATCGGCGCGCCGAGGCTGGAAGGCGGGCGCGGCGGGTAGAGCGGCATCGTGGCGCAGCCGGCGAGGGACAGGGCGGCGAGGGCGACGATCGACCACTGGGCACGGAGCGAGGGCATGTCGGGCTTTCTACCAAGCGCGCGGCGCAGAAAGGAAGAGGCCGCCGCCCCGGGGGGCGACGGCCTCTGAGAGTCAAACGGCCGACCGAGCGATCAGGAGATCGGCGCTCGCTGCGGGGCCGGGGTGACCATCTGGATGTCGAAGCCCTGCTTCTGCAGGCGGCTGATGACGTCGTCGAGCACGCGCACCGTCTGCGGCTGGATGTCGTGCATCAGGATGGTGCCGCCGCGGGCCTGGACGCTGTTCGAGCCGGCGAAGATGTTCTCCATGATCTTGGCGTCGTCGTTCTTGTAGCGCCAGTCGTTGGAGTCCACGTTCCACAGGACGATCTTCTGGCCGGGCTCCATGGCGGCGCGGGCGACCGCGGGGCCGGCGCCGTACGGCGGGCGGACGACCGAGATCGGGTAGTGGTAGCCCAGCACCTTGTCGATGGCGGCCTGGGTCTTCTCGAGCTCGACCTTGGCCTGCGCCGGGGTCAGCTTCGACAGGTTGGCGTGGGTGAAGGTGTGGTTCCCGAGCGTGTGGCCCTCGGCGACGATGCGGCGGATGAGGTCCGGCTGCTTGAGGACGCCCTCGCCGGTGACGAAGAAGGTGGCCTTCACGTCGTGCTTCTTGAGGATCTCCAGCACGCGCGGGGTGTTCACGGGGTGCGGGCCGTCGTCGAAGGTCAGGCTGACGACCTTCTGGAAGCCGTCGGTCTTGTTCGGGGTCACCGCCGGCGTGGTGTTGTTGGTCGCCGGCTTCTGCGGCTCGGCGGGCTTGGTCGGCGTCGTCACCGGCGCCTGCGGGGCGGCGGCGCCGGTCGGCAGCGTCAGCTTCATCCCCACGCCCAGCTTCTCGGGGGCGGAGAGGACGTTCTTGTTGAGGTCCATGATCTCCGGCCACCGCTTCGAGTCGCCCAGGAGGTTCTTGGCGATCTTCGAGAGCGTGTCGCCCGGCTGGACCGTGTAGCTCGTCGGCGTGGTGGTCTTCGGGGCGACCGGGGTGGTGGAAGTGGCGCTGCCAATGGGGCCGGGCATGAAGTTCCCTCTCCGTTTGAGTTCCAAGACCTGGGAATTGTCGCACACCTGCTTACAAAGTTTCCTCGGGCCGGCAGGTTCTGGGCTGGAGGTCGCAGGTGGCGGTAGTTCCTGGGCTATTTTCGGTGCCCGTCTCCGGAGGGCCCAAGTTAAGGTACCTTAACTTGGCCCCGTCGCGATCACGGCCGTCCGCGGCAGCACCACGGGAAGGTCATCCAGCCGCCGATGGCCACCGCCCAGGGCTTGCCCAGGTGCGGATAGAAGTCACGCAGGGCGTCGCGCATGGCGTCGGCGGTCTCGTGGACCTGGTCCGCGTCCAGGCCGACGCCGTTGGCGTTGCGGCAGGGAAGCGCCGGCTGCAGGACCGCCTGGCTGGGCAGCGCGATGAGCCCGAAGCTCGCCGGATCGGCGGCCATCTGCGAGCCCGGGACCAGGTTGAACTCGTGCAGGGCGACGAAGTCGATGACGTCGTGGTGGTCGGCCAGGAAGTCGAAGGTCTCGTTGCGCTGGCGCTGGGTCTCGGTGGGGAAGCCGACGATCAGCATCGTGCTGGTGCGGATTCCGGCGGCCCGGCAGTCGCGCAGGATCCGCTCGGCGAGCCCGGCGGGCCGCGGCTTGTTCATCGCGGTCAGCACCTCGGCCGAGGCGCTCTCCATCCCGAAGCGCAGGCAGACGCAGCCGGACTTGGCGAGGTCGGCGATGACCTCGGTCGTCAGCTGCGGGTGCAGCAGCACCTCGGCGGCCCAGCGGAGATCGAGGTGGGCTTCGACGATGGCCTTGGCGAAGGCATGCAGGTGATCGGGCCGGAAGGAGTCGGTGGGCAGGTCGAACCAGTTGGAGCCGGTCTCGGCGATCGCCGCCTGGATGTCCCGGATGGCCAGGTCGAAGGGCCGCACGCGGTACGACGAGGAGGTCTGCGAGGAGATGTTGCAGTACCGGCATCGGCCCCAGTGGCAGCCGCGTGTCAGCGGCACCGGGATGGCGTAGCGCGGCACCAAGTAGCGCGAGAGGTCCAGGCCGTCGGCGATCCAGCAGGGGCTGGGAACCGCCGCCAGATCCAGGCAGGACGCGTCCGGAGGGAGTACCCGCCCTCCGTGGCGGGGTCGGTCGCTCGCGATCTTCGAGAGCCACTCGTCGAGCGCGGCCTCCCCATCGTGCAGGACGAGCGAATCGACTGGCAGCACGGAGGCAGGAATCTCTCGCGCCTTCTCTCCCAGCGCGGTGAGGTACCCGCCGCCCACGCCCAGCGCGATCTGCGGCGCGAGCTTCCTGAGCCTGCGGATCAGCGTGAAGCCGGGGAGAATCTGCGACAGGTACGTCAGCGAGATGCCCACGGCCTTCGGCGAAGCCGCGAGGATGCGCGGGATGGCCTGCTCATCGGCCCAGCCGAAGTAGGGATTGGCGGCGGGGTCGTCGATCGCAGCGACGAGCGAGTCCCAGTCGCGCCAGGCGCCCGAGATGTCGAAGGCCCGGTAGGAGTGCTCGGTCCCGGCGCGCCCGGAAGCCGAGAGCACGTTGCCCGCCGTCTCCAGGACTCCGAAGGCGCGCTCCATCGCGGCCGTGTCGGCGACCGTCTCGAACTTCTGCAGGGAAGCCTTGGCTTGCTCGATGCCGGCGGCGGCCTCGGAAGCGGCCTTGACGATCGATGCTGAGGCTCCCTCGGCGGCCAATCGGTCCCGACAACCGGCGAGGTGGCTCGCGGAGTGGAAGTGGTGGAAGGCGTCGATGGAGGCGTCCCACTGGCCCACCGACCATCCGCGCGAGCGCAGGTACGCCGCCAGGGTCGAGATGCTGGCCGCGGCCTGGCCGACGTTGGCGACGGGTGGGGAGATGAGCAGCAGGTCCATGGAGAGGAAACCCATACCAAGCGGTAACGTGCTCGGGCCATGACCTTCGACTTCGAGCCGGTCCGCCGCTTCCTGCCGACGGCGGAGCTGCGCGAGTGCTTGGAGAAGGAGATCGCCGCTTTGGGCGACACGCCGCCGGCGGTGGACTGGCAACGCGTGACGGTCCCGATGGTCCTGGGGCGGGTTGCCCTCAAGCCGCTCGTCCCTCCGGTCTTCCTACAGGTGCCGCCTACTGATCCCCATCCGCTCGCGCCGTGGATGCAGGCCTATTCGGCAACGCTCTCCATCTCGCTGGACCACGTCCCGGGAACTGCCAACCGCTACATCAAGGAGCTGCCCCGCTTCGGGGACCGCGCGGTCGCAGTGCTGCTTTTCCTCGCCGTTTCGGACTCGATCGCGCTGCGCGTCGCTGCGTACTCGGCCTTGGGAATCTGGACCCAGAACAAGCCTGCGCTGCTCGACTCGGCCATGACGGAGGCGGCGGCGCGAGGAGTCTCGGACCCGTCGGCCAAGGTCCGCAAGGCGGCCTTCGACCTGCTGGCGCGGCGTCCGGAGCAGGCCAAGCCGGCGCTCTCACGAGCGGCTGAAGCGCTCGAGGGCAAGGCGCTCGCGTTGACGAACGAGGCGCTCGCACGGCTCGGCGCCCCGGCGGACGAGGCCGACGCCCCGTCCGCGCCCGATCCCGAGGATGCCGGGCTGCTCGCCAAGCTGGTCTCGCTGTGGACCGCGACGCGCTCCACCGAGGTCGCGGACCTCGTCCACACGCTCTCCACGCGGATGCCTGCGCCCCCGCTGGCGGGCCGGTCGAAGACCGAGAAGGAGGGCGAGTGGCACGTGGTCGCCCAGCGACACGACCCGGCGACGCTCCCCTCGCTGCTGGCGGCGCCCTGGCCCGCGCAGTGGCGGGACGGCAGGGACCGGCTCCATGCGCTGCAGGGCTGGCCCGACCCGCGGACCGCCGTTGCGCTCGTGAAGCTGCTGGAGGCCGAGCCGTACCGCTCGCAGGCGTCGTTCAACCTCTACCGCGAGGTGCTCAAGGAGCTGTCGACGCTTCGCGACGCGCGCCAACTCGAGCCGCTCAAGAAGGCCGGCGCGGCGCTGCTGGCGCGCTTCCCCGGCTACACCTACCTCGCCGACTTCAAGCTGGGCGCCGAGGGTAAGTCTCTGGAGGAAGCGCTGAAGCTCGCGCCGCCGGTGGCGCCGCCGGACGACGACCCGGTCGTGACTCGGGCGCGCGCGCGCCTCGTGGGGGTGAAGTCGGGAGCCGAGGAAAGGGCGCGCACCGAAGCGGACTTCCTCGAGCGCATCTGGGCCGAGCCGGATTCCGAGGAGCTGCGCCGCGTCTACGCCGACTGGCTGCTGGAGCAGGGAGACGTCCGTGGCGAGTTCATCTCTCTGCAGTGCGAGCGGGCGGCAGGGCGGGGGACGGCAGCCTCCGAGCGGCGCGAGAAGCAGATCCTCGCGGAGCACGAGGAGCGCCTGGCCGGACCGCTGGCGCCCTACGTCGTTCGCGGTGGCCGGGTCTTCGAGCGCGGCTTCCTGGAGGGCGCGGCCCTCGACACCAAGCGGCTGGCGCAGGGGCTCGGCGAGTGCGCCTGGGCCACCGTGCGCACCGCCACGATCGCCGAGTGGGGCGACGCGGCGGTGCTCGCCAAGTTCTTCTCCGGCCCGGGGCGTCGCGTCACCGCCTTCCATGGAGCGCGCTACGAGCTCTTGGTCGAGCTGGCCCAGCAGTGTCCCGACTGCCCGCTCGAGGACGTGAGCCTCTTGATGGTGAACGCCGCGTCGATCGACCTGAAGCTGCCGAAGCTGCGGCGCCTGGGGATCATCCGGCAGCGCTACGCCTTCGGGCACGACGATCGCGCGCGGACCTGGGCCTGCGTCGTCCCCAAGGAGCTGTGGGCGAAGCTGACCTCGTTCGCGGCCAACGACACCTGGAGCGAGCTGGCGGGCTGGCACGTGCGCTTCCGCGACATGCCCTGGTTGACCTCGCTGCGCGTGCTCTCGCCGGAGACCACTTCGGTGCTCGAGCCGGAGGGCTGGGAGGTGCGCTTCGAGCGCGACGCGGCCCAGGCGGCGCCCAGGCTCGTGGTCGAGGCGCACGCCGGCGCCCGGGACGTCGAGCCGGTCCTGCGCGGGATGGAGCGGCTGCCGGCGGAGCTGCGCAAGGCCCTGACGATCGTCGAGTCGCGGGCGCTGGACGCCGAGGCGCGCGCGGCGCTGGAGAGGGTCAGCAAGGGTGGCGCGGATTGAGTTCTGGCCCCTCGACAAGCTCGGGGTGATGCTCAGCGCAGATTGAGCTCTGGCCCCTGGACAGGCTCGGGGTGAGGCTCAGAACTTAGTAGGCCGCTCGCGCTCGATCTCCACGCCCACGCTCTTGCCGAAGCGCAGCGCGGAGGGCTTCTCCACCGTCACCTGGACCTTGTGCACCTTGGGCTCGGCCAGGCACACCTCGGCGACGCGCTCGGCGAGCGCCTCGATGAGGAAGAAGCGCGAGGCCTCCACGGTGTCCATCACCGCGTTGCGCACGGTGCGGTAGTCGAGGGTGTCGGCGATGCGGTCGCTCTTGCCGCCCTTGGAGAGGTCGGTCCAGAGCACGAGGTTGATGATGATGTTCTGCTTGTCGTGCCGCTCGGAATCGTTCGCCCCGATGATGCAGCGCGCCAACAGGTCCTTGATGAGGATGCGGTCCACTTGCGGGTGCTCCGGGGCTGGCGACGCGAAGAGGTGCGGAAGATAGCGCCATCGGCTGGGGGCGGCGAGCGAGTCGATATTCCAGCGTGGAATCGAGGGGTTGGCGCTCGTACCGGCGCCGAAGCCTCGATCCTGCGCCCGGGAATGTCGGACCCGACCTGTAATCTTGTTCAGTATGAAGGCACTGAACCAGATTCCGACCGGATATGCCCACAGCGAACCGTGGCCCGCGCACCCGCGGGTCGAGGTCCGCACCGCCCGCAGCCAGGACGTGCTGCTGCCCATCGGCGAGGGCCCTTCGCGCTACTTCGCGCTCAACCCGTACTCCGGCTGCGAGTTCGCCTGCGTGTGGTGCCGCGGCCGCCATACGCCTCCGTTCAAGGACGCCGACCCGCGCCTGTTCGAGCGCGACATCCACGCCCGCGCCAACGCGGTCGAGGCGGTCACCCGCGCGCTCAAGGACGGCTCGCTCGAGCGCTCGCCGCTGGTCCTGGGCACGCAGTGCGACCCCTGGCAGCCGGCGGAGCAGAAGGCGCAGGTGACCCGCGGCGTGCTCGACGTGCTCGCGCGCTACGGCTCGGTGGATCTGCGCGCCCAGACGCGCTCCACGCTCATCCCGCGCGACATCGATCTGCTGGCGGCCATCGGCCGGCGCGGCAAGGTGTCGGTCTCCTTCTCCATCCCCACGCTCGACCTGCGGCTGTCGAAGCTGCTCGAGCCGCTCGCCCCGTCGGCGGAGCGCCGGCTGGTGGTGCTGGAGACGCTGGCTCGCGCCGGCATCCGCGTCGGCGTGCAGGTGGCGCCGGTGATGCACGGCATCAACGACTCTGCGCCCTACCTCGAGGCGGTGCTGCGCCGGGCCCAGAGCGCCGGCGCCTCCTTCGCCACGGTGACGCCGCTCTCCATGCCCGCACCGGCGCGGCTGGCGATGGTCGGCTTCGTCTCGCACTACGACCCCGAGCTGGCCACCAAGTACGACCGGCTGCTCGCGCGAACCGTGGAGACGGATCGGGCGTTCCCGGAGAGGCTGCAGGCGAGCTTCGACCAGGTCTGCACGCGGCTGGGGCTCGCGCATCCGCGCCGCGCCCCGCGCAAGGCGCCGCCGCCCGCGAGCGCCGAGCGGCAGCTGTCGCTGTTCTAGGCGGGACCTGCGCCGCCCGCCTCCAACAACGACAGGCTCGCCGGCGCTCCGGGGCGTTTCGCCTCGGAGCCCCCGCGTCCTTTTGTCTTCGGAATCCGGTATCTTGCAGCCGGCCGCTGGGGCGGAAGTCCTTCTCTGAACAATCCCCCGCGACGTTTGGCCCCGGACATCATCTAAGCCAGTGTCCAGGAATGCCCCAAAGGCATGTTCGGTCGCAGCGAAGGCGTCAGTTCCCACCCGCGGGACGGTTGACAGGCTAGGGGTTCACCGACAGATTTCGCCGCCGGTTTTCATGGCGGTCGAACAGGCGCGTAGAGGGGCGGGGGCCTTCTAGATGGCTCGACGCCACGGCGCTCACAGCGGACGGACGCGAGAGAACGCATGCCACGCTACTTCTTCCCCCGCTGGTCCAACCAAGCCCTGAAGTGGATCTTCTTCTTCGGCCTGGGGCCGGCCGCGACGGCCGTGGTGCTGGCGCTCTGGTACTACGGCACCAACAAGCACCTGGAGGTCGGCTACCAGCCCGACCAGCCGGTCGACTACAGCCACAAGCTGCACGCCGGCGACCTGGGCATGGACTGCCGCTACTGCCACTACACGGTGGAGAGGGCCGCCTTCGCCGCGGTGCCGCCGACCCAGGTGTGCATGAACTGCCACACCAAGGTCCGCGCCGACAGCGCCAAGATCCTCCCGGTGCGCGAGAGCTTCGCCAACGACACGCCGATCCCCTGGGTGCGCGTGCACAAGCTGCCCGAGTTCGTCTACTTCAACCACGGGGCGCACCTGGCCGCCGGCGTCGGCTGCTCGACCTGCCACGGCCGGATCGACCAGATGCCCAAGGTCATCCAGCGCGAGCCGCTCTCGATGAGCTGGTGCCTGGACTGCCACCGCGACCCGGGCAAGAACCTGCGCCCGGCGAGCGAGATCACCAACATGGCCTGGAAGCCGCCGGAGCAGTCGCCTCCCAAGGCGGTCGCGCCGACAGGGCGCGTGGTCCAGCCGCCGCTGCACTGCTCGGGGTGCCACCGATGAGCGATCCCAAGTTCCCCGTGACGGTCGGCGCAAAGGCCGACTGCGACTGCGGGTCCGACTGCGGCTGCAAGCCTGCGGAGGGCAAGCAGTACTGGCGCAGCCTGGGCGAGCTGGCCGAGTCGCTCGAGTACCGCCAGGCCAAAAAGCACGTCCCCGGCGGCGTCTCCGGCCCGGCCGACGGCTTCAGCCGCCGCAACTTCCTGTCGCTGATGGGCGCCTCGATGGGCCTGGCCGGGCTGGCCGCCTGCCGCCGCCCCGAGGAGAAGATCCTCCCGTACGCGCGCGCGCCGGAGAAGGTCACGCCCGGCATCGCCGAGCACTACGCCACCGCGTTCCCGTGGCAGGGCACGGCCATCGGACTGCTCGTCGAGAGCCACGAGGGGCGGCCGACGAAGATCGAGGGCAACCCCAAGCACCCGGAGAGCCTCGGCGGCACCACCGCGTTCGCCCAGGCCTCGGTCCTCGATCTGTACGACCCCGACCGCTCGACGGCCCCGACCGAGAGGGGCATGGAGCGGACCTGGGACGAGGTCGCCGCGTTCCTCAAGGCGCGTGGCGCGGGGCTGAAAGTGAAGGGCGGCCAGGGCCTGCTGATCCTCGCCGAGGCTCACCGCTCGCCGACGCTGACCGCGGCGCTCGACGCCGTCGAGTTCGCGCTGCCGCAGGCGAAGATCCTGCGCTACGAGCCGTTCGACCGCGACCGCCCGCACGAGGGCGCGCGGATCGCGCTGGGCAAGACCTTCGAGGCTCTGCCGGACCTGGCCAAGGCCGAAGTCATCGTGGCACTGGATTGCGACCTCTTCGGCTGGGAGGGCAGCCCGGCCCGCCAGATGAACGAGTTCGCCTTGCGCCGCAAGGTGGAGAAGCCCGGCGACGAGATGAGCCGGCTGTACGCCGTCGAGAGCGCCTACAGCATCACCGGCGCCGCCGCCGACCACCGCCTGAGGCTGCCTCGCAAGGAGATCCCGGCGTTCGTCTTCTCGCTGGCGCGTGAGCTGTCCGCGCAGGGCCTGGACCTGGGCGAGATCGGCGGCGCCGTGGGCGGATTCGCCGACAAGTACGGCGCCAAGAAGCCCTGGCTCAAGGCGATGGCCAAGGACCTGCTGGCGCACCGCAAGAACGCGCTGCTCGTCGCCGGAAGTGCGCAGCCCGCCGCGGTGCACGCGGTGCTGCACGCCATCCACCACGCGCTGGGCGCGGTGGGCACCACGGTCACCTACGCCAAGGTCTTCGAGGACGCGACCGAAGGCGCCGGCTCGCTCAAGGTCGCCGCCGACGCGCTGCGCTCCGGCGAGATCGACACCGTGCTGATGCTCGGTGGCAATCCGGTGCTGACCGCGGGCCCCGACACCGGCTTCACCGAGGCGCTCGCCAAGGCCAAGGCGATCGTCCATCTCTCCAGCCACCGCGACGAGACCAGCGCGCTGGCGACCTGGCACCTCAACCGCGCGCACTACCTCGAGTCCTGGAGCGACGTGCGCGCCGCCGACGGCACCGCGACCATCCTCCAGCCGCTCATCGCGCCGCTGTTCGACGGCAAGACCGAGGCCGAGGTCCTCGCGCTGCTCCTCGGGACGCCGCGCAAGGCCTATGACCTGGTTCGCGAGAACTGGCAGGCGCAGCTTCGAATCGCCCCCGCTGGCGCTCTGGCGCCGCTCGGCGGCGGAGCGGCTCCCAAGCCGGACCTCAACGTGCCGCCTTTCGAGCTGGCCTGGCGCCAGGCGCTGCACGACGGCCTGCTGCAGCCGGGCTTCTTCACGATCCAGGCGCCTCCGGTCGATCGCGCCGCCGTGGCCAAGGCGATCGCCGCGCTGCCGGCGCCTGCGGCCGGCCTCGAGGTCACCTTCCACCCCGACCCGCACGCCTTCGACGGTCGCTACGCCAATAACGGCTGGCTGCAGGAGATGCCGGACACGATGGTGAAGCAGACCTGGGGCAACGCGGCGCTGGTCTCGACCGCGACCGCGGCCAAGCTGGGCCTGGTCGAAGGCGACCTGGTCGAGCTCAAGCTCGCCGCTCCCATCAACTCGGTGAAGCTGCCGGTGGCCATCGCCCCCGGGCAGGCCGACGAGTCGATCGCCGTCAGCGTGGGACAGGGCCGCCGCAGGGCCGGGCGCGTCGGCGACAACGTGGGCCACGACACCTACCCGCTGCGCGTCGCTGCCCCCATCGACGCCGCGCTGGGCGTGCAGGCGAGCAAGGCCGGCTCCGTCGAGCCGCTCGCCCGCACGCAGGAGCACGCCTTGATGGAGGGCCGGCCCCTGGTGCGCGAGGGCACGCTCAAGAAGTTCGAGGAGGAGCCGAAGTTCGCCCAGGAGATGGTGGACGTCCCGCCGCTCCTCTCCCTCTTCGACGATCACCCGTACCCCGGCCAGCGCTGGGGCCTGGTCATCGACCTCAACGCCTGCACCGGCTGCAACGCCTGCGCAGTCGCCTGCCAGGCCGAGAACAACGTGCCGCTCGTCGGCAAGAGCGGCGTGATGCGCTCGCGCGAGATGCACTGGCTGCGCATCGACCGCTACTTCGAGGGCAGCCCCGACGAGCCGAAGGCCGTCTTCCAGCCGGTGGCCTGCCAACAGTGCGAGAACGCGCCCTGCGAGCAGGTCTGCCCGGTGGGCGCGACCACGCACAGCCCCGAGGGGCTCAACGACATGGCCTACAACCGGTGCATCGGCACCCGGTACTGCGCCAACAACTGCCCCTTCAAGGTCCGCCGCTTCAACTTCTTCAACTACACCAAGGACACCCCGGACCTGCAGAAGCTGCAGAAGAACCCGGAGGTCACGGTGCGCTCCCGCGGCGTCATGGAGAAGTGCACGTACTGCGTGCAGCGCATCCAGGCCGCCAAGATCGAGGCGCACAAGCGGGGCGAGGACAAGGTGGCCGAGGGATCCATCAAGACCGCCTGCCAGCAGGCCTGCCCCGCCCAGGCCATCCGCTTCGGCGACCTCAACGATCCGGACAGCGAGGTCCGCAGGCTGGCGGGCCTGTCGCGCGACTACGCGATGCTGGCCGAGCTGAACGTCCGCCCGCGCACCAGCTACCTGGCGCGCGTGCGCAACCCGAACCCCGACCTGGAGGCGGCATGAGCAGCGCCCGCCCCGAAACCCTGGTGGTCGACGACGCCATCGCCCGGCCGCCGCTGGTGCTGGGCCACCACGACCTGCACTCGGTGACCGAGAAGGTCGCCGGCATCACCGAGGCCAAGACCCCCAAGCCCTGGCTGTTCCTCATCGCCATCACCTTCTTCGGGCTGATGGTGCTGGCCGGCAGCCTGGGCGACCTGGTCTGGAACGGCACCGGCGAGTGGGGCCTGAACCACCCGGTGGGCTGGGCCTGGGACATCACCGGCTTCGTCTTCTGGATCGGCATCGGCCACGCCGGCACGCTCATCAGCGCCATCCTCTTCCTGTTCCGGCAGAAGTGGCGCACCTCCATCAACCGCGCCGCCGAGGCGATGACGCTCTTCGCGGTGCTGGCGGCGCTCGTCTACCCGGGCTTCCACGTCGGCCGCATCTGGTTCGCCTACTGGATGATCCCCGTGCCCAACCAGATGGGCACCTGGCCCAACTTCCGCTCGCCGCTGCTCTGGGACTTCTTCGCGGTCTCGACCTACGGCACCGTGTCGCTCTTGTTCTGGTACACCGGCCTCGTGCCCGACCTGGCCACGCTGCGCGACCGGGCCAAGACGCGCGCCAAGCAGATCATCTTCGGCATCCTGTCCCTGGGCTGGCGCGGCTCGGCGCGGCACTGGCAGAACTACGAGAAGGCCTACCTGATCCTGGCGGGCATCTCCGCGCCGCTGGTGCTCTCGGTCCACACCATCGTCAGCTTCGACTTCGCGACCTCGGTCATCCCCGGCTGGCACACCACCATCTTCCCGCCCTACTTCGTGGCCGGCGCGGTCTTCAGCGGCTTCGCGATGGTGCAGACGCTGATGATCATCTGCCGCAGGGTCTTCCACCTCGAGGACATGGTGACCCTGCGGCACATCGAGAACATGAACAAGATCATGCTCGCGACGGGCAGCATGGTCGGCTACGCCTACGGGCTGGAGTTCTTCATCGCCTGGTACAGCGGCAACGAGTACGAGAAGTTCACCTTCATCAACCGCGCGTTCGGCCCGTACGCCTGGGCGTACTGGACGATGATGACCTGCAACGTCATCACTCCCCAGCTGTTCTGGTTCAAGAAGATCCGCACCAGCGTGGTCATCAGCTTCGTGATGACCATCTTCGTGAACATCGGCATGTGGTTCGAGCGCTTCGTCATCATCGTCACCAGCCTGCACCGCGACTACCTGCCCTCGAGCTGGGGCTACTTCTCGCCGACCATCATCGACGTCACCACCTTCATCGGCACCTTCGGGCTCTTCCTCACGCTGTTCCTGCTCTTCATCCGCTTCCTGCCGATGATCGCCATGGCCGAGGTCAAGGGCGTGATGCCCCACGCCGCCCACGGCGCCCGCACCGGGCCGACGCCCGCCATCGCCGCCAAGGCCGAGGACTCCAATGCCATCGCCTGAGACGACGACGAGCGCGGGCTCCGCGGACAAGCCCTTCGCGATCGTGGCCTGCTTCGAGGCGCCCGAGCCGCTGCTGCACGCGCTGGAGGAGCTGCGCGACCTGGGCTACCGCGACTTCGACGCCCACACGCCGTTCCCGGTCCACGGGATCGAGCGGGCGATGGGGCTCAAGGACTCCAAGGTGCCCTACCTGTCGCTGCTGGGCGGGCTGACCGGCCTCGTCGGCGGCATGGCCCTGCAGATCTGGACGATGGGCTACGACTACCCGCTCAACCTGTCGGGCAAGCCGTTCGTGGCCTGGCAGGCGTACATCCCCATCGGCTTCGAGACGACCGTGCTGCTGACGGCCTTCGGGACCTTCTTCGGGATGTGGGGTCTCAACAAGCTGCCGCGCTTCTTCCACCCGGTGATGCAGGCCGAGGCCTTCCCCAAGGCGAGCGACGACCGGTTCCTGGTGAGCGTCGAGTCCTCGGACCCGCGCTTCGACCCGGAGAGGGTCCGGGAGCTGTTCAAGGCTCAGGGCGCGGCGACGATCGAGGAGGTGCAGCCATGACCCCTCGACTCCAGGCTCACGCTAACCGCCTTGCGCTCGGAGTGAAGGTGGGCCTCGTCGGCGCGGCCTTGGCGCTGTCGGCCTGCCGCGGCCAGCCCAGCGCGGACCCGCCCATCCGCCCCATCCCCGACATGCGCGTGCAGCCGAAGGTGCGGCCCGAGGGCGCGAGCGTGATCTTCGCCGACGGCAAGGGCATGCGCACGCCGGTCGAGGGCACGGTGGCGCAGGGCCAGCTCAGGGCCGACGAGGCCTTCTACACCGGCAAGACCGCCGAGGGTTTCGCGGCCAGGGCGCCCATCGAGGTGACCGAGGCGACGCTCAAGCGCGGCCAGGAGCGGTTCAACATCTTCTGCTCGAGCTGCCACGATCGCTCCGGCAGCGGGCGGGGGATGACCGTCCAGCGCGGCTTCCCGCCACCGGTGGACCTGACCGGTGAGCGGGTCCGCAACTTCGCCGACGGGCAGATCTTCGACGTCGCCACGCACGGGGTGCGCAACATGCCGAGCTACGCCGCGCAGGTCCCCGAGGCGGACCGCTGGGCCATCGTCTCCTGGGTCCGCGTGGTGCAGCGCTCGCAGCACGCCGCCCCCGCCGACGTCCCGCCGGACCGCCGGGACAAGATCGAGCCGGAGGCCAAATGAACCCCACGACTGCGCTCGGCTCGAGGCACCCCGCCAGCATCGTCCTCGACCCTCCACGCCTGCCGGCCGAGAAGGCCGCGCGGCTGGTCCTCGTCGGCCGCGTCCTCGCCGTCGTCGGGTTGCTCGCCGCCGCCGGCGCCGCCGTCGCCGACTCCCACCGCTTCGCGTTCTCCTACCTCGTGGGCTTCACCTTCGTCGTGACCCTGGCGCTGGGCGGGCTCGTCTTCGTGATGATCCAGCACCTGACCCGCGCCGGCTGGTCGGTGGCGCCGCGCCGGCAGATGGAGTGGCTGGCCGGCAGCCTGCCCGTGCTGGCGGTGCTCTTCGTCCCCATCGCGCTGCTCTCCCACGACCTCTACGAGTGGCTGCACCCCGAGGCGATGAAGGACCACGTGCTGCGCTCCAAGGCGGCTTACCTGAACGCGCCGTTCTTCTTCGTCCGCGCGGCCATCTACCTGGGCGCCTGGGCCGGCCTGTCCTGGTTCTTCACCAGCCGCTCGCGCAGGCAGGACGAGACCGGCGACCCGCAGCTGACCCGGAGCATGCAGGCCTTCAGCGCTCCGGCGGTGCCCATCTTCGCCCTGACCATCACCTTCGCCGGCTTCGACTGGCTGATGAGCCTGCAGCCGCACTGGTACTCGACCATCTTCGGCGTCTACGTCTTCTCCGGGGCGCTCTCCTCGGCGCTGGCCGCGCTGGCGCTGGGGACCATCGCCCTGCAGAGGAGCGGGCTGGTCAAGTCGGTCTCCACCGTCGAGCACCGCCACGACATCGGCAAGCTGCTCTTCGGCTTCACCGTCTTCTACGCGTACATCTCCTTCAGCCAGTACTTCCTCATCTGGTACGCCAACATCCCCGAGGAGACGGTCTTCTACCTCTCCCGCTGGGTGGGCAGCTGGAAGCCGCTGGGCCTCGTGCTGGTCTTCGCCCACTTCGTCGTCCCGTTCCTGCTGCTGCTCTCGCGCTCCGGCAAGCGCAGCCCGCTGGTGCTCGGGATCGCCGCGGCGACGCTGCTGGTCGGCCACTACGTCGACATGTACTGGCTGGTGATGCCCATCCTCGACAAGCAGGGGATGAGCCCGAGCTGGATCGACCTGGCCGCGCTGCTCGCGCCGGTGGGCGTGCTGGCCTGGTGGGTCACCGATCGCGCCGCCAAGGACGCGCTCTACCCGATGCGAGATCCGCGGCTCCACGAGGCCGTCCAGCTGGAGAACGCATGAGCGACCAACCCTCCCCCAACCCCTCCCCAAACAACGGGGAGGGGGGCCACTCCGAGCTCGACCGCCCGAAGACGGCGTTCATCTTCGTCTTCGTGCTGGTCTCGGTGTTCGTGCTCATCGGCGTGGTCCTCGCGGTGGACCAGTTCTTCAAGGTCTCGGTCCTCGAGGAGATCGACGCCAAGGTCAACTCGGCGGAGAACCCGGTGCTGCGCCAGCTGCGCACCGAGGAAGAGACGAAGCTGACCCGCTACCAGTGGGTGGACCAGAAGAACGGCGTCCTGCGCATCCCCCTCGAGCGCGCCCGGGAGCGCGTGCTGGCGGAGTGGGCGGCGCGGCCCCAGGGCTTCGTGGTGCCCCCGCCCGACACCGCGGCGGCGGCTCCGGCGCCCGCTCCGGCTGCGCCCGCGGACAAGCCTGCCGGCAAGCCCGGCGGCAAGCCTTCCGAGGCTCCCAAGGGAGCGCCGGCCACCCCCGGAGCCAAGCAGTGAACGGCACCGCACCGACCTTCTGGCTGCCGGAGGCGGCCTCGACGTCGGCCGGACGGGTCGACGCGGGTTGGGGCCTGGCCCTGGCGATCTCCGCGGCGGTCTTCTTGCTGGTCGTCGCGGCGATGGCCTACCTCGTCGTCCGCTATCGGCGCCGGAGCGAGACCGAGATCCCCGTTGCGCCCGAAAGCCTCGCCCGGCTGGAGATCGCCTTCGGGCTGGCGCCGGTCGTGGTCGTGGCGGCGCTCTTCCTGGCGGGCTTCCGCGGCTTCCTCGATCAGGAGATCGCCCCGGCCAACGCCCTGGACGTCGCCGTGACGGTCGACAGGACCGCCTGGAACTTCGCCTACGCCAACGGCGCGACCGCGGTCGACGAGCTGCGGGTGCCGGTGGGCCAGCCGGTCAGGCTGACGATGACCTCCAAGGACGTCATCCACGGCTTCGACGTCCCGGAGTTCCGCGTGAAGAAGGACGTGGTCCCCGGCGCCCCCTCGACGGTCTGGTTTGAGCCCACGCAGGTCGGGACCCTGGCGCTGTACTGCAGCGGCAGCTGCGGGGTGAAGCACGCCTCCCAGAACGGCAAGGTCCTGGTGATGAGCGCCCGCGAGTTCGGCGACTGGCTCGACGCCAACGGCGACAAGCTGCCCCCGGTCGCCAGCGGCGAGAAGCTGGTGGCCAAGTTCGCCTGCAGCACGTGCCACACCATCGACGGCAAGCCCGGTACGGGTCCGACCTGGAAGTCGCTGGGCGGGGCGCAGGTGGAGCTGGCGGACGGCACGAAGGTCGCCGCCGACGACGCCTACCTGCGTGAGAGCATCGCCGAGCCCAACGCCAAGATCGTGAAGGGCTTCCAGCCGCTGATGCCCTCTTTCAAGTCGCAGCTGACGCCCAAGCAGGTGGACGCGCTGGTCGCGTACATCAAGTCCCTCAACTGACGAGCAGGAAGCAGGCGCAGAGAGGCCTGCCACTACGGACGGAGCCGTGAGATGTCCGAGCCCCAAGCTGCGAGCTACCTGGACGAGGGCGACGGCGTGGCCTCGTGGCTCTCTACGCTCGATCACAAGCGCATCGCGGTCATGTACCTGGCGAGCGTGCTGGTCGTCTTCGCGCTCGGCGGCACGCTGGCGGGCCTGGTGCGGCTGAAGATGCTCTGGCCGGGCGAGGCGCTGATCGACGCGGACACCTGGATGCGGCTGCTGACCCTGCACGGCGTGGTCATGGGCTTCGCCTTCGTCGTGCCCGCCATCCCCGCGGTGCTTGGCAACTTCCTCGTGCCGCTGATGGTGGGGGCCAAGGGCTTCGCCTACCCGCGCCTGAACCGCGCGAGCCTCTACGTCTACTGGGCCGGCGCCCTCGTCGCGCTCTCCTCCTTCGCCAGCGGCGGGCTGGACACCGGCTGGACGCTGGCGCCGCCGCGCTCGACGACCGCGGAGGGGCCGGTGCCGGCGGTGGCGCTGGGCGTCTTCGTGATGGGCTTCTCCGGCGTGCTGACCGGGCTGAACTTCCTGGGCACCATCCACCGCATGCGCGCCCCCGGGCTCTCGTGGCGCAAGCTGCCGCTGCTGCTCTGGGCGCTGTACGCGACGAGCCTGCTGCAGATCGTGGCGACGCCCGCGCTGGGCTCGGCGATGCTGGTCCTGGTCGCCGACCGCCTGTTTGGCCTGGGGCAGTTCGACGTGGCCCGGGGCGGCAGCCCGCTGGTCTACCAGCAGCTCTTCTGGTTCTACGCGCACAACGCGGTCTACCTGGCGCTGCTGCCCGGCGTCGGCGTGGTGAGCGAGGTCATCGCCGTGCACGCGCGGCGCAGCTTCGGCTACGGGCCCATCGTCGTGGCCACCTTCGCCACCGCCGGGCTGGGGCTCGTGGCCTGGGGGCAGCACATGGTGGTCGCGGGCCAGAGCCCGAACGCCTCGGCGGTCTTCAGCGCCCTGGCGCTCCTGGCGATCGTGCCCACGGTCGTCCTCGTCCTGAGCTGGCTGGCGACCCTGTGGCGCGGCTCCATCGCGCTCAGCGTGCCCATGCTCTACGCGCTGGGCTTCGTGGCGCTCTTCACTGTCGCCGGGCTGTCCGGGCTGTTCCTGGCCATGCTCGCCCAAGGCGTGCACTTGTCCTCCACCTACTTCGAGGTCGCGCACCTGCACTACCTGGTCGTGGGAGGGACGGCGATGGCGTTCCTGGCGGGGCTGCACCACTGGTGGCCGAAGATCACCGGCCGGACGACCTCCGAGGCGCTGGGGCGGCTGGCCTGGGCGCTGGTGATGCTGGGGGTCAACGCGACCTTCTTCGTGCAGTTCGTGCTGGGCAGCCGCGGGATGCCGCGCCGCCATTACGCCTACGAAGAGGGCTTCCGGCTGCTCCAGGGCTTCTCCACGGTGGGGACCTGGATCCTCGGGCTGGGCTTGCTGGTGACGCTGGCCGTCTTCGTCCAGTCGCTGCGCAGCGGCCGCAAGGCGGTCGCGAACCCCTGGGGTGGGGCGAGCCTCGAGTGGCGCGCGCCCTCGCCGCCGGTCGCCGCGAACTTCGTGCAGCCCCCCGTCGTCACGCACGGCCCCTACGATTTCGCCGCTGCGCTGGCTCCCGCTCCCGGAGCGGGGGACGCCAAGGCTGCCTAGCGGCCGTCGGCATCCTGCCGTCCGGCGGACTCCCGGAGAAGCATTCCGATCGCGCTGGCGCGCCCGACCCGCCCCGCCCCGCCCGGGGTAGGGCAGGGCGGTCGTCCGCGCTCCGACGCGTAGCGCCACACCCGATCCGAATCGAAACCACGCCACCCGCCATCTAAGGGCCCGGAAGCCACGAGGCGGTCGGGAGGCGTGCGGCATGAGGTGGTGGCGATTGGTCGCCGTGATCGCGGCGACGTCAGCGACGAGCCTGCAAGCCCGAGCGGAGGAGGCGCTGCCTCCCGAGCTTCAGGGGATCGCGATCGAAGAGAAGCCCGGGGCGGTGCTGCCGCAGGAAGTGGCCCTCACCGACGGCGACGGCCGCACCGTGAAGCTCGGCGACTACCTGAAGGACGGCAAGCCGGTGGTGCTCGTCCTCGCGTACTACCGCTGCCCGATGCTGTGCTCGCTGGTCGTCAACGGCCTCACCAACGGCCTGAAGGATCTCAGCTGGAGCGCCGGCCACGACTACCGCGTGCTGGTGGTGAGCTTCGACCCGCGCGACACGACGGAGATCGCCCACCAGAAGCGAATGAACTACCTGAAGGAGTACGGCCGCCCCGTGCCCGACGGCGGCTTCGAGTTCCTCACCGGCGACGCGGCGAGCGTGCGGCGCCTGGCGGACGCGGTGGGCTTCCACTACCGCTGGAACGAGCAGCAGAAGGAGTACGCCCACGCGGCCGGGGCCTTCGTCGTCACCCCGGGCGGCAAGCTGTCGCGCACCCTCTACGGCATCACCTTCCCGGCCAAGGACCTGCGCCTGGCCCTCACCGAGGCCTCGGAGGGCAAGCTCGGGAGCGCCTGGGACAAGGTGGTCCTGTTCTGCTTCCACTACGACGCGAACGCCCGCGGCTACGTGCTGGCGGCGACGCGGCTGATGAAGGCGGGGGGCGCGCTCAGCGTGGTGCTGCTGGGGCTGTTCCTGTGGCGACTCAACCGAAGCTCGCAGGCACCGAGGCGCCCGGCGCGCGAAGGGGCGGCCTGACATGAGCGGCGGCAGCGGATCCTTCTGGCTCCCGGAGCAGGCCTCGACCGTGGCGGGGCAGGTCGACGCCGGCTGGAGCCTGGTGCTGTGGGTCTCGGCGTTCTTCTTCGTGCTGGTCGTCGGGGCGATGAGCTTCTTCGCCATCCGCTACCGGCGCCGCAGCGAGGCGGAGGTCCCCGACGCGCCGGACCACAACACGCGGCTGGAGCTCGTCTGGACGGCCATCCCGGTGGCCATCGTGCTCGTCCTCTTCTCGGTCGGCTTCAAGGGCTTCCTCAACCAGCAGATCGCCCCGGCCAACGCCCTGGAGATCTCGGTCACGGCCGAGAAGTGGATGTGGACCTTCGCCTACCCGAACGGCGCGGTCTCGGTGAACGAGCTCAAGGTGCCGCTGGGGCGGCCGGTGAAGCTGATCATGAGCTCGAAGGACGTCATCCACTCCTTCTACGTGCCCGAGTTCCGCATCAAGAAGGACGTGGTCCCCAGCGGCTACACCACCGCCTGGTTCGAGGCGACCGAGCTGGGGCTCAAGACCATCACCTGCACCGAGTTCTGCGGCACCGGCCACTCGGCCATGCACGGCAAGCTCGAGGTGCTGCCCGAGAAGGACTTCAACGAGTGGCTGGAGTCGGGCGGGGAGGAGAAGGGCGTCACCCCGGTCCTCGCCGGCGAGAAGCTCGCCACCAAGCTCGCCTGCGTCACGTGCCACTCGACCGACGGCAAGCCCGCCACGGGACCGACCTGGAAGGGGCTGGCGGGGCACGAGGTCGAGCTCTCCGACGGAACGAAGGTGCAGGCGGACGAGCAGTACCTGCGCGAGAGCATCACCGACCCCGGCGCCAAGGTCGTGAAGGGCTACCAGCCGGTGATGCCGGTCTTCAAGGGGCTGCTCTCGCAGAGCCAGATCGACGCGCTGGTCGCCTACATCAAGAGCCTGAAGTAGCCGCGCGGCATCGCCCGAAGAGGAGACGCTCAGATGGCCCAGACCGCAGTCGTCGGGCAGCTGCCCATCCCGGACGCGCAACCGCGCGGCGGCAACTACCTCACCGCGAGGAAGGGCGCCCTCTCGTGGCTCCTCACGCTCGACCACAAGCGCATCGGCGTCATGTACCTGGTGAGCGTGCTGGTGGCCTTCGCCCTGGGCGGGGCGCTGGCGCTGCTCATCCGCCTCAAGCTCCTGTGGCCGGGCGAGGCGGTGATGTCCCCGGACACGTACAACCGCGTGTTCACGCTGCACGGCGTGATCATGATCTTCGTCTTCATCATCCCGGCCATCCCCGCGGCGCTGGGCAACTTCCTGGTGCCGCTGATGGTGGGCGCCAAGGACGTCGCCTTCCCCCGGCTGAACCTGCTCAGCCTCTACGTGTACTGGACGGGGACGCTCATCGCGCTGACCTCGCTGGTGACCGGCGGCGTGGACACCGGCTGGACCTTCTACACCCCGTACTCGACCACGACGGCCGCCCCGGTCATCACCACGACGCTGGGGGCGTTCGTGATGGGCTTCTCCAGCATCCTCACCGGGCTGAACTTCATCGTCACCATCCACAAGCTGCGCGCGCCGGGGATGACCTGGTTCCGCATGCCGCTGATGCTCTGGGCGCTCTACGCGACGAGCATCATCCAGATCCTGGCGACGCCGGTGCTGGGCATCACGCTGATGCTGCTCATCGCCGAGCGGCTGTTCGGGCTGGGCATCTTCGACCCCAAGCTCGGCGGCGACCCCATCCTGTTCCAGCACTTCTTCTGGTTCTACAGCCACCCCGCCGTCTACATCATGATCCTCCCGGCGATGGGGGTGATCAGCGAGATCATCGCCGTGCACGCGCGCCGGAAGATCTTCGGCTACAAGGCCATCGCCTTCTCCAGCGTGGCCATCGCGCTGCTCGGCTTCCTGGTGTGGGGCCACCACATGTTCGTCTCCGGCCAGAGCCCGCTGGCGGCGACCATCTTCAGCTTCCTGACCTTCTTCGTGGCCATCCCCTCCGGCGTGAAGGTCTTCAACTGGCTGGCGACGCTCTGGCGCGGCTCCATCGCCCTCACCGTGCCCATGCTCTACGCGCTGGGCTTCCTGTTCCTGTTCACCATCGGCGGGCTGACCGGGCTGTTCCTGGGGATGCTCGCGCAGAACGTGCACCTGACCGACACCTACTTCGTCGTCGCGCACTTCCACTACGTGATGGTCGGCGGGACGCTGATGGCGTTCCTCGGCGGGCTGCACCACTGGTGGCCCAAGATCACCGGGAAGATGTACTCGGAGAAGCTGGGGCGGGTGGCCTGGGCGCTGGTCTTCATCGGCTTCAACGCGACGTTCTTCGTGCAGTTCGTCATGGGCAGCCGCGGCATGCCGCGCCGGTACTACGCCTACGAGCAGAAGTTCCAGTTCTTCCACGCCTTCTCGACGGTGGGCTCGTGGATCCTCGGGGCCGGCCTGGTGCTGACGCTGGTGCTCTTCGTCCGGGCGCTGCGCAGCGGCAGCAAGGCCGCGGCCAACCCGTGGGGCGGCGCGACGCTGGAGTGGCAGACGGCCTCGCCGCCCATCACCGAGAACTTCCTGCAGCGGCCGGTGGTGACGCACGGCCCGTACGACTTCGCCGCCGCGCTGCCGCAGCCCGCGGCGCCCAAGGGCGTCGTCCCACGACCGGCTCGGGACGGAGGGGGGAGCGCGGCATGAGCACCAGCGTCGGCGAGCAGAGCCTGGCTCCGCGGTTCCAGGTCGCCCACCACTTCGACGATGCCGAGTCGCAGTTCGAGGCCAACAAGCTCGGCGTGTGGATCTTCCTGGTCACCGAGATCCTGCTCTTCGGCGGCCTGTTCGTGGCCTTCCTGGTCTTCCGGTCGTGGCACTTCGGGGCGTTCAAGGAGGCGCACCACCACCTCGACAAGGTGATGGGCGCGGTGAACACGGTGGTGCTCATCTGCTCGAGCCTGACCATGGCCTTGGGCGTGCGGGCCGCGCAGCGCTCGAAGAGGGGCGAGACGGTGGCGATGCTGGGCCTGACGCTGGCCCTGGCCGCCACCTTCCTGGTCATCAAGGGCTTCGAGTACCACCACAAGTTCGCCGACGGCCTGCTGCCGGGCGTCCACTTCACGGCGCAAGGCTTCGCCTACCCGGCCGCGAAGATCTTCTTCGGCCTGTACTTCATGATGACCGGCCTCCACGGCCTGCACGTCGTCATCGGGATGTCGCTGATCGGCTGGATCCTGCTGCGGGCGCGCAAGGGCCAGTTCTCGAGCCGCTACTACTCGCCGGTGGAGGGCGTCGGTCTCTACTGGCACCTCGTGGACCTGATCTGGATCTACCTGTTCCCGCTGCTCTACCTGGTCGGCTAGCTGCGGCGGGCTTCCCTGACCGCCAAACGGAATCGACGAAGCGAGGCATCGATCCATGAGCGAACACGGCTCCCATTCGCAGGCCACCACCGCGGACCACGTCCCGCATGTGCTGCCGCTGAAGAGCTACCTGGGCGTCTGGCTGGCGCTGTTGGGGCTGACCGCGCTGACGGTGGGGGTGAGCTACCTCGACTTCGGCAGCTGGAACATCCTCGTGGCCATCGGGGTCGCGACGCTGAAGGCGGGCCTGGTGGCCGCGGTCTTCATGCACCTGGCCTACGAGAAGAGGAAGTTCAACGCCGTGGTGTTCCTGCTCTCGCTGATCTTCCTGGCGATCATGTTCGGGCTGACGTTCCTGGACACGTCGACGCGGGGCATCGGCGAGAGCATCGAGGGGCAGCGCCCGGCCATCTGGAACGCGCCGTTCAAGGACGGCAAGCCGCAGCCGAGGCCGATGGTGGAGAAGGAGCCGCCGGTGCCCGAGGCGCATCCGGCCGAAGGTCCAGGCCCAGCCGGGAAGTAGTCGCCGGGGCTGCCATGCCTCGGCAAGGATTCGTCGCGCTGCCCCACCCCCGCCTGCCCTTCGCGGCGAGACGCAGGGAACTAGCTCGAGTGCACTCGCTGCTCAGGGGAGGGGCTCGGCTCTGCACGACAAGACCTCCTGCGCGACGCCGCGAGCGTCAGCGCCAGGTCGCGAAGCAGATCGCCGAAGGCAACCCACGGCTCCTGTCGTGAGCCGCGAGCGCACTTGGCCCTGATCTCCGCAGGGAAGGGGAGGCGGGTGGGCCGCCGCCGCCGGTCAGTGCGAGTGGAGTTGGTCGTGCAGCATCCGGATGTAGTTGGTGCTGGCGCCGTTCTCCATGTAGCCCTTGGCCGAGCGGGTCAGGCGGTTGAAGACCGCCTCGAACTCCGCCTGGCTGACGTCGAAGAGCGACATGTACAGCCGCGCCGCCCCCAGCAGGTACGAGAAGAGAGGGTTCTCGTCGCTGCCGTCCGGGCGCCGGCGAATCAGGTTGAAGATGCGGGCGAACTCCTCGTCGCGCTCCATCCCGGCGGCGTGCAGGTACTCGAGCGCGGTGTACTCGATCGTGGCGAAGAACGGCAGGTAGTCCTGGGTCGGGCCCTTGGCGAAGCTGGGCGGCACCTTGCTGCCGGTGAAGAGCGCGGAGGCGGACTTGAGCGCCACCTGCACCGGCTGCTCCCCGTTGAGCAGGAGCACTTCCTGGCCCACCGGCTTGGGCTTGCCGGTGACTTCGTCCACCGTGACGGGGACGGTGATGAGGCGCTTCCGCAGGGTCGGGTCGAGGCCGGCCTTCTCGAGGGTGCTGACGACTTGGGGATCCACGGTCTTGTTCCTCCGGAGGAGCGATGCGGGGCCATGGGTTATCGCAAGCGGCGGGGCCTGGCCAGCCCGTCCTGCGGTCGCCCAAACTGGGTAGACTGTGCCTTCGCCGACAGGTCGTGGGAGTGCTCATGTCTTCGCTCGCCAGCCTCGCCCTCATTGCGCTCGTCTGTTCCGCCGCACCGCCCGCCGCGCCCAGCGGGCTCGACCAGGTCCTCAAGCTGCTGGGGCAGCAGAAGTGCGACGACGCCTTCGAGCTGGTCGCCAAGGTCGAGGTGCCCAACCCGCCGACGCCCGCCAGCCTCAAGGCCGCCAAGGCCGTGGCCAAGGGCGCCGCGGCGTGCCGCGCCTCCGACGCCGGGGTCGCGCTGACGTTCTCGGCGCTCGCCCTGCGCTTGGCCCCGTCCGAGGACGAGGTCGTGGTGGCGCACGCCGAGGGGCTGATGGCGGTCCAGGAGCCGGTCGACGCGGCGGCGACGCTGGACGCGCTGATCGCGGCGCAGCCGGTGAAGAAGGCCCCGAAGGCGTGGATGATGCGCGCGAAGATGGCGCACGGGTTCGGCGACTACGAGGAGGCCGTGCGCCTGCTGACCTCGCTGGCCGCCGAGCCGGCGACGAAGAAGGAAGCCGAGCCGCTGCTCGCGACCGCCAAGGAAGGGCTGGAGAAGCGCAAGGAGATCTCCTTCCCGCCGCCCCGGCCCGACGCGGTCGAGAAGCCGTTGGCCGAGACGAAGCCGGCGGAGACGAAGCCGGCCGCGGGCCGCCCCGCGGCGGGACAGGTGGTCGCGGTCTTCGACGGCTCGCAGATCGGTCTGGGCGGCGAGCAGGTGCTCAAGGCGAAGCTCGTCAAGGGCCAGAGCTACGTGTTCAAGGCCACCGGCCAGTGCACGCGCTCGATGCGCGAATTCCTCGACGAGGACGGAAACGTGATCCGGGTGAAGCCGGTGGACACCCGCGGCCCCGTCTTCGGGATGGACTTCCGCGTGCAGTTCGGCGCCCAGGACTCGCGCTCGCTCTCGGCGGGGGTCGGCGAGCCCGACGAGAACCGGCTCACCTTCGTCGCCGACGCCGACGAGGAGGCCATCCGCGTCTTCGACTCCAGCAACCCGGGCAAGGAAGTGACCTGCACGATGGGGCAGTTCTCGGTCGTCGCGCAGTAGCCGCCCGCCGGCCTCGAGGCCCGCTCCCGCCGCGAGGCACGCCCATCATGGTGCGCGTCAGGAACATCGCCCGCAGCTAACATCGGCCAATGGACACTCGCCCGCTCGCCGCAGCCGCCATGGTCTGCGTGCTCGCCTGCCGCCCCGGCTTCGATCTCCCCTCCGACGCCAAGGTCTCCTGCGCGACCTCGGATGGCTGCCCGGACCCGCTGGTGTGCTCGCGCGGCTTCTGCGTCCCGGTGGGGAGCATCAGCACGGGGAAGAAGTGCCAGACCGACGGCGACTGCGACGACCAGGTCTTCTGCAACGGCGCCGAGAGGTGCGAGCGGGGCTGGTGCGTCGCGCCGGTGCCTCCGTGCGGTTCCAGCTTCGAGTGCGTCGTGAGCACCTGCGTGGAGGGCGCCGGGGGCCAGGGCTCCTGCAAGGTGGCGCCCGACCACGCGCGCTGCGCCCAGGGCCAGTTCTGCAGCCCGACCGACGGCTGTGTGCCCGGCCAGCCGTGCCTGGCCGACGCCGACTGCCGCGACGGCTCGGAGTGCAACGGGCAGGAGATCTGCTCGGGCTACCACTGTGTCCCGGGGGCGCTGCCCAACCTCGACGACGGGGACGTCTGCACCCTCGATGGCTGCGACGACGCGCGCTCGGCGAAGGGGCTCGACGCGGTCTTCCACGTGGCGGACCCGTCGCGCGACGCCAACACCTGCGACAAGGCCGGGCTCGCTGGACCCGGCATCTGCATCGCCGCCCAGGGGGGCTGCGTCGCGTCGGTGTGCGGGGACCGCTTCGTCGACGCCAACGCCCAGGAGCAGTGCGACGACGCCAACGCCAACCCCAACGACGGGTGCGAGGGCTGCCGGCACACGGTCTGGACCCCGGCGCTCGTCGCGGGGCAGGGGCCGAGCGCGGGCGACCCCCGGCAGTTCGCGCTGGGCCCGGTGTTCGGGGTCGCCTTCGACCGAGGGGGCAACCTCGTCGTCTGCGACGGCGGCCGCAACCAGATCCTCCGGGTCGACGCCGCCACCGGGCAGACCACCGTCGTCGCCGGGACCGGGCGGACCGGCTTCTCCGGCGACGGGGGCCCGGCAACCGGCGCCGACCTCGACACGCCGTCGAACCCGGCCATCGACGGCCACGGCGCCATCTACTTCGCCGAGATGACCAACCACCGGGTGCGGCGGATCTCCCCCGAGGGGATCATCGACACCGTCGCCGGGGACGGCACCGGCGCCTTCAGGGGCGACGGCGGACCCGCCACGCGCGCCAGCCTGTCGAGCCCGTACGCGGTGGCGCTGGGGCCGGACGGCCGCCTCTTCATCGCCGACAGCGACAACAACCGGGTCCGGGTCGTCGAGGCCGACGGCACCATCCGCACCTTCGCCGGCAACGGCGCGTCCGCGTTCAACGGCGACAACCGGCCGGCGACCAGCGCCGCGCTCGACTGGCCCGGCGGCGTGGCCGTCGGCCCCCAGGGCGAGGTGTACGTCAGCGAGATGGGCGGGAACCGGGTGCGCAAGATCGGCGCGGGCGGGACCATCACCACGGTGGCCGGAACCGGGACCGCGGGGTTCCGCGGCGACGGCGGGCCGGCGACGGCGGCGTGGCTGAGCTGGCCCACCGGGGTGGCGGTGTCGGCCACCGGCGAGCTGCTCTTCGCCGACCGCGACAACCAACGCGCCCGACTCGTCCGCGCCGACGGGACCATCGCCACCGTGGCGGGCAACGGCACCCAGGGGTTCGGCGGCGACGGAGGGCCGGCGACGAGCGCCTTGCTCTCGCAGCCCGAGGTGGTCGCGTTCGACGCGCAAGGGCGCGCGGTCATCGGCGACTCGCAGAACCTGCGGGTGCGGCGGGTCGAGGCGGGGACCATCAGCACCATGGTCGGCGGCCGCGCGACCGCCGTCGGCGACGGGGGGCCTGCCGAGCGCGCGGTCCTCAACCAGCCGTTCCAGGTCGTGGTCGACGACCAGGGGCGCCTCTTGGTGGGCGAGCTGGACCGCGTGCGGTGCGTCGGTTGTGCCGCGTCGGGCCAGGTCTCCACGCTCGCCGGGGGCAACCCGCTGGGCTCCCTGGACGCCGGCCCGGCGACGTCCGCGATGTTCCGGGGAGGAGGGGGCGTCGCGCTCGACGCCGCCGGCAACCTCTACGTGGCCGACGCGTTCCAGAACCGCGTCGTCAAGATCGACCCGGCGGGGAACCTGACGCCCTTTGCCGGCACCGGCGCGCGAGGCTACGCGGGCGACGGCGGGCCGGCGGCGGCCGCAGAGCTCGACTGGCCCAACACGGTGAGCTTCGACGCCATGGGCCGCGTGCTCATCGCGGAGATCGGCAACAACGTGGTCCGGCGCGTCGAGGCCGGGATCATCACCACCATCGTCGGGAAGGGACCGAACAGCCCGGGCTACTCCGGCGACGGCGGCCCGGCGAGCGCCGCCAGCCTCGACCAGCCCTGCTTCGTGCTGCCGGGCCCGGGCAACGTGCTCTACGTCGCCGACATGGGCAACCACGCGGTCCGCAAGATCAGCTCGACGGGCGTCATCACCACCATCGCCGGCGACGGCAATGCAGGCTTCGGCGGAGACGGCGGTCCGGCGACGGGCGCGCGGTTGAACTATCCGTGCGGCCTGGCCCTGGACTCCACCGGGGCGCTCCTCGTCGCCGACCAGCAGAACCACCGCGTCCGCAGCGTGGCCGCCAACGGCGCCATCCGCACCATCGCCGGCAGCGGCGTGCGCGGCTCCGACGGCGACTACGGGCCCGCGACGGCGGCGCAGTTGAGCTTCCCCGGGACGGTGACGGTGGACGGCAGCCGAATCCTCGTCGCGGACACCTTCAACGGCCGGGTGCGCAGCATCGCTGCCGACGGCACCATCACCACCCTGGTGGGGCCGGTCGATGCGCCCGGAGACGGTCTGCTGGCCGGCTCGTCGCTGGGCGCCCCGTCGCAGCTGGCGCAGATGGGAAGCACCTGGCTCGTGGCCGACGGAGCCCACGTCCGGGGCCTCGACCCCGCGGCGGGAGCGCTCTCGACGCTCGCCGGCTACCCGGGAGGCCTGCCGACCTCGGGGATCGACGCCCGGAAGGCCGCGCTCCTCGACGTCGGCGGCGTCGCCTACGACGCGGCCGCGAGCCGCGTCTACCTCAGCGAGCGCGGCGGACACCGCCTGCGCTGGCTCGACACCTCGTCCTCGCCCTGGACCATCCACGCGCTCACCGGGAGCGCCGGCTCGCCCGGGCACGCCGATGGCCCCTGCGCCGCGGCGTCGTTCCACTCGCCCTCCGGCCTGCTCTTCGATGCCGCGAAGCGCCGGCTCTTCGTCGCCGACTCGGGGAACCACGTCGTGCGCGCCGTCGACGTCGACTCCTGCAGCGTGAGCACGGTGGCCGGCACGCCGCGCTTCGCCGGCTTCTTCGGCGACGGCGGCCCGGCGTCGACGGCGCTCCTCGACGGCCCGGAGGCGCTCTGCTCCGGGCCGGACGGCAGCCTCTACGTCGCCGACACCGGCAACGACCGCGTCCGCCGCATCGACGCGGCCGGGAACATCCAGACGGTCCTGGGCGACGGCTCGGCCGCCTCCAGCGGCACGGGCACGCCGCCGCAGCTGTACCCGGTGGACGGCCCGCGAGGCCTGGCGCTGGACGGCTACGGCAACCTCTTCGTCAGCTCGCGCGACTCCGTCCGGCTGGTCACGGACGTCGCCTCCGGCTCGGGGGTCGCCAGCACCCTCTACGGCGTCCCCCGCCGCGAGGCCTTCCCGGCGTCGGTGACCCGCTGCCTGACCGGGATCGCCGTGCTGCCAGGCGCCGCGGACTCACGGCTGTGGGTCCTCGACGAGTGCGCCGGGTACCTGGTGCAGCTCGACCGCGCGCGCGCGCCGTAGCCCGGGCCCGCCTCACGGCTTGGAGCGGTTGCGCTTGCGCAGGTGCTCGATGGTGCGGTCGAAGACGCCCTGGTCCAGCAGGATGGTGCCGTGGCCCAGCCAGCTCACGCGCACGTTCGCCGCGTCCGAGCAGTCGTTCTTCTTTGCCTGGTTCAGGCAGCTCGAGGCGGTGGGGACGATGAACTCGTCTTGCTCGGAGGAGATGGACAGGTAGCTCACCGTCCCGCCCTCCTCGACCCCGAACGGCGTCTCGTCGACGAAGAAGGCGCGCCCGTCGTCGGTCAGGCACCCGTTGAGCATGAACTGGAGGTCGTTGAGCGACTCGCCCTGGCAGGCGTACGGCGGCCGCATCTCCTCCGCTCCGTCGGACACGGTCGCGTAGGCCAGCAGGGTGCCGTGGAAGGCGCCGGCGATGCCCACGTAGTCGCGCACGAACGCGTCGCCGCCGTTCCAGAGGTACCAGCGCGACGACAGCCCACCCATCGAGTGGATGACCAGGTCCACCTTCGGGGCCCCGGTCTTGGCGAGCACGTCCGCCACGAACACCCGCAGCTCCTCGGCGTTGACCAGGCTCGAGCCGTAGGCGTCCGAGAAATCGATGCGCCAGAGCGCCTCGTCCGGATAGCCGGCCTGCTTGAACCGGTCCACGAGCGTGCCGAAGGGGCTGAGCATGAAGCCGTGCACGAAGACGATGGGGTCCTCGTCGAAGAGGTACTCGAAGCCGTCCTGCAGGCTCACCGCGGTCCGGTCCTCGAAGGTGACGCGGACCAGCTTCTTGCCGCGCTCCTTGAGGTCCAGGGGCGGGAAGCGGGCGACGAGGCGCTTGGAGTCGAGGCGCAGCACCTCGCCGGCGGCGACGCCTCCGACCTCGACGCTCGCCACCGGCAGGAACCCCTCGCCGCTGAGCACCACCTCGGTGGTGGCCGAGCAGCCGCCGCTGGGCGGATCGACCGAGAAGAGGCGCGCGGGCGGCAGCGGGCCCTCGTCCCCGGCGTCGTACGCCACCGGGGCCGCGGCGTCGGGGCCCGGGGGCAGCGCCGCGTCGGGGCGGCTCGCGTCGCGGCGGAAGACGTAGGCGTCGCGCCGGCCCGCGTCCAGGCCGTCCTCCCAGTCCGGCGGCGGCGTCTGCGAGGAGCAGGCGGCGACGAGGAGCAGGGCGAGCGGCGGCAGGGCAGCGGCCGGACGGAGCATGGAGGCAGGTTCGCGGCTGTGCTGCGAGTTGGGAAGGCGGCCCAGGGTGCGCGCCCGGACGATGTCCACTTCCGGGCGGCGCCTCAGTGTAGCAACGCGGGCGCCGGCTGTCCGATCAGCCCCTCGATCCTCTGCCGCAGTGCGTCGAGGTCGACCGGCTTGCCCACGAAGCCGGCGGCGCCGATGAGCTCCGCCTCCCACTCGAAGCCGTAGGCGGAGATCACCAGCACCGGGATGGAGGCGGCGCGCGGCATCTGCTGCAGCGCCTCGAGCACCGCCCAGCCGCTCATCACCGGCATCTTCAGGTCGAGCAGCACCAGGCGGGGCAGCGCCTCCTCCAGCCGCTCGAGCGCCGCGCGACCGTTCTCCGCCTGCTCGGCTTGGTACCCCATCAGGGCGATGGTCTCCGCCAGCAGCGTGCGGTGATCGGCGTCGTCGTCCACTACCAGGATGTAACCGTCCATGGCTGGCTCGCTCGCTGCGGGGCGGGCGCCCCTCGGTGCCGGATTTCGGCGCCTTCGGCGCGTCGTCGTCGCTCGGTTCTTCCCGATGCCACGACGCATGCTCGCCTCCGCGGCTGCGAATCGGGAACCGGCCAACACTAGCCACGGTCGGGCAATCGGCAATCCCCGGCCCCCCGTTTGCTCCTCCCGCGACGCGCCGCGGCGTCGCCTGCCCGACAATGCATCGCGGCGCGTGCCGTCCGGCGGGCAACGTCGGTAAGATGGCCCCCTCGACGAGCCTGGGACCGACCAGCCGTCGGGAATCGAACGCGCGGGCGGGCCGTTCCAAACCGAGCTCGTCCAGGGACCGTGCCGTCCGCCGCTGCAGGAAGAGCGCGAAGAGCAAGGAGAAGACACATGACGAAGCGCAACGATGGCCTGAGCCGCCGGACGTTCTTGGGCTACGGCGCCGCCACGCTGGCCGCCGCCTCGGCGACCGAACTGCTCGCGGCCTGCGCGCGCGGCCCCGTCCGCCCCGACGGCTCCGGCGCAGGGGCGGGATCCATCGGCTACTTCTCCCGCTTCGGCATCGACGAGACGACCCTGCGCGAGGCGCTGGCCGCGGCGCTCGGCCGGGGCGGCGACTACGCCGAGCTCTACTTCCAGCACCGCATCACCGACTACCTGGGGCTCGAGGACGGCGAGGTCAACCGCGCCTCCACCCGCGTCGAGCTGGGCGTGGGCGTGCGCGTGCTCAAGGGCGACCAGACCGGCTACGCCTACACCGAGGAGCTGACCCTCGACTCCATCCGGCGCGCCGCCGCGACCGCCGCGGCCATCGCCGACGGCCCGGCGCGAGCCGCCCCGACCGCGCTGCGCGTCGAGGGCAAGCTGCCGCAGCGCTACCTCGCCAAGCAGCGCTGGGAGGACGTCAAGCCCGGCCAGAAGCTGCCGATCCTCATGGAGATCAACCAGCAGGCCTTCGCGCGCGACCCGCGCATCAAGAAGGTCAACTGCTCGCTGGGCAACGAGGCGGCGGTGGTGCTCGTCGCCGACAGCCTGGGCCGGCTGGTCGAGGACGTGCAGCCGATGACCGACCTGTCGCTCTCCCTGGTGGCGGAGAAGGACGGCCGGCGCGAGACGGGCTGGGCCAGCAAGGCCGGCCGCGCGGGCTTCGAGTTCTACACCCCGGGCCTGGTCGCCGAGACGCTCGACCAGGCGCTGCAGCGCACCCTGGTGCTCTTCGACGCCGTCCCCGCGCCGGTGGGCGAGATGCCGGTGGTGCTGGGCTCGGGCAGCTCCGGCGTGCTGCTCCACGAGGCCATCGGCCACGGCATGGAGGCCGACTTCAACCGCAAGGGCATCTCCATCTACGCCGGCAGGGTGGGCCAGACCATCGCCAAGGACTACGTGACCATCGTCGACGACGGCTCGCTGGAGTGCGGCCGCGGCTCCATCAACGTCGACGACGAGGGCCAGGTCGCCGGGCGCACGGTGCTGGTCGACAAGGGCGTGCTCGCCACCTACATGCACGACGTCATCTCCAGCAAGCACTACCAGGTCGAGCCCACCGGCAACGGGCGGCGGCAGAGCTACTCCTTCCCGCCGGTGCCGCGCATGCGGGCGACCTACATGCTCAACGGTCCGCACAAGGCCGCCGAGGTGATCGCCTCGGTCAAGAAGGGCCTGTTCTGCGAGAACATCGGCAACGGCCAGGTGCAGATCGGCGCGGGCGACTTCAGCTTCTACGTCACCAACGGCTACCTCATCGAGGACGGCAAGCTCACCCGGCCGATCAAGGACGTCAACCTCATCGGCAACGGCCCCAAGGTCCTGGAGGCGGTGGACATGGTGGCCGACGACCTGAAGGTCGAGAACAGCGCCGGCTACTGCGGCAAGGACGGGCAGCGCGTGCCGGTCTCCTTCGGCATGCCCACCATCCGCGTCGCGTCCATCACCGTCGGCGGCCGCAAGTCCTAGCCAGGCCCGGCTCGAACCCACGAGGAAACCTCCCATGGCAGAGACCCAGAAGATGCTCGAGGTGGCGCGGCGCGCGGTGCAGAGCGCGCAGAAGAAGGGCGCGCAGCAGGCCGCGGCCAACGCCTACCGCTCGCGCGAGGTGAGCGTGGAGTGGCGCGACGGCAAGGTGGACCGGCTCCACGAGGCCACCAGCGCCGGCCTCTCGGTGCAGCTCTACGTCGACGGCCGCTATGCCTCCGTCTCCACCAGCGACCTGCGCCCCGACGCCCTGGAGGCCTTCCTGGACAACGCGGTGTCGCTGGCCCGCGCGCTCGCGCCGGACCCCGCCCGCGCGCTGCCCGAGCCGGCGCTGTACGCGGGCCAGGCGAAGCTCGACCTGCTGCTCGAGGACCCGGGCTACGAGGCGGTCACCGCGGTGGAGCGCCGGCGCATCGCCGAGGCGATGGAGGCGGCCGCGCGCGCCGAGAAGGGCAGCGAGGCCTTCATCAGCGTCACCACCGGGTTCTCCGACTCGCAGAGCGAGTCCTTCAAGGTCCACTCCAACGGCTTCGAGGGCACTCGCCGCGACACCTCGTTCTGGCTCAACGCCGAGGTCAGCGTGAAGGACCCCGACGGCCGCAAGCCGGAGGACTGGGACTACGCCGGCGCCCGCTTCGTCAAGGAGCTGCCCGACCCGGCCAGCGTCGGCAAGGGCGCGGCCCGGCGCGCGCTGCTGCGCGTGGGCGCCAAGAAGGGCGAGTCCGGGGTGATGGGCGTGGCCATCGACCCGCGCGCGGCAGGGCGGGTCGTGCCCCAGCTGCTCGGCCCGCTCTCGGCGTCCTCGCTGCAGCAGAAGCGCTCGATGTACGAGGGGAAGCTCGGGCAGGCCATCGGCAACGCGCTGCTGGACGTCTCGGACGACCCGCACGTCGTCAAGGGCTTCTCCTCCCAGCTCTTCGACTCCGAGGGGATGGCGTCCAAGAAGCGGCCGATCTTCGAGGCGGGCGTGCTGCGGACCTACTTCGTGGACAACTACTACGGCCGCAAGCTGAAGATGGCGCCGACCACCGCGCGGGCCAGCAACCTCGCCTGGAAGCTGGGGGACAAGGGGCAGGACGCGCTGCTGGAGCAGATGAAGGACGGCCTGCTCGTCACCTCGTTCCTGGGCGGCAACTCCAACCCCACCACCGGCGACTTCTCGCTGGGCATCTCCGGCTTCCGCGTGCGCGGCGGCAAGGTCGCCGAGCCCATCGCGGAGATGAACCTGTCCGGGAACCACCTGGAGTTCTGGAAGAACCTGGTGGCGGTGGGCAACGACCCGTACCCGTACTCGTCGCTGCGCACCCCGACGCTCGTCTTCGAGAAGGCGCAGATCGCCGGGACCTGATCGACCTCGACCTCGACCGAGTGGGGTGGAGCCCGGGACCGAACCCCAGGGCCTGGGCCGCCTGCGAAGCGAGGCGGGTCTCGGGCGGCTACTTCGTCTTCGCCGCCGCAGGTGCCTTGGCGGGCTCCGCCTTGGGGTCGGCCTTGCCGGAAGGCGCATCCTTCGCAGCCGGGTCCGCCTTCGGGTCCTTCGGCGGCGCCGCTGGTTCGGGGTCCTCACCGCCGGGCACGATCTGGATCTTGGGCATCTGCGGCATCGCCGGGAGCATCGACCTGACCTTGTCGAGCTGCAGCGGCGAGAGGTCGACCGGCACGGCCGCCGCCAGATCCGGGCGGAAGAGCAGCGCGGCGTAGGCGCCGAGGGTCAGGAGCAGCAGCGCCACCAGGGCGCCCCACAGCGGCTTGTAGTTCCGCTTGCGGCGGGCCACCGGCACCTTGAGGTCGCGGGGCAGGTCGGCGCGCGAGCGGCGCATGCTGGCCGAGGCCCGGAACGGGGGCCTGGAGACGGGGCGCGGCTCCGGCTCGGAGTCCCGCGGCACCGGGGGCCCTCCGAGCTCCAGCGGGCCCGCGTCCATGTTTCCGACGGGAGTGGAGGGAGCGTCGGGGTCGCCGACCGCCTCGAAGGGCATCGTGGCCGGGCCGTCCGCGAGCTCCAGCGGCTCCTCGTCGTCGGCGACGGGCGGCGGCAACAGGTCCACGGGAGGCGTCGAGCGCAGGGACGAAACTCGCGGGGGCGGCGCCGGTGCCGGCTCCTCGATGAGCGCGCGCGGCGGCGGAGGCCGGGAGATGGGCTCGCCGATTTGAGTGGCGTCGGACTGGAGCCGCTTGCGCAGCCTGTTCAGCTCCTGGCGCAGGTCCTGGGCGGACCGGGGCCGGTCGCCCTGGGCCTTCTGCAGCATCGTCGCGATCAGCTCGTCGAGCTCCTCGGGGATGGAGCGCTCGAGCGCGCGCACGCGCGGCGCCGGGGTGTTCAGGTGCTGGGTGATGACCTCGTAGGGCGTCGGCGCCTCGAACGGCAGCCGGCTGGTCAGCATCTCGTAGGCCAGCACCCCGAGCGCATACAGGTCGGTCTGCGGGGAGATCTCCTCGCCGCGCGCCTGCTCGGGCGACATGTAGTACGGCGTGCCGACGATCATCGAGGCGCGCGTCTGCGCCGCCTTGCCGCCGGGCGTGAGCGACTTCTTGGCCAGGCCGAAGTCGAGCAGCTTGATGTACCGCTGGCCGTGGGCGGGGGAGACGATGAAGACGTTCTGCGGCTTGAGGTCGCGGTGGATGACGCCGGCGGCGTGGGCCGCGCCCAGCGCGTCGAGGATCTCGTCGAGGACGTCCATCACCTCGGTGATGGGCAGCGGGGCCCGCCGGGCGATGACGGCGTCCAGCGCGTCGCCCTCCAGCAGCTCCATCACCAGGTAGTTGCGTCCGTCCGGGGTGGTGCCGAAGGCGAAGATGTCGACGATGCCGCGGTGGCGGATGGCGTTGACCAGCTGCGCCTCGGCCAACAGCCGCTGCACCTCCTCGGGGTTGCGGGCCGTCTCCCACTGGAGGACCTTGATGGCCACCGGCTTGCCGATGAGCGGCTGCATGCCCCGGTAGACCAGGCCCATGCCGCCGCTGCCGATGGCCTTCTCGACCACGTACTCGCCGAGGTGCGCGCCGATCAGGGGATCGGGCGAGGCCTCGGGGGCAGGGCTGGCCGCCGCTGGCGCAGGCTTCGGGGAGTTGTGCTTCGCTTCAGCCATCCAGGGTCCGCTCGGTCGAGCTCGAGAGCGCCACAGCATAAGCCAACTGGGGCGAACAGGCAGCGCGCGATTCGGGACTAGATGCGTGCGACGCCCAGGAACACGGCGTGAAGCGAGGCGACCAGGACGAAGTACGCCGCCCGCGCCGCGCTCGCCGACAGGCCGGGGAAGCCGTAGGTGAGCGATCTGCGGCCGCAGGACGACAGGCAGTCCCCGCACAGGGTGCAGGACAGGCCCACTTTGCGCCGCGAGATGTGGATGGGCTGGAGGGCGTCGTAGCGGCAGCTGGGGCCGCAGGCGTTGCAGCCCTCGCACGTCGACTCGATGCGCAGGCGGAAGGGCGAGAGCCTGCCCAGCGTGGTCGCCAGCAGGCCGATGGGGCACCAGATCACGCAGTGGGCCATCGAGCCCAGGCGCCGCGAGGCGAGCACCATCACCGCCACCCCGCCCAGGCCGAACGCCAGGCCGAACATGGCAGCCAGCGAGCCGGGTGCGCCCAGGGCCCGCAACGCCAGGGCGGTCGCGACGACCAGGGCGAAGATCCCCAGGCGCGCCGCGTGGCGCCACTTCGGCAAGTCCTGCGCCTTGCGCTGGGAGAGCGAGGCGTTGAAGTCCCACGAGCCGACGTAGCACAGGAAGCTGCACCAGCCCGGGCCGACGATCAGCACGGTCACCAGGAAGAGGATGGGCATGAACAGCCCCTCGCCCCGGTAGAGCGGCCCGGCGACGAACATCGCCGGGACGGGCAGGTGCAGCTTGCCGGTCATCAGGAAGCGCTCGAAGCCGGCCAGCCCGAGCGCGAGCTGCGAGAAGAAGACGATCGAGAACAGCGTCCACAGCCGCCGCCGCCACGGGCCGGTCCGCCGAGCCCCGACCAGCGTGCCGGCGAGCCAGCCCGCGTAGGCCGAGAGCAGCGCCGCCTCGACCCAGCCGGCCCCCGGGAGGAAGCGTTCGGCGAGCAGCATCGGCCGCGCGACCTTGAGCTGGATGGCCGCCAGCAGCGCGAAGGCCAGGGCCCCCGCGGCGGCGCGCGGGAGCCATGGATTCACGGGGGCGGACCTGGCGGCGACGACGTCCAAGGCGCCTCAGCCGCGGATCATCGACAGCAGCATCTTGAAGCGCTGGTTCGCCTTCACCGCGTGCGGGACGTTGGCCGGCATCATCACCAGCTGTCCGGCCTTGGCGGGCACCGACTTGCCGCCGATGACCAGCTCCGTCTCTCCGTCCAGGACCTGGACGAAGGCGTCGAACGGCGCGCTGTGCTCGGAGAGCTCCTGTCCGGCGTCGAAGGCGAACAGGGTGAGGGAGCCGACGCTCTTCTGCACCAGCGCGCGGCTGACGATGGACCCTTCGGCGTACTGCACGAGGTCGGCGAGGGGCTGGGCCTGGGCGGCGGGGAACTTGGACTCGAGCTTGGTCATGGGCATGGCGTCTCTCTCCTTTTTTCGGGGGTGATTCCTATCAGTTCCAATCGAGCAGGCGGCGCTGGCCTTGGAGCGCGCGGATCTTGGTGACGTCCTGCGTCACCTCCAGGCAGCCCCGGTAGGCCTTCTGGGCGTCGCGCATGGCGAAGTAGCGGATGTGCAGGAAGCGGCCGCGCATCTCGATCCAGAACTCGGCCTCGTCCTTCTCGCCCTTCTTGAAGGCCTCGAGGATGCGGTTGACGACGTGCACGCTGTGCGGCGGGTGGCAGTTTTGCACTTCCCGGCCGATGACCTGGGGGCTGCGCGGGAAGATGCGCTCCTTGCCCTGGGTGAAGTAGCGGACCTTGTCCTCCTCGTCGACGAAGGAGAGGTCCACCGGCAGGTGGTTGAGCATCAAGTTGACCTGCTCGAGCGAGAGCAGGCCGGTGTCCAGCGGCAGCCTCGAGAGCGTCCGCGGCGGCTCGGGGGCCTCGTTCGCCGCGGCCGCCTCGCCCGGCTTCCACTCCGCGCCCGGGACCACCGAGAAGGCGTAGCCGACCTCGCCTTCGGCCTCGCGGATGCCCTTCCAGTCGGCCTCGGAGAACAGGTCCAGGCACAGCGGGAAGAGGATGGCCTCCTCCTTGAAGACCATGCCGGTCACCCCCTCGGCGAAGGCCGTCCCGTCCCGGGAGACCGCCGCGCCGTCGCCGGCCTGGGCCGCGGCGACGGTCGACTTGCGCAGGGCGCGGATGTCGTCCTGGACGCCCCACATCACCTGCGGCGGGCCGCTGACGCCGGCCTTCTCGATCAGCGGGAAGAGCAGGTTCTCCTTGCGCACGTAGTGCCTCTCCAGGCCGGCGCCCAGCTGGTCGAGCTGGGCGAGCAGGCCGTCGCGGCGCCTGGCCAGGCTCGCCGGGTCGGCGCCCACCACGCGCAGCTCCTCGGTCAGCGCCGTGGCGACGCGCTCGAACACGCGGTTCTCGGCCATGAAGGTGTGGACCGGGTGCCCCGCGGGCATCGCCACCGCGGGCTGCTGCTGAAGGCCCTCGCGGAAGACGTCCACGTGCAGCTCGCACAGCCGCCGCACCTCGGTGACCGGCACGCCGGAGGCGATCAGCTCGTTCTCCAGCTTGCCGATCTCCGCCGGGCCGACGTCCTGGAGCAGCAGGTCGAAGCGGCCCTTGAGCTCCGCGGGCGTCTTGCCCTGGTGCAGCTCGCGGACGATGGCGGCAAGCGCATCGCGGCGCTGCGCGGCCTGCTCCGGGCTCGCCGGCTCGGGCTCGCCCAGCTGCGGCGCCTGGCCGGTGGAGCGCTGGATGGCGGCGGCGACATCGTCGAGCATCCTCTGCGGCTCCTTCTTCGCCAGCCGCGCGGCCATGGTGATGGTGGCGATGCGGCCGATGGTCGCCCGCGCGATGGGGCTGCGCAGCTTCTCGAACTCCGGCGCGTACGAGACCAGGAAGTCGAGCAGGAACGGGTGCTGGCCGATGAGGTCGTTGATCTTCGTGTTCAGGTTCAGGCGCATGGCGATTTCGTCTCCCGGTTACTTCGCGTGGCCGCCACAGAGCGGGCAGGTGGCGGCGTGGTCGGAACGGTGGGCCGCGGCGGCGGGCGTGCGGTCGCGGCTGATGAACTCCTGCTCGAGCGAGGCGGCGAGCTCGACGAGGTCGCCTTCCACTTCGAGGTTCTTCTGGAGGTGGGCGTGGCACTCCTCGGCCAGGCGCGCCATCGCCTCCGGCGTCATGCGCTGCTCGGCCATGGGGTAGAGGATGCGGTCCTCCTTGAGGATGTGGCCGCGCAGCAGCGCCGCGAACTCGAAGGAGACCTCCACCGTGCGGCGGCGGTCGGCCGGCGACCAGGCGTCCTTCTCGCCCAGCCCCTTCAGCTCGCGGACCAGCGCGCGCCCGCGCTCGTGCTCGAGGCGCATCATCGCCACCGGGCCGGCGTCGCGCGGGAAGCCCGCGTCGATCATCTTCTCGAACAGCAGCGCCTCCTCCTTGCCGTGGTGGAGGTCGTCGGCATAGCCGCGCAGGAAGCGGGCGAAGCGGCTGAGCGCGCCGGGGGCGACCTCGTCCCCGCCCTCGATCTGCCGGGCGCACGCCTCCAGGGCCGCGAGCGCGCGCTCGATCTGCCGGTGCTCGGCCATCAGGGTTTCCAGCGGGTTCACGTTCGGGCTCATGTCTTGCTCCTCGGTCGAAGGCAGCGTCGAGGAGTCCTTGAGCAACCCGCTTGCCAGCGCCCATGTGCCCGGATTTGCTGGATTCTTCGCAGGGGGAAGCAACGCGCACCCAAGGGGCGTTGTGACGGGCACCGAAAGCTGGGTAGGAAACCAATCATGGTTGGCTGCCACGGAGCGCAGGTCGAAGCGAAGATCGTCGAGGAGGCCATCACGGCCGTCCTCTCCACCGTCGAGCTGTCGGTCGTGCTCGACCGGACCGCGGGTCTGCTGCGCCGGCACTTCGGCGAGACCCGCGTCGCCATCCACAAGCTGGTCGGCGACGCCAAGGGCCAGGCCGAGATCCTGCGCGTGGACGATCCGCGCTCGGGCGGGCCGGAGGCCGGCTCCCGGTTCGCGCTGGACGGCACGGCGGTGGGAGAGGCCATCGCCAGCGGAAAGCGCGTCATCGTCGACCCGCTCGCGCCGACCTCTCCCAGGTACAAGGAGGAGACGGCGCTGGCGGCGCGCGGGTACGGGTCGCTGGTGACCTTCCCGCTGGTGTTCGAAGGCGTGCCCATCGGCGCGCTGGAGATCGCCCATCCGCCGCAGGAAGGCCTCCTCGCCTGCTGCCTGCGCACCGCGGAGCAGGTGGCGCGCCTGGCGGCCATCGCGCTGCACAACAGCCTGATGGTCGAGGAGGTGCGCCGGCTCAACCGGCTGCTCGACAAGGAGAACGCCCGGCTGCGCGAGGAGCTGCGCGAGATCCGCCGGGACGAGCGCTACGTCGCCGAGAGCCCGGCCATGAAGGCGGTGCTCGAGCAGGTCCGTCGCGTCGCCGGCTCGGAGAGCACCGTGCTGGTGCGCGGGGAGACCGGCACCGGCAAGGAAGGCCTGGCCCGGATGATCCACGACTTCAGCCCGCGCTTCTCCGGGCCGTTCGTGGTCGTCAACATGGGCGCCATCCCCGAGAGCCTCATCGAGAGTGAGCTCTTCGGGCACGAGAAGGGCGCCTTCACCGGCGCCCAGGCGCGCCGCGCCGGCCGGTTCGAGCAGGCGCACGGCGGTACGCTCTTCCTCGACGAGATCGGCGACGCCCCGCTGGCGGTGCAGGTGCGCCTCTTGCGCGTGCTGCAGGAGCGCGAGGTGCAGCGCGTGGGCGCCGGCGAGAGCTTCAAGGTGGACGTGCGCGTGGTGGCGGCGACCAACCGGCCGCTGGAGAAGATGGTCGGCGAGGGCCGCTTCCGCGAGGACCTGTTCTACCGGCTCAACGTCTTCCCGCTCGTCGTGCCGCCGCTGCGCGAGCGCCGCGAGGACGTCCGGCCGCTGGCGACCTACTTCCTGGCCCGCCAGGCCGCGCGCATGCACCGGCACCCGCCGCGCGTCGGCGAGGAGGCGTGGCGCAGGCTCGAGTCCGCGCGCTGGCCGGGCAACGTCCGCGAGCTGGAGAACTACCTGGAGCGGGCGCTCATCCTGAGCACCGGCGATCAGCTCATCCTGCCCGAAGGCCTCGCCAAGCCGAGCGAGGGGCTGCCTCCGGCGGAGATGACGGCGCAGCAGGTGACCGAGGTGGCGGCCGGCAACCTCATCCGGCCCTACGACGACCAGGTCAAGGCGCTGCTGGAGCGGGCGCTGGCGTCGACCGAAGGGAAGATCTACGGGCCCGACGGCGCCGCGGCCATCCTCAAGCTCCAGCCCACCACGCTGCAGGGCAAGCTGCGCAAGTACGGCATCCAGGCCAAGAAGGGCGGCCCGGCGCGCGACTGAGCGAACCGCCCCGTGGCTCGGGCTCGTTCAATTCAAGGGGACGGGGCGAGGCAGCTCGGCAGCGGCCGCAGCTGCTTGTAGCGCCCGAGCGCGGCCTCGAAGGTCGCCAGGTCCTTGGCCCACTCCCAGTCGACGGCGTCCAGGAAGGCCTTGCTGTGGCTGCGCAGGGCCTCGCCGCAGTCGCGGCCGCCGCTCGTGCGCAGGGTCTGGCCGGCCTCGACCACGCTGCGCCAGGCCGACTCCACTCCGTCGAGCGCCGACTGGCGAATCGTCTCGTGGAGGCTCTGGTCCGCCTGCCGCAGCTTCACCACCTTGAGGATGCCGTCGACGGTCATCAGGTCGAGCATGTCGATGTCGTAGAGGACCTCGGACTCGCGGGTGGACGGGGTCGGGTAGTCCCAGCCCGGGCAGGCGCGGGCCACGAAGCGCTTGCGGAAGCTGCGCCAGTCGGTGCCCAGCGGTCCCATGTGCTCGCGGATCGCGGAGCCGACCGCCGCGGAGAACTCCTTGGACTTGCCCATCGCGTCGAGGGCGTCCGCAGCCAGCTTCGCTCCGTCCTCGCCGTGCCCGCAGAAGCGGCGCTTGTCGTCCGGCTCGCCCTTCTCCTTGGTGATGTCGTGGAGGATGACCGCGGCGCGCACCACCGGCAGCCGCGCGCCGTGCGCCTGCGAGAACGCGGTCGCATAGCCGTACAGCCGCTCCACGTGCGCCAGGTTCGGCCCGCCGGGAAGCAGCCTCGCGCGCGCCAATTGCCACAGACCGTCGACCTCGTTGGGCGGCAGCTCGTCGCCGGGCGCGACGGGGGCGCGGGTGGCGTCCCAGACCGCGAGGCCGGCCCCGAGGAGCGCCAGGGGCAGGGTCACCCTGCGCACCCGCGGGCGCAAAGCCAGGCTGACGAGCGCGACGGCCGCCACGAACGGGAGCAGCGGCACGCGGAGCCACTTCTTGAAGCCCATCGGCCGCCCTCCAGAGGTTCGCAGCTCGCTCGATGGTAGGAAGCGGCGCGCGAGAAGGTCAACGCGCCCGAAGCGATCGCCGCCTACCCGCGCCGCCACGCGCAGGCGAAGAACCCGTCGGTGCCGTGCAGGTGAGGCCAGAGCCGCAGCGGTCCGTCGCCCGAGAGCGGCTCCGGCCGCCAGCCCCCGTGCTCGCGCGCGAAGCTGTCCGCGACCCCGTCGTTCTCCTCCGGCGTGAGCGTGCAGGTCGCGTAGACGAGCAGGCCGCCGGCTCGCACGCAGCCCGCGGCGCGCCGCAGGATCTCCAGCTGCGTCCTGGAGAATTCGGCGATGGCCTCCGGGCGCAGCCGCCAGCGCAGGTCGGGGCTGCGGCGAATCGAGCCCAGCGAGGAGCACGGAGCGTCGACGAGCACCCGGTCGGCGAGGCCGACGTCGGGCAGGGGCCGGTCGGGGTCGGTGCGCCGGGTGCGCAGGATGGTAGCGCCGGCGCGGTGAGCGCGGGCCGCGAGGTTGATGAGCTTGCCGGGGTCGATGTCGAGCGCGAGGATCTCCCCCTGGTCGCGCATCGCCGCCGCCAGCGCGAGGGACTTGCCGCCGGCCCCGGCACAGAAGTCGATGCAGCGCTCGCCGGGGCGCGCGTCCACCGCCAGGGCGACGGCCTGGCTGCCCTCGTCCTGGACCTCGAAGAGCCCGCGGCGCCAGGCCTGCGAGCCGAAGAGGTTGGCGCGGCCCTCGAGCTGGACGCCGAGCGGAGAGAGCGCGGTGGCGTGGGCCGGGATGCCCTCTTCGGCGAGGGCGCGCAGCAGGCCGTCGCGGTCGGTCTTCAGCGCGTTGGTGCGCAGCACGACGGGCCCGGGCCGGTTGATCGCCGAGGCGAGCGCGGCGGCGGGCCCGGCTCCCAGCTCGCGGTGCCAGCGCTCGGCGAGCCAGCGGGGCAGGGAGTGCTCGCGGGCGAGCCGGTCGACCGGGTCCGAGGGCCAGACCGCAGGGGAGGCCAGCGCTTCGAGGCGCTCGCGCGCGAGCCCCGAGGCGGCCGCGGCGGCCGGCAGGTCGGCGCCCTCCTCGAGCGCGACGTAGGCGGCGATGCGGAAGGCGAACGGGTCGGCTTCGCGCCAGCCGGAGCAGGCCGCGTCGAGCCGCCAGTCCAGCCGCCCTCTCAGGCAGGCGATGCCCAGCACGCGCCGGGCGACGGCGGCGCGGTCGGCGCTGGAGAGATCCCGGTGCCGCCGCAGCGTCCGGTCGAGGACCCGGTCGGCTTCGCGGCCCGCGTCGAAGACGGCCGAGAGCGCCTCGCAGACGATCTCGCGAGGGGTCAGGACGGAGCCCCGGCGGCGGGGAAGAAGCGGCCGAGCGCCGTGCGGCCCAGGCGCTGGACCCGGGAGACGACCGAGAAGGCGGCCACCACGACCACGGCGCAGGCCGCGAAGAGCAGCGGGCCGGTCAGGTAGGTCGGGCCGACGCCCAGGGTGGGGCCGAAGCGCTGGACGAGCCCGTCCGTCCCCGGCCAGCCGTAGAGCGCGACCAGGTGGACGACGTAGATGCTCAGCGCGTGGGAGGCCACCGCCTTCAGCCAGGGCCGGGACTGCAGCCCGCCCAGCACCAGGGCGAAGGCGCCGAAGGTGCACCAGGCCATCCCGGCGCGCGCGAGGAAGACCTCGGGGTCGGAGACCCAGACCGCGAGGTCGTCGACGTCCACCGGCGAGAAGGTCTGCCAGAGGATGCCGGTCGCCAGCAGGAGCGCCCCGGCCGAGCCCACGAACAGCGCCAGGCTCTTGGTGGAGGACAGCCACGGCACGTCGAGGTGCAGCCGGGCCAGGACCGTGCCGAGGAGGAAGTGCGCCATCCACGGGATGGCCGGGAAGAGCGAGCCCTCCTGCGTGCGCAGGAACAGCCCGGCGGCCTCCGGCAGGGTCGGCGCCGAAGAGGCGAGGAAGCCTCCCACCACGGAGATCACGGCGATGGCCAGCGCGGCCGCGGTGAAGGCGCGCCGGGAGCGGGTGGCGCCGATGAGGATCAACGCCACCAGGAGCGCGATGGCGATGGCGTGCAGCACCCCGCAGCGGAAGACATAGGTCCACTCGCCGTGGGTGAACGCCGCGCCGCTCCACCGCGGGACCTGCAGGAACCAGCCGACGGCCAGCAGCGTCGCCACGCGCTGGAGCCGACTCCACAGCCGCCGGCCCGGCCGCCCGTACTCCTCCCAGGAGGGGTTGCTGGCGACCACGAAGGCGAAGCCGGAGACGAAGAAGAACAGCGGCCCGGTCATCCCGCGCAGCACCACGTGGTGCTGGTACACCCACGAGGCCTTGCCCGCCGGGGAGAGCAGGTTGTCGCAGACGTGGCCCTGCACCATCAGCGCCATCGCCAGGGTTCGGGCGGCGTCGATGAAGCCGAGTCGCTGGCGGGCGGGGGCGTCGACCATGGGGCGCGCAGTTTAGCCCAGGCCCAGGGCGGGGCAGCAAGCTCGCAGGCTGGGCGGCCGGGTGTCCGCGTGGCCGCCCGGAGTCCCGCTCGCCGCCGGGGGCGGGACGTGTGCAACTTGAGCTTCTGAGCGTTCCTCGAGGGGGGGCCGGCGTGGAGCTACCGAGCGTCGTCTGGCAGGGGCGCAGCCCCTCGGGGTGGATCAACGGCCGCGGCTGGGACCTGCGCTGGCTGGTGGGCAGCGCGCTCGTCGTGCCGCTGGTGCTGCTGGCGGTCTGGGCCGGGGCGTCCAACGACGCCGTCAACCTCGGGGTGACCGCGATCATCGGCGGGCCGCACCTGTTCTCGACCTACACCGCGACCTACCTCGACAGCCGCTTCCGCCGCTCGCACCGCCTGGTGCTCCTGCTCGCCGCCTTGGCGGTCCCCTCGTTCGTCGTCTACTGGGCCATCCACGACTACGAGATCCTCATCAGCACGTTCCTCTTCATGGCCTCGCTGCACGTCCTGCAGCAGAACGCCTACCTCTCCGACGTCTACCGCCTGCGGGTGGGCCGGCCAGAGCCGCGCTGGTCGCGGTGGGTCGACTACGGCGTGTTGATGACCAGCATCTACCCGCTCGCCGCCTACAAGCTCGTCCGCGGCGAGTTCACGCTGGGGCACACGCGCATCCTCATCCCGCAGTTCCTGCTCGTCCCCGCGACCTACTACGCGGTGTTCTCGGTGTTCTTCGCGCTGCTCGCGGTCTGGTTGGCGAAGACCGCCCGGGAGTGGCGGCGCGGCGAGGTCAACCGGCCCAAGACCCTGCTCATCGCGGTGACCACCTTCGTGGCCTTCGTCGTGCCCATGGCCGAGCAGGGCGGGCGGCTGGAGCTGGCGTTCCAGGGCGTCAACGCGTGGCACTCCATCCAGTACCTGGGGATCGTCTGGCTCATCCAGCAGGTGCGCAGCCAGCAAGGCCTCGTCGGCTCGCGGGCGGTCCGCTGGATGAGCGTGCCGGGCAAGCCCTGGCGCTTCTGGGGCGGCTGCTTCGCGGTGACCTCCGCGGTGCTCGTGGGCGTCGCCGGCCTCTCGCACCTCGACCCCTGGCACCTGCGCTTCCAGCAGTACTACGCGATGTTCGTGCTCAGCCCGCTGCTGGTGCACTACGTCGTCGACGGCTACGTCTTCGCCACCGCGCTGGGCCGCCAGTCGACGCCCGACACCATGCCCTACGTGGTGCCCGCGACGGTCTAGTGCGCCGTCAGTCCTCGAGGTGGAAGCGACCGGCGGCCCGGCGTCGAGGGCCGCCTCGACGCCGGCAGCGCCGCGCCGCCCGGGGCTGCCCCGAGCCCGGCGAAGGGCTCGGGGGCGCCAACCCGCGAGCCGCGCACCTTTGCCGGGCGGCGCCGGGCTCGCCTGCGAGGAGCGAGCTCGGCGCCGCCGCCTGCCTCCGGCGCCGACCCCAGGTCGCGACCTACCTACTGCGGCGTGACCGTGAGCCGCGGGCACATCGAGTGCGGGTAGAGGCGTGGTGGCTTCGCCGTCGCACCGATGAGCTCCCAGCCTCCGGTCGGGTCCAGGTTCATCGGGTTGGCCATCCCCAGCAGCAGGTGGTCCTCGACGACGAGCAGGGTGCGGATGCCGTAGTTGGTGTCGTGGCCCAGCCCGTCGAGCGAGTCGGCCCAGGCGCGCCCGCTGGCGTCGGCGATGTAGAGCAGGTCGGCGCCGTCCTGCGGGATGCGCTGGCCGAACCGGCGGATCAGCGCCTGGTAGATCCGGGTGTCGAAGGCCGGCTCGAAGCGCTTGGCCAGCGCCCCGGTGGCGAGGGCGCGACCGAGCTGCGCGGCGTCGAAGCTGCCGAGGAACGCCTTGCCCTGGAAGTCCTTGGCCGCCCACACGTACTGGTTGAACCAGTTGCCGAAGCCCGAGGCGCCCCACAGCGGGACCTGCCCCATGCGGTTGCGGTGCGCGTCGTCGTAGCCGATGGCGTAGCGGTGCGTCTGCGGGTCGTAAACCGGCAGGAAGGTCTCGCCGTACACCAGCCGCACCACCGGGGGCTGCGCCCCGTCCTCCGACGGCTCGAGGCGGAACAGCGACGTCGAGCGATGGGTGCCGAGCATCGTGGTGAACAGCTCGAGGGCCCCGAGCGAACCGTCCCGGTCGGCGTCCAGGTCGAGCGCGCCTTTCTGCGCCAGCATCAGCGCGGCGAGGGTGGCGACCATCGGCACGTGCATGGTGCCCCAGTACAGGTAGCCGTCGTGCGAGACCATGCCGCCGCCGCCGGTGGTGGCGGCTCCCAGGCGCAGGTCCGGGTCGTACTGCGCGACGGACCAGATCTGCTGCCAGAGGCCCGCGTCCGCGGCGGTCAGGCCCTCCGGGGGCACCGGCGGGCTGCGGAAGACCCCCGCGGGGCGCAGGTTGGTCGGGTCCGCCGAGTTGGTCACCGGCCAGGTGTCGAGGTAGATGCGGCCCTGGTGCTCGACGAGGTAGGCGGCCTCGCTCGGGAGGCTGCCCACCACCTCGAAGGCCATCGGGTCGGCCTTGTCGCCGCGCCAGCGCAGGACGAAGCCCCCGGGCTGCGAGGCGTCGGTCACGCTGCCGACGCCCACCCCGGTGTAGAGCGCGCCCCGGACCACCACCCAGCTGCGGATGTCGGAGAACTCCGGGAAGTGCCTGGCCGCCAGCAGCGTGCCGCTCTCGCCGTCGAAGGCGAAGAGGTTGATGCCTCCGCCCAGCGCGGGCCCGCCGACGAAGGCCACGCCGCCCAGCGCCCCGGCCGAGCGCAGCCCGCCGGTCTTGACGAGCATCGCCGAGGCCGGCCCGTCGGACAGGTCCTCGAGCTGGCGCGTCAGGGCGTTGAGGCGGTAGACGCGGGGCATGCGCCAGTCGCCGGTCCCGGAGGAGGCGTCCTCGCCCTCGCAGACGTAGTAGCCGTTGAGCATCTGGAGGCCGCCCAGCTGCATCCCGGCGGGCATGAAGTTGGACAGCGCGGTGCACGGGACGTTGGCCACCGTGCCCCAGAAGATCCAGTCGTCGGAGCGGGTCAGGCCCCAGACGTACGCTTGGTTGCGCTTCTCGAGGCCTCCCTGCAGGCACTGGCCGTCGGTCAACGGCGGGTACGGCAAGCCGATGCCCTCGAAGCACTCGTCCACCGGGGCCTTGGCGAGCACCTGGTGCTGCAGCACGCTCCTCGTCCGCACCGGCACGTCGCCATCGTAGGAGAAGCGGTCTGCCGCCCAGTAGCGCACCAGCCTGGCGAAGCCCGGGTCCGCCATCAGCGGCGAGAGCGCCTTCTCGTCCTCAGCGCTGGAGGAATCCTCCAGCCCGGGGGGACCCTTCCAACAGCCCCCCAGGACGACGACTGCCGTGATCGGTACCCACGTCAAGGCGCTGCGCATCGGCTCCCCCCTCCGGTCCCTCCTCTCCGGTTGCCGGCTGGTCACCCCGATGCGCTGCGCATCAGCCGAACCCGAGCCCCCTTTCGAGCGACCTGGTCCCTCGTGACGCCACCAAGCAATCGCAGCGCCAGCGGGCCGGCGGCCATGGAAGGGAGGGGCTGGGAACCCGGCTGCCGCGCGTGGAGCGCCAAGGCGCGGCTCCTGGAAGGAGCGCGGCCGACCCGTCGGTGAAACGCGAATGGCGCAGTGGGGCTCACTGAGCCCGAGCAGGCTCCTCAGCCTCGGCGAAGCAGCCCGTCTTCGAGGGCTGCTTCAGAAGCCCGGCAGCGCTCCGCCCATGGCCCCGCCCCCGGCGCCCTCCATGCCGGCCCCGGGTGCTGCCCGTCCCTTGATGGAGATGGGCGGGCCGTTGGTGGGGAAGAAGGTCCCGTTGGTCAGGTACCAGATCTTCTCGCTGCGGGGCTTGGAGAGGTTGGCGCTCAGCTTGCCGCCGCCCTTGGGGCCCGAGACCATGACCGCCAGCTGCAGGGTGCTCGTGCCCATGAACTGGATGTCGTAGTTCTGGACCGTCACCTCGCCCTGCTTGAACGGGGTGCCCAGCCGCTCGTGCATCTCCTGGGTGAAGGACATGGCCTGCATGGCCGAGGCGGCCGCCGACTGCGCCTCCTTCTGGGCCTTGTCGGCGCCCCAGTCGAGGCCGAGGAAGAGCACGATGGCGGTGACGACGATGCCGCTGATGACGAAGGTGGCGAGAACGGTGAGGACGGTCTTCACGGGCCCCTCCCTGGGACGGCGCAACGCATCGCCATGACTTGAACCACAACTCGGGCCTCCGCGCCAACCTCCGGGCCCGCCCTCGCTGCTATCCTCCCGACCCGATGGGCGACTCCTCCGAAGGCAGCCAGGCCACCCTGAACCGGGCGCGCGCCGCGCTCGATCTGAAGCGCTACGACGACGCCGTCGCCGAGGCCGGGCGGGCCATCGCCGAGCGCCCCGCCGACGCCGCGCCGCACGGCGTGATGGCCCAGGCGCTCCTGGGGCTCTCCCGTTGGGCCGAGGCGCTGCGCGCGGCGGAGTCGGGCCTCGCGCTCGACGCCCAAGACGAGTGGCTCCATCGGCTGCGGGCCTCGGCGCTGTCGGCGCTGGGACGCAAGCAGGAGGCGCTGGCGGCGGCGGAGACCGCCGTGAAGCTCGACCCGGTCTCGCCGTGGGCCCACGCGAGCCGCGCGCGAGCCCTAGCGGCGCTGGACGACCTCTTCAAGGCCCTCGAGGAGGCCCGGGCGGCGCTGAGGCTGGCGCCGGAGGAGGGCTCGCTGCACGCCGACCTCGCCGAGCTGTACGCCCAGGGCGGCAACGCCGCGCAGGCCGCCGTCCACTACCGCGACAGCCTGGCCCTCGACCCGCGGCAGGCCCAGGTGCTCAACAACTACGGGGTCGCGCTGGACCGCCTCGGCCGCGAGGCGGACGCCACCCTCGCCTTCAAGTCGGCGATGCTGCTCGACCCGACGATGCAGGTGGCGCTGCGCAACGTCCACTCCTCGGTCCAGGGCGAGCTGACCGGGGGCCGGCAGACGCTGGCGGGGTTCTGGGGGCGCTACGCGGCCTGGTCCCTCTTCCTCGTCTGCTGCCCGCCGGCGTGGATCCTGATGCCGGTCATCTACCTGGTGAACCTGACCCGCAGCTCGCTGGCGGCGGACAGGCGCGCGGTGCAGCTCGCGGCGACCGACCCCGAGCTGATGCGCATCTACCAGCAGCTGGAGCGGGACCGCGGCCAGGGCCGGCTCTAGCTCTAAAGGAGAGGCCGCCTCAGTCCCTGCTGGCGTCTCTCCAGCGCGCGATCCTCGAGGCGATCGACTCCTTGAGGTTCGAGGTGGCGCTCTCGGGACCCAGCCAGATGCCCCACAGGCGCTCGTTGATGGCCTCGGCGTCGGGGAGCACCCGTTCGGTCTGGCCCAGCTCCAGGACGAACTCCGAGCCCTTGGACCGCAGCAGCGCGACGTCCCCTTCGTGCACGCCCGAAGGGCAGGCCGCGGCGCCGATGATCCGCTCCACGTCCGCCGGTGGGATGAGCTTGCCGAGCGCGCCGCGCAGCGCCCCCTCGAGCTGGCCGCGGTTCACGCCTCGCGCGAAGCGCAGGACGATCATCTTGTCGCCGGGCGCGGAGCCGAGCGCTGCGAAGAACCGCTCGTCATGGCGCAGCGACTCCGCCAGGTCCTTGCCCCGCTCGGTGCCGTGCCAGGCGAGCGCCTCGTCGAGGACTCGGTCGGCCGCGGAGGACTCCAGGCAGAAGGCCACCGAGTACAGCTTGAAGATGAAGGCCTTGCGCGAGCCGACCCCCAGGCAGTGGAAGGCGGTGCCCCCGACGACCGGGCGCTCGACGAAGCGGGCCCCCGTCATCCCGTCGACGATGGTCTCCGGGAAGGCCAGCGCCGGGGCGCCCACGGCCGTCGCGGCGGCTGCGAGGGTCAAGGCAACGACCGCCGCTGCTCGCCGACTGGATGAGAACCCCATGCGTGTCAGACCTCCCCGTCGCCCCGAATCCAGTCGAGGAGCCTTGTCGAGGCGCGTGGAACCGCCACCCCCGCCCGGATAGTCCCGAGCTAAATCTTGGCGCGCTGGTACTGCAAGGGCCAGGCGACGTCCGCGCCCAGCTCGCGGGCGGCGTGCAGCGGGAAGTTCGGGTCGCGCAGGGACTGGCGGGCGATGGCCACCACGTCCGCCTTCTCCTCGCGCACCAGGGCGTCGGCCTGCTTCGCGTCGGTGATGAGCCCGACCGCGACCACCGGGATTGCGGCCTCGAGACGGAGCCGCTCGCCCGCCGGCACCTGGTAGCCGGGACCCACCGGCACCTGAGCGTGGGGGACCAGCCCGCCCGAGGAGCAGTCGACGAGGTCGACGCCGCGCGCCTTCAGCAGGCGCGCCAGCTCGACCGACTGCTCGACGTCCCAGCCGCCGCTCGCCCAGTCGGTGGTCGACAGGCGGACCATCAGGGGCAGCCGCTCGGGCCAGACGGAGCGCACCGCCTCGACCACCTGCAGCGCCAGGCGCGTGCGAGAGGCGAAGTCGCCTCCGAAGGGGTCGCTGCGCTGGTTGGAGAGCGGTGAGAGGAACTGGTGCAACAGGTAGCCGTGCGCGGCGTGGAGCTCCACGGCCTGGAAGCCGGCCGCGAGCGCGCGGCGCGCCGCCTGGGCGAACGCATCGACGAGGCCTGGCAGCTCCTCGGCGGCCAGCGCGTGGGGGGTCGGAGAGCCCAGCGCGAAGGGCAGGGCCGACGGAGCGACCGGCTCCCAGCCGCCTTGGGCAGGGGAGAGCGGGCCGCCACCCTCCCAAGGAGCGGCGGTCGAGGCCTTGCGGCCCGCGTGGGCGAGCTGGATCGCCGGGACCGCGCCCTGGGAGGCGACAAAGCTCGCGATGCGGGCGAGCGGCTCGACGTGCTGGTCGCCCCAGAGCCCGAGATCGGCCGGGGAGATGCGGCCCCGCGGCTCGACGGCGGTGGCCTCGACGCAGACGAGGCCTGCGCCGCCCGCCGCCCGGGCTCCCAGGTGGGCCAGGTGCCAGTCGTTGGCCAGGCCGTCATCCTTCGCCGAGTACATGCACATCGGCGAGATCATCAGCCGGTTGCGCAGCGTGACCGACCGGAGGGTGAGCGCGGAGAACAGGTGGGGCATGGCCTCTCCTTGGACGGGTGGAGGACCCTTGGGATGAGGCCGGCCTCTTGGCGTTGCGGCCTGCCTGCTAGTCGCGGCGACGCCGCCTGAACAGGTAGGCCGCCAGCGCCGCCAAGGCGGTCCCGGAGCCGGCGCCCACGGTGGAGCAGCCCTGGCGCTCGGGGGCGGGCACGCCGCCGCCGCCGGGGGGGATGTGCCCGCCGCCGCCGGAGCTCGCGTCCCTGCCCGCCGCGGGCTTGCTGCTCGCGTCGGGAGGCTCGGCGTCGATTCCGGCGTCGCGCGCGGCGGTGGACGCGAGCAGGGCCACGAGGCCGTCGGCGACGCTGGCGAGCGCGTAGTCGGGTTCGGTCCCGGCGGTGCCGCCGAACTGGTAGAGCGCCGCACCCTGGACGTCGCTGTCCTCCTCGAGGCGCGCGTCGAGCCAGTCCATCCACTCGAGGTAGGCGGCGGGGGTGGTGCCGGCCTTGAGCCAGCCGGGGGCGCCCTGGCCCGCGGCGGTGATGAACAGCGGGATGCCCTGCAGCGCGCACTCGGTGCGGATCCTCCGGTAGCGCAGGGTGGTGTCGGCCTCCGCGAAGCTGCTGTGGACGAGCTCCGCCGAGAAGGCGTGGTAGCTCCAGCCCCAGGGGTAGGCCTTGGCCTTCATCGCGGTGGCGATGGGCTTGAAGAGGTTCTCGGACCCGGCGGCCAGCTCGCCGGCAAGCTTGGGCGAGCCGCTGCCGATGGCGCCGACGATCGGGGCGTAGCCCGCGCCGTTGGCGAGGTCGGCGAAGCCGGCGAAGAACTTCGCGGCCCACTCGGCGTTGGCGGCGCTGCCCGTCCAGTCCGGGATGTTCTCGACCTCGTTGGGGCCCTCCAGCCACACGCCGCGGCCGGTGACGGTGGCGAGGTCGCCGTTGATGGTGTTCCAGTAGGCCGTCGCCGCCTGCACGGGGTCGTCGGCGACGGTGAACTTCTTGGTGGACCTGACCCGGACGACGACCTTCGTGTCCGGGCAGTTGCTGGCCAGCGAGACGATGGCGTTGATGGCCCAGGCGTCGGGCAGGACGAACACCGCCAGGCGCGGGCAGGCGGCGACGACCTTATGGGAGTCGGCGGCGTCGGACCTCGCGAAGTAGCCGCCGAGCTTGCTGTTGGTCGTGGCGGCCAGGGTCAGCGAGAGGAGGAGGGCGGTGGCGTTCATGCGGGCATTATCGCACCGCGCCGCGGCCCCCGAGCGAAGCTGGGCGAAAGAAAGCTAGGCGTCCTTCGCCAGCCGGATGCCCGAGAACTGCCAGCGCGCGTGCGGCGCGAAGAAGTTGCGGTAGGTGGCGCGCAGGTGGTTGCGCGGGCTGACGCAGGAGCCGCCGCGCAGGACCATCTGGTTCACCATGAACTTCCCGTTGTACTCGCCGAAGGCGCCGGGCTCGGGCTGGAAGCCGGGGTAGGGCACGTAGGGGCTCGCGGTCCACTCCCAGACGTCGCCGAAGAGCTGGGCGATGGCGTCGAGCCCCGCCGTCGCCGCGCAGGGGTGCAGCCGGCCGGACTCGACGAAGTTGCCCTCGACGTCCAGGTGGTTGGCGGCGATCTCCCATTCGGCCTCGGTGGGCAGGCGCGCCTTGGCCCAGCGCGCGAAGGCGTCGGCCTCGTAGTAGTTGACGTGGCACACCGGCTCGTCGGGCTGGAGGGGCCGCGGTCCTCCGAGCGTGAAGGTGCGCCAGGTCCCGTTGCGCACGTTCTGCCAGTACAGCGGCGCCTGCCAGCCTTGCCGCTGCACCTGCTCCCAGCCGTCGGAGAGCCACAGCTGCGGCCGGCGGTAGCCGCCGTCGTCGACGAAGCCCATGTACTCGGAGTTGGTCACCAGCCGGGTCGCCAGCTGATAGGCCTCGAGGAAGACCCGGTGCCGCGGGCGCTCGTTGTCGTACGAGAAGCCGATGCCGTGGTAGCCGAGCCAGCGGACGCCCTCAGGGAAGGCGGCCCAGGAGTGCGGCGTCAGCTCGCCCTCGCGCGGCGTCGGCAGCGCCTGGTAGGCGGGTTGGAGCGGGTTGAGCGAGAAGGCGTGCTTGAGGTCGGTCAGCAGCAGCTCCTGGTGCTGCTGCTCGTGGTGCAGGCCCAGGAGGATCGCGGGGACGAGATCGGAGAGGCGCGACTCGTCGAGGCCGCGCAGCAGCGCCTCCATCCGCTCGTCGACGTGGTGGCGGTACGCGAGCACCTGCTCGACCGTCGGCCGGGTCAGCATCCCGCGGCTGGCCCGGGCGATCCGCGCGCCCGCAGCCTCGTAGTACGAGTTGAAGAGGAACGGGTACTCCGGGTCATGGAGCTCGTACCCGCGCAGCTGCTCGCGCAGGAGGAAGGTCTCGAAGAACCAACTGGTGTGGCCCAGGTGCCACTTGGCCGGGCTCGCCTCGGGCATGGACTGGACGACGTAGTCCTCCGGCTTGAGGGGCTTGCACAGCGCCTCGGTCGCCGCTCGGACCGTCAGGTACAGCCGCAGCACCGAGGTGCCGAGCTCGCCGGTGAGCGCGTGGGGGGAGGGGACGGTGCGGAGGGGTTCGGACTCGAAGTTGGCAGGCATGGCAGAGACCGATTGTGCCCATCGCGATCTGGCGCGGCGACGTCACGTTCGGCACTGAAATGGCGATCATCTGAAGCCCGACACTTGGTGCGCCGGCGGGGGAATCTCCGGCCGTGGCGCAGGCCTGTCCCTGGGCTATGAATGGGGCGTGCGATCGCTCCTCTGCCTGGCCACCTTGTCCGCCGTCCTCGCCGCGTGCCCCGAGCCGTCGTCCTCCTCCGCTCGCGACGCGGCCGGCGCCGTGGATCCCGTCGATGCCGCGGCCGCGGCGCCCGACGCCTCCTCCTCCGCCGCTGATGGCTCGGCTTCGAGCCTGGACGCCGGCGGTCCGGAGGTCCTCGATGCGAGCACCCTCCCCGACGCCGAGGTTCCGGCGCCCGACCCCGGCGGTCTGGAGTGTGCGCAGGCGCTGCTCGCCATTCCGCCGCAGGCCTGGCACGCGGAGGGTCGGGTGGACCCGGCGCACGAGCTGGAGATCGAGACCGCGGCGCGCACCTGCCTGTCGCGCTATCTGCGCCTGGACACGACCAACCCGCCCGCGGACGGACAGCCGGGCGAGCTCGCCGCGGTGCGCTTCTTCGAGACGGTGTTCGCCAAGCTGGGCCTGCCGACCCGGCGCACGCCGATGTCGATGCACCCGGACCCGAAGCGCCTCTCGCTGATCGCGACTCGGGCGGGGGCTCGGGCCGCCGGTTCGGTGGTGCTGCTCAACCACAGCGACGTCGTCGCCGCGACCGGGACCTGGACGCACCCGCCCTTCGGTGGCGACGACGACGGCACGTTCGTCTGGGGCCGCGGCGCGTTGGACATGAAGGGCGTGGGCATTTCGCAGCTCGTGGCGCTCGCGGTCCTGCACCGCGCCGGAGTTCCGCTGGGCAGGGACGTGCACTTCGTGGCGGTCGCCGACGAGGAGGTCAACGGCGAGGGAGCGCAGTTCGTGGCGCAGTCGTCCGATCTGAAGCCTGGGATCATCCTCAACGAGGGCGGCGACGGCGTGCGCGACGCGCTGGCCGACGGGCGCGACTTCTTCCTCATCGGCGTGGAGGAGAAGGGCGCGGTCTGGAGCCAGGTCGCCCACGCCGACGCCGCGCGGCTCGTCGTCGCCATCGCCAAGGCGGGCATCCTGAAGACCCCGGAGGAGTCGACCTACGCCGACGCCGACACGCGGACGAGCCTGGGCGCAGCCTGCAAGCTCGTGGGGTTGTCGACGGGCGCTGCGCAGAAGACCAACGTCCAGCCGATGCACGTGGACGCCACGCTGCGGTGCCAGCCGGGGCTGCAGTCGAAGATCGAGTCGGCGACCGCGAACGCGGGCGCGGGCATGATCCCGGCGCCGGCGCTGAAGGTGACCTCTGTTGCGGACGGGGCGGAGGAGCTGGTGGCGCTCTCCATCGACACCGCGGCGGGCGGGCACGGCGCGGTCTCCGCCAGCCGGAATGCCCTGGACGTCGCCGTCTCTGCGCTGGTCTCGACCGGCCAGTGGGATCCCGCGGAGCTGGCGGCGGACAGCGGCGCAGGCTTCTTCTCCTTCGGGCTCTCGCCGGCAAACCAGGAGCTGGTCGGCCAGCTCGCGCGGCAATGGGGCATGACCCCGGGCGAGGCGGCGGCGTTCCTCGCGTCCAACCCGGCGCTCGCCGAAACGCTGCTCGACGTGGGGCACGGCGCGCTGCCGACCGACTCCATCTTCAGGACCACCTGCAGCTGGACGAACTTCCAGTTCCCGGTCGCCGGCGAAGCCCGCGCGAAGCTCGACTGCCGGGTGGACTTCCAGCACCCGGAGGGTGCGAAGTTCCGGGCGGATCTCGAGGCGTTCCTTGCTGCCTGGGGCGTGGTCGATCGCTCGACGTCCGCCGACTGCTACGACTGCCACGCCGGGGACTTCAACGGCTCGCCCTTCGGACCCGCCTCTCTCGGCTACGCGACCGTCCGCCGGCAGCTCGAGCTCTCGTCGCCCGACGTCGTCGCCGCGGCCTACCTGTTCCCGGCCTCCAGCGACTCGGCGACCTTCCGCGCCCTCGGCGTGCCGACCTACGGCATCTGGCCGGCGGCGATGACGCAGGCGGAGCTGGAGACGATGCACTCGGTGGACGAGCGCGTGCCCGTCGCCGAGGTGGTCCGCGCCATCCGCGTCTACGCCCGGACGATCTCCGGGCTCGCGAACGACACGCCGCCGCCGCCCCGCGACGACGCGCATCGGCTGGGCGCGGGCGAGCTGCTGTGTGCGAAGAGGGATCTGTTCGGATGGACGGCGGCGGCGACGCCGGAGCTGAAGTGCGAGGTGCTCTCGACCACCTGGCACTGCACGGCGGCCGCGGGGGCGCCGCGGTTCCTCCGGGCCGCGCCCGAGGGCAAGGACGCGCACGTCTACTCGATCCAGCGGCTCACCGCGGACTGGACCGAAGCGGCCGGAGAGCCGGACCCGTCGCAGATCGACCGGGTGCTCTTCCAGGCCCGCGGGTCCGGCAGCGCTCCCTGCGTCCGCGTCTTCGAGGGTCAGGAGTTCGAGATCGACACCGGCCTCGCGGCGACGCGCCAGTTCCTCCTGCGCTGCGACACGCCGGCGAACGTCGACCTGCTCGACGCGCGGATCCGCTTCTACCGGGACTGACGAGTCAGCTCGTCGGCGAAGCCTTCTGGGCGAGCAGCGGCTTGAGCAACGTGTAGACCCAGCAGCCGAGGCAGAAGCCGAAGGCTCCCTCGAGGGTCGCGCACGCTGCGAGCACGCTGGCGACGACCAGGGCGCCTGTCGGAAGGCCGGCGAGCCAGAGCCCGAGCGCGCTCGTGCTGAAGACCATTCCCAGCCCGGCGGCGAAGCGCTTGGGCGCTGCATCGGTGGGCTTCGGGGCGACTCTCAAGGCTCGAAGCAGCGACCGAACGCCAAGGGCGAGGGGGCTGACCTTCGGCGTGACGAACGCGCGCAGGAAGAAGTCGACCGCGAGGATGGCCGCAATCCACTTGAACGGCGTCGCGATGAACAACGCCGTGGCCGCGACCACGACCAGGGCGACACCCCGCGCGCTCTTCTCGTCCACGGTCTCGAAAGACACCGGGCACTCGACCGACATTCGACCTCCAGCGCCATTTCCCATTAAGCCGATAGGAAATTGATGAATAGCGGTGGAGGGCGATGCGGGCTCGCCCCAAGTGGGGGGCGAAGGCGAGGGAGAGAGGGAGAGAGATCGATCGATGGCCTCGGCGAGCTCCGGGTGCCGCTCGCTCAGGCGCGGTGGAACTTCTCGTAGAGCCCGGGGAACGCGCCGCGCGGGTCGAGCCGCTGCTTCGCCTGCGCGTAGTTCTGCTCGTGGTAGATGCGCCAGAAGCGGTCGCGCGAGTAGTGGTTGCGCCCGATGAGCGTCTTGATGCCGCCCAGCTCGAAGGTCTTCTCCTCGAGCAGCGCCGAGAGGTCCTGCTCGCCGGCGTTCGCCTTGCCGTAGACCGCGCAGTCGAAGGCCAGCTCCGCGCCCAGGCTCTTCTGCACCGCGCCCGACATCCAGGCATAGGGCTGCAGCGGCATGCGGTAGGGCACGACCCAGAGCGGCCAGAAGTCGAAGGTGCCGCGGTACCAGGAGAAGAAGTCGAGGAAGTTCGCGCCGGGGATGAAGACGTCGCAGACCACGTCGGGGCGCTTCTTGAGGCCCAGCACCTTGTCCAGGCGCTTGGACCAGCGGATGAGGTTGGTCGAGCCCAGGAAGACCGAGCCCAGCGCCTTGCGCACCGGGGCCCACTCCAGCGGCGGGATCGCCCGCGTCAGCCAGTGGCAGTCGGCGTCGTAGCGGAAGCAGTACTCCTCGGTCGGCAGGTAGTCCTCGGTCCGGGCGAGCGTGCTCTTGTAAAAGATGGCGCCGCGCCGGTAGCTCGAGGTGTAGGGCGCGGACTCCACGAACTTGCCCAGGCAGGCGACGCAGCGATCCGGCGCGTGGATGATGCCGTCCACGAAGTCGTAGTCGTCGGCCCGGCAGCGCTCGAACATGAAGTCGCGGAAGGCCTCGGGGCTCTTCAGGGTTCGGTACTCCATGCGGACGAAGGGCGTGGCGGGAACGAGCTTGAAGGTCAGCCGCGTCAGCACCCCGAGCGTGCCGTAGGAGCCGTGGATCATCTCGAAGGCCAGCGGCTCCTTCTCGCGCGAGCAGGTCAGCACCTCGCCGCCGCTGGTGACGATCTCGTACTCGAGGCAGCCGTCGTGGAAGCCGCCGTACTTGTAGGACATCGATTCCACCGAGCAGCCCGCGACCGCGCCGCCCAGCGTGATGCCCTCGAGCTC
>DASXVQ010000034.1:0-7174 GCA_036504155.1 Myxococcales bacterium
GAAGAGGAAGCGGTGAGTGAGTCGGCGCCGGGCCAAGGCCCTGGAGGAGCGGGATGCTGCGAATAGCCATCGCCAGAGAGTGGCTGGCCCAAGGCCCTGGAGGAGCGGAGCGCCGACTGGACCCCGACGCACCTCTACCGCGCGGTGCGCTTCTACGAGCAGTGGAAGTGCCTGGGCAACTTCGAGGAGTGGCCCAAGCTGATGCCCACCCACTTCCGCGAGGTGCAGGGCCTGCCCTGGGAACGCCAGCGCGAGCTGCTCGTCCAGGCCAACGCCGAAGGCTGGACCGTCGCGCGGCTGCACGAGGCCATCGGCGCCCGGAAGCCCGACTTCCCCCCGGCGCCGGCCGCCTCCGCCAAGGACGCGCTGCGCTCGATCAAGACCCTGGAGAACGGGCTGGGCGTGCGCGACCACCTGGAGGCCGATCTCTCCGAGGCCGGGCCACCCCGCGGAGTCCTCGCAGCAGGCTGCTGAGGTCCATGGACGCCTTCCGGGCGGAGCTGGAGCGGGTGCGCGGCGACCTGGCGACCAAGGTGCCCTCGACCGCGGGCAAGAAGATCGCCTGACCCTGACCCCTGAGCGCCGAGGGAGAAGTTTTCCTTGAGGAAAACTTCTCCCTGCCGGCGGCTTGGGACGGGTCAATTCAAGGGGTTGCCCTGTCCGAACGTTCGGACAGGGGGCCGGGACCCTGCGTCGGGCTCGCGACCCCGGCGCCCCTCGGCCAGCTCGGGACAGGCTTCGGCCGGCAGCTCCACTGCCCGACGCGACCTTCGACCAGTACGGGAAGCCTGCTACCGGTAGTGCCCGGCGTCCCCGCCGGGGCCTTGGTTCGGTCTTCGAGGTCGAGGACTCAAACCCTGAAGCCGGCACGGAGGCCGGCCGCTACTGCACTTGGTTCGGTCTTCAAGGTCGAGGACTGAAACCCTGAAGCCGGCACGGAGGCCGGCCACTACTGAGGCACCTCGCTCGGCTGCACAGGGCCAGACGGGAGGGGACCTGGCAAAAGGGAAGACGGGGAAGACCGGACCGCCCCACCCCCGCCTCCCCGTCGCAGCAGGAGAGAACGGATCGAACGCGAGTGCTCTCAAGGCTCCGGTGAGGGGCTCTTCTCTGCTCGCCGCCGTCTCTTGCGCGACACGGCACGTGGCACTCGGTCGTCTGCTCGGGTCCCGTGTCGCCGCGAAGGTCGTCCCAAGCAGCGCACGGGCCCCTCACCGGAGCCTTGAGCGCACTTGCCCTTGATCCCTGCATCCTGCCGCGACGGGGAGGCGGGGGTGGGGCGGCGGTCGCGGCAGCTGCTGACGAAACGCCCGCCCGACCGCCCCCGGCGGGGACGCCGGGTACTCCCGCCCGCCCCGCCCCCGGCAGGGACGCCGGGCACTCCCGGCGCCGAGGAATGTCGGACCCGCCTGTTAGCTTGCCTCCACGCCGAGACGAAGACCGGCGGAGGGAGGGAACGCAATGGATGTGATCGACGCCAAGCCGCAGGCCTACTTCTTCCAAGCTGCGGTCGGAGACCCCGGCAGCCATGGCGAGTCAGCGGGTGACGGGGCGGGACGCGTCCTGCGTGTCCGCTGCCGCATCTCAGAATTGGTATAAATCGTCCATGGAGGTCTTTTACTACCTCCTGCCATCCGGGACGAACCCGGTCAGGCGCTACATCGACAGCCTGCCATTCGACGAAGCAGCCGAGATCGATGCCGTTCTCGCATACATCCAGCAGTCAGGGCTCGACACGTTCGTCGACCATCGCCAGGTCAAGGGCAAGCTCTGGGAACTCCGGCCCAACCAGCATCGAGTGTTCTATGTGCTCCGCAAGGGGCCGGAGATGGTTCTCCTGCACGCCTACAAGAAGGAAGGCCAGAAGGCCCCCAAGAGGGAAATCAAGGTGGCGCTCAAGCGCCTCAAAGAGGTGACGGACGGCTGAGGCGGGCGCGCGGCGCGACGTCACAGGACGAGGGCAGCCATGGCTACCAAGACGAGGACGAAGACCAGGAAGTCCGAGCGATGCAGTGCCGTGGGGGGCAACCTCCAAGCCGACATTGAAGCCCGGAAGGCCCGCGACCCGGCGTACGCCGCCGCCTTTGCCGCGGCGCTCAATCGGCTCGAGCTTGCCCGGCAGCTGCGCGAGGCCCGCGAATTGCGGGGCCTCACCCAGGCCGACCTCGCTGCTCGCCTGAAGACCAGCCAGCCGGCAATCGCCCGCATGGAGCGGGGGCACACGCCAAGGCTCGCGTTCCTGGAAAGAGTCGCCAAGGCACTCGGGGGCACGCTGCACCTTGCCTTGTCCTTCGAGGGCGAACCCGCCAGACCCGCGCACGCACCTGGCAAGGGCACCCGGTAGGCAAGTCGCCTCAGACCACGCCTGACTTTGCGGCGGAGGGCTGCGCGTGGAGACCTTCGACCAAGGGTTGCGCGAGGCCCGTCGGCCCACGGCGAGGCACGCTGCAGGCGTGAACGACCGTGACCATCGCGAGTGGCGGCACGCCGATGGGGGGCGGAAGGAGAACGGATGCCACGAACTACCATCGCCAAGGAGTGGCTGGCTCAAGGTCGGGTCGAAGGCCGGTCGGCAAGTGGGGCAGGGGGCCAGCGGCCGCTGGAGGCGAGCTATCGGCGAGAGCAGCGCAGCGACGGCTCGACGCGCGTTCAGCTCGGCTGGGCCGACGGGCTGGTGACCTACCACTACGATTCGCGACGGGACCGGACGGCGAGGCGCATTCGGGCGACCAAGGAGCTGATGGGTCCGCTCGAGTTCGGTCTCTTCCTCGGCCTGGGCAACCTCGACCTCGGGTTCTTCTTTGGAGCCCTGCGCGCGGTGTTCGGCCCGCCGCACGACCTCGTCGACAAATGGAAGGGCAGCAGTTCCTACGAATTCAGGGTCGACATCGACCGCCGCATGCTCCGGCAGCGGGCACCGCGTCGATTCGTCTTGAGGTTGCGCGACCACAAAGGAGGGCTGGACCCGCAGCTGCGCGAGCCGGTTCGAGGGAAAGGCGACTGGAGCCTGAGAAGGGCAGACGCCGTCGTGCCGCCCGGGGTGGAGGAGCACGTGGTCCTCTGGCTGCTCGGGTTCCTGGAGGGTTTCGCCGAGACGGCTGTGCTGCAGGACTTCGAGCGCACCTACCCCCGGGGTTGCGTCATCGAGGAGGGAGGGGCGGGCGAGGAACGGCGCTACCGCTATGGTGTGAGAGGCGGGGTTCCCTTCGACGACCTCCACACGGCACGCTCCGTGGATGGAGTCCTCGACCCGGAGCTCCAGGCCTTCGTCGAGAAGCTCAGTCCTCAGCGATGACCTCGGGACGACGGTGGGGGCCCACGCCAGTAGCGTCCGGCCTCCGTGCCAGGGCGGTCGGTCGGTCGTGTCGGGAGTACCGGGCCTCCGGGCCACGGCGCACTGACGGGCGGCGAGAAGCGGGTACGGGGAAAGACCGGACCGCCCCACCCCCGCCTCCCCGTCGCAGCAGGAGAGAACGGATCGCACGCGAATGCTCTCACGGCTCCGGTGAGGGGCTCTTCTCTGCTCGCCGCCGTCTCTTGCGCGACACGGCACTTGGCACTCGGTCGTCTGCTCGGGTCCCGTGTCGCCGCGAAGGTCGTCCCAAGCAGCGCACGGGCCCCTCACCGGAGCCTTGAGCGCACTTGCCCTTGATCCATGCGTCCTGCCGCGACGGGGAGGCGGGGGTGGGGCGGCGGTCGCGGCAGCTGCTGACGAAACGCCCGCCCGACCGCCCCCGGCGGGGACGCCGGGTACTCCCGACACGACCGACCCCGGCAGGGAAGCCGGGCACTCCCGGCTTCGAGGAATGTCGGACCCGCCTGCTAACTTGTCGCCTGTCTGCACGACGCCGGGCAGGAGGGGGACATGGCGAAAGGGAAGACGGAGAAAGAGGCAGCGCTGCCGTCGCGCCTGCTGGGCGACGTGCGGTCGATGATCGAATCGGCCCGCGCGCGCACCGCCAACGCTGTCAACAGCCAGCTCGTCGGGCTGTACTGGCAGATGGGCGCGCGCATCGGCACGGAGATCCTGAAGGGGAAGCGAGCCGGCTACGGAGAGCGAATCGTCGAGCTGCTCGCGCAGCGGCTGACGCGGGAGTACGGGCGCGGGTTCACGGTGATCGCGCTCTTCCGCGCCGTGCGATTCGCGGACGCCTTCCCCGACGCGCAGATTGTGTCGACACTGTCGACACAATTGGGTTGGTCGCACTTCCAGGAACTGCTTTGCCTCGAGGACCCGCTGCAGCGGGACTTCTACGCCGAGCTCTGCCGCCTCGAGCGCTGGAGCGTGCGCGCCCTCCGGGAGCGCATCCGCAGCATGCTCTTCGAGCGCACGGCGTTGTCGCGCAAGCCCGCGGAACTGGTGCGCGAGGAGCTGTCGCGGGCGCGGCGAGCCGACCAGCTCACCCCGGACCTCGTGTTCCGCGACCCGTACGTCCTGGACTTCATGAGCCTGCAGGACGCGACCAGCGAGAAGGATCTCGAGGCGGCGATCCTGCGGGACCTCGAGCGCTTCATGCTCGAGCTCGGAGGCGACTTCGCCTTCGTCGCTCGGCAGAAGCGCATGCCCATCGGCGGCCGCGACTTCTACCTCGACCTGCTCTTCTTCCATCGCGGCCTGCGTGCGCCGTTCGCGGTGGAGCTCAAGCTCGGGGCCTTCAACGCGGAGCACAAGGGCAAGGTGGAGCTGTACCTGCGCTGGCTGTCGCGGCACGAGAAGCGCCCCGGCGAGGGCGAGCCGCTCGGGCTCATCCTGTGCGCCGAGGCCGACGAAGCGCAGGTCGAGCTGCTGGAGCTCGACCGCGGGAGCATCCGCGTGGCGAAGCACGTGCCGTCCCTGCCGGAGCCGGAGCTGCTGCGCGCCCACCTTCGGGAAGCGCTGAGGCGGGAGCGCGAGCGCCTCGCCGTGAGCCGCGAGCGCGACCAGGACTTCGACGAGGGTGCGGCCTTCAAGGAGAAGATCGTCTTGTCGGCGGACGGCATGCAGGAAGTCGCCAAGCTCGTGGCGCATCCTCCGGAGCCGACGGCGGCGCTGCGCAGGCTCCTGGCGAAGAAGAGGAAGCGGTGACCGACCTCGGCGCTGCGGCGGTTCTCACCGAGCCCATGGTCGCGCAGGGCGCTGCGGCGGGGCTCGAGGGTGGGCGGGCGGGCGGGCGGAGTTGCTGGTGCTCAAGGCAGGGGTGCTGCTCGCGGCGCATGACGTCCGGCGCCCGACCGGGCGATCGACGCCCTGTCGCTCGACGCAGGGTTCGTGTTCGCGCCGACGGCGCACTGACGGGCGGCGAGAAGCGGGAACGGGGAAGACCGGACCGCCCCACCCCCGCCTCCCCGTCGCAGCAGGAGAGAACGGATCGAACGCGAGTGCTCTCGCGGCTCCGGTGAGGGGCTCTTTTCTGCTCGCCGCCGTCTCTTGCGCGACACGGCACTTGGCACTCGGTCGTCTGCGCGGGTCCCGTGTAGCCGCGGAGATCGCCCCGAGCAGCGCACGAGCCCCTCACCGGAGCCCTGAGCGCACTTGCCCTTGATCCCTGCGTCTTGTCGCGACGGGGAGGCGGGGGTGGGGCGGCGGTAGCTGTCGGCCTCCGCGCCGGGTCGGCAGTTGTCGGCAGTTGTCAGTCGACGGATGGCCAGGACGCTCGGGCTCACGTCCCGGCACCCTTCGACGACCTCAGGGCAGGCTCGGCCGGCAGCTACTGACGAGATGACCGACACGACCGACCCCGGCAGGGACGCCGGGCACTCCCGGCTCCGAGGAATGTCGGACCCGCCTGCTAGCTTGCCGCTCGGCTGCACGAGGCTCGACGGGAGGGGAAAGCCGGCATGGGGGAAATCACCAAGCCACATGACCATTTCTTCAAGGCGCTGCTCGACGATCCAGAGTCGGCGGGCGCCTTGCTGCGCGAGCGGCTGCCGCCGGAGGTAGCCGAGTTGCTCGCCGACGAGCCGCCGGAGCCTGTGGAGGGCACGCTCGTCGATCCCGCACTCGAGGAAAGCGAGAGCGACCGGATCTTCCGGGCGAAGCTCCGGGGCGGAGCCGAGCTGTTCGTCTACTGCCTCATCGAGCACCAGAGCACAGCGGACCCGAGGATGCCGCTTCGCCTACTCGGGTACGTCTCGAGGCTCTACGAGCGACTGGCAGCCGACCAGGCGACGGCCCGGCTGCCGGCGATCCTGCCGATGGTCGTCTACCAGGGCGAGGCGGCGTGGACCGCGCCGGTGAACTTCACCGGGATGCTGAACGCGCCGGAGGCCGTGTTGAGGCACTGCCTGGACTTCCGGTACACGCTGCTGGACCTGGGCAAGGTCGGCGACGAGGAGCTGTCGAGACAGCGCAAGTTGCACATGGGACTTTTGGCGTTGAAGTACGCCCTGCGAGTCCGCGAGCAACTGAGCATTCTCGACGACCTCGCGGCTCTCGTCGCACGGCTGCCCGAGATGCAGGAGCCGCTGAAGACCTATATCCTCTGTGCATACGGCGCCGTCGAAGAGACCGTGTTCGATGCGGTCTGGAGCAAGCACATGTCGAAGCCCGATTTGGGGATTGCCTCGCCCATCGCCAAGGAGTGGTACGCCGAGGGAAAGGCCGAGGGCGAGGCCAAGGGAAAGGCAGAGGGAAAGGCGGAGGCGCTCCTGCGGATGCTCGCAAAGCGCTTCGGCGAGGTCCCGGCGCGCTACAACCAGCTCATCACCGCCGCAGTGATCGAGGATCTCGACACCTGGCTCGACCGGGCGATCGACGCTCCATCGCTCGACGCAGTGTTCGCGCCGACGGCGCACTGACGGGCGGCGAGAAGCGGGAACAAGGAAGACCGGACCGCCCCACCCCCGCCTCCCCGTCGCATCAGGAGAGAACGGATCGAACGCGAGTGCTCTCACGGCTCCGGTGAGGGGCTCTTCTCTGCTCGCCGCGGCCTCTTGCGCGACACGGCACTGGGCACTCGGTCGTCTGCACGGGTCCCGTGTCGCCGCGAAGGTCGTCCCGAGCAGCGCACAGGCCCCTCACCGGAGCCTTGAGCGCACTTGCCCTTGATCCCTGCGTCTTGCCGCGACGGGGAGGCGGGGGTGGGGCGGCGGTAGCTGCCGGCGTCCCCGCCGGGTCGGCAGTTGTCGGCAGTTGTCGGTCGACGGATGGCCAGGACGCTCGGGCTCACGACCCGGCGCCCTTCGACGAGCTCAG
>DASXVQ010000035.1:0-3037 GCA_036504155.1 Myxococcales bacterium
AGTTGTTTGGCCCGCATCGGACAGCATACGGACAGAAACCAAATCCCGAGTCAATGCGGGCCTGTAAGTGATCTTGATGACTGGGTTTTTCGGCCATCGCTCGAGCAGGCCCAGAGGCAAGGGCTAACGGTGAACGGTTACAGACGCCGCTGGCCCTCGCGGTCGCGCACGAGCCGGGCGGCCGGTATGACGCGCTGGCGCGGCTCTTCCTGAAGGCGGGGGCCTCGCCGAACGATTGGGAGGCGCTGGTGGCCGCCCCACCGGCGTACCTGAACCTGCTGCTCGAGGCGGGCGCGCCGGCCGATGCCTCGTCGCCGGACGGGGAGACGCTCCTGCTCAGGGCGGTGCGGGCCGGCGCCAGCCCCAGTATCGTAGAGGCGCTCCTCGCGCATGGAGCGAGGGCCGACGGCGCGGGGGTGGAGGGCCAGCCAAGGCCGCTGGAGTTCGCCGTCGGCCGCGGGTTCCCCGAGTTGGTGCCGCTGCTGCTCGCGAAGGGAGCCCACCCGGAGCTCTGTCCCGGACTGCTGGCGGCGGTCTTTCGCACCAGCGGAGCAGGGGCTGAGGTCGTGGTGCCGGAGAAGCTGCCACCGGATCTTCCCGAGAGGCTGGTGGCCTTGGCGCAGCAGAACCAGGAGCGCCGCGAGGCCCAGAGCGAGGCCAGCCGGGCGGAGTTTCTCGAGAGGGAGCGGCGGGCTGAGTCGGCGCGCTCGTCGAGCGCTGCCGATGAGAGGCTGGCCCGCGAACGCCAGGACAGGGAGCAGGGCGAGCGGGACCGCCAGCGGGAGCTGGACCGGAGGCGTGAGAAGGCGCTGATGCCCTGATCGATGGCGGAGGCGGCAGGCGACCGTTCGTGCACTGGGATTGACCGCGGTCCTGGAGCAGCACGCCCGGGTGGTCGAGCAGCTCCGGCCCAAGTTCGCCCAGGCTGCGCAGATGCTCCAGGACTGCCGCGAGGAACTGCTCGCCTTCACGGCCTTCCCCAAAGAGCACTGGCGGCAGATCTGGAGCAACAACCCCCAGGAGCGGCTCAACCGCGAGATCCGGCGCCGGACCGACGTCGTCGGCATCTTCCCCAATCGCGAGTCCATCGTGCGCCTGGTGGGGGCCGTGCTCTGCGAGATCCACGACGAGTGGGTCGTCGTCCGCCGCTACATGACCCCGTTTTCCCGCGCTGAGTGCGCGAAGAAGCTGCCGGCTGGATTCGTTGAGGACGCACGAAAGCACCTGCAGCCGTAGCGTCGCCCCACAGGTTGCGACCTACCCGCACCGAAGGGCACAGGTCCGGTGGGGGCCCATCGAGGACTTGAACCTTGTTCAACGCCAGAGAGAGGCCCTCCGTTAAATAGCCTCTCTACCTGTTGAACAGCTCTCTGGCGCTCTCTCCCCAGAGAGCCTGGAGAGCGCCCTCCGGGAGGCCTTCGAGCACCTCGCCGCGCTCTGCGGGACTCTCTGGTGTAGAGCGCCACTGATACTGACCCCCTTGCGACACCAAAACTGACCCCCTCCCGCCCTCCGACACGGAGGTTGTTCATGGAGCGAGAGGCCGAAGTTGTGGCACCCCCTACCCAGGAGGTGCCGATGGTGGAGCAGGAGGTCGTTCGACAGATGCGGCAGCTGCTTGAGCTGGGCTGGGGCGCGAAGCGCATTGGGCGCGAGCTGGGAGTCGCTCGCAACACTGTTCGCCGCTACCAGCGCGAGGGCCAAGATGCGGAGACGCAAGTCCGTCCCAAGGCGCGGCGACTCGATACCTCCGCGCGCGCGGAGGCGGTGACCCTTTTCGAGGGCGCCGCGGAGGGCAACGCGGTCGTCGTGCAGCAGCTGCTCGCCGAGAAGGACGTGGAAGCCAGCGTTCGCACGGTCCAGCGAGCGGTCGCCGAGCGCCGGCGGGAGTTGGTGGCCTGCGCGGTGGCCACGGTCCGTTACGAGACCGTTCCCGGGCGGCAGATGCAGATCGACTTCGGGCAGAAGTGGGTCCGCATCGCGGGAACGTCGGTGCGGGTCTACCTGCTGGTGGCGGTCCTCGGCCACTCTCGGCGGATCTTCGTGAAGGCATTCCTCGCAGAGCGGCAGGACGACTGGCGCGAGGGGATCGCGGCGGCCTTCCGGCACTTCGGCGGGGTGCCCCAGGAGATCCTCGGGGACAACGCCAAGGCGCTGGTGCTCGAGCACAACCGCGCCGCCCAGACGGTCACCTTCCACCCCGGGTACCTCGCCTTCTGCCGCGACTGGGAGGTCGTGCCCCGGGCCTGCGGGCCCTACCGCGCGCGCACGAAGGGCAAGACCGAGTCGGGGGTGAAGTACGCCAAGAGGAACGGGCTCGCCGGGCGCGACTTCGAGAGCTTCGCCGCGCTCGAGGCGCATCTGGCCGAGTGGATGGTGCTGGCCGACCAGCGCGAGCACGGCACGACGCACGAGGCGCCGGCGCTGCGCTTCGAGCGCGACGAGCGACACGTGTTGCGTCCCCTTCCGGTGCGGCCTCCGGTGGCCCGGGAGAGGCGGCTCACGCGGCGGGTGGCCAACGACGCCCTCATCGACGTGGACACCGTCCGCTACAGCGTCCCCCACCGGCTCGTGAAGCAGTCCGTCGAGGTGCTGGTCGGCGAAAGCCAGGTGACGATCTTCCACGGCCAGGCGGCCGTGGCCCGGCACGCCCGCTCCCTCGAGCCGCACAGCAAGGTCTCCGATCCCTCGCACTACGAGGGACTCTGGCGGACGCCGGTCGAGCCGGAGCCGCCCCCGAGCGGAGGCCAGGCGCTCGCCGACTACGGGCGGTCGCTGAAGGACTACGCCGAAGTGGTCGAGGGGAGGGCCGCGTGAGCGAGCTCATCCACGCCCGGGTCATGGACTCCCTGCGACGGCTCTACCTCGGCCATGTGGCGGACCAGCTCGACTCGCTGCTCGCCGACGCGGCCCGCAAGGAGCCCACCTACCTCGACTTCCTCGACGGGCTGCTCCAGGCCGAGGTCGGCTCCAAGCAGCGCAAGCGGGTCGCGATGGGCATCCAGATTGCCCACTTCCCAGGCCCGAAGACGCTCGA
>DASXVQ010000036.1:0-91416 GCA_036504155.1 Myxococcales bacterium
GCTGTTCCTCCCCGACCGCAGGGGAGACCGACGCTACCCGCGCCGCCGCAAGTTCAAGGACACGCGGTACCCGGCCAAGAAGCCCATCGCTCGGACGGACCCAAAGTGATCGGCATTGGGCCTCCGTGCCGGGGGCGTGTCGGTCGGTCGTGTCGGTCGTCAGCGCCCGCCCCCGCCACGGAGGGCGGGCTCTACCCACCTTCCGCCGACTGAAGATGTGGGGTGACAGCAAGGCCTTCAGCCTCCGGTCACCGTGGCGTCCCGTTCCGAATCTCGGCATCTCGTCTCGAGGGCCGTCCAGCCCAGCGCCCTGCCCACCACGAAGCCCCGCCCGCGCCCCGCCTGGCCAGACATTCAGTATTTGACCGCCGGGACCCTGAGGACGCCCCGGAGGTGGAAGCCGCGTCCCGGGGTGCCTAGAAGACGTGGTTCTCGACTCAGTTCGCTGTACCGATCTGTCCTGCGGGGGAATGGTGGCGAGCCGCGCGTTTGCTCACGTCGAGAGGCAGGTCGGGCGGCTGGCGCTGGCTGGCTTCCGCCACCCCTGGCCGTTCCTGGCCACCGTCGCGGTGTCGACCCTCGTCGCCTTCCTGGCTTCTTCGCGCCTGACCTTGCGGGCGGACCTCTCGGACCTGCTTCCCCGCTCGTTTCGCAGCGTGCGGGACCTGGACCTCCTGGCGGAGCGCGCCGGAGGGATGGGCTACGGCGTCGTCGTCGGCCAGGGCGCCCAGCCCGAGGCGCTGCGCCGTTTCGCGCGCGACCTCGCCCCCAAGCTCGAGGCGCTCCCCGGCGTGCGCTTCGTCAACTACGAGCGGCCCTCCGCCTTCTTCCGCGACCGCGCCCTCTATTTCATGGCCCTCTCGGACATCCAGGAGATCGAGCGACGGATCCGCGAACGCCGGGATTGGGAGCAGCTGCGGCGCCATCCGCTCTACGTGCCGCTCGACGACGAGCCCGCTCCCCCACTGGACCTCGGCGACATCGAGCGGAAATACCAGAACAGCTCGGTCCGCAGGTTCTCGGGAGACCGGGACGAGACGTTCATCCTCGACGCCGACCAGCGCATGGTGGTGCTGCTCGCCAAGCCGATGCAGATGAGCACCGACCTCGCCTACGCCAAGCAGTTCGTCGGCGAGCTGGACGCGTTCCTGAAGACCCAGGACTTCTCGGCCTACGGCCCCGACTTCACCGTCTCCCTCACCGGCACCTTCAAGAAGAAGATCGACCAGCAGCGCCAGATTCGCGATGACGTCGCCACGGCCTCGACGGTGGCGGCCCTGCTGATCCTGCTCTACCTCGTGTTCCACTTCCGCGGCCTGCTTCCGGTCCTGCTCGTCCTCGCGCCCGTCGGCGTGGGCCTGCTCTGGACCTACGGCCTGGTCGGCGTGGTCTGGGGCGAGGTGAACCTCCTGACGGCATTCCTGGGGGCGATCCTAGGGGGCCTGGGCACCGAGCACGGCATCCACCTGCTCGGTCGCTACGGGGGCCTTCGCGCGGAGGGCCGGACGGAGGAGGAAGCCGTCCACGAGGCCTTCTGCCGCACCGGCGCGTCGGCCATCGTCTCCGCGCTGGTGGCCGCCTGCGCCTTCGCGAGCATGTCGATCTCCGAGTTCCGCCCCTTCCGCGAGTTCGGGGTCATCGCCGCCGCGGGGATGCTCCTGCTCGTCTTCGCGTGCCTGTGGACCCTGCCGGCGGCGCTCGGGGCTGCGCTGCGGATCGGCTGGACCCTGCGCGCCAAGGAGACCATCGCGGGCCAGCACTCGCGCCTGGCAGCCTGGCTCCCGCGTGCGCCCGGAAAGGTCGCCCTCGCCCTCGGCGTCCCCCTCTTGCTGCTGGCGCTGGACTCGCCGCGCGCCCCCTTCACCTACGACCTGGGCGTGCTGCAGGACATGCAGCTGCCCTCCTTCAGGCTCGACAGCGAGGTCAACCGCATCCTCGGGTACTCGCAGATCCCGGTCATCATCCTCACCGCCTCCGCGGAAGAGGACCGCTTGGTGGAGGAGCAGATCGCCGCGCGCAAGAGGCAGCTCGGCACGGCCTCGACCATCGACTTCGTGGCCTCGCTCAGCGACCTGGTGCCGGCGGACCAGGCGCAGAAGCATCGGGCGATGCAGTCCATTCGCCACCTGCTCGAGGCGATCGACCGCGACGACCTCGATCGGGACCTGCGCCGGGGCTACGACGATCTGATGCGCCTGACCGCGCCCCCGCCCTTCGCGCGCAGCGACATCCCAGCGTCGATCCGCCGGCAGTTCGAGGGGCTCAAGCCCTCCGCCGAGGGCTACGTGCTGGTCTTTCCCAGCGTCAACACCGACGACGGCAAGAACGTGCGCGCGCTCGCGGCGGAGGTGCGGGACCTCCAACTGCCGGGCGGCCGGAGTGTGAACGCGGTCGGCGAGGTCATGGTTCTCGCCGACATCCTCGACATGGTGACTCGCGAGGCGCCGCCGGTCATCGGGGCCTCGGTGCTCCTGGTCCTGGTCGCGATGTGGCTGACCCTGGGGCGGCTCTCCACGGCGCTGGCGTGCCTGGCGCCGACCGTGGTGTCGATCCTCGCGCTGCTGGGGCTGCTGCCGGTGGTGAACCTCAAGCTCAACTTCCTGAACATCGTGGCCATCCCGGCGCTCATCGGCACCACGGTCGACGGCGGCGTGCACCTGCTGAGCAGGCTGCGCGATGCCCGGGCCGACTTCAACCGGGTCCTGGGCGAGACCGGCCGCGCCATCGGCGGAGGCCTTCTCACCAGCGCCTTCGGGTTCGCGGCGATGGTCTTCGCCGATCACCCCGGGCTCTCCTCGCTGGGCAAGCTCACGATCCTGGGATTCACCGTCAACGCGGTGGTGATGCTCGTCGCCTTCCCTGCGGTGTTGCTGGTCGTGGGACGAAAGCGCGGCTAGGCCGCCATCCCGCGGGCCCTTCCTCATCCCCACGCGGTTTGGGCCCAGCCGTGGCGCCCGCCGACCGGCCGCGGCGGCCCTCGTCACGGGCCGTCGCGGGCTTGGCCTTCCTCAGAGAGGAGAGCGCCTCAATGGGCGGGAGGAGCCTCGACCCGCTTGGCCTGGAAGACGGACAGCAGCGCCGGGGCGAGGAGCAGCGCCACCAGCAGGCAGGTGATCTCGCCCAGGATGGCCGCGGTGCCGAACGACCGGATGCCTTGGTTCACGCTCAGGAGCAGCGAGCCGTAGCCGACGACGGTGGTGTAGGAGCAGAGGAGCACGGCGCCGCCGGTGGTGGCGATGACCCGGCGGGCGCTGCCGGGGCCCTCCAGGCGCGCCCGCGAGCAGATGTTCGCGGCGTAGTCGATGCCGATGCCGATGGTGATGGGCAGGGCCACGAAGTCCAGGAAGTTCGCCTTGAGCCCCAACAGCGAGCCGCTGGCGAGCATCAGCAGCGTCCCCGAGAGGCCGCACACCAGGGTGATGGCCGCGTGGCGCGTCCATCCGACGATGAGCAGTACGACGAGGACGGCGCCCACCAGCGCGCCCAGGGTCGTCATCGGGCCGTCGCGCTCCATCAGCGCCAGCATGTCGGCGAAGACGAAGGCCTGGCCGCCGAGCACGGTCCCCGGATCCAGGCCCAGCGCGTGCACGTCCTGGTTGAAGCGCACGATGTCGCGGCTGTTCCACATGTCGTAGGCCCGGAAGTTGGGCAGCGCGAAGACCAACTTGCCCCGCGAGCCGTCGGCCTCGACGAAGGGAGAGGCCACCGCGCCCGGGACGTCCGCGTCGCGCAGGGCCCGCAGGTCGGCGGGCGGGCGAAGCCGACGCGCCAGCTCGCGGTCGGCCGCCGGGAGCTGGTCGAGCACGTCTTGGCTGAGCAGCCCGCGGATCTCGGAGAGGACCGCGAGCTTCTCGGGCTGGTCCTCGGGCAGCAGCGCGTCGATGGACCGGACCCACAGGAAGAGCCGGTTCTCCGGGGATCGGCCTTCGTCCGCCCTTCGCAGCCTGGCCATGAGCGGGCCGACCTGGGACCGGTCGTCGACGGCGAACACCATTGCGCCGGAGATGCCCTGCTCGAAGGCGTCGTCGATGACCCGGTACCAGCGCCGCTCTTCGTCGAGCAGCGAGGAGTCCGAGCGGAGCTTCTCGAGGTTGGTCTCGTAGGGGTCGCCGGCGACGTAGTGGAAGGTCAACGCCCCGGCGATCGCCGTGATCAGGGCGCCCGCCGCGGCGGCCCACCCCAGTCGCTTGGGCAGCAGCCGCTCGAGGAGCCTCCCGATGCGCGGCTCGGGGCGGACCTTGATCCACCCGCCCCGCTCGGCGCTCGCCAGCAGGGCGGGCAGCACGGTGTAGGCCGCGGCCCAGCAGAACACCATGCCCGCGCCGCCGATGATCCCGAAGTGCCGGAAGCCCCGGAAGTCGGTGATGACCAGCGAGGCATAGGCGATGGAGGCGGTGAGTGAGGCGGTCAAGGTGCCGGTCAGGGTGCCGGAGACCGCCACCGCGAGGGCGTCGAGCCAGGCCCGGCCCGCGCGCCGCTCCTCGAGATGCCGGGAGAGCAGCATGATCCCGAAGTTGATGCCGTTGCCCATCACGATGGAGGAGAGGAACGCGGTGGCGATGTTCAGGTGGCCGATGGCCGCCCGGGTGAACGCGAAGGTGACCACCGTCCCCACCGCCAGCGACCACGCCTGCACCAGCATGCCGGGCAGGGTCCGGTAGTACAGGAGCAGTGCCGCGAAGCAGAGCAGGACGGTCATGAGGATCGAGACGACCATCCCGGCGAGGATGGCGTCCTGCTCCGTCTTCCCGGAGAGGACGTCTCCGGCCAGTCCCACCTCCACCTCGGGGTCCCGCGCCCGGATCTCCTCGATCCACTGGTCGACCTGCTGCAGCAGCGGGCCCGTCTTGCGCACGTCCCCCGCCGAGTAGGGCGTGCTCACCACCAGCAACTGCAGCGTGCCGTCCTTGGACACGCGCTCGCCGGGGTCGTCCTTCTTGGCCTCGGCTTCGCGCAGCTGGTCGCGCAGGGCCGAGACGGCTTGGGGAATCTGCGGCGCCGCCTCTTCGAAGTCGATGTACAGCGGGTTCTGCCGGACCACCGCCCTCTCGCGCTCGCCGACGAGCGCGTCGCGGGCGGCGCGCAGCGACTCCAGCGGGGCGAAGAGCCAGCGGTTGTCCCAGACGTAGCCGCGCGCGATCGCCTCGTCGAACGCCACGCTCGAGACCCGGTCCGGCCCCAGCGCCAGGAAGCGCTCCCGCAGCGCCCGCGCGGTCGCCGCGCGCCGGGCGGGGTCGGCGCTCTTGACGACGACCATCAACGTGCCGAGCGACCGCGCCCGCCCCTCGAGCCGGCGCAGGTCCTTCACCGACTCGAAGGTGGGCGGCAACAGGTAGGAGAACTCGGAGTAGACCGGCAGCCCGGCGGCGGCCACCGCGGACCCGACGGCGACCAAGGCCGAGGCGGCGACCACCGCGCGGCGGTGGCGGTCCATCCACGAGACGTAGCGCAAGGCGCGCGCGGGAACGGGCGAGAGCGGGTCGGGCATGGCAGTGAGGGGGCTGCGGTCCGCGAGGGGAGCCGCAGCAATCTAGGCCGCTGCCGCCCAGGCCGGAACCCGCTGCCCCGGCCGCGGCCGGGCCCCATCCAGTAGTCGACCAAGGCCTTCGCGGCCGCCCGCGCTCCCGGCGGACGCCTGCGGCGCCCGGGGGGTCGCGCCCCGGGTCGGGCCAGCAGGAGCCTCCCGACGGCGGCTCGTCGACCTGCGCCCGCGCTGAGCCCGCCCGGCTGCTACAGCCCGGGCGCGACCGATCCCGTGGTGGAGATGTCCTTCGCCTCGGCCGCCTTCTTGCGCCGCCGCCACCAGGTCGTCGCCGCGGGCAGCACCAGGATCGCCGTGAAGAGCGTGGTGAACTCCCCGAGCACCGCCGCGATCCCCATGGCGCGCACGCCGAAGTTGATGGAGCCGATCAGCGCCAGGTAGCCGAGCCAGGTGGTCAGGCTGCAGAGGATGACCGCGCCGCCGGTCTTCTTGAGCACCTCGACCGAATCGCCCAGCTCCAGGTCGCGCTGGGTCATGTTCACGGCGTAGTCGACCCCGATGCCGAAGGTGAGCGGCAGGGCGATGAAGTTGAGGAAGTTGAGCTTCACCTTCGCCACCGCCAGCAGGCCCACCATCCACAGGACGCCGGCGAGCATGGTGAACAGGACGCGCAGCATCGCCCCGCCGCGGCGGAACGCCAGCGCCACGATGAGCAGCGTGGCGGCGAAGGAGACCAGGATGGCCTTGGGGATGTCGTTGATGACGGCGTCCCACATGTCGGCGTAGATGACCGCGCGGCCCGAGCCGAGCACGACGCTGCCGTCGGGCAGCTCGGTGCGGCGGAAGGAGTCGGCCCAGCGCAGCAGGTAGTGCGCGTCGCTGGTGATGTCGGGCTCGTCGAGGGGGCTGATGTAGACCACCTTGCCGCGCGTCCCGTCGTTCTCGGTGAAGAGCCGCGCCACGGCCTCGGGCAGCTCGGCGATCCCGAAGGGCTGGAGGTCGTCCGGCGGCAGCAGGGGCTCGAGCTGGGCCCAGTCCGCGTCCTTGACCACGCCCAGCTCGCGGGCGCGCGCGACCCGCTTCTTGAGCCCCAGCAGCAGCGGGACCTTCGCCTCCTGGTCGGCGGGCACGAAGTCGAGCAGCGAGTACACCGCCTTGAAGGGCTTGGCGTTGGCCGGGGCCGCGTCGCGGCGGGCCTCCAGCGCCTTCTTGAGCGGCACGACCTGGTCCAGCCGGTCGGTGAGGATGGCCATGCCGTCCAGGCCGATGTAGCCGGTGGTGTGGATGCCCACGCCCATCAGGCGGTGGACCTCGGCGTTCTTGCTGCGGTCGCTCTGGATCTTGTTGGTGTCGTACTCCATCGGGTCCGAGCGGGCGTACAGGAAGGTGACGACCGAGCAGACCAGCGTGATCGCCACGCCCACCGCGGCCACCGCGCCCGGGGCGCGGGTGACGATGGCGGCGAAGGGCTGGCCGAAGGGGATGCCCGCCTCGATGCGCTTGGCGAACCGGCCGAGGAACTTGGGCATCGGCGCGTCGAGCGGCGCGAGGCGCTCCATCACCACCAGGATGGAGGGCAGCGCCGCGAAGGTGGCCACCCAGCAGATGAGCATCCCCAGGCCGCCGATGTAGCCGAACTCCTTGAAGCCCTTGAACTCGGTGACGACCAGCGCGCCGTAGGCCGCGCCCGCGGAGAGCGCCGCGGTCATCGTCGGCTGCCAGGTGGCGAGCGCGGAGCGCGTGATGGCCTCGGCCACCGGCACGCGCAGCCGCCGCTCCTCCAGGTAGCGGTCCATGAAGATGATGGAGAAGTTGATGCCGTTGCCCGCGATGATGGTGAACATGAACCCGGTGGCGATGTTCAGGTGCCCGATGAGCAGCTGGGTCACGCCGAAGGTCCAGGCCACGCCGATGCCGATGTTCAGCGACAGCGCCACCGTGCTGCGCAGGCGCAGGTAGTAGAGCAGCACGATGCCCAGCACGAGGAAGGTGCCCAGGAGGCCGATCTCGGTGAGGTCGGCCTTGATGAGCCTGAACTCGGCGATGCCCACCGCGAGGTCGCCGCCGAGCCCCCACTTGACCTGGGGGTCCCACTGGCGCGGGTTCACCTTCTCGATGGCGGCGCCGATCTTCGCCAGCGCCTCCTGGCCGCGGACGAGGTCGGTGGCCAGGATGCTGCTGCGGACGACCAGCACGGCCGTCTTGCCGTCCTGGCTCTGGTAGCGGCCGTCGGGGAAGCGGTCGGCCTCGAGCTTGTCGGTGCCCAGCTTCTTCTTGATCGCCTCGGCGTCGAGCGGCGGCGGCGGGTCCTCGTCGTCCACCAGCGTGCCCGACTCCTTGGCGACCTCCCAGGCGAAGCGCTCCTCCACCTGATCGCGCAGCGCCTGCAGGGTGTCGAGCGGCACGAAGAGGCCGGCCCGCGGCTCGAGGAAGCGCTTGGCGTCCTGGACGCCGTTCTCGGCCTGGCCGACCCACGGCTGGCCGAGCGCCTGCAGCGCCGGCACCAGGGCGTCGCTGGCCTTGCGGACTCCGGCCGGATCCTGGCCCTCGAGGACCACGAAGACGGTGGACAGGCCGGCGGTGCGCGCCCCGACGCGATTGAGCTCGAGGACGCTCGGCCGCTCCTGGGGAAGGAGGTTCTCGAACCCGGTCAAGAGCTTGAGCTGGCCTGCCAGGAAGGCGGCGACCACGGTCACGGCGAGGACGAGCCCCAGCACGACCCCCGGCTTGGCGATCTGGAACGCCACGAGCCGCCGGTAACGCGACGGGCGGGGCGGCGGGGAGGAGCTGGGCTGCGGGCTGATCGGGGACGCGTCGTTGGGCATGGGAACGAAGTCTCGGTTGTCCGGTCACGCCCTCGACTGGAGACGGCTGCCGCGGGCGCTTCCTGAAGCGCTTTTACCTACATGGCTCAGCGCGACCTGTCGATCACTAGACGCACGAGGGCGCGCGCCCCGGCCTGGAGCTGCCCGTCTGCCCGTCTGCCCGTCTGCCCGTCTGCCCGTCCCCGCGCCGCGCTGTAGAGGCCGCACCTCCCACGGTCTTGGCGTTCGCGGGCTCTCTGGGGCGCCCGGTGCACGACGGGAGCCCCGGGCGTTCTCCCCCTCCTCGCAAGCCTTGGCCCGACGGAGTTAGTGTCCCGGCGCACCATGGGATCTCCGGTCAGCAGGCTCTCCACGGCCCACCGACGCCTCGCCCGCTCGCTCCTCTGGGGCCTCGGGGGCATGGGGCTGCTCTCCCTGCTCGGCCCTGTCCTCTCCTACTCCATCGACTCGGCCGAGGCGCAGCGGCAGGTGCGTGCCCGCGGCTCCCACGAGGCGCGCATCCTCGCGGACTCGGTGGCGCTGCGCATCATGACGATGGAGTCGGAGCTGCGCCGCATCGCCCGCCGGCCCGAGGTCGACTTCGCCGACGAGTCCTTCGAGCCCGAGAAGATCCTCCTGCAGCACTCGCACGAGCAGTCGGCCCTCTTCACCGGCGGCGTCGCCGTGCTCGACCTGACCGGCAAGGTCGTCTCCGCGACCCCGCCCGAGCTGTTCGCCCGCGCCGAGGGCTACTCCTCGCGCCGCTGGTTCCAGCACGCGCTCGAGCACGGCAACCACACGGTGCTCGAGCGCTTCGGGGAGGACCCCGAGGGCTGGGCCCTGCTCGTCCCGGTTCGCGCCAAGAGCGCGGTCGTCGGCTACATCCTCGGCGTGGCCCGCGCCGCCGACCAGCCCCTGGCCTTCGGCCTCGACCCCGCCCAGCGCGTGGCGCTCGTCGGCGGCGGGGAGGTCCTCTTCGAGCTGCCGGAGACGGGCCGCAGCCCGCTCTCCGCTTTCCAGCGCGGCGCCGAGGCCCGCTCGCCCGAGGGCCTGGAGATCGAGGAGGGCGGCGCCCACTACCTCGCCTTCGCCGCCGACGTGCGCGGGCCGGTGGACCTGTGGGTCTTCAACCACTTCGACGACGTCGTCGCGCCCATCCGCGCCCGCCTCGTCGGCCAGCTCGCCTTCCTCGCCGTCGTCCAGCTCGTCACCTGGCTGGCGTTCGCCCTCTTCGTCTGCCGCACCTACCTCGGCTTCCGGGACATGGAGACGCGGATCACCGAGGAGGAGAAGCTGGCCAAGCTCGGCGTGGCGGCCAACCTCATCGCCCACGAGGTGAAGAACACCCTCAACGGCATCACCGCGGCGACCAGCTACCCGCTCCCCAACGGCGCCGGCCAGGAGATGCTCGCTCGGGTGGTCAAGAGCCAGCTCGCGCGGCTCTCCCACGTCGCCAAGTCGCTGCTCGCGCTGAGCAAGCCGGCGCGGCCTCAGCTGGCGCCGCTCGCGCTGGAGCAAGTGGTGCGCGAGGCCCTGGAGTCGCTCAAGAGCCTGCCCGAGGCCTCGGCGGCGCAGCTGCACACCGGGCTCGCGGGCTCCTTCACCGTCGAGGCCGACCACGCGCTCGCCTCCACGGCGGTCGACAACGTGCTGCGCAACGCCATCGAGGCCGCGGTCGCCGCCAAGGACGTGGGCAAGGTCCCGGAGGCGCGGGTGAGCGTCCGCTGCGAGGAGCGGGGCGGCCAGGCGCTTCTCGTCGTCGAGGACAACGGCGGCGGCCCACCCGCCGACTTCGAGGAGCACGCCTTCGAGCCGTTCGTCACCTCCAAGCCCAAGGGCATCGGCCTGGGCCTGACCACCACCCGCCAGGCGATGAGCGCCATGGGCGGCGCCGTGGAGTTCACGAGGATCCCCGGGGGAAGCCGGTTCGTCCTGTGCTTCCGGGCGAGCGCCGGCACGGAGAAGTCGCCATGAACCTGAACCTGCTGCTCGTCGACGACGACCGCGCCTTCGCCGAGGCCGCGGGCTCCGCGCTGGTGCGCGAGGGCTTCTCGGTGACCACCGCGCACGCGCTGCACGGGGCGAGGCTGGCCGTCCAGAGGCAGGACTTCGACGTGGTGCTCCTCGACCGGCGCCTGCCCGACGGCGACGGCCTGCCCTACCTCAAGGAGCTCCTGGGCGCGAACCCCGGCACCGCGGTGGTGATGGTCACCGCCGACGACGACCTGGCGAGCGCCGTCGACGCGCTGCGCCAGGGCGCGCGCGACTACCTGGTCAAGCCCGTGAACCTGGGCGACCTCATCTTCAAGGCCCGCCGCGCCTGCGAGGAGCGTCAGCTGCGCCAGCGCCTGGAGCGCGCCGAGGGCGAGCTGTCCGCCCGGCACCGCCTGGTCCCCCCGGCTTCGCCGGCCATGAAGGAGGCGCTCGAGCTGCTGGAGCGCATCGCCGCGCGCCCGCGCAGCCCGGTGCTCATCCTCGGCGAGACCGGCGTCGGCAAGGAGGTGCTCGCCCGGCGCCTGCACCAGCTCAGCTGCCCCTCCGCGCCGTTCGTGCACCTCAACTGCGCAGCCATCAACGAGCACACCGCCGAGAGCGAGCTCTTCGGCCACGAGCGCGGCTCGTTCACCGACGCCCGCTCGAGCCGCAAGGGCCTGGTGGAGGTCGCCTCCGGGGGCACGCTGTTCCTCGACGAGGTCGGCGAGCTGCCGCCGCCGCAGCAGGCCAAGCTGCTCACCTTCCTCGACTCCGGCGAGTTCCGGCGCCTGGGCGGGGCCGAGACGCGCACCTCGACCGCGCGCATCATCGCCGCCACCAACCGCGACCTCGAGGCGGGCACCGCGACGGGCGCCTTCCGCTCCGACCTGTGGTTCCGCCTGTCGGTCTTCAAGGTCGTCATCCCCCCGCTGCGCGAGCGCCGCGAGGACGTCGCCGCCCTGGCCGAGTCGGTGCTCGAGGACCTGCGCCAGGAGCTGGGCCGGCCGGTGCTGCGCCTGGGCGAGCGGGGCTGGGAGCGCCTGCGCGCGTACCCGTTCTACGGCAACGTGCGCGAGCTCAAGAACGTGCTCGAGCGCGCCGCGGTGGTCGAGCGGGGCCCGGAGCTGACGCTGGACTTCCTCAAGCCCGAAGGCGAAGGCCAGGTCGGCGCCCCGGCGCGCGACGGCAGCGAGTTCACGGTCGCCGGCCCGCCCATCACGCTGGAGGAGCTGCAGAACCGCTACGTCGCCCATGTCGCGGAGCGGCTGGGCGGCAAGCGCATGGAGGCCGCCGAGATCCTCGGCATCTCCTACCCCACCCTCGCCAAGCGGCTGGGCCCGGCCAAAAAGAGTTGAAGGCCGTTTCAACTTCTTTGGGCGCCTCGCCCTCGCTCCTCCCGCGCATCGCCTAGGAAGTCCCGCGGGGACTCGCCGGCACGCGCCGTGCAGCCTCGCCGGCGCCAAATGCGCCGCCTCAAGGTCCTCGCCATCGCCAGCGTCTTCCCGCTCGCGGCCGCCGCCGCCGAGCCCACGCCCCGCCTCGACCTCGCGAACCTGCCCGACCCGCCCGCGCTCGCGGCCCTGCTCTGGGATCGCTCGCCGGCCCTGCAGCCGGCGCGGCTGAAGCTCTCCTCGGCCCGCGCCGATCTCGAGCGCGCGCACCTGTTGCCCAACCCGGGGTTCGACTTCTCCTGGAACACCATCCCCGTCGGCGAGACCAACCCGCCGGGCCTCGCGCGCCCGCTGGCCAACGTCCCGAACTACGCCTTCCAGCTCAACGCGCTGGTGGAGCTGGGCAAGCGCGGGCCGCGCCAGCGCGCCGCCGCCGACACCCTGGGCTCCGCGTTCGAGGACGCCCGAGCGACGCTGTTCGACGCCTTCTTCGACCTCCAGGGCCACCTGGCGACGATCGCCGCGGCCGAGGTCCGCAGCGCGTCGCTGGAGGAGCTCGCCGCCGACGCTCGCAGCCTCACCGAGCTCCAGCGGACCCGCGCCCAGAAGGGCGACGCCGCCCAGCTCGACGTCGACCGCTCGGCGATCGAGGAGGAGAAGCTCTGGTCGTCTCTCGCCGACGAGCGGGCCCGCCTGGCGGCGGCGCTGCGCGAGTGCGGCGCGCTGGCGGGCGTGCCCTGCGAGCGGTTCGGCTCCCGGGAGGCCTCGCAGGCGTTCCTGGGCCGGCCCCTCCCGGCCGCCGCGCCGCTGGACGAACGCCCGGACCTGCGCTCGCTGGAGCTCCAGGAGAGCGCCGCGGGCCAGGCGCTGGAGCTGGCGAAGGCGCGAGCCATCCCCGACCCCACCGTGCGGCTGGGATACGTCCACGACCGCTTCCTCGTCTCCGGCAACCAGCAGAACAGCCTGTTCGTGGGCGTCTCGGTGCCGCTGCCCGTCTTCGACCACGGCCAGGCCGACGCCCGGCTCGCCCGCGACACCGCCGCGGCGGCCTCGCGCACGCGCGCCCTGCTCCTCGACCAGGCGCAGACGCAGCTGGAGAGGCTCGGCGAGGAGCGCGCCGCGCTCGAGCTGCGCCGCGGGCGGCTGAAGGACCGGACCCTGCCGCTGGCCCGCTCGGTCGTCACCTCCCTCCAGGAGGCCGTGCACCGCGGTGGCGCGCCGCTGCAGGACTTGCTGCTCGCCCGCCGCACGCTGGGCGAGCTGGTGATGGACGCCGCCGACCTCGACCTGTCCCTGCGCCAGCTGGCCAACTCCGCGGCGCGCGTGCGCGGAGGCGGCCCCGAGGCGCCCGCCGAGCTGAGGAGCAAGCCGTGAACTCCCCGTTGCCAGAAGAGGTGTCCCGAATGCAGCCCAGCACCGTCTCCACCGCCCGCCACGAGCCCAGCGAGGACCGCGACCCGCGCCGCCCGCCCGGGGGCGCCCCCGCGCCGCGCCGCCTGGGTCCGTGGATGCTGGCGAGCGCGCTGGCGCTGCCGCTGGCGGCCTGCGTCGCGGCGCTGCTGGCCCAGGCGCCGCCGGCCGCTCCCCCCGCGCCGGAGCCCGTCCAGGCCGACCGGCAGGGCGTGACGATCGCCTCGGGCGCGCACCAGTGGGACTACCTGACCCTGGCCGTCGCGGCCGAGGGCCCGGCGCTGCCGCCCCTGCCCGTCCCCGGCCGCGTCGGCTTCGACGAGCTGCGCACCGCGGCGGTGGGCGTCCCGCTGGCCGGCCGCATCGAGCGGGTGCTGGTGCGGCTGGGGGACTCGGTCCGGAAGGGCGACCCGCTGTTCTCGGTGCGCAGCCGCGAGTTCGCCGACATCGACAAGGACGTCGCCGCGGCCAGGCAGAGCGTGGAGGTCAAGCGCCGCATCCGCGACCGCTCCAAGGACCTCTACGCGCTCAACGCCGTCCCCGAGAAGGAGCTGCTGGCCGCCGACGCCGAGCTGCAGGAGGCCGCGCTGACGCTGAAGGCCGCCGAGGCGAAGCGGCAGAGCCTGGCGGTGGCCGCCGCCGGCGACAACCTCTTCTGGGTCCGCGCGCCGCGCGCGGGCTTCGTGGTCTCGCTCGACGCCTCCGCCAGCCAGGAGGTCTCCTCCGAGCGCGCCGACCCGCTGCTGCGCATCTCGGACACCAGCGAGGTGCTGGTGACCGCCGACGTGCCCGAGGCGGACGCCGGCGCCCTCGCCGCCGGCCACCAGGCGCTCATCCGCACCCGCGACGGCGTGGAGCGGCGGGGCGTCGTGCAGCGCGTCGCCACGGTGGTCGACCCGCAGCGCCAGACGCTGGCGGTGCGCATCGTGGCGGGCAACGCCGACGGGGCGCTCAAGCCCAACGCCTTCGTCGACGTGACGCTCCTCCCGCGCGACGCCGAGCGGCGGGTGCAGGTGGACGAGGACGCGGTGGTCAGCGACGGCGACCACTCGTCCGTCTTCGTGCTCGAGGGCGAGCGCCGCCTCGCCAAGCGCGACGTGCAGCCCGGCCGCCGGGGCCACGGCAAGGTCGAGGTCCTCTCCGGCGTGGCGGCCGGCACGCAGTACGTCGCCAAGGGCGCGCTGCTGCTGCTCAACCAGATCGACTTGGCCGACTGAAGGGGCCGGCCCATGTTCGAGAAAATCGTCGGCTTCTCGCTCAAGAACCGGGGCGCGGTGCTCTTCTTCACCGCCGTCATCGCGGTCTGGGGCTACGTCTCCTTCCGCAACCTCACCGTGGAGGCGTTCCCCGACCCCACCGACACCCAGGTCAACGTCATCACGATCTTCCCGGGCCAGCCCTCCGAGGAGGTCGAGCGCCAGATCGGCCTGCCGCTGGAGCGCGCGCTCAACGGCACGCCGGGGCTGGCGCGGCTGCGCAACCTGTCGATGTTCGGCCTGTCCTTCGTCACGCTGACCTTCAACGACGGCGTCGACGGCCTCTTCGCCCGCCAGCAGGTCATCGAGCGGCTGCGGGGAGCGGAGATGCCCGACGGCGTCACCCCGGAGCTGGGCCCCTTCGCCACGCCCATCGGCGAGGTCTACCGCTACACGCTCGCCGGCGCCGGCGGCGACCCGATGAAGCTGCGCACGCTGCAGGAGTGGGTCGTGCGCCCGCTCCTCATGCGCGTGGACGGCGTCGCCGACGTCGTCAACTACGGCGGGCTGGTCCGCGAGGTGCACGTCATCCCCCGCCCCTCGAGCCTGGCCTCGTTCGGGCTGACGCTGGACGACGTCGAGAAGGGCGTGAAGGAGGGCTCGCTCAACGCCTCGGGCGGCGTGCTGGAGCGCGGCTCCGAGCAGTTCGTCGTCCGCAGCGAGGGCCTCTTCAAGACCCTCGACGACCTGCGGACGGTCCGGGTGGCGACGCGCGGCGGGACCCCGGTGTTCCTCAAGGACGTCGCCGACGTGACCGACGGCTGGGCGCCGCGCCAGGGCGTGGTGAGCCGCGGCGAGCAGTTCGACACGGTCGAGGGCATCGTGCTCATGCGCCGCGGGCAGAACCCCTCGGTGGTGCTGGCGGCGCTGAAGGACCAGCTGGGCCTCGTCAACCAGCGCCTGGCCGCGGACGGCGCCCGGGTGGACCCCTTCTACGACCGCACCGAGCTGGTCTCGACGACCCTCAAGACGGTGGGCCGCAACCTGCTCGAGGGCGCGCTGCTGGTCACGCTGGTGCTCTTCATCTTCCTGCTCGACCTGCGCGCGGCCCTGGTCGTCGCCTCGCTCATCCCGCTCTCGCTCGCCGCCTCGTTCATCTACCTGCGCTCCCGGGGGATGTCCGCCAACCTGTTGTCGATGGGCGCCGTGGACTTCGGCGTCATCGTCGACGGCGGGGTGGTGATCGTCGAGGCCATCGTCTCCCGGCTGGCCCACCCGGCCGAAGGCGAGCAGCGCCTGGGCGCCGTGGAGAAGATCCGCCGGGCGACCACCGCGGTGGTGCGGCCGACCATCTTCGCGCTGCTGATCATCATCGCCGCCTACCTGCCCATCTTCATGCTGGAGCGGGTCGAGGGCCGCATCTTCTCGCCCATGGCCAACACCGTGGTGAGCGCGCTCGTCGGGGCGCTGCTCTTCTCGGTGACGCTGGTCCCGGTCCTGGCCTCGCTGGCCTATCGCAAGCCGTACCGGCACCGGGAGTCGCCGGTGCTGCGCGCGGCCGACCGGCTGTACGCGCCGGTCCTGCGCTGGGCGCTGCGGCGTCCGGCCTTCCCGGTGGCGCTCGCGCTCGCCGGGCTGCTGGGCGCGGCCGCCACCATCCCCCACCTCGGGTCGGAGTTCCTCCCGGAGCTGAACGAGGGCGCCCTCTACACGACCTTCACCCTGCCCTCGAACATCTCGCTGACCGAGGGGCGCAAGCTCGTGCCGCGCCTCACGCGGCTCATCACGGAGGCCCCGCAGGTGGAGAGCGTGATGTCGCAGCTGGGCCGGCCGGAGGACGGCACCGACGCGACGCTGCCCAACAACCTCGAGTTCTTCGTGCGCCTCAAGCCTCCGGAGCGCTGGCCGAAAGAGACGCGCACGCTCGCCGAGGTCATCGACGTGCTGCAGCGGTCCATCGCGGACGTCCCCGGGCTGGAGGTGAACTTCTCGCAGCCCATCCGCGACAACGTGAACGAGAACATCAGCGGCCAGTTCGGGCAGATCGCCGTGAAGCTCTACGGCGACGACCTGGTGGCGCTGCAGGAGCAGGCCGAGAAGACCAAGAACGCCATCGCCAAGGTGGAGGGCGTGGCGGACCTGGGCATCGTCAAGAGCGGCGAGGTCCCCCAGATCCAGGTCAAGCCCGACCGCGTGGCGCTGGCGCGCTACGGGATGCACTTGGCCGAGTTCCAGCGGGCGTTCCAGGCGGCGGTGGGCGGCGAGCCCCTCGGCGAGTTCTGGGAGGGCGAGCGAAAGTTCGACGTGGTGATGCGCCTGCCCCTGGAGTCGCGCGACGACCTCGAGAAGATCCGCCGCGTGCGCGTGCCGGTGGACGGCGGTGCCATGGTCCCGCTCTCGGTGCTCGCGCAGATCGACACCGGCTTCGGCCGCGCCTCCATCAACCGCGAGAACGGCCGGCGCTACATCGGCGTGCGCATGAACGTGCGCGGCCGCGACATGGGCAGCTTCGTCAACGAGGCTCGCGCCCGCGTCGCCAAGGAGGCGCCGCTGCAGCCGGGGATGACCGTCGAGTGGGGCGGCGAGTTCGAGAACAAGGAGCGGGCGATGTCGCGCCTGACCACGGTGATCCCGGTGGCGCTGCTCCTCACCCTGCTGCTCCTGTTCAACGCCTTCGGCTCGCTGGGCCGCGCGGTGGTGACCCTGGTCAACGTCCCGTTCGCGCTGACCGGCGGCGTGCTCGGGCTCTGGCTGTTCGGCATGCCGATGTCGGTGGCGGCGGCGGTCGGATTCATCGCGCTCATCGGCCAGGCCTCGCTCAACGGCGTGCTGGTGACCTCGGCCATCGCCGAGCGGCGCTCGCGGGGCGAGCCCCTCGACGAGGCGATCGTCGCGGGTTGCCGCGAGCGGCTGCGGCCGGTCCTGATGACGGCGCTGCTGGCGGCGCTGGGCCTGGTGCCGGCGGCGATGAGCCGCGCCATCGGCTCGGAGACCCAGCGGCCGCTGGCGGTGGTCATCGTCTTCGGGACGCTCTCCGCGTTCAGCCTGACGATGGTGCTCCTCCCCGTCCTCTACCGCCTCTACTCCCGCGCCATCGAGCGCCTAATCCCCGTCCGGGGCCCGGCGCCGAAGCCGGAGGCCGACACCCTGGCTGCGGGATAGCCGCCGGCTCGAGGAAGAACGCGATGACCCTGCGCCTCTCTTGGACGCACGCGTGGCTCGCCTTGGCGGCGTTCGGGTCGACGCGACGCGCGACGGCTAAGGGGCGTTGGGCCTGCGGTGCGACGCCAGCGGCGCGGCGCCCCGACTCCCCATGGGCCAAGGCTGAGCTCGGGCTTCAGCCACTGCTGTCACCCCACATCTTCAGCCGGCGGAGGAGGGTAGAGCCCGCCCTCCGTGGCGGGGGCGGCCTTTGTCGGGCGCTGACACGACCAAACATACCGACACGACCCCGGCACCCTTCGGCAAGATCACGGCAGGCCCGGCCGGGCACTCCCAGCCCGACACGACCAACCGACCGACACGCCCCCCGGCACGGAGGCCGGGCTCTACCCAGCTCGCCGGCTAATTGGTGGAAATCATCCGAAGAGATGTGGGGTGACAGCAGCCCTGAAACCATGCGCGAGGCCGAAGAGGGATCGAGTAGCGACCCGACCACGAAGGTCGTGTTCGCCGTGCCGCTGTCGCGGAACCCGAGGCATCTGGTGGGGTAGTTCCCGCAGGGCGCGTCGACGACCCGGGTGAAGGGCCACACCGGTGGCGCCCATCGCCTGGTCACCCGGGGGCGCGCGTCAGTAGCTGCCGGCCTCCGCGCCGGGGCGGTCGGTCGATCGGTCGGCCGCGCGGTCGGGCGTGCCTGACCGGTCGAGCGCTCGACTCGAGAGCGAAACGACAACTGCCGACCCGGCACGGAGGCCGGCAGCTACTGGTGTTCAACCTCGGGCGGGGTCTGATAGGGATGGCCCTCGATGCGCGAACGGATCCTGCGCAACCTCAAGGCCAAGACGCTGGGCGAGTTCGGCTCGCGGGCAGTGAGCATCGCCTTCGGCTTCGTCCTGGCGCGCGCGCTGGGCCGGGAGCTCTTCGGCCGCTACAGCTACGCCTGCTCGTTCTCGCTCATCATCGCGCTGTGCGGCGAGTTCGGGCTCAACACGCTGCTGACGGTGCACGCCTCCCGCGAGAGGGAGAAGGCGGCGGAGTGGCTGCGCAGGTTCGCGCCGCTGCGCCTGGCCACGGTGCTCCTCGCCGTCGCCGCGACGGTGGTGCTGGCCCTGCTGACCACCGACCGCTCGCGCTGGCTCGAGATCGCGCTGATGGCGACCTTCTTCGGGCTCAACACCTTCCTCGACTACCACTCGTCGATCTTCACCGGCTTCGAGCGGATGAACGACGACGCCTACGTGCGCATCGCCACGCGGCTCATCGTGGCCGGCCTCGGCTCGCTCTCGCTGCTCCTCCAGGCCCCGCTGTGGGCCGTGCTGGCGACCATGACCGCCGCCAACGCCCTGAGCGCGGGGATGGCCTGGCTGTGGCGCCGGCGCACCGGGCTGACCTTCGGCTTCGGCTGGGACGGCGCCTTCGCGGCCCGGGCCTTCCGGGGCGCGATCCCCACCGCGGCGACGCTCATCTGCCTGGCGCTCTACTTCTACCTGGACAACCTCGTCCTCGGGCTGCTGCACTTCTCCGACTCCGACATCGGCCAGTACGGCGCGGCCAACAAGGTCTTCGACGCCTCCCAGGGGCTGCCCAGCATCGCCATCGGGGCGCTCTTCCCCATCTTGGCCGAGCTGTCGAAGTCCGGGGACCTCACCAAGATCGCCCCGTTCTTCACCAAGGTGTCGCGCTGGTGCCTGGTCATCGGCGCGCCGGTCGCGGGCGTGGCCTACGTCTTCTCCCCGTTCGTCGCCGAGCTGCTCTTCGGCCGCGAATACGTGCTGACCCGGCCCGCGCTGGCCATCCTGGCGCTGGCCGCCCCCCTCTTCTTCTCCAACAACATCGCCGTCTTCCTGCTGCTGGCCATCAGCCGGCCGTGGACGGCGGTGCTCTTCCGGCTGGGCGCGAGCGTCGTCAAGGCCCTGGCCATCGTCGTCCTCGCCCGCAGGTTCGGCGCCACCTCGGCGGCGGTGGCGATGCTGGCCACCGACGCCCTGCTCTTCCTGGTGCTCATCGCCTGGCGCAAGCGGGCCGGCCTGTCGGAGCCCGGCGAGCGGACGCTCGTCCTCAAGGTGGCGATCGCCTCGGCCGCGGCCATCGGGTTCTGGATCCAGACGCAGCGGCTGCACTTCGTCGCCCAGGCGGTCGCGGTGGCCGTCGCCTACTTCGCCGCCTACGCCGTGCTGGGCCTCTTGCCCGGCCGCGCCGCCGCCGCCGCCGCGCCGGCCCCCGCCCCTCCGCCTCCCGGGGCCGCCCCGTGACCACGCGCGTGGCCATCGATCTGCGGATGCTGGTCGAGCCGCCCGACGGCGTCACCCGCTACTCGCTGGAGCTGCTGCGGCGCATCCCGGGCCTGATGCCGGGCAGCCAGGTCGGCGCGCTCGGCCGCGCCGACGCCATCCGCGCCCACGTGCCGGGCGCCCGCGTCCTGCGGGCCCGCAGCCGGCCGGCCACCGCCGCCGAGCAGGTGGAGCTGCCGTGGCTGCTGCGCCGCCGCCGGGTCGACCTCTTCCACGCCACGACCTTCTCCGCTCCCTTCGTCGAGCTCGGCTGCCGCACGCTCCTGACGCTGCACGACACGATCTACCTGGACCTGCCGGGCATCTACGGCCGGTACCTCGACCGCTACTTCCGGACGGCGACGCGGCTGCTGGCGACCCGCGCGGCAGGCCTCGTCACCGTCTCCGAGTTCTCGCGCCGGCAGATCGAGCGGCACTTCCGCATCCCCGCGGAGCGCGTGGAGGTGGTGCCCTGCGGCATCGACGCGCGGTTCCACCCGGCCACCGGGCCCGAGATGGCGGCGATGCGCGGCCGGCTCGGGCTCCCCGAGGAGTTCCTGCTCTACGTGGGCGGCTTCGTGGCCCACAAGAACGTGCCGTCGCTCCTGCGCGGCTACGCCAAGGTCAAGGATGCGCCGCCGCTGGTGCTGTGCGGACGCTTCTCGGAGACCCTCCAGCCGGAGATCGACCGGCTCGGCCTCGCGGGGCGGGCGCTGACCGTCCCCGCCCAGGGCCACGACACGCTCCCGGCGCTCTACACCGCGGCGCGCGCGTTCCTCTTCCCGTCGCGCTACGAGGGCTTCGGGCTGCCGCCGATGGAGGCCATGGCCTGCGGGGCGCCGACCATCGTCTCCGACGCCGGGTCGCTGCCCGAGGTCACCGGTGGCGCGGCCCTCTGCTACCCGGTCGACGACGAGGAGGCGCTCGCGCAGCGGATTCGCGAGGTGCTCACCTCGGACGACAAGCGGCGCGAGCTGGCCATGGCCGGGCGCATCCGGGCCGCACAGTTCACCTGGGAGTCGGCGGCGCGCCGCATGGCGGCGATCTACCGGCGGCTCCTGTAGGCCAAGGCCGCCGCCGCCCGGAAGCGGGCCTGAACGTCGTTCACCGAGATAGGGAGTTCGCGATGCGTTTGAAGATCGGTCTCGTGTCCGCGCTGTTGGTGCTGTCCTGCGCCCGCGCGCCGGTGGTCCAGCCGACGGCGGCCCCCGCCGAGCCCGACCTGGGCCCGCTGCCGCTGTCGCTGCAGGCGCACTTCGCCTGCGGGGCGGACAAGCTGCGCCGCCACGAGTCCGAGGAGGCCATGAAGCGCGCCGAGCGCAGCCTGCGCGAGGCCGAGAACGCGCAGGGCGTGGACCCGGCGACCCTGAAGCGCCTCGACGAGGAGCGCTCCATCGCGCAGAAGAACCGCGACGAGGCCGGCCTGGCGTTCGAGGAGTGCGGCGAGCGGGTCAAGAAGCTCGCCCGGACGCGCTTCGACACCGCCGAGACCCGGCCCACCCCCGAGCTCCGCGCCATCCCCGAGGACGAGCGGATGGACTGCGAGAAGCTGCGCCTGAAGAAGGAGGACGACCGCCTGCGGGCGCTCCTGCGCGACGAGCCGGCGAAGGTGATGGTCCCCATCGTCTCGGCGCTGCTGTGCGCGACGGTCGGCGCGCGCCAGGGGGTGGCCGGCGAGCTGGCGGCGCTGCAGGCCGCCCCGAAGAAGCAGGCCAAGCAGAACGCCCCGAAGATCGAGGAGGCCAAGGGCCGGCTCCATCGGGCGAACGCACTGGTCTCCGGGCTCGAGCAGGAGCTGGCCAAGACCGGCAGCCCGCGGGCCGCGTGCGACGCTCCCGAGATCTCCGCGCTCGGCGACTGCCTCGTCGGCCGCGCCGCGGGAGGCGCCAAGACCCCGGCCTGCGAGGACGCGCGCATCGACGATCCGCTCGCCGCTTGGGACTCCCTCGGCGTCGGGGAGCGGCTCAAGGATTCCTGGGCGCCGCGCTTCTAGCGACCCTTCGTCTGCCTTCGCGCTCGAGGCGCCGGGCCGCGGCTCCAAGTCACTGCAGTCACTGGATGTCCAGGCGGCTTCCCCCTATCCTCCGCCCATGCCTGCCCGCTCCGGTCGTCGCCTCTGCCTCGCCGCCCTCGTCCTCTTCTGCAGCACCGCCGCCCGCGCCGAAGAGGCGCCCTGGAAGGCCTACCAGACCAAGCGCGGCGCCACCTTCGAGAAGCGGCCGGTGGCAGGCTCCAGCTACGCCGAGCTCCGCGCGACCCAGGAGGTCCCCCAGACCCCGGCGCAGGCGATGACGATCTTCTGGAAGGTCGCCGCCGACTTCACCTCCACCAAGACGCTGAAGAAGACGCTGGTCCGCGAGAGCCCGAACGAGGTCCTCATCTACGAGCAGATCGCGCTGTCGATGGTCTCCGACCGCGACTACACGGTGCGCATCTGGAAGGAGCCGGTCGCTGCCGACGGCACGCAGGTGCTGCGCTTCCAGACCGCCAACGACCAGGGCCCGGCGCCGGCCAAGGGCTACGTCCGCCTCGACGTCGTGAGCGGGCTGTGGTCCGCGACCCCGCTGCCCAACGGCAAGACGCGGCTGGTCTTCATCACCCACAGCGACCCCGGGGGTTCCATCCCCGCCGTGTTCGCCCGCGGCGCGCAGCGCGACCGCTTCGAGCTCGACTTCTACGTGGTCGTCGACCAGCTGCCCCCGCCGGAGCAGGCCAAGCCGGAACCGGCCAGGCCTCCCGAGACCGCGGCGCCGGCGCAGCCCAAGCCGGAGTAGCCCAAGCCCGAGGACGCCTCCGCCAAGCCGGTCGAGCCTGCTGCCAAGCCCGCGGAGTGAAGCGCGCTATCGCCTGCGCAGCTCCTTCTCCAGCCGCCGGGCGATGCCGTCGTAGTCGCGATCGAAGTGGTGCCCGCCCTTCAGCTCGATGAGCGTGGCGCCCTTCACCGACGGGCAGTACGAGCCCTTCTCCTCCTCGCCATAGACGCAGACGATGCGCGGGACGTGGAGCTTGGCGATCTCCGGCGCGACCGGTTGTCCGTTCTTCGGCTTCCCGCCGATCCAGCTGGTGATGTGGATCTCGAAGGTCGCCGTGTCGCTCAGGCCCAGCAGCACCAGCGCCGAGATTCGGGCGCGCACGTCCTCGGGCAGGCGGTTGACCAGGGCCGGCAGGACGTCGGCGCCGAAGGAGTAGCCGATGAGCACCAGCCGCTTCTTGCCCCACACCTCCAGGGCGTAGCGGCTCGCCCGCGCCAGGTCCGCGGCCGCGGCCTCCGGCTCGCGCCGCTTCCAGAAGTACTTGAGGCTGTCCAGGCCCAGCACCGGGAGCCCGCCCGCCGCCAACTTCCGGGACACGGCCTTGTCCAGCCCCGCCCAGCCGCCGTCGCCGGAGAGGAACACCGCCGCCAGGTCGCCGGTCTCGCCCCCGGTGGCGGGGACCTCGACCAGCGGCAGGTCCTTCACCGCATCCTTGGCGACCGTGGCCGGAGGCGGCGCCGCGCAGAGCGTGGCGGCGAGCAGCGCGGCGGCGCAAGGCGTCATCGGGAGACCACCCCTTTCAGCCCGCGCGATACGAGCGCGGCGACGTTGGCGAGCACGAACGGCAGCGCGAACCCGCGGGGCGCGGCGAGGTAGCGCGGCCGCCAGATCGGGTGGAACTTCTCCTTGTAGGCCCGCAGCCCCTGGAAGTTGTAGAAGCGCTCGCCGTGCTCGAAGAGCAGCGTGGCCACCCGGTTCCACACCGGCGAGAGCGGTCGCTGCTCGAAGCCCGAGAACGGCGCCATCCCCAGGTTGAAGCTCTGCCAGCCCTGTTCCCGGCCCCAGGACATCAGCCGCGCGAAGAGGTAGTCCATCGCCCCGCCGGGAGCCTCCGGCCGGAAGCGCATCAGGTCGACCGACAGCTCCTTCTTGCCCCCGGACTGCCAGAGGTTGGCGAACGCCAGGATCGCGTTGCCCCGGCGCAGGAGCGCCACCGGGAGCTGGCTCAGGTAGCGCTCGTCGAAGAAGCCCATCGAGAAGCCCTTCTCCCGGGTGCTCTTCTGCGCGAGCCAGGCGTCCGAGATGGCCCGGAGCTCGGACATCAGCGGCGGCACGCCGTCCGCGCCGACGATCTCCAGCCGGATCCCCTCGCGCTCGAGCCGGTGGCAGGCGCTGCGCAGCCCTTTCTTCTCGCCTCCCTCCAAGGAGAAGCCCGCCAGCGGCACGAGGGCCTCCTCGCCCAGCTTCTGCAGCGACAGCCCCATGTCCAGGTAGACCGGCAGCGCCGCCTCGCTCGCCTCGTAGAAGACGGTGTGGGCGGCGTGGCGATCGGCCAGCTCGCGGAACCTCCACGCCAGGTCGCGCCGCGCCGGGTCGGGGCCCACCGGGTCGCCCATCGCCACGAAGCTGCCCGCCTCGCGCGCGTACATCAGGAACGCCGTGCCGGCCTCGTCGAAGAGCAGCGACTTGTCTCCGAGCAGGGCGAGGTAGCCGTAGGTCTCCGGCGCCTGCTGGACGATCGCCCGGGCGCGCAGGAGGTCGGAGGCCATCGGAGCGGCCGGCTCCACGCGCCGCGGCCGCGCGTAGTGGGCGACCGCGAAGAAGGCGCCCACGCCCAGCGAAGCCGCGCTCGCGCGCAGGAAGCGCGACGCGTCGCCGGCGAGCTCGAACTGCAGCCAGAGGTCGTGCGAGTAGTCGACGTGCTTGTAGGCGAACAGCCCCAGCCCCAGCGCCGAGAGCATCGCGATGGCCACCGCCGCCACCCAGCCCGCCTCGAACGGCTCCTGCAGCAGGCTGGCCTCTCGGTAGAACTCGCGCCGGCTCGGCAGCAGCGCCGCGAGGACGGCGCACACCAAGAGCGCCTCCTCCCAGTCCAGGCCCTTGAGCAGGCTGAACGCCGCCCCCGCCCCCAGCAGCCACACGCCCAGCGTCCAGGCGTGGCGCAGGCGCCGCTGCAGGCCGCGGGAGAGCAGGAGCAGCTGGGCGCCCACCACCGCGCCCGCCAGGTGCGAGAGCTCCAGGACCGCCAGCGGCAGCCGCTCGTCCAGCCAACGCAGGCGGCCGTGGACCGCCGGGGTGGCCCCGGAGAGCAGCAGGACCAGCCCCGCAAAGAAGACGCCGATGCCGACCAGCCCCGGGGCCAGGGGCGAGGCCCAGCGGGCCATCGCCGAGGACAGGCGGCGCAGCTGCGCGAGAGCGCCTCGTAGCCGCCCAGCAGGCCCACCGCCAGCCCCAGGGGCAGCACGTAGTAGGCGAGCCGGTAGGCCAAGAGCGCCGCGGCCAGGCTCGCCGGAGGCACCTGCGGCGAGAGCAGCAGCATCAGCACCGACTCGAAGACGCCCACGCCACCCGGGACCTGGCTCACCAACCCGGCGAGCAGCGCCAAGAGGTAGGCCCCCACGAACGCGTGGAACGAGATCGCGCCCGCGGGCAAGAGCAGGTACAGCACGCCGGCGACGGAGAGCCAGTCCAGGCAGGCGACCGCCGCCTGCTCGGCGATCATCCGCGGCGTCGGCGGCGCCAGCTCCACCCCGCGGAAGACGAAGGGGCGCTTGCGCAGCGTCGCCAGCGCGGCGTAGCCCACCCACAGCGCGAGCAGGAGCGCGCCCAGGAGCGGCACCCACGCGCCCTCCAGCGCCACCGCCTCTGCGTGGCGCGGCGAGGCGGCGGCGAAGGCCGCGCCCCCGACCAGGAAGAAGCCCATCCACACGCTGGCGGCGACGAAGGCCACGATGCGGGTGGTGTCCAGGGCGGGGACGCCGAAGGCGGTGTAGAGCCGGTAGCGCACCGAGCCGCCGCTGAGCACGGAGAAGCCCACGCTGTTGCTGACGCTGCTGGCGATGAAGGAGGCCAGCGCGATGCGCGAGAGCGGCATCGGGCGCCCCACGTAGCGCAGGGCGAGCGCGTCGTAGCGCACGAGCACCAGGTAGTTGAGCGCCGAGAGGGCGACGGCCGCGGCGATTCGCCAGTCGGGGATGCTCCCCACCTGGGCGAAGACGTCCTTGAGGCGGTAGGCGCGAAGCTGGTGCGCCAAGGACCCCAGGCCCACCCCGAACAGGACCAGTCCCGCCAGGGGAGGCGCCCACCGCTTGAGGAAGGCCGGGAGGGCGTCGCCCCGCGGCTGCGCGCCGGACGCGTCCTCGACCTTCAGGGCCCCGCCGGACGACGTCTCTTCGGCTCGTTCCATGGCTGCAGCAGGGCCCACGGGGCGCACGGCCGCCGGGAAGGAATCCTTCGCCCCGCCCGCCCGCGCAACGCCCCGAACGGCGCGCTCTTCCCGGGACGGGAAGGGACTCTCGGGGGAGGGGGCCGATCGGCTCAGCCGGCGGCGTCGGCCTTGGGGGCGCCCGCCACGGGCGGCGGGGCGCCCGGCGAGGCCCGGGCGGCGCCGCCCTGCGAGCCCGGCGTCGCGTGCCAGACCCGGGTCGCCAGCACGAAGCCGACGACGGACAGCGGGAGGAGCCCGAGCGGCCACAGCCTCCAGTTCGCGACGACCTTGGCCGCCTCGCCGCTGGGCAGCAGGGCCCCGAGCAGGAACGACTGGGTCGCGACCCCGAGGTAGACGGCGCCGTCGACGATGGCCACGGCGATGCCCGCGTTCCTCTTGCCGCCGAAGTCCATCGTCGCCGTGCCCGAGAGCATGCCGTGCACGCCGATGACGCAGACCGACATGAAGGCCACGGTCCAGCCGATGAGCGCGCCGCGCTCCAGCACGAAGGCGGCGGCGGCGGCGCCGACCACCATGCCGCCGTAGAGCACCGCCGAGACCGGCCCGCGCCGCGAGCCGAAGACGCGGTCGGAGAGGACCCCGGCGAACATGCCGCCGAGGATGCCGGCGACGCACATCACCAGGCCCCAGTTGTCGAAGACGAAGACGTGCAGGTCGGTCTGGCGGGCGAACTTGCGGCCCCACTGCATGATGGCGTTGCTCATGAAACCGCTGCAGAACTCGATGCCGAGCAGGAAGAGGATCGCCCGGCTGGCGAGCATCTTCCGGAAGACCTGGGCGACCCCGAGCGCCGGCCCGGTGTCGCCGCTGGAGGCGTCGGCGGTGTCGAAGTCGGCGTAGCCGGCCTGGCTGGGGGTGTCGCGCACCAGCAGGAACTCGACGACCCAGAAGACGGCCAGGCTCATCGCCGGGATGAAGAACACCCACCAGACCGGCAGCGCCTTCACGATCCACGCGCTCCAGTCGTAGGCGAAGTACAGCCCCAGCGAGATGAGGATGCCGAAGACGCCGCTGAGCACGCCGCGCTCGCGCACGTGGAACCAGTGCGCGTTGACCTTGACGATCGACACCGCGCCGAAGCTCTGGAAGTACATGTCGAGCGAGTACAGCGCCGCGATGGCCACCACCATGCCGCCGGGAGGGACGAAGCCGCGCGTGGTGGCGGCCCAGACCAGCAGCCCGGTCGCCACGTTGGCCAGGGCCGCGCCCGCCGCCGACAGGAGGATGGTGAAGCGCCCGCCCCACTTGTCGGTGAGCGGCCCGTTGACGAGGAAGGAGAGGCCGTAGGTCGCGGTGCCCGCCCCGAAGATGACGCCGAAGTCGGCGTTGGTGAGCCCGGGGATGACCGAGGTCGCCTCGTTGAGGTTGTAGCGGCCGAAGTAGAGGAAGGCGTAGGTCAGGCCCAGCGGGAACCAGTTGAGCAGGCGGCGCCGCTTGAAGGCCGCCGAGTGCCCCAGCTCGACCTTGGGCAGCCGCCACACCACCAGGGCGATGACGGCCACCAGGAGGGCCAGCGGCGCGAGCTGGGCGAGCAGCGAGGTCATCGAAGGACCTCGCCAGACGCTCTGGATCCGCGGGGGCCGGCAGCCATGGGGCGCGCACCATAGCCGCTTCCGGACGCGCGGTCAGTAGCGTCCGGCCTCCGTGCCGGGGCGGCAGTCGTCGTGCGCGAAGGCGTCACGGCGCACCGATGCGAAAGGGCCGACCGACCCGCCGACCCACCGATCCGCAGGGACCGAAGACACCGACGCGACCGACCGGGCCGCCACCCTTCGGCAGGCTCAGGGCAGGCTCGGGCGGACGCTACTGGTATCCGCGCAGCTTGCGCGCCAGCGTGTTGCGCCCGATGCCGAGCAGCCGCGCCGCCAGGCTCCGGTTGCCGCCGACCTTCTCCAGCGCCGAGAGGATGTGCTCGCGCTCCACGCTCTCCAGAGTGCGGATGCCCTGGGCCTCTGCGGGCAGCGGCTCGGTGCTGGCCGGGACCAGCGGCTCGACCTCGTCCCCGCCCCCGTCGTCCGCGGGCTGGATGTCGGGCGAGAGCCGGTAGCGCTCGGGCAGCGGCAGGTGCTCGGGCAAGAGATCGAGACCGTCCATGATGACGATGGCGCTCTCCAGGCAGTTCTCCAGCTCGCGCACGTTGCCGGGCCAGGGATAGGCGGTGAGCCGGGCCAGGGCCGCCTCGCTGATGCGCGGGACCTCGCGGGCGTGCCGCTTCGCGGCGGAGGCGACGAAGTGGCGGACCAGGCGGGTGACGTCCTCGGGCCCGCGCTGGCGCAGCGGCGGCAGGCGGATCTCCACGACCTTGATGCGGTAGTAGAGGTCCTGGCGGAACCTGCCCTCGGCGACGAGCCTCTCCAGGTCGCGGTTGGTGGCGGCGACGACGCGCGCGTCGATCTGCACGGTCTTGTTGCCGCCCACGCGCTCGAACTCGCGGTCCTGCAGCACGCGCAGGAGCTTGCCCTGGACCGAGAGCGGCAGCTCGCCGATCTCGTCGAGGAAGAGGGTGCCGCCCTGGGCGGCGTCGAACTTGCCGTTGGCCTTCTGGTCCGCGCCGGTGTAGGCGCCCTTCTCGTGGCCGAAGAGCTCGTTCTCGATGAGCGAGGCCGGCAGCGCGGCGCAGTCGACCTTCACGAACGGCTTGTCGCGGCGCTTGGAGTTGACGTGGACGGCGCGGGCGAACAGCTCCTTGCCGGTGCCGCTCTCGCCGCGGACCATCACCGTGGCCTCGCTGGCGGCGGCCTTGGTGGTCAGCCGGTAGGCCGTCCGCATCGGCTCCGACTCGCCGATGATCCGGTTGAAGCGCTCGGCCAGCGGCAGGGGCTCGTGGGCCTCGGCCGGCGGGCGGAAGAGCTGGGTGTAGACGGTGGTGGACTCGATGACCGCCGCGGCCTGCTGCGCCAGCGAGCCCAGGGTCTCGCCGTCGTCGCGGGTGAAGGCGCCGCCGCGCTTGTTGAGCAGCTGCACCACGCCGATGACCACGCCGTTCCGGTCGCGCATGGGCGCGGCGAGGATGGACTCGGTGCGGTAGCCGGTGCGCTCGTCGATGCGGGAGAAGAAGCGCGGGTCCTGGTTGGTGGTGGGGACGTTGACCGTCTCGCCGCTCTCGGCCACGTGCCCGGCGATGCCCTGCCCCAGCTTGAGGCGGATCTCCTTGAGCTCCGGGAGGTGGGCGGCGCGGCTGAAGACCTCGCCCTTGCCGCGGTCGACCAGGTAGAGCGTGCCGCGGTCGGCGTCGAGGGCGGTGGCCATCCGGTCGACCAGGGTGAGCAGCAGGTCGTCGATGGCGACCTCGCGCCCGACGAACTCGCTGACGGCCAGGAGCACGGCGCTGCTGCGATCGGACGGGGTCATGGGCATGCTGGGACGCATCGTACCCCGTGGATTTGGCTGGGGAAATGCGCGGACGACGGCTGGGGCGAGCATCGGGCACCTCCGCCTGGCCTGCCAGTGCAGCCGGTGTGCCCGGGATCACGTTCGGGGCAAGCGCGTCACGGTGCGCCGGAATGGGGCAGAAGGCCTGGGCCGGAATGGGGCAAGCGCGCCAAAAACCTCCCCCCGGCCCCCTCCGGCGGAGCCGGAGGGGGAGCCGGAGGGGGAGCCGTTGGTTGCCTTCGGCGACGCGGTAGGAGCTGCTTGCACCGCCACGTCCGTGCTCGAGGCCCACGTTGAGTCCGGCAAGGTGGTGGTGGCGCCGCGAGCTCCGCAGGGGAGCGAATCGAGCAGTGGCGAGCTCCCCCTCCAGCTCCGCTGGAGGGGGCCGGGGGGAGGTTTTTAGAAGCCGAGCCGGAACTTCCGGAACGCCACCCCGGTCATCTTCAGCAAGAGCCAGCCGTGCTTGAAGCGGTCGATCTTGGTGTCGCCGTAGGTCCGGGCCCGGTAGCGCACCGGGACCTCCACCAGCTTGAAGGCGCTGCGCGCGGCCCCGAAGAGCAGGTCGAAGTCCCCGAAGGGGTCGAAGTCGCCGAAGTAGGCCCGGTTCGCCGCGATGCGCTCGTAGTCCACCCGGCGCAGGACCTTGGTCCCGCACAGCGTGTCCTTGACCGGCATGCCCAGCAGGTGCGTGAACGCCAGGCTGAAGAACTTGTTGCCCAGCATGTTGAGCAGGCGCATCGCGCCCTGCTCCATCGGGTAGACCAGCCGCGTGCCGTTGACGAACTCGCCCCGGCCCTCGGCGATGGCCTCGTAGAACTTGGGCAGGTCCTCGGGAGGCACGGTCAGGTCGGCGTCGAGGATGAACAGGATGTCCCCGGTCGCCGCGGCGAAGCCCTTGCGGACCGCGTCGCCCTTCCCCTTCCCGTCGCCCTGGTGGATGAGCACCGTGTTCGGCCGCTTGCCGAGGCGCTTCTCGATCTCCTCGACCGTGCCGTCCTCGGAGTTGCCGTCCACCAGGATGAGCTCGGTGCCGGCGCCCAGGTCCGGCGTGCGCGCGAAGATGTCCTCGACGTTGCCGCGCTCGTTGCGGCAGGGCACCACCACCGAGCAGGTCATCGGCTCTTCGCGCTGGATGTTCTGCCAGACCGGGCGGGCCACGAAGTACTCGACCAGCGCCAGCTGCTCGAGGAGCGGCAGGCGCGCCAGGACCCGGTTGGCCAGCCGCGAGACGATGGGCAGGTCCACCGGGAGCAGCGTCGAGGAGCCGGAGTGGACGACCTCGAAGCCGGCCAGCTTGAGCAGGTTCTCGATGTCCTGGCGGCCGAGCCAGTTCTGCTCCGACTCGGGCATCTTCAGGCCCAGCGCGGCGCCCAGCTGCAGCACCGGCTCCCACAGGAAGTTGTGGTAGGTCACGAACAGCCGCGAGCGCGGGCCCATCACCTTGCGCAGCGAGCGCAGCCCGGCCCAGACGTCGTCGAGGAAGCCGATGACGTCGGAGAGCACGACGAAGTCGAACTCCTCGTCCAGCTCCAGCGCCTCGGCGTCGGCGACGTGGAACTCGAGGTCCGGGTGCTTCCGCCGGGCGATCTCCACGTGCTTGGGCGAGAGGTCCACGCCCACGCCGCGGGACGGACGCAGCGAGGCGAGCAGGTCGCCGGTCGAGCAGCCCACCTCGAGGACGCGGGAGCCCTCGGGGATGAAGAAGCGGGCGAGCTTGGCGATCTGCTCGTGGTAGTAGCGGTTCTTCGCCCGGAAGGAGTCGCGCCGCGAGGCCAGCTCGTCGAGCTCGGCGGCGCGGGTCTGGCGGCGCTCGCGCTCGGCGCGGGCGAACGCGGTCTCCTTCGGCTTGCGGTACGGGCGCTTGGCTTGGGTCTTGGCTTTCGTTGGCATCGCGCGGCGCAGGGTAGCACGCTCGACGGAGGCTGAAGCCCTGCTGTCACCCCACTTCTCTTCGAATGATTTCCACCACCTGGCCGCCGAGTCGGGTAGAGCCCGCCCTCCGTGGCGGGGGCGGCATTTGTCGGGCGCGTGCACGACCGACCGACACGACCGACCGACACGACCGACCGCGGCACGGAGGCCGCGCTCTACCCCCCGCCCCGGCCAGAGAAAGAAAGAAGAGGAAAGGAAAGGAAGCTACTCCTCCTTCGTCTCGTCCCAGCCCAGCTCCAGCACGGCCTTGCGCAGCCGTTCGGTCAGCTCGAGCTCCGCCGCGGCAATCTTCTCGCCGTCGGCGATCGGGGTAGCCACCAGCGGCTCGCCGATGACGACCTGCAGGCGCATGCGCTTGAAGTTCCGGTGCGGCAGGACGCGCGGCAGCAGCTTGTGGGCGCCCCACACCTCGTAGGTCCCGATGAGCCGGGCCGGCACGATCGGCGCGCCGCTGGCCAGCGCCAGCTTCGCTGCCCCGCGCCGGAACTCGGAGAGCTGCCCCGACCGCGACCGCGTGCCTTCCGGGAACATCAGCAGCGGCTGCCCGGACTTGAGGACCTCCAACCCCGCGCGCAGGGCCGGCAAGGCGTCGCCCTCGCGCTCCACCGGGATCGCCCGGCCGAGGTTGGCCAGGAACTTGGTGATCGGGTTCTTCCACAGCTCGGCCTTCCCGAACGAGCAGCCCCGCTGCCGCTGGTGGTGCGGCAGCACCGCGGCCAGCCAGAGCGGATCCAGGTAGGTCAGGTGGTTGGGGCACACCAGGAACGGGCCCTTCTCGGGCAGGTTCTCGACGCCCTGGATGTCGATGTGCCAGATGACCCGCATCGACCACAGCACGGCCTCGCTCGCGATCCAGGCGAAGAAGCCCCGCGGCGGCGGCACCCGCGCCACTTCCTCGCCGGGCTTGGCCAGCTCCAGCGGCTTGGACTCGCTCTGCGCCTTGCGCACCGCCGCCACCAGGTCGGCGACGCGGTGGATGGACGGGCCCAGCTCGTCCATGGGCACGCCGAACTCCTCCTCGATGGCGGAGGCCAGCTCGAGGCGACCCAGCGAGTCGATGCCCAGGTCGAACTGCAGCGCCGAGCGCAGCGACAGCGTCCCGCGGCGCGAGCTGGGCGGCACGAACTGCGAGACCAGCGCCACCACCCGCTCCTCCAGGGCGTCGCGCTGCTCGGCCACCGCCGGCTCGTCGGCGGCGGCCTTCGTCGGCTTGGCCTCTGACTCCAGCAGCTTGCGCAGCTCCTTGCGCTTGACGCTGAGCTTGGTGGTCTTGGGGATCTCGTCGACGAAGTGCACCCGCTGCACGCGCAGGTAGCTGACGATCTCCGGAGCCCGCTCGTTGAACTCCGCCTCGACTTTCGTCCGCAGCTGCGCGGCGTCGACGCCGGCGGCCGCGGCCGGGTCCAGCACCACCGCCGCGTGGATCTCCTCGCCGGGCCGGTCGCCGCAGGGCATGCCCACCACCGCCAGCTCCTTGACGCCCTCGATGCCCTTGTAGTGGCGCTCGACGTCGTCCGGGGAGGCCTTCTTGCCCGCCGGCGTGACGATCAGCTCGTCGAGACGGCCGACGATCTTGAAGTAGCCCTTGCGGTCCATCCGGCCCAGGTCGCCGCTGGAGTACCAGCCGTCCTTGAGCACCTGCGCGGTCATCTCCGGCTCGCGGAAGTAGCCGCGCATCACGCCGCGGCCCTTCACGCGGAGCTCGCCCTCGCCGGCGGTATTGGGTTGGAAGATCTGCACCTCGCTGCCCGGGACGGCGTGGCCCACCCGGCCCAGGCGGCGGTTCCTGAACCAGCTCCCGCAGGCCGCGGCCGAGGTCTCGCTCATGCCGTAGCCTTCGAGGAAGCTGAAGCCCATGCTCTCGAAGCCCTTCATCACCTCGATCGAGCCGGGGGCGCCGGCGGACACCAGCCGCAGCCTGGCCCCGCCGAACTGGTTGAAGACCTTCTTGAAGAGCTTGGGGCCGGGGTTGAACGGCGTGCGCCGGCGGACGGCCCGGGTCGCGAACTTCATCGTGGCGAAGAGGGCCCGGGTGACGGCGCCCTTCTGCGCCACCGTGCGCTGGATGTTGCCGTAGATGAGCTCGAAGAGCCGCGGCACGCCGGGCAGGAGGGTGGTGTGCGTCTCCTGCATCGCCGCGACGATCAGGTCGCCGCGGACGGCCTCGACCAGGGTCATCGTCGCGCCGGCGGCCAGCGCGCCGATCTGGATGATGCCCGCGAAGATGTGGTGCAGCGGCAGCACCAGGAGCAGCTCGTCCTGGTCGTTCACGCCCCACATGTTCCAGATGCCGTCGCAGCCCGCGTAGAGCAGGTTCGAGTGCGTGAGCATCACGCCCTTGGGCCGGCCGCTGGTCCCGGAGGTGAAGATGATGGAGGCCAGCTCGGGGTCGGCGTCGGGGTCGTCCTTGGCGGGCGCGAGCGCGGGGACCGAGGGCGTGGCGCAGCAGAGGCGGTCCTCGAGCACCAGCTGCGGCGCGGTGCAGCCGGTGTCGACGTGCTTGGGCGCCTGGGCGCGGGAGAACAGGACGAGGCGCGCCTCGGCCGCCTTGAGCAGGATGGCGAGGTCGGCCGCCGGGAGGTTGGCGTCCAGCGGCACCACGGTGCCGCGCGCCTTGAGCACCGCGTAGTTGGCGATGAGCCAGTCCGGCGAGTTCTCGGCGTGCAGCACGACGCGGTCGCCGGGGCGCAGGCCGGCGGCCTCGAGCGCGGCGGCGGCGGCGTGGATGCGCTGGAGCAGCTCGGACCAGGTCAGCGTCCGCAGCTCGCCGTTCTTGCGCAGGCGCAGGGCGATCTTGGCGCCGTAACGGCCGGCGGCCTGCTCCAGCGGCTCGAGGAGGTGCTTGAAGTCCTCGCCCCGGGTCTTCCAGCCGGCGGGCGCCTGCGCGGGCGTGGAGGCCGGGCTGGGCGCGGGGGCAGGCGGAACGACCTGGGGCTGAGAAGAAACGGGCGACGGGTCGGCGGCTGGCATGCAGGCGAGCCAAGCATTTCGGCCGGGCGCGAGTCAAAGAAAGGTTGTGTAAAAGCTGGGGAGTTGCGCGAGCTTAGGTGCGTATTCGGGTTCGCACCCGCGTCCTGGCGCGCCCTGCTCGCCCATCTCGGAAAAGCGACTCGCTGCGTCATGGCGCAAGCCTTCGAAACGCAGGCGGAATTCGGGCGAAGGAAGAAGCCTGCCTTTGGCGTCTGCCGCCGAATGCCCGAGAACCCAACCGCAATCGACGCCGCCGCTCCGCCGCCCCTGACAGTGATTCCCATTCACGCGCTGCTGTTTAGAATGCGCCGGTCCATGATCCTGGAACCTCCTTCCGCGCGCGGTGACGTCGGCCTTGTCGGCATGGCCGTGTGGACCGGTGCGGCGGCGGCCCTCGTGGTCGCCTTCCTGCTCTCGGTGGTGGGCGCCTCGTCACCAGCCATGGCCGTCGCGGTGGGCGGCTGCGCGGCGACGGGCCTCGCCATCGCGGCGCTGCGGCGCGCGGGCGCCTCCTGGAAGCGCGCCTGCGCGGTCGGGTTCGCGCCGGTGCTGCTCACCCTCGCCTGCAGCGCCCTCGCGGGCGCCTTCTACGACATCTCGTGCGACGGGAATTTCTACCATCAGGACGCGATACTCCGGCTGGCGCGGGGGTGGAACCCGATCCGCGACTCGCCCATCGCCGACGGCTCGGCCAGCGAGTTCATCAATCACTACGCGAAGGGAGCCTGGACGCTCGAAGCCGGCCTCTACGGGCTCTTCCAGCGCCTCGAGGCGGCCAAGGGGCCGAACCTGTTGCTTCTCGTCTCGGCCGGCCTGCTCGCCTACGAGGCCCTGCGCGCCTTGGGCGTGCGCAGAAGGATCGCCATCCCAGGGGCGGCGCTGCTCGCGGCCAACCCGGTCGCCCTCTACCAGTCCCTCTCCTTCTACGTCGACGGCCAGGTCGGCTCTACGGTCCTGGCCCTCCTCTCGTCGCTCGTCCTGGTCCGGCAGCGCTCCGATCGGCTGGCCGAGCTCACAGCGGCCGGCACCGCCGTCTATCTCGTGAACATCAAGTTCACGGGCATCGCCTTCCTCGGGTTCGTGGGGCTCATCGGCCTGGGGGCGGTCCTGCCGCTGGGCCGCCGGCGGGTCGCGCGCTTGGCGCTGGTTCTCGGAGCCGGAGCGCTCGTCGGCGTATTCGGCGTCGGTTTCAACCCCTACGTGACCAACACCCTGCAGGCGGGCCACCCGTTCCACCCGCTGTTCGGCCCCTCCCGCATCGACATCATGTCCACGCAGACGCACCCTGCCTTCTCCCGCGCGAGCGCGGTCGAGAAGCTCGGGCGCGCGCACTTTTCCAGGGCCAGCAACAGCATCACCTCGTTTCCGAACCTCAAGCTCCCCTTCGCGATCACGCGCAACGAGCTGGTGACGTACCGCAGCTCGGACGTCCGCTTCGCGGGCTTCGGTCCCTGGTTCGGCGGGCTCCTCCTGCTTGCCTTGGGGCTCGGCGCGGGGCTCGCGCGTCGCCCCGGGACGCGGGCGGCCTTCCTCGTCGTGCTCGCCCTGGCGCTCTCGGGGATTGTCACGCCGGAGGCCTGGTGGGCCCGGTACGTCCCGTACCTTTGGCTTCCGCCGGTGCTCCTTGCCATCTGGGCCGCCTCTACGGACGGGCCCCGGCTGCGGCCCGCTGGGCTGCTCGCGCTCGTGGCTGCGGGCGTCAATGCGCTCTTGGTCCTGGTGCCCTACGCCAGCCACCAATGGCAGGAGGCCAAGGACCTCCGGCGCCAGCTCCGGGCCATCGCAGCAACGTCGGGCGGGCAGCCTGTCCGGCTCGAGCCCGCGGCGTTCGTCTCGGTGGACGCACGCCTGGCGGAGGCCGGCATCCGCTTCGAGCGGGGGCCGCTCGACTGTCCAACTCCCGAGAGGCTGCACGGGTTTCCAGACGCCCGCCTCTGCGTGCCGATCGCGCCGACCGCCATCACTGACGCGGCCAAGCGCTGAGGCCTGCGGGCGCGGCGTCCGCCCGCCCCCTGCGCCTCGCCACGGTGGCCCCCGGGAAAGGGTGCTGCCGCCGCGCGTGGCCGCACTTCACCGACGGTCGCGCATCTCCGCGAACTGCCCGAGCGCCCGCAGGATGATGTCGTTCATGTCGTAGTAGCGGTACTCGGCGAGCCGCCCGATGACGACCAGGTTCGGGAACTTCTTGGCCGTCTCCAGGTAGCGCTGGTGCGCCGCGTCGTTCTCGACCTTGGGGATCGGGTAGTACGGCTCGTGGCCCTTCTTGCGGTCGTAGGCGAGCGGGTACTCCTCGCAGTAGCTCGTCACGCCGCGCACGGGCTGGCCGGTCAGGTGCTTGAACTCGGTGATGCGCGTGTAGTCGTGGTCGTTGGGGTAGTTCACGACGGCCACCGGCTGGAAGAAGTCCTGCTCGACGGTCTTCACCTCGAAGCGCAGCGAGCGCCAGGCTAGCTCGCCGTAGCGGTAGGCGAACAGCTCGTCCAGGGCGCCGCTGTAGACGACCGGCCCGTCGAACGGCGCGCCCTCGAAGGAGATCTTCCCGGACGCCTCGTCGAGGCCGAGGACCTTCGTGGCGTCGACGCCCAGGCGCAGCTCGATGTTGGGGTGCGCCAGCATCCGCTCGAAGAGCCGGGTGTAGCCGGCCTTGGGCATGCCCTGGTTCTTCTGCTGGAAGTAGCGGTCGTCGTGCGAGAGGCGCACCGGGACGCGCTTGGTGATGGTGGCGAAGTCCAGGTTCTCGGGCCGGTCGCCCCACTGCTTCACGGTGTAGTTCAGGTAGATCTTCTGGAAGATGAACTCGCCCAGTTCGCGGATGTCGGCGTCCTCGTGGGTGCGCAGATCGTAGACCGGGACCTTGGCGTCGTAGGCGTAGCGCTCGAGCAGCTTCTTCTCCAGGCGCTCGGCCTTGTCCTTGGGCAGCAGCTTGTGCAGGGAGACGAGGTTGAACGGCACCGGGACGAGCTGGCCGTCGACGCTGGCCAGGACCTTGTGCTCGTAGGCGCGCCAGTCGGTGAACTGGGAGAGGTACTCGAGGACGCGCGGCGAGTCGGTGCGGAAGATGTGCGGGCCGTAGACGTGCACCAGGATGCCGGTGTGGTCCGGGCGGTCGTACATGTTGCCGGCGATGTGCTTGCGGCGGTCCAGCAGGACCACCCGCTTGCCCTGCTGGCTGGCCAGCCGCTCGGCGAGGATGGCCCCGGCAAAGCCGGCGCCCACCACCACTGCGTCATATTTCATGGGCGTACCGAACACGACTTCGCGGCGCCGGGCAAGTCCCGAAGTCCCGCGACTCCAGCCTCAAGCCGGGCCGACCCGCGAGGCCACGCTTGGACACGGCCTCCGAGCGCTCGACTGGCTCGCTCCGGCGACACGCATCAGAACCCGAGCCGGAACTTGCGGAAGGCCACGCCGGTCATCTTCAGCAGCAGCCAGCCGTGCCGGAACCGGTCGATCTTGGTGTCGCCATAGGTCCGCGCCCGGTACCGCACCGGCACTTCCACCAGCTTGAAGGCGCTGCGCGCCGCCCCGAAGAGCAGGTCGAAGTCGCCGAAGGGATCGAAGTCGCCGAAGTAGGCGCGGTTGGCCGCGATGCGCTCGTAGTCCACCCGGCGCAGGACCTTGGTGCCGCACAGCGTGTCCTTCACCGGCATGCCCAGCAGGTGGGTGAACGCCAAGCTGAAGAACTTGTTGCCGAACATGTTCAGCAGGCGCATCGCCCCGTTTTCCATCGGGTAGACCAGCCGCGTGCCGTTGACGAACTCGCCCCGGCCCTCCGCGATCGCCTCGTAGAACTTGGGCAGGTCTTCCGGCGGCACCGTCAGGTCGGCGTCGAGGATGAAGAGGATGTCGCCTTTCGCCGCGGCGAACCCCTTGCGGACCGCGTCGCCCTTCCCCTTGCCGTCTCCCTGGTGGATCAGCACCGTGTTCGGCCGGTCCGGCAGCCGCTTCTCGATCTCCTCGACCGTCCCGTCCTCGGAGTTGCCGTCGACGAAGATGAGCTCCGTGCCGGCGCCCAGCTCCGGGGTCCGCGCGAAGATGTCCTCGACGTTGCCCTTCTCGTTGCGGCAGGGCACCACCACCGAACAGGTCAACGGCTCCGACCGCTCGACGTTCTGCCACACCGGCCGTGCCACGAAGTACTCGTTCAGCGCCAGGTGCTCGAGCATCGGCAACTGCGCCAGCAACCGGTTCGCCAGCCGCGAGACCACCGGCAGGTCCACCGGCAGCAGCGTCGAGGAGCCCGAGTGCACCACCTCGAAGCCCGCCAGCTTGAGCAGGTTCTCGATGTCGGCGCGGCCGAGCCAGTTCTGCTCCGACTCCGGCATCTTCAGCCCGAGCGCCGCGCCCAGCTGCAGGACCGGCTCCCACAGGAAGTTGTGGTAGGTCACGAACAACCGCGAGCGCGGGCCCATCACCTTGCGCAGCGAGCGCAGCCCCGCCCACACGTCGTCCAGGTAGCCGATGACGTCGCTGAGGACGACGAAGTCGAACTCCTCCTCCAGATCGAGCGCCTCGGCGTCGCCGACGTGGAACTCGAGATCCGGGTGCTTCTGCCGCGCGATCTCCACGTGCTTCTTCGAGAGATCCACGCCAACGCCGCGCGAGGGCTTGAGCGACGCCAGCAGGTCGCCGGTCGAGCACCCGACCTCGAGAACCTTGGCGCCCTCGGGGATGAAGAAGCGGGCGAGCTTGCCGATCTGCTGGTGGTAGTAGCCGTTCTTGGCCCGGAAGGAGTCCCGGCGGCCGGCGAGCTCGTCCAACTCGGCCGCGCGGGTTTGCCTCTTTTCGCGCTCGGCGCGGGCAAAGGCGGTCTCGATAGGCTTTCGGTAGATGCGCTTGGCTTTGGTGGGCATGGCGGCGCGCAAGGTACCACGGAGACGGGTGAGGGCTCATCACATCCGAGTGGCGCTTCCCTCCTCGGACAGCTCGCCTTGGCCGGCCACCCCAGAACCAGGAGTGAACCGCGTCAGCGGGTTCGGCCGTCGACGGGAGGCTCTCCTGGGGCCAGCACTCTGAATACGAGGAGCGGCGAAACGAGAACCGCCAGCGCGCTCCACCAGATCAATCGGAAGTCGCAGGCCGTGGCCGCCGGAAGATACGGGAGCAAGTAGAGCAAGGCACTCGACGAGAGGATGAAGAGCGGTACGCGGCCCGGTTGGCGCCAGGTCACACCAGCCCATATCGTCAGCCCGAGCGACAGCAGCAGGTAGATCCACCCGCGGAAGAGGAACGAGTCCTGGACCGCCGTGAGGGCCCTCATGACCAGGCTGTTGTAGATGGTCTGGTGAAAGCGGACGCCTGGGAGGTTGCCTTCCACTGAGCGTTGGAACGGATAGCAGACTTGGTCGCGCCCCCATCCAAGCAGAGAGCCAGCCATTCGCAACCGGTGCTGGACGTAATACCAGGGATGATCGAGGACGGCTCGGAGCCAGGCGCGCATGAGCCCAGCCAGATGCTCGGAATCGCGAACCATTTCCAGGCGGCGGCTGGAGTTGTCACAGCAGAAGAGAAAGACGAGCGAATCCGGAAAGTAGATTTGCCTGAACTCTTCCGGACTGAAGGGCTGGCCTTTCTGGATATCGAGGGGCAGTTCGCTCTTGCCTGTCTGGACTGAAATCGCAACCAGGTCGTGAATCAGAATCTGCTGGACCGGATACTGCGACTGATGACCCGTCAGGTGGCCGCTCACGAGCGCACTGCCGCCTCCGATGCAGCCCAGTAGAGCGAGACCGCCCAGAAGCGCGCCGAGGAACGGGCGCCGGATCGGGCGCGAGCGAAGTCGGGCCAGGAAGATCCAGGCCGCCCAGACCGTCAACGGCAGAAGCGCCGGCGCCGAGTTGTGCCGAGTCGAGAAGGCGTAGAACAAGCACGCGATGGAAAAGCCGAGGGACCAGCGGCTGGCTCTGCGCTCCGCCAAGAGCAATAGGGCGAAGGCCAGGAGGAGAGCGGTACCGAGCCCTACGTCCTTCCAAATCGTGCCGAGGAGGGCGAAGACCGGCGGAAGCAGCCCTACCGCCAATGTCACGAGCCCCGGAAGAACGACACCCCGCACGGTCAGTCCGGCGAGCAGAGACAGCGCGCCCCAGAAGAGCAGGTTGTGGAAATAGAGCATGCCGATCGGCCCCGGAGAGACCCGATCCAGCCGGCCCCAGAGCCAGCTCATCAGAGGCGGGTGCCAGTCGCTGAAGGAGCCCGACCGAGCCTGGGCCAACTGCACCAGCGAATCGGTCGACATGTAGCCAGGTCGAAAGGCCGCGACCGTCAGCGTCAGCCCGAGCAGGACGGCGCCACAGAGGCAGAGGATGCGCAGGCGGGCGTCGGATGAATCCATGGAGGACACGCGGCCGCGAGAGTTAGTGCCTCCGATCCGTTTTGTCCAGGCAGTGATGCAGCCTCTCGGAGGGCCTTCCGCCGCCGGCAGCACCGAGGGTGCCCGCGCAGCGGAGCCTCCCCGTGCCACCCTTCAGCGACCACGCCTGCGGCTTCGCGGTGCTAAGGTGCCCGGCTTCGATCGCAGCTGATGAGCATCGTGGATTGGGCTATTTGAATACTCCCAACCACCCCGAGGACAGCCTGCGCATGGCGGTGTGTCCAGCTTCATGGAGTGACGTGGGCCGGCCTCCTTCAAACTCGATCTGCAGGTGAGGAAAACCATGGGAAAGGTCAGGCTCCTTCGCTTTGCGCCTTGGCTGGCGGCGCTCGCGTGCCTCGCCTTCATCGCTTCGGCCTTCTACCCCGGCTACATGAGCTCGGACACCACCGATCAGCTCAACCAGGCGCGCACCGCGGTCTACGGAGCGTGGCACCCGCCCGTGATGGCCTGGTGGTGGCGGCAGGTCGACCACGTCGTCCCCGGTCCACTGGGCATGCTCCTCTTCCACTGCGGCATGTTCTTCACCGGGCTGACCCTGGTGCTGACCACCTGCCAGCGCCCCCTGGTCGCGACCCTGGGCGTCCTCGGCGTCGGGCTGTTCCCGTCGGTCGCCGGGCTGCTCTCCACGGTGTGGAAGGACGTCGGGATGGCCTCGGCGCTGTTGCTGGGCTTCGCCCTGGTCCTCCGCTACGGACGCCGGCCGCGCTGGCCGGTGCTGGCAATGGCCGCCCTCGCGCTCCTGTACGCCATCGCCGTCCGCAAGAACGGCGCGGCCGCGGCCGTCCCCATCGCCGTCTGGGCGGGCGTGCTCGTGCATCGCCACCGCGCCCCCGCGGCCCGAGGCTGGCTCGGGGGCGCTGTCGGCGCCGTGGCCGGAGTCGCCCTCTTCGTCCTGGCAAATGCCGCCAATACCCTGCTCGTCAAGGCCGACAGCTACCAGTCGCAGCAGCTCGCGCTGCACGATCTCGCGGCCATCTCGCTCGCGCGCAACGAGGTCGTCTTCCCGGAGTGGGTCAAGAAGAAGGACCCGCGGGTCGACGTCGAGGTGCTCCGGGCCCTCTACACCCCCAACACCGTCTGCCCGCTCCTCTGGGGCGACGGGCCGCGGGTGCCGATGACGGGGGACGAGGCGGAGTACAAGCAGCTGATGAGCTACTGGCTCACCACGATTCGCGGCAACCTCGGCCCCTACCTCAAGCACCGGCTCCGGGTTTCAGCGAACATCCTGGGGCTCGACGGCCCGGTCTACGCCTTCGAGTCCGGCATCTACACCAACCCCTACGGGTACAAGGTCGCCGATACGGGCCTGAACCGCTTCGTCATGGCCATCCTGCGCAAGCTCGACAACACGGTCGTGTTCAAGGCCTGGGCCTACGTCGCCCTCACGCTGGTGGCGTTTGGGCTCTCGTTCCTGCCCCGGCTCGAGCGCCGCTCGGCGGTCGTCGCCCTCTTCGCCAGCAGCGTCTGCTTCTTCGGCCCGTACCTGATCATCGGCCCGGCCAACGACTTCCGCCTGGTCTGGTGGTCAGTGCTCGCGGCGCTCGTGCTGCCGTTCCTCGTCTTCTCGAAGGCGGAGGCGCCCGCGGCGGCCGCTCAGCCCGAGCCGGCTCCCAGCAACCGCTGACGCAGGGACACGGGCAGCCCCCGCCACGCGGCGAGGACCCGGTTCCCCACCCTGCTGCGCTCGAGCAACCGCGCGACGGACTTGTGCTCGGCCATCCGCAAGAGCGCGTGCGAGTCCTCGAGCTCCGAGATCAGCAGCCGCGCTGCTCGCTCCGGGTGCGGCGCCGAGGCCAGGTGTTTCTGGACCAACCTGGAGCGCAGCTCCCCGCGCCGGTCGACGCCCTCGGTCCGGAGCATCGAACCCGGGCGGCTTCGGTAGAAGAACAGGAACTGCGGCAGCACGAGCCCCTCGAACCCCTTCCCCGCCAGGGTCGCGTAGAGATCCCAGTCCTCGAAGGAGGTCAGGGTCTCGTCGTAGCCGCCAACCGCCAGGACGTCGTCGCGGACGAAGAGCGCGGTGCAGGCGCCGGCGCAGTTCATCACCGGCAGGAGATCCATGTCGGCGCCCCAAGGGCACCACCCGCCCGTCGGCTTCTCGGGCGAGGTCTCGAAGTCCGCCACCAAGGTCGTGACGTAGGACAGGCCTGAATCCAGAGAGAGCGCGCGGACCGCGGTCTCGAGGTAGTCCGGGGCGATGAGGTCGTCCGCGTCCAGGGGCAGCACGAAGCGTCCCCGGGCCTCGCGGAAGCCGGCGTTTCGCGCCGAGGCGAGGCCGCCGTTCGGCTTGCGCACGACGCGCACCCCCTCGCCTTCGAGGCGGCGCAACAGGTCGGCGCAGTCCGAATCGGTGGAGCCGTCGTCGACGACGACGATCTCGTAGCTCTCGAACGTCTGGCGCCGGATGGAGGCGAGGGTCTCCGGCAGGTAGCGCGCCAGGTTGAAGAACGGCACGACGACCGAAACCGCCGGGGCGCGGCTCGCCGGCTTCGCCCGGGCCCTTCGCTTGCGAGTATCGGGAGCCTCGCGCTCCAGGACGGCAATGCCGGCCGCCTCCTCCGTCAGCAGCGTCGGTTCGGGGAGCGGTGCCGGGCCGCCCACGCTGAGCTTAGTCCGCGCGAAGGCGAGTCCACCTCGCTGGGAGCGGATGGCGAAGGCGCCCAGGCCGCCTCTGGCGGGGAGCTCCACGCGGGCCAGCCCCTCACGGGACTCGATCCGGCGCAGCGAGCAGAGCACCGCCATCGCGTCCCTCTGCGACGCGAAGGCGAAGGCGGACGGCAGTGGTTCGGGAAGATCGATCGCCCAGGTCCGGTACTCGACCTGGGCGGGCAGATCGCTGAGCCGACGCGGCCAGGGACCTAGAACCCCTACCTCGGTTCCCTTCCCGAGAAGCTGGCCAGCCCGGAGGAAGGTCGCTGCCGCGACCTCTCCGTCCGCGCTGGCGACCAGCCACTGCCTCATGCGCGCTTCCCGTTGAAGACCCGGTGTCGCAGGTCGGCCATCGACTTGCGGACCGTGCCGACGATCGTCTTCTTCGCATCGAGCAGCTTCTGGTCGGCTGCCGACAGCTTCGGCCTGGCCGCCTCGATGGCGTGCGCCCGATGGAGGAAGTCGATCTCCTGCTCGAGCATCTCGATTGCCGCCCAGTCCCGCTCGCGCCGCTGCGATTCCAGGACCTCCTCGTAGACCGGGACCGGATCGAGATAGCCCATCGGCGGCAGCTCACGCAGGCGCGCGACCTTCTGGTCGTCGACGAGCGCCTCCCTCAGCGCCTTGCGCAGCGCCGCGACCGAGCCGTCGAACAAGAAGGCGTCGTCCGTGTGGAAGAAGTCGGCGAAGGCTGGGCGCCCGGCGACGACCAGCGGTAGCCCCAGGCTACGCAGCTCGTGCGCGGCCAGGCAGAAGGACTCGTAGCGCGACGCGATGACGCCCGCGCGCACGCGGCCCACCAGCGCCGGCAGCTCCGCGCGATCGAGGTGGGCGCGGAACTCGAAGCGCTCTCGCACCGCCGGCGCGATCAGGGCCTTCACGCACTCCGAGGTGGGCCGGCCGTGACGCTGGCAGGGCACGTCGGAGCCCACGAAGAGGATCCTCCCCGGCAACCGTGGCTCCTCCAGGAACAGGGACGAGGCGGCCTCCGCGACCAGGTCGCAGCCCTTGATCTCCTGGAGCTTGCCGAACACGAGCAGGTCGTGACCGGCCCCGTTCGTCTGCGCGCGCGTCCACTTCGGCAGCAGCAGGTCCATCGGCGGCTGCGCGACGCGCACGGTCTCGGCAAGCAGGTCGTAGAGCCGGGCGTAGTGGCGCCCCATGCCCTCCGACGGAGAGAGCACGACGTCCGCGGCGCGCAGGGCGTAGCGCTCCATCAGGAACATCGCCGCCCGTTCGCTGGTCGGCTGCGCGGTCCCCTCCTCCCGGTCGATCAGCTCGAGCGATCCGTGGATCCGCACGGCCAGCCTGGCCGGAGCGAACCACCCTGCGCGACGGTGCTGCCGCAGCGCCTCGAACGCGACGCCGGCGTACTCGTGGAACTCCACCAGGTCGAAGGGGTCGCGCTCGAACAGGGCCCGCAGGCCCTCCGCGAACTGGCGCGACTTCGCCGCGAACAGGCTGGAGCCCTCGGGCTGCGCGGCGAGCGAGGGCAGGTGGGCCACGGCGATGGACTTCTCGTCCATCCCCTGCTGCCGAGCCCAGGCCTGCCACTCCTGCAACTCGCGCTCGGGCATGTCCCCGAGGACCGTCACGCGGTCCCCGGCGGCCGCCAGCCTGCGCGCCAGCGCGTCCACGACCACTCCGCACCCGCCGCGGTTCGACGGGTACAGCTCGTAGGTGCACAGGACGATGTGGCGGCTCATGCGAGGAACTCTTCCCAGCGCTGGCGGGCCAGCTCGTTGAGCTTCAGGAGGTGCTGCTGGGCGCGCGGGACGATCTCGTCGCGGCGCGCAAGCACGTCGAGCGTGCGCTCGAGGATGGCCTCGGGGTTGTCGTGGGCGGTGACCACCAGCTCCCGAAAGAGGCTGGGGTCGTCGTCGAACAGCGCCGAGCTGTGGCTGGTGACGCAGGGGACCCCGGCGGCGATGCTCTCGAGCACCGTCATCGGGAAGCACTCCGTGAGCGAGACGTAGAGATTGGCCTGCATGCTGCCCAGCAGCGCCAGGAACTCGTGGTGCGGCAGCATCCCGTGCTCGACGAACCGGGCGCTGGAGCGGCGCAGGTACGGGGTCGGCGGCAGCTTCAGGCAGTGGACCACGGCGCCGGGGACGGACGCCGCGGCGACGAGCTGGGTGTTGATGTTCTTGTGCCAGAGATCGGGCACGAAGACCCCGATGTGCGTCCGGCCGTCCGCGCCGATGGCCGGCGCGCGCCGCGTCACCTCGGCGCTGACCTTGTTCATGACCATCACCGCCGGCACGCCCACCCGGCGGAAGTACTCGGCGAGCCCGGCCTTGACGAAGCCCACCTTGGCCACCACGCCGCGGCAGGCCAGCTCGGCGAGCTGGTCGAGCAGGGCCGCTTCCTCGGGGGCGGTGACGTGCTGCGCCGTGGAGCCGTGGAACACGAACGACACCCGCGTGCCCGACCAGCGCCGCGCCATCTCCTTGGCGAAGTCGAGCATTCCGGGGGGCACGCCGTTGACGACGACGTTGCGGGCGCCGGTGCGGCCCAGGAACTCCACCAGCCGGTCCATGGGGCCCTGCGACCAGACTCCGGGCACCTCGAGCACGGCCTCGCCCTGCCCGTAGGTCGCCGCCCGGATGCCGCGCCAGTCCGGGTGGCAGATGCAGATCGCCCGCGGCCGCTGGGCGACGAGGGCCTCGGGGGACGGGGCGCTCGATTGCGTGGCGAACCCGCCGAACGACAGCTCGGGCGGATAGGCGGGGCTGACCTTCGCCGCCTCCGCGGCCGAGGGCGCCGAGACCCGCCCGATCAGCTTCGACACCCGCCGGGCCGCCGCTTGCACCTTCGGGAAGAGAGGCAGCGAGCGGGCTCGGCTCACGAGCTTGAAGGTCGCCGAGGACTGGAAGTCATCGACCGCGGCGCGCAGGCCCTCCGTGCGCTCGGCGGTCTCCTGAAGCTGCGCCTTCAGGCCGTTGCGCTCGCTGGCCACCGCCTCCAGCTCGTGCCTGGCCTTGGCGAGCGCCGCACGCTCGGCGCCCAGCGGGAGCGAGGCCACCGCGGCGTTGGCGTCGATGGCGGCAGCCATCGAGCTGCCCTCGGTCAGCGGCACGAGGTAGACGTCCTGTTGCTCCACCGCCGAGCTGAGCACCCGAACCGTGTCCACGCCCAGGGCCTTCCAGGCGGCGCGGAAGTCGTGGAGCCAGCACCCGCCGTGCTCGTTGCAGTCGACGCTCTCCCCCTCGACGCGCACGTTCTCCACGTGAAGGATGAACGAGTGCGTGACCCGCTGCAGCTCCGAGAGGACGGCCGGGAAGTCCTTCGGGTCGACGTGGATCAGCACCTCGCTGGTGAAGGCGATGTCGAAGTACTTGTCGGGGTAAGGCAGCGGGCCGCCGTCGAGCAGCCGCAGCCGCTCCGCGGCGAAGCGCGGGTCGCCGAGGTAGGACTCGGCCTCGCGCAGCATCTTGGTCGAGATGTCGCAGCCGTGGACCTCCAGGCCCTCCAGCGACCGCAGGTAGCGCTCGTGCCGCCCGAAGCCGCAGCCGTAGTCCAGGACGCGGGCCGGCTGCAGGCCCTCGAAGAAGCTGCGCAGAAAGGTCTCCTGCTGGGCGTAGCGGCGCTGCTTCGCCCGGCGGCGCTCCAGCTCCTTGCGCCACTCCTCGCCGCCGTGCTCCATCCACCAGGTCTCGTTCGGGCGCTCGGGCCGCGGCTGGATCGCCATTAGTCCTCCCTGCATTCACTGCTGGTCGAAGCGACGGAATACCTTTGCCTCAACCCGCTGGCAACTGCCTTGGCGGACTGCGTTTTCCCCCCCGAAGAGCCCGCTCGCAGCCGCCGCCGCGAGCACCGGGAGACCTCGCCCGTTTCCGAGCCGCCCGCGCCCTGGCTAGTGGCGGGCCAGGAACTCGCCCACCAGCGCGAGGACGTGCGCGATCTTCTCGGGCGTCAGGCCCGGGTAGGTCCCCAGGAACAGGGTGTGGTCCATCACGAAGTCGGTAGTCTCGAGCGAGCCGTGGACGCGCTTGGCGATGTCCGAATAGGCCGGCTGGCGCAAGAGGTTGCCGCCGAAGAGGTTGCGCGTCTCCACCCGCTTGCCGTTGAGGAAGTCGGCGAGCGCCGTGCGGGTGAAGCCGGCGCCCTCCTTCACGGTCAGCGGGAAGGCGAACCACGACGGGTCGGCCCCTTCCAGCGCGCGCGGCAGGACGAACTGGTCCTGCCACTTCTGGAACCCCGCCTGCCAGGCCTTGAAGTTGTCGCGCCGGGCCTGCACGAACCTGGGCAGCTTCTCCAGCTGCGCCACCCCGATGGCGGCCTGCATGTCGGTCGCCTTCAGGTTGTAGCCGATGTGCGAGTACACGTACTTGTGGTCGTAGCCCTCGGGGAGCGACCCGTACTTGCCGCCGAAGCGCTTGCCGCAGGTGTTGTTCTCGCCGCCGGCGCAGTAGCAGTCGCGGCCCCAGTCGCGGATGGAGCGCGCCGCCCGGGCGATCCGCTCGTCGCCGGTGAGCACCGCCCCACCCTCGCCCAGCGTGATGTGGTGCGCCGGGTAGAACGAGCAGGTGGAGAGGTGCCCGAAGGTGCCGACCTTGCGGCCGCGCCAGGTCGAGCCGAGGGCGTCGCAGCAGTCCTCGATGAGCCACAGGTCGTGCTTCTTCACGAGCTCCATGACCACGTCGAGGTCGTAGGGGTTGCCCAGCGTGTGGGCGAGGAAGATGGCGCGCGTCTTGGGGCCGATGGCCTCGCGCAGCGCCCTCGGATCGACGTTGTAGGTGCCCAGCTCCACGTCGACGAACACCGGCACCATGCCGTGCTGGAGGATGGGGTTGACCGTCGTTGGGAACCCGGCGGCTACCGAGATGACCTCGTCGCCCGGCTTGAGCCGCTTTTCGCCGAGCAGCGGCGAGGTGAGCGAGGCCAGGGCCAGCAGGTTGGCGGACGAGCCCGAGTTCACCAGGAACGCGTACTCGGTGCCCACGTACTCGGCCAGGCCCGCCTCGAACTGCTCGGTGAACCGGCCGGCGGTCAGCCAGAAGTCGAGCGCCGAGTCGACGAGCGATTGCATCTCCCGCTCGTCGAAGACCCGCCCGGCGTAGCGCACCGGGTCCTTGCCGGGAACGAAGGGCTGGGGCGCGAAGCGGAGGTCGTGGAACTCCTTGACCAGGCGCAGGATTTCGGCCCGGAGCTCCTTGTCGTTGGCGGCCATGCGGGTACGCTCCTCGAATGCAGAACGGCGTGATAGCGAATTCGCCCGTCGACTTCAACGCCGGTCCCCGGCGGGGCGGCGGGCCGGCCGCCGCGCCTTGAGCCGGGAGGGCCCCTCTGCTATTGAGGCCCCTGAATTTCCTTCATTTTGTCGGCAGTCCGGGCCAGCAGCTTGCCCCAGGAATCGGGAATGAAAGCGGTCATCCTCTGCGGCGGGCAGGGCACCCGCATCCGCGACGCGAACGAGCTGCTCCCCAAGCCGATGCTCCCCATCGGCGGCAAGCCCATCGTCTGGCACATCATGAAGGGCTACGCCGCCTTCGGCGTCAGGGACTTCGTGCTCTGCCTCGGCTACAAGGGCTGGGTCATCAAGGAGTTCTTCCTCAACTACCAGGCGATGACCACCGACGTGACGGTGACGCTGGGCAAGCCGGACTCCCTGGAGTTCAACGGCAGCCACCCGGAGGAGGACTGGCGCGTCACGCTCGCCGAGACCGGCGACGAGACGCAGACCGGCGGGCGCATCGCCGCCATCCGCCGCTACGTCGAGCAGGACGACGAGGCGTTCATGGTCACCTACGGCGACGGCGTGTCGGACGTCGACGTCGGCAAGCTCCTCGAGGCCCACCGCCGGCACGGCAAGATCGCCACGGTGACGGCCGTCAGGCCCCTCGGCCGGTTCGGCGAGATGCGCATCGACGGCGGCACGGTCTGCGAGTTCAACGAGAAGCCGCAGACGTCGTCGGGCTCCATCAACGGCGGGTTCTTCGTCTTCGACTCGCGGCGCATCTGGGACTACCTGGAGGGCGGCCCGAAGATGTTCCTGGAGAGCGACGTCCTGCGACGGTTGGCGCACGACCGGCAGCTGGTGGCGTTCGAGCATGCCGGCTTCTGGCAACCGATGGACACCTACCGCGAATACCTGCTGCTCAACGAGCTCTGGGCGAAGGGCACCGCGCCCTGGAAGCGCTGGTAGCCCATGGCGGACTCCCCCGACCAGGTCCAGACCCTGCGCGAGGCCTTCCGCGGACGCCGGGTCCTGCTCACCGGCCACACCGGCTTCAAGGGCTCGTGGCTGGCGCTGTGGCTCGACCGGCTCGGCGCGCGCGTCTGGGGCTACGCCCTGCCCCCGCCGACCAAGCCCTCGAACTTCGAGCTTTCGGGGGTCGTCGGGCTGCTCCAGGCGCACCGCGAGGCGGACGTTCGCGACGCAGGCACGCTGGCGGCCGCCTTCGCGGAGGCCGATCCCGAGGTCGTCTTCCACCTGGCGGCGCAGCCGCTGGTGCGCGAGAGCTACCGGACGCCGGCGGAGACCTTCGAGGTCAACGTGATGGGCACCGCGCGGGTGCTCGACGCGGTGCGCCTGCGCGGCAAGCCGTGCGCAGTGGTCGTGATCACCACCGACAAGTGCTACGAGAACCGCGAGCAGGTCTGGGGCTATCGCGAGTGCGATCCGATGGGCGGCCACGATCCCTACAGCGCCAGCAAGGGCGCGGCGGAGATCCTCGTCGCCTCCTACCGTCGCTCGTTCTTCAGCCCGGAGCGCCTCTCTCAGCACGGCGTCGCCGTCGCCTCGGCCCGCGCCGGCAACGTCATCGGCGGCGGCGACTGGTCCATCGATCGCGTCGTCACCGACAGCGTCCGCTGCCTGATCGAGAAGGCGCCGGTGCCCGTACGCAACCCGCGAGCCGTGCGGCCCTGGCAGCACGTGCTCGAACCGCTATCGGGGTACCTGCTCCTGGCCGCGCGCATGCTCGCCGAACCGAGCCAGCGCTGGTGCTCGGGTTGGAACCTGGGCCCTCGCCTGGGCGACGAGTTGCCGGTGAGCGAGCTGGTCGACCGCTTCTGCAAGGCCTGGGGCGACGGAGCCTGGGAGGACGTGAGCGATCCGCACCAGCCGCACGAGGCCGGCATCCTCAGGCTCTCCATCGAGAAGGCCAGGGTCGAGCTGGGCTGGGAGCCCCGCTGGAGCGTCGGAGAGGCAGTGGACCGGACCGCCAGGTGGTACCGCGAGGCGCTCACCCGGGGCGCCGACGCCCGCCAGCTGTGCATGGAAGACATCGCGGCCTACGAGGCTGCGATGTCGCTCCCCAGGAACTGAGCGGACTTGCCCGTGCGTGAGCTCTTCAAGCGCATCGCCTTCCAGGCGGCGATGGCCGCCGCGGGCCCCCTTCGCGACGCGCGTCGGAGGCGGAACCGGCGGGAGTGGGCGCGCCGGCGCCGCGTGTCCGCGGAGCCGCCCAACGTGGTCATCGAGGTCGGCTCCCTGCAGAGCGGCGGCCTGGAGGCCGTCGTCCGGGACCTGGTCCTGGCCTTCGATCGCCGGCGCGTGCGGCCGATCGTCGCCTGCACCGACTCCGCAGGGCCCATCGCCCAGCAGATCGAAGCGGCGGGGATCCCGGTCTACGTCCTCGGCCGCAGCCGCAACGCCCTGGCCTGGCTGCTGGAGCGCGAGGAGGCGGACCTGCTCAACGCGCACTACTCGCTGTTCGGAGGCCCGGTCGCGGCCCGGCTGGGCGTGCCGCAGGTCCACGTGCTCCACAACAGCTATCTCTGGCTCGACGACGGCGGCGCCCGGCGGTTCACCTGGGCATTCCGGGACGTCGATCGCTTCGTCGCCGTCTCGTCCTCGGTCGCGGACTATTCGCGCCAGCGCTTCGGGCTCTCCGGCGTCTCGGTCATCCCCAACGGGATCGACCTCGCCTCGCTCAGGCTCGACGAGCGCGCGGCCCTGCGAGCCGAAACCCGCCGCGAACTCGGGCTCGAGGAGGCCTTCGTCTTCCTGCACGCCGGCCGATACGAGCCGCGCAAGGCCCACCCCGCGCTCATCGAGGCCTTCGCCCGGGCGGCGCAGCGGATCCCCGAAGCGGTCCTGCTCTTCGCCGGGGAAGCGCCCGACCCCGCCTATCTCGAACGCTGCCGAAGCCTCGCCTCGCAGAGCGGGGTCGCCCACCGCATCCACCTGCTTCCCCACCGGCGCGACGTCGAGCGGCTCTTCGCAGCGGCGGACGCCTTCGTCCTGCCCTCCACCGTCGAGGGTTCCAGCATCAGCGCCCTCCAGGCCGCCGCTTCGGGGCTGCCGCTGGTGCTCACGGCCACCGGCGCCGCCCGCGAGCTCTTCGACCGCGGGGCCCAGGGAATTCTGGTCCCCAGCCACCTCTCCGATCCCGCGAACGCCTCGCCGGCGGAGTTGCTCCGCGCCGAGGCGAACGCCCCGGAGCCGGTGGTGGACGCGCTCGCGAACGCGCTCTTCTCCGTCGCCCAGCAACCCGAGAAGTGGCGCCAGCGCGCCGCGGACGCCGCCGTTCGAATCAGGCCCGGGATTGGAGTGGAGCCCATGGCCCGCCAGTACGAGCGTCTCTTCGATGACGTGGTGAGGTCGGTGCAGCCATGAGCGAGCAGGGGCAACCTGGAGCCTGGCGATGGTTCGCAGCGGCGGCCGCCCTCGCCGCGGCCGCGGGAGCGCTGACCTACCTCGTCGGCCGAACCACCGTCGAGGTGCTGGTCGATCTGCGTCCCGACGCGCCGGCACCCTCCTTCGTACGGCTGGACGAGAGAGGCCGGGAGGCGCTCGACGTCCGCCTCGAGCGCCTCGCCCCCGAGCTCTCCCCCACCCGGGAATCCTTCGTCCTGACGGCGACCGGGACCAAGAACCCCGCGGCCCGCAACGCGGAGGTGTGGATCGAAGGGTTCGCCTTCCTCGACGAGGCCGAGCAGGACCCGCCCGGCTCGTGGGAGCGGCGCGGCGACAGCATGGTCAGCTACAAGGTCCAGCCCGCCCGCCTGCGCTGGTCGGGCAACGGCGCCAAGCAGTTCTCCCTCGTCCGGCACCTCGACTCCGGCATCGCCACGGTGCGCACCGCCGGCGGCGAGAAGACCCTCGACCTCTACGCGGCGGAGCGCCTGACCCCGCTGGTCGTCCCCTTGGAGGCCGACGAGCACGTCGCCCGCTACCAGGCACGCGTCCCGCGCGGCGCCTTGCGCGACCTCGCGCTGGTCACGCGCGACGTCCCCATCCGCGTCTCCCTGGGGACCTGGAAGCCCCTGGTCCTGGTCTCGGCGGAGCGCGCGCCGGCCCCGGAGCAGGGACAGGTGATCGAGCGCTGGGCCCCGGCCTTCAGCGAGGGCGCGGTGCGCCTGGGGCCGACCCTCCGAATCGAGCAGGGCGGCTCGCCGACCTTCCTCGTCGTCCTGCTGGTCCTGGCGTTTGTGGCGCTCGTCGCTCGCGGCTTCTACCTGACGGTGCGCGCTCCGGCCCGCGAGAAGACCGCTCCGTAGTCCCGCTCACCCGGAGCGGCGGGAGCGCGTCGCAGCAGAGCCCGCGGAGCCGGGAGAGCACGGCGCGCGCGCGCTTCTGTCCGATGGCAGAAACGGGCGGGCATTCTCCGGTGGCCGCGCCCGCCACAAAGACCACCAGACGACGGACGAAGTGGTCGCTGTCCGGCAAGCAGTGTCGAACGCCCCGCTTGGAGCGGTTCTGGAAAATGCCGCGGGTGCTTACCTGCTCGGAAACGAAAGCCTGGAGGCTCCCCCGCCATGCCCATGTTCCGACGCTACGAAGGCGACCCCGTCCCCAACGCCCCGCTGGAGCAGCGCATCCTGCCCTTCCTGGACCCGCGCCGCTGCGACGCCCAGGTCTTCTACGACCAGGACATCGACGCCCGGCCGCTCTTCGCCTGGCTCGAGCAGGCCAACCGCAGCCGGTCGGAAGAGGAGCGGTTCACGGTCTTCCACGTGGTGCTGGCCTCTCTCGTCCGGGCGCTGCAGATCCGCCCGAAGATGAACCGGTTCGTGGTGGGCAACGTGCTCTACCAGCGCAAGTGGGTCGACATCTCCTTCATCGTGAAGAAGGAGATGAGCGACGACGGCAAGACCAGCGCGGTGAAGGTCCACTTCGAGGACGGCGAGACCCTCGAGCAGATGGCCCGGAAGATCCGCAGCACCGTGACGCGGGGCCGCAAGCACGAGAAGACCACCAGCGAGCGTGAGATGGCGTTCGTGCTGGCGCTGCCGCGAGTGGCGCTCAAGGCGATCGTCGCGGCGCTGCGGGGCCTGGACTACTTCAACCTGATGCCGCGCTCGATGATCGACGCCGACGAGCTGTACTCCTCCGCCTTCCTGGCCAACCTGGGCGGAGTCGGGCTGACCGCGCCGCTGCACCACCTCTACGACTGGGGCACCATCCCCATGTTCATGGTCATCGGGAAGATCGAGAAGAAGGCGGTGGTGACCGAGGACGGGACGGTCGAGGTGCGCGACATCCTGCCGCTGCGCTGGACCTTCGACGAGCGCTGCGCGGACGGGTACTACGCCGCAGGCAGCCTGAACATGGTCCGGGACTTCGTGGTGAACCCCGAGGCGCTGATGAAGGCCGGCCCGCCGGCGGAGTGGCCGTACTCGCCGGACGGGGCGCGGCCTCCGAAGCGGGGGGGCGGCGCGGTGGAGGTGGTCGCGGACTGAGGTCGGTGGAGGCCTGCCGCCGCGCCTGTCAGTGGAGGCAGGCTTCCACGCCTGCAAGACGGCGCCGGCGCGGAGGCCGGCCTCCCCGGGGCCTTCGCCTCCCGGTTGCAAGGTGAGGGTTGGGAAAGAGGAGAAGCGCCGCTAGAGCTGCTTCTCCAGGAACTCCGCGATCCGCTGGCTCGCCCTGCCGTCGCCGTACGGGCTGCCCGCGGTCGACATCCGGCGGTAGTGCTCGGCGTCGTCCAGCAGGCGCACGACGCTGGAGACGATGCGCTCGCGGTCGGTCCCGACCAGCAGCGCGGCTCCCGCGGCCACCGCCTCCGGCCGCTCGGTCACCTCGCGCATCACCAGCACCGGCTTGCCCAGCGCCGGCCCTTCCTCCTGCACCCCGCCGCTGTCGGTGAGGAGCAGGTGCGCGCGGTCCATCAGCCAGAGGAACGGCAGGTAGGGCTGCGGCTCGATCAGGTGCAGCCTTTCCAGCCCGGAGAGCCGCTCGTGCACCGGCCCGCGCACCTGGGGGTTGAGGTGGACGGGATAGACGATCTCCACGTCCGGCCGCGCGGTCGCCAACTCCCGCAGCGCCGCGCAGATGGCCTCGATGCCCGGCCCGAAGCTCTCGCGCCGGTGGCCGGTGACCAGCACCAGCCGGCGCGCAGGATCGAGCCGGAGCCCTGCGACGCCCTGGAGCGCCCGGGCCCGCGGCAGCGCCTGGTAGAGCGCGTCGATGACCGTGTTCCCCGTCAGCAGGATCCGCTCGGCGGGGTGGCCCGCCTTCAGCAGGTTGTCGCGGGCGCCCGCGGTCGGCGCGAAGTGGAAGTCGGTCAGCGCGCTCGCCATCACCCGGTTCATCTCCTCCGGGAAAGGCTGGAACTTGTCCCCGGAGCGCAGCCCCGCCTCGACGTGCGCCACCTTGCGCCGCGCATAGAAGGCCGCAAGCGCCACCGCGAACGCCGTGGTCGTGTCGCCCTGGACGACCACCAGGTCCGGCGCGCGCTCCAGGAGCACCTGGCGCATCGCCAGCAGCACCCGCGCGGTGAGGTCGGAGACGTCCTGGCCCGGCTCCATCAGGTTCAGGTCCACGTCCGGCCTCAGGTCGAAGACCTCGAGCGCCTGGTCGAGCATCTGCCGGTGCTGGGCGGTGGCGCAGACCACCACCTCGAACGGGCCGCTGCGCTCGCGCAGGGCGCGCACCAGCGGGGCCAGCTTGATGACCTCGGGCCGGGTTCCCAGGGCCACGAGGATTCGATGGGGCGCGGGCATGACCAGGCCAACCTACCAGAGAGACTGGGCTCTCAAGACTTCGTTTGCGCCGGCGCCGGAGCGGGAGCGGCGGCTGCCATCCCCGGCGCGTTCGGCGCCAGCCCCAGGCCCCAGACCAGCGCGAAGGCCAGCGCCACGCCGCTGTGGAACTGGATGTAGTGGCTCAGGCCGACGAAGTGGAAGGCCAGCAACGACAAGAGCCCGCCGGCCGCGACGATCGACCCGGCCTTCGAGCGCCGCCAGAGCGCCAGGCCGAGCGCCAGCTGCTGCGCCAGGTAGAGCAGCAGGCCGATGATGCCCGTCTCGGCCAGCACCGTCATCGCCACGTTGTGGGCCGAGGTGTAGAGCACCGGATCGATCGACGGATCGCGGTAAGGGCGCGAGGCGACGACGTAGTTGCCGAAGCCGGCGCCGAGGACCGGGTGGTCCTGCACCGCCTTCCAGCCGATGCCCCAGGCCTGCGCCCGCTCGCCGCTCTTGACGGCCCAGATCGCGTTGTCGAGCCGCACCTTCCAGGTCGGCGAGAGGGTCACGGTCCCCAGGCCCAGCGCCACGATGAGCAGTCCGGCCAGGCGCGCCTTGCCCGGCAGCATCGCCGCCAGCCCGAGGAAGGCGATGAGCAGCGCCGCGGCGAGCGCCGCGCGCGCATAGGAAAGGTAGGTGCATCCCAGGAGCGCCACCGAGAGCCCCGCGGCGATCGCGCGCCGCCGCCGCGGTCCGGGGCGCAGCGCGAAGGCCAAGGACGTGCCCAGGAAGGCCAGCGCCTCATGCGCGAACTTGAGCTTGTGGAAGAAGAGCCCCAGGCCCGGGCGCCGCACGCCGACCTCTTCGGGCGCGTAGTTCTGGTGCAGGCGGTGGAGCGGGAACTTGAGCGGCCCCCAGGACTCCCAGGGCCACTTCACCAGCACCTGAAAGAGGCCGACCGCCGTCTCCAGCAACCAGCCCACGCCCAGTCCCCAGAACAGCAGCCGCCAGGGCACGCCGAAGGTCGAGATGATCGCCAGGGAGAGCGGCGCCAGCGCGTCCAGCGCCTGCGTCCAGCGCCCGGAGCGAGGCAACTCGGGGCTCGTGCCGAGCGCCAGTGCCAGGAACGGCGAGAGCGCCTGGTAGGCCGCCAGGCCGACGGTGAGCAACGCGAAGAGGCGCAGGTCTTCGGCCAGGCGCACGCGGCGGAAGGTCGCCAGGGCCATCACGAGCGCCGCGCCGGCCGCGGCCTGCTCGACGCCCTCCAGGCCCAGAGAGCCCACCGCCCACACGCCGACGATGGCGGCGGCGGCGGTGGCCCACCGTGAGTGCTTCAGCGGCGCGGGCTCGGCGACTGCCGTGGCGACAGGGTCGGGCGCAGGCGCGGCGGCAGGTGCGGGAGGAGATTCCACGGGAGCGGCAAGCTAGCCGCGACACCCCGAGCTTGTCGAGGGGCCAGGATTCAATCCCTGTGGACTCACGACACCCCGAGCTTGTCGAGGGGCCAGGATTCAATCCCTGTGGACTCACGACACCCCGAGCTTGTCGAGGGGCCAGGGTTCAATCCCTGTGGACTCACGACACCCCGAGCTTGTCGAGGGGCCAGAGCTCGGTCTCGGAGGTCTTGGCCTGGCCTCTTCTCTCACGGATCAAACGCTGGCCCCTCGACAAGCTCGGGGTGTCGAGGTCACCGCGTCCCGACCCGCGCGGCCACCAGCGCCCCCAACCCGAGCAAGGCGAACGGTCCCCAGGACGCAGCCGCAGGCGGAATCATCCCCGCCATGGCCGCGGCCTTGAGGACCGCCAGCAGCGCCCAGAAGGCGATGACCGTGGCGAAGCCCTCGGCGAGCGCCGAGGTCAGGAAGCTCCTCCGCCCCGGCCGCAGCGTCAGCGCGCAGCCGACGAGCGCACCGGGCACTCCGGCGAGCGGATAGGCGAACTTCGAATGCAGGGCCATGCTCCAGCGCTCGGTCGGCAGCCCCACGTTGCGCCGCAGCTCGATCTGCTCGCGCAGGTCTCGCCACGACAGCTGCTCGGGGCGTCCCTTGATGATGCGGAAGGCCGCCGGGTCCTCGTCGAGGAGCAGCTCGCGCTGGTCGAAGTGGACGACCTGGCTGGCGCTGCCGGAGAGGGTGCGCACCGTCCCCTCGCGCAGCCTCCAGACCTGGCCCCCCACCGGCTCCATGGTCTTGGCGTCGATGCGCCGGGCCAGCCGGAAGTCCTCGGAGATGGTCAGCAGCGTCACGTCCTGGAAGCCCGTCTCCGCGTTGCCCTGGCGCAGGTGGTAGATGTTGCGCCGCCCGCGGAACCAGCGCACCTCGCCGAAGTAGCTGGCCCAGCTGCCACCGTAGTTGAACTTGTCGAGGTGGATCTGGTCGACGCGGCGGCTGGCCGGACCGACCGTAACCCCGTCGGCGGCGATGGTGATGCCGGCCACCAGCGTCGCCGCCACCGCCACCGGGACGAGGACGTGCGCCGGGCCGATGGCCAGGGAGCGCAGCGCGCTCCACTCCCCCCGCTTGCGCACGCCCGCCACCGCGATGCCCGCGGCCAGGAGCATCGCCCCGGGGAGCAGCTCGTAGGCGACGGTGACGGCCTTGTTCGCGTAGAGCGCCAGCACCCAGCGCACCGCGTCGTCCCCCTGGTAGCGCCGGGCGTTGTCGATGTAGTCGACCACCAGGTAGATGGCGGTCAGGGCGAACAGCGCGCCGGCGAAGGCCTTCAGCCAGGCCAGGGCGAGGTAGCGCCAGACGATGCGCACGCTAGGCCTCCACCCGGGCGGCGCGGTGCAGCAGCACGACGCCCAGCGCGACGAAGAGCACGTTCGCCAGGTGCGCGCCCAGCAGCGGCGGCAGCCGTCCGCCCTCGGCGGCCAGCTCGGCGGCGCGGGAGCAGACGTAGTAGCCGACGTAGATGCCCAGGGTGGCGACGGCGCCCAGCGCGCGCGAGCGCTGCCGGCGGCGGATGGCCAGCGGGACCCCGCAGGCCGCGAAGGCCACCACCGCCAGCGGCGCGGCCCCGCGGTGATGGCGCGCGACCTCGAAGTTGCGGAAGGCCCCGTAGTCTTTGTCCTGCCAGGCCTTGTCGGCGCGCTCCCGCAGCTCCTCCGGGGTCAGCTCCTCGCGCGAGGCGCCGAAGCGGTAGTTGCGCAGGAGGTCCCCGCCGACGCCGATGTCCAGGGACGCCTTCTGGAAGGTGACCACCGCGTAGTCGTCGCCCTGGGCGGAGGCGCGGTGGATCTCCCCGTCGGAGAGCACCAGGCGCAGGGTACCGCCGCTGCCGTGCGGGTCGACCACGCCCTCGTGCGCGAGCACCAGCAGCGAGGCCTCGGGGTCGCGCTCGTCGGAGAGCAGCACGTTGTTGAAGCGCCGGGTCTTGGGCGAGACGCCCTGCGAGTAGAGCGTCATCGAGCGCAGGGCGTCGTAGAAGACGCCGGGCTTCACGTCGCCGGCCATGTTGCGCTTGATGAGCTCGTTGACGTGCGCGCGCAGCGAGGCCATCCCGCGCGGCTCCGGGCCCCCGCCCAGCCAGGTGCCGAAGACGGCCAGCACCAGGGCGAAGCCCAGCGGAGCCAGCCACAGGCGCCAGGGGGCGACGCCCGAGGCCGCCAGCGCCAGCACCTCGCGGTCCTCCGACCAGCGGCCCACGACCAGCATCAGGGCGAACAGGAAGGAGACCGGCATCGCCATGGCCAGGAAGTGGGGCGCCAGGTAGCCGAAGATCGTCGCCAGGTCGGCGGGGCGGACGCCGGAGCCCAGCAGGACGTCGACCCCGCGCAGCAGCTGCATCGTCAGGAGCAGCCCGAAGAGGAAGGCCAGCGCGGCCGCGAACGGGCCGGCGATCTCCAAGGCGAGGGAACGGTCGAGCCGCGGGATCCTCAAGTGATCCTCCGGGCTTCCGTCATATCCATCCCTATGTCGCCAAGTCGAGTCCCTCGACTCCGGCATCGCCTCGCGCCGCCTGCGCCCGGGACGAACGGGCGGGCTCAGAACCCGGTCAGGTTCTGGTACGCCTGCTTCATCAGGGTCGCCGCCAGCCGCCGCAGCGCCATGCGCCGGTTCGCCTCGGCCTCCAGCACGCCCGTCGCCGGCGCGTTCGCGGTCACGTCCGCCCGTCTCGGCAGGTAGTCCTCTCCCCCGGTCACCGTCGTCTGGGCGACCTGCGCGCCACCCTTCATCACCCTCACCACGACCGTCGCCACCACCTGGTACGAGGCGGCCACGGCCAGGAACACGCCGGTGTCCGGAGAGAAGGTGTTGGTGGCGATGGCCGGGCCGCCGCCGATGAGGGTGATCTCGCCGACGGCGGTGGCATCGGACAGCTCGCCGCCCTCACGCCCCCAGCGCGCCAGCTCCTGGCGCAGCGCATCGGTGAACGGCCCCTCGAGACCCGCCTCGGCGGTCGCGTTCTTGAACACCGGCACGTAGAGCGTGCGTGCGCCGCCCGGCAGGGCCCCGCCGCCCGCGGTGAAGCGGTACCCGCAGGCGAAGAGGCCGGCGCAGAGGATCGCCGAAGCGAGCACGCGCCTCATGGAGCCCGCGAAGGCGGGCTTCGTCGCCCTAGCCGCCGGTTTCAACCGGCGGCGTGTGCGGACCGGAATCACGGGCTCCTACCCGACCACGAAGTTGATGATCTTCTTGGGGACGAAGATCACCTTCTTGATGGTCTTGCCGGCCAGGTGCGGGGCGACCTTCTCGTCCTTCATCGCCGCGGCCTGGACCTCCTCCTGCTTGGCGTCCACCGAGGCCGTCACCTGCCCGCGCAGCTTGCCCAGCACCTGCACCGCGTAGGTCACCGAGTCCTCGGAGGCGAGCGCGGCGTCGAAGGCCGGCCACAGCCGGGCCTGCAGGCTCTCGGTCGCCCCGTAGCACTCGTCGATCTCCTCGGCGATGTGCGGGGCCACCGGGGAGATCATCGCCGCCATCAGCCGCATGGCCTCGGCCATCGCCGCGCGCTCGGCCTTGTCGGTCGAGGGCTGCAGGGGGGTGAGGTAGTTCACCAACTCCATGACGCGCGCGATGGCGGTGTTGTAGCCCAGCCGCTCCACGTCCTGGGTGACCGACTTGAGCGCCTTGTGCGCCGCCTTGCGGATGGCCAGCGCGTTGCCGGTCTCGCCGCCGAGCGGCGCCTTCTCGGAGGCCGACTCGCGGTTCGCGTAGGCCAGCCGCCACACGCGCTCCAGGAATCGGCTGCAGCCCTCGACCTGCTTGTCGGACCAGTCGATGTCCTTCTCCGGCGGGCCGGCGAACATGACGAAGGTGCGGGCGGCGTCGGCGCCGAACTTGCCGACGATGTCCGAGGGCGAGACCACGTTGCCCCAGCGCTTGGACATCTTGCGGCCGTCGGGGCCGTTGACGATGCCCTGCGTGACCAGGCGCTTGACCGGCTCGTCGATCTTCACGAGCCCCATGTCGCGCATGACCTTGGTCCAGAAGCGGAAGTACAGCAGGTGCATCACCGCGTGCTCCGGGCCGCCGACGTAGACGTCGACCGGCAGGAGGCGCTGCGCCTCGGCCTTGTCGAAGGGGGCCTGGTCGTAGTGCGCGGAGAGGTAGCGCGCGTAGTACCAGGTGGAGTCGACGAAGGTGTCCATCGTCTCCGCCTCGCGCCGCGCGGGGCCTCCGCACTTCGGGCAGGTGGTGTTGATCCACTCCGGGACCTTGGCCAGGGGCGGCTCGCCGCGGCCGGTCAGCACCTTGGCGACGTCGATGTCCGGCAGCGTGACCGGGAGCTGGTCCTCCGGGACGCCGATGCCCTCGTGGTTCGGATCGCACTTCTCGCAGTAGACGATGGGGATCGGCGTGCCCCAGTAGCGCTGGCGGGAGAAGCCCCAGTCCCGCTGCCGGTAGGTCACCGAGGGACCGCCCCTGCCCTTGGCCGCGAGCGCGGCGGCGACCTTCTTGCGGCCCTCGTCGGAAGGCAGGCCGGTGAACTCGGCGGAGTCCTGCATCACGCCGTCGTCGGCGAAGGCCGCGGTCAGCTCCCCGGTCTTGGCGAGCGTGCCGTCCTTGGGCGCGATGACCGGCTTGATGGGCAGGCCGTACTTCTTGGCGAACTCGAAGTCGCGCTGGTCGTGCGCGGGGACGCTCATGACCGCGCCGGTGCCGTAGTCGCTGACCACGAAGTTGGCGGCCCACACCGGCACCTTCGCTCCGGTGAAGGGATGGATCGCGTAGGCGCCGGTGAAGACGCCCTCCTTCTCGGGCTCCTCGTCCTTCTTCTGCTGCGCCGCCTTCTTCTCCATCTCGGCGGCGAAGGCCGCGACCGCGGCCTGGGTCTTCTCGTTGACGAGCTTGGGCATGAGCGCGTGGTCGGGAGCCACGACGACGTAGGTCACGCCGAAGAGCGTGTCCGAGCGCGTGGTGAAGACCTCCAGCGAGTCCGCTTCAGCCCGAGCTTGTCGAGGGGCCAGAGCATCCTGAGCGGAGTCGGTCGAGGATGCGATCTGGAACTTGATCGACGTCCCCTCGGACTTGCCGATCCAGTTCTTCTGCATCGAGGTGACGCGCTCCGGCCACTCGCCGAGCTTGGCGTCGATGTCCTGCAGCAGCTCCTCGGAGTAGCGGGTGATGCGGAAGGCCCACTCCGGCATCTTCTTGACCACCACCGGGTCGCCCGAGCGCTCGCAGGTGCCTTCCTTGACCTGCTCGTTGGCGATGACCGTGGCGCAGCCGGGGCACCAGTTGACGCGGCTCATGCGCCGGTAGACCAGGCCCATCTCGCGCATCTTCAGGAAGAACCACTGGTTCCAGCGGTAGTACTCGGGATGGCTGGTGTTGAGCTCGCGGTCCCAGTCGTAGGAGTAGCCGACCGACTTCATCTCGGCCTTGAACTGCGCCACGTTCTCGATGGTGCGCTCCGCCGGGTGCCGCTTGTCCTTGATGGCCGCGTTCTCCGCCGGCAGGCCCAGGGCGTCCCAGCCCATCGGGTGCAGGACGTCGAAGCCCTTCATGCGGTAGTAGCGCGCCAGCACGTCGCCGATGAGGTAGTTGCGCACGTGCCCCATGTGCATCTTGCCGCTGGGGTACGGGAACATCTCCAGGACGTACTTCTTCTCGCCCTTGCCCTTGAGGCGGAACAGGCCTTCCTTCTCCCAGCGCTGCTGCCACTTGGGTTCGATGGCCTTGGGTTCGTAGCGTTCTTGCACGGCGTCAGCTCCTTGGGGCGTGGACGAAGAAGGCCCGTCTTATAGGGCGAGCCCCGGGCCCCGGCAACGACGGAGAAGCGGTGGGAGGACGGCTCGGGCGATCGGCGGGTCGGCCTGCTACGGCAGGACGTCCCGCACCGCAAACTCGAGACCCGGCAGGACCTCGGAGCGGGCCTTGTCCGCGTCCGTGAAGACCGTGCCCAGATCGAACTTGCCGTCGACGAGGTGGAAGACCGTCAGCTCGCGGGACCGCCAGTCGAGCAGCCAGTACTCGCGCACGCCGTTGCGCTCGTAGATGGCCTTCTTCTCGCCGCGATCGTGGGAGGCGGTCGAAGCAGACAGGACCTCGACCACGAGGTCCGGAACGACCTTGAGGAACTCGCCCTCGGCGGGCTTCGCGGTCGCTTGGTTCCAGCGCTCCTTGGAAACGAAGCTCGCGTCGGGCTCCAGGGTATCGCCTGAGGGCAGCTCGAATCCCTGGCTGGAATCCAGCGCCACGCCAAGGCCGCCCTGATCGCCGTGACGGACCAGGAGAGCGACGACACGTGCGCCGACCTGGCCGTGGGGAAATGCAGCCGGCGGGTTCATCAGGACCCTCCCGTTCAGCAGTTCGTAATGGTTGGGATCCCTCCCAGGCCGCTTGAGCGCGAACTGGCGGAAGGCCTCTTGGCTGATGGTCCTCGTGGACTCGAAGCAGAGCTCCAACATGACGCCCTGATTGTACGGACGGGGGCCCTCCCCCCGCAAACCCCCGGGAGGACGGTCCGCACCGCAGAATCTTGGTTCGCCGACGCCCTCTGCGGCTATCCTCCGCCCGCCCCGCAACCAGGAGACACCGCCATGGCACGCCCCCAGTCCGCGATCCTCCCCGAGACCGGCAGCTTCGGGCTCTTCCTGACGATGCTCGTCAAGCCGGGAGGCGGCCCGGCGGTCCGCAGCCTGGGCGGTGCGCTGGAGAACTTGGCGGTGGACGTGGCCAGGCGCTCGTCGCTGCCCCTGCCGGTGTGCGCGATGGGCCTGGGCGCGCAGTGCTGGGACGAGGTGGTGGCGCGGCCGCGGCCCAAGCACCTGGCGCCCTTCAAGCTCGTGCGCGACGGCGTGCGCGTGGCGCCCTCGACCCCCGCCGACCTCTTCTTCCACATCCACTCCGCCCACCACGACGCGAACTTCGCGCTGGCCCGCGAGATCCGCAAGGCGCTGGGCGACGCGGTGACCCTGGTCGAGGAGATCCACGGCTTCAAGCACTTCGGCGGCCGCGACCTGACCGGCTTCGTGGACGGCACCGAGAACCCCAAGGACGACGACCGGGCCCCGGTGGCGCTCGTCGGCGAGGAGGAGCCCGGCTTCGAGTGCGGCAGCTACGTCAACGTGCAGCGCTACGTCCACAACCTGGAGGCGTGGGAGAGGCTGCCGGTGCAGGAGCAGGAGGGCGTCATCGGCCGCACCAAGGCCGAGGGCCAGGAGCTGGCGCCGGAGACCAAGCCCAAGACCGCGCATATCGCCCGGGTGGTCATCGAGGAGGACGGCAAGGAGCTGGAGATCCTGCGGCACAGCATGCCGTACGGGACCACCGCCGAGGCCGGGCTGTACTTCGTGGCCTACGGCAAGAGCCCCGAGAACTTCGACAAGATGCTCGCGCGAATGATGGTGGCCGAGCGGCACGGCGAGCACGACCACCTAATGCGGTTCACGCGGGCGATCACCGGCTGCGCCTTCTTCGTGCCGTCGATCGACTTCCTCGAGGACCTGGCGACGACGTAGGGCTTGCACCGGCAGAGGACCAGTGGAGGCAGGCCTCTGCGCCTGCTTCCTCGGTCCAATCTGAGCGCGTCCCCCGTCAGTTCAGTCGGCTGGATCGAAGAAGGAAGCCGGCGCAGAGGCCGGCCACTACTACTTCGATCGCGCCTGCAGCGACCGCGCGAGCTTGAGCACCCATCCGCGCGGCGTGAACCGCACCCCGAAGGCCCCGAGCTTGTTGAACAGCCCGGGGACGATCAGCCGCCGGCCCGCGAGCAAGGCGCGATAGCCCTGGCGAGCGACCTCCTCCGAGCGCATGGTGGGCATCTTCTTGAAGAGCGCCGACTCGGTCGGGTCCGCGGCCGCGGCGAAGCCCGTCACCGTGGGCCCGGGGCACAGCGCGGTCACCGTGACGCCGGTGCCGGCCACCTCGGCGGAGAGCGCCTCCGAGAACGAGAGCACGTAGGCCTTGGTCGCGGCGTAGACGGACAGCAGCGGCGCCGGCTGGAAGGCGGCGGTGGAGGCCACGTTCAGGATCCGCCCGCGCTTGCGCTCGAGCATCCCCGGCAGGACGCGCTTGGTCAGCGCGGTCAGCGCCACGACGTTGAGCTGGATCATCTCCAGCTCGCGCGCGAGGTCGGTCCTGGCGAACTCGCCGGACTGGCCGAAGCCGGCGTTGTTGACCAGGACGTCCGCCTGCAGCCCCTTGGCCGCCACGCCCGCCACCACCGCGTCGACCCCTTCCAGCCGGGACAGGTCCGCCGGCAGCGCCTCGCAGCGCACCTTGAAGCGGCCGGAGAGCTCGCGGCCGATCTCCTCGAGCTTGCCGGCGCTGCGCGCCACCAGGACGAGGTCGTGCCCGTCGGCGGCGAGCAGCCGGGCGAGGTCGAGGCCGATGCCTCCGGAGGCGCCGGTCACCACGGCGCAGGGGCGGGTCGGGACGAGCGGGTCGGTCATGGTGGGCGCTCCCGGGCTGGGGAAGAAATGCGGCCCGGGAGCCTAACCGCTCTCTCCGCGGCAGCCCACCCGGAATGAGGGTGGTAAAGTGCGGCCCATGAGACAGCACTCCCTGTGGGCCCTGACGGCGGCCCTCCTCCTCTGCGCGTGCGGCCCGGGCGGCCAAGCCCCGTTCCAGGTCGTCGTCCTGGTCTACAGCCCCGAGAGCGGCGCCTACGAGCCGCGCACGGTGACCCTGACGACCCCCACCGACATCCGCAAGCTGCAGGGCTCGGTGGCCAAGCTCATCGGCGGCGCCAAGTTCAACGTCGACGAGGTCACCGCCAGCACCATCGACGAGGCGCGCCAGCAGGTGACCCGCAACCCGGGCGGCGACGTCAACGCCTCCTACATCGAGAGCCAGGGCGCGCTGGTGCCGGCGGACTTCCACTCGCTGAACATGGCGACCACCTACTACAACCTCGAGCGCGCCCACGACTTCTTCACCAACAAGATCGGCGGGACGCTCACCGAGTCGCGCTTCGGGGTGCCCAACGTCTACTACTTCCCCGAGTTCGTCGAGAACGGAGTGGCCCAGCCCGACAACGCGATGTTCTGGGCGCTGATCAAGGGCTTCCTCATCCTCCCCTTCGAGCAGCTGCAGCAGGTGCCCATGGGCATCAACCAGGGCATCGTCGGCCACGAGTACGGGCACGCGGTCTTCAGCTACAACGTCGACGGCAGCAACCCGGACCCGCCCATCGTCAAGTCCTGGCTGGGCGACTTCGGCGCCACCCCCGGCGCCAACCTCCTCTCCGCGCTCGAGGAGGGCTCCGCCGACCTCTTCGGGGTGGGCGTCACCTGCTCCGACGACCTCCTCAGCTGCGACCCCTCCTTCATGAGCGCCTCGCTGCCGCCCGAGGACGGGGAGACGCGCCGCATCGACACGCCGCAGTGCATGGACGAGGGGATGTGGAACAACCTCGAGACCGAGACCCACGACGAGTTCTTCAACCGCTGCCGACCCTACGGCTGCGCCTACCGCGTGGGCAGCGTCTTCGCCTCGGCGATGTGGGCCGCCGGGCGCGACGCGGCGGTGGTGGGCGCGCTCGGGCAGACCGGCGCGCGGCGGCAGATGTTCCAGGCGCTGTGGAACGCCCAGAGCGGCGCCGGCGGGGAGCCCGGCCTGCGGCCCTGGGGCGACCTGATGGAGGCGGCCACCATCCAGTCGCAGTTCAGCCTGAAGAAGCAGGCGGGCTCCAACCTGCCCACCGTCCTCGACGCGGTCATCGACGGGGCCACCGACCCGACCCTGAAGGCCGCGCTGTGCGGCGCCTTCATGGACCGGTTCTACCTCGCGCGCAGCCAGTTCGCGCACTGTCCGGCGACCGCCCAGTCCATGAACGAGTGCAAGCGCTAGCCGCCAGGAGCCCCTCCGTGCATCCGCGAACCTTCCTCGTCGCCCTGCTCGCCCTGACCCTGGCCGCCCCCGCCGCCGCCGTGGCCGGCGAGGAGCGCCGCAAGCCCCGCCTCACCGACCCCGAGGAGACCAGCGGGGACGAGGTGGCGCCCGCCACCGCGCCGAAGAAGAAGCGCAAGCACTCCACCGCCGTCGAGGACGAGAGCGCGCCGCGGCCCTCGGAGGAGTCGCCGCCGCCGCCCGCGAAGAAGGCCTCCAACTTCGGCGACGAGGAGGAGACGCCCTCCTCCTCCGCCGCCAAGAAGGCCAGCCCGCCCCCGGACGAGGGCGTCGGCGGCGACGAGGAGAAGCCGCGCACCTCGCGCCGCAGCCGCTCCGCCGACGAGGAGAGCCCGGACGGCGACGACAATGGCGCACGCAAGAAGCGGTCGCGGACCGCCGAGGAGGAGCTCGAGCCGGAGGCCGGCGAGGAGGAGCGGCTCGCCGCCGACGACGAGCCCGGCAACGGCATCGCCGCGGAGTTCGCGTTCGGCGGGTTGTGGATGTCGGGCTCCACCGGCAGCGCCACCAGCCACTTCATGTCCGGCCTCATCATCAGCTACCAGATCGGCCGGGCCGCGTTCGCGCCGGAGTCGGAGTTCCTGCACGAGAACCTGATCCTCGAGCTGGGCTACCAGGCCTCCGCCACCGGGACATCGGTGGGCACGGAGCAGGTCCGGGTCAACAGCGCGTCGCACTACCTGACCCTGGACATCCTCTTCGGCTACCCGCTGCCCCCGGTGCTCATCTACGCCAAGATCGGCCCGGCGCTGATGATCATGCCGGTCACCTACGACGTGCAGGGCGCAGCCACCTCGTTCACCGGGGTCAAGGCCGGGCTCGTCTACGGCGTGGGCATCCGCAGCAACTGGTACTTCCACCGCTTCGCCGGCTTCGCCTGGCGCGTGGAGCTGGTGGGCTACCGCCGCGGCTACCTCGACGACCTGATGCTGACCGTGGGCGCCGGCGTCTGCTTCTAGGCTGCCCTCCGAAGCGACCGACGTGCGGAGCCGCAAGCGTGAGCGCGCGGAGGGCAAGTGCCCTGCGCAGTGACCGGCGAGCAAGCGAGTACGAACCGAGTCCCGGGCGGAATCGCTTCCCGTCACTGCCCAGGGCTTCGTGCCCTCCGACGCGCTGACGCTTGCGGCTCCGTACCGCGTACAACCGCGTACAACTGCGTCAGCCGCTCAGCGCTTCCTTGAGCACCGCCGCCCCGGCCACCACCTGCTCGGTGGAGCAGCTGAAGGCGAAGCGGACGTGCCCGGCTCCGGCGGGGCCGAAGACCTCTCCCGGCGCGCTGCCGACGCCCCTCTCGAGCAGGTAGTCGGTCATGTCCCAGCCGCTCTTGCCGCCCTTCCACCCTTCGCCGATGCGCGCCCACAGGTAGAAGGCGCCGGAGGGCTTGAAGGGCTTGAGCAGCGAGACGCCCGAGAGCGACTCCCAGAGCGCGTCGCGCCGCCGCTGGTACTCCGCGCACATCGCCCGCGTCTCGTCCTGCGGCCCGGTGCTCGCCGCCAGCGCCCCGTGCTGCGCCACCGAGTTCACCCCGTTGATCGTGCAGCGCAGCAGCTTGGCGTACCGCTCGGCGAGGTGGTCGTCGTTGCAGGCGAGGTAGCCCACCCGCAGGCCGCTCATCGCGTAGCTCTTGGACATCGAGAAGACGCTGACGACCTTGGGGTAGCCCAACGCGCCGGCGCTGACGTGGTGCAGCTTGTCGAAGAGGACATGCTCGTAGGCCTCGTCGCTGACCACCCAGAGCCCGTGCCGCTCGGCGACCTTGACGATGCCCTGCAGGTTCTCGCGCGAGAGCACCGCCCCTGTCGGGTTGTGGGGCGTGTTGATGACGAGGGCCTTGGTGCGCTTGTTGACCGCCGCCTCGATCGCCTCCGGCTCCCAGCGGTAGCCGTGGGCTTCGTCGAGCGGGACGTGCACGGGGACGCCGCCGGAGAGGCTGACGTTGTCGAAGGTCTCGGTCCAGGTGGGGCTGGGGACGATCACCTCGTCGCCCGGCTCGAGCAGCGCACGGAAGGTCACGTACAGGGCGTGCATCGCGCCGTTGGTGACGAAGACCCGCTCGGCGCCGTGGACCGGGATTCGGTTCTCCTCCACCAGCTTGCGCAGGAGGGCCTCGCGCAGCGGCTTGATTCCGGCGCCGGCGGTGTAGTGGGTGTGCCCCGCCTCCAGCGCCCGCTCCATCGCCGCCTTGACGTGGCTCGGGATGGGGAACGAAGGGTCGCCCGACTCCAGCCGGTAGACCTTGCGGCCCTTGGCCTGCAAGTCGAGCAGCCGGTCACGGACGCTGACGATGCCCCCGAGCGGGATGCGATCGAGCACGTTCTGCGGCATGGGAAGTCCCTCCTGGCGCGTCGCCTCGCAGGTTAACCGCTGGCGCGCCTCGATGCCTTCCCGCCGCTCATCCCGAGCGCGGTCGAGGGGGGCGGCTACGGCACTTTCGGGGCGCGCACGAAGTGGGGCATCTCGAGAGGGATGACGAGCGAGAGCTCGACCAGTCCCCGGAACTCGCCCTTCACGTACCAGGGGGCCTGGTAGATGAGCTTCTTCACGCCCGCCTTTTCGATGGTGTAGGCGTTGGTGCCCTGGGTCTTCAGCAGCTGGACGAGCTTGGACCGCGCGGGCTCGGGGTGGCAGTCGAGCAGGCTCTTGCCGACGAGCCCGGGGCCGCCGTCCTTCTTGAAGGTCGCGCCCGACCGCTCGTTCATCTCGAGGATGATCCCGTCCTTGTCGCAGACGGTGATCGCCGCGCCGAACTCCTTCATCCAGGTACCCAAATCCATCGCGCGCTCCGGGCTGGAAAAACCGCGGGCAGCTTGCGGGACGGCCCTTTCCCTGGCAAGCAGTTCGGCGGATGGCACCCCTCGTCCTCATCCTCGGCATCGCCGCGGCCGCGCTGGTCGCCCTGTTCGTCCTCCTGGACGTCCAGCGCACGCGCGCCTGGAAGGAGCTGGCCGGGGTCCACGGCTGGCAGTACCTCGCCCGCGAGTCCGGACTGGGGCGCTTCGGCCGCTTTCGCGCCTGCCGCGCTGGCCAGGACCACCGGCTGCAGCGGCGGGTCTTCGGGCCGCTCGAAGGCGCGCGGGTGGACGTCGCGGAGATCGCCCACACCGAGCGCGACCTCCTCCTGCGCCCCAAGCAGCGCTCGACCGTCCAGACCGCCTGCCTGGTCGAGGATCCCGGGCTGCACCTGCCCGCCTTCTTCTCCCGGCCGCGCAGCCCGATCGACGAGCTGGGCCGCCTGGCCAACCTCCAGGACATCGCCTTCCCGGAGGACCCTGACTTCTCCGCGGCGATGCTCGTGCAGGGCGAGGAGGTCGACGCCATCCGCGCCCGGTTCGACGGTCCCTCCCGCGCCTGGCTCGCGCGGCACGCTCCCGAGCGCTGGAGCTACGAAGGGGTCGGCGACGCGCTCCTCGTGGTCGCCCCCCGGACGCTCGGCGAGGCGGAGCTGAAAAGGCTCGTGGGCTCGGCGCTCGAGCTCGCCCGGATCTTCAAGTCCACTCCCCCCCAGCAGGCACAGGAGAAACGGCCATGACCCCCTTCCTCGAGCTGGCCCGCGCCCGGAAGTCCATCCGCGCCTACAAGCCTGACCCGGTCGAGGAGGACAAGCTCCAGGCCGTGCTCGAAGCCGGCCGCCTGGCTCCCTCGGCCTGCAACCTCCAGCCGTGGGGCTTCGTGGTCGTCCGCGACGCCCAGGAGCGGCGCAGGTTCAAGGCGGCCTACGACAAGGCGTGGTTCTACGAGCAGGCCCCGGTCATCGTCGCCGTGTGCTGCGAGACCGGCGCCGCCTGGGTGCGCAAGAAGGACGGCAAGAACCACGGAGAGGTGGACTGCGCCATCGCCATGGACCACATGACGCTGTGCGCCCAGGACCTCGGGCTCGGGACCTGCTGGATCTGCGCGTTCGATCCCCAGGCGGCGCGCGAGCTGCTGGGGCTGCCGGCCGGAGTCGAGCCCGTGGCGTTCTTCCCGCTGGGCTATCCCGCCGAGGAGGGCCGGCCGAAGCAGCGCAAGTCGCTGGGCGAGGTGGTGCACCACGGCCGCTGGGGCCATCGCGCCGCGAAGTAGCCGCCCGCCCGTCCGCTGGTCAGCCAGCTTCGCCGTGCGCACGTTGCGCTGCACGGGATGGGGCCCCGCGCGGCCCCATGCGGGAGGCGGCGGCGATGCGGTGGCTCGGGCTGGCGGCAACGGCGGCGTTGGGCATCCTCGCGAGCGTTCCAGCCCGGGCGGAGAAGTGCCCCAACATGCTGATCCTCCTCGACCGCTCGGGGAGCATGACGGACCCCAAGCCGCCGCCAGCGGTCAGCAAGTGGTCGATCGCGGTGCAGGCCGTCAACGCCTTCGTGCCGCCGCGCCAGAGCGTCATGCGCTTCGGCCTGGCCGTCTTCCCGTCCTTCACCGGCGACGGTTGCACTCCCCCGAGCGACCTCGAGGTCTCGTGCGAGTTCTACAACGCCGACGCCATCGCCCATTCGCTCTCCAGCGGGGACCCGGGAGGCAACACGCCCACCTCCGCGGCGCTGGACCAGGCCGCGGCGCTGCCGGACCTGACCGACGGCACCCGGCGGCGCTTCATCGTGCTGCTCACCGACGGTGACCCGACCTGCCCCGGCAGCGACAAGGACGCCAACACGACCCTCGCCGTGAACAGCCTGAACGCGCTGCGCGCCAACGGCATCCAGACCTTCGTCATCGGCTTCGGCACGGACGTCGGCCCCGCGCGGCTCGACCGGATGGCGGCCGCCGGCGGCGTCCCGCGCGTCAACGGCACCTGCGCCAACCCCGCCAACCCGACCGGTCCGCGCATCGCCTGCAAGTACTACGACGCCAGCGACCTGCCCACGCTCAACGCGACCTTCGACGAGATCGCCTCGGTCGCCCAGGGCGAGCTGCAGGGGAACTCCTGCGACGACTCCTGCTACGTCATCGGCGCCTGCCCCGCCGGGCAGCGCTGCACGCAGTCGATTCAGTCCTACGACCAGGGCAAGTACCGGCTCAACCTGGGCCAGTGCGTGTCCGACCCCTGCGCCACGGTGGTCTGCGGCAGCGGGAAGTTCTGCCGCGAGGGCGCCTGCGTGGACACCTGCAGCGCGCCCTGCCCCTCCGGCAAATACTGCGACCGCGGCACCTGCGCCGACGACCCGTGCGCCACCGGCTTGAGCTGCGTCTGCACCCAGGGCTGCGACAAGTTCCTCGTCTGCCTCTCGGGCACCTGCCAGGACGATCCGTGCCGGTACGTCACCTGCCCGTCCACCGCCCCGTACTGCGACCGCGGCAGCTGCTACCCGGCCTCGGCGCCGCTGGTTCCGGCGGACGCGGGGACCGTCGCGGATGCGGGAGGCGGCGGCTCGGGCGGCGGCTGCTCGGCGTCCGGGGCCGGGCCCGGCCTGGCGCTCGTGCTGGCGCTCGTTCCGCTGCTGGCGTTCCGGTTGGGAAAGCGGCGCTGAGGCGGGGACCCAGCGGCATTGCGAGAGCGGCGCGTGGGTAGAGCCCGGCCTCCGTGCCGGGGGTCGTGTCGGTCGGTCGGTCGCGGCGAACCGACAATGACCGTCCCCGGTATTGCGAGAGCGGCGCGTGGGTAGAGCCCGGCCTCCGTGCCGGGGGTCGTGTCGGTCGGTCGGTCGGTCGCGTCGAACGACAATGACCGTCCCCTCCACGGAGGGCGGGCTCTACCCGCCCGCGCCTCAGGGCCGCTTGGCCGCCGCTTCGCCCAGGCCCACCAGCTCGATCTCCAGCTTCTGCGCGTACTCGAAGATGCGCTCGTCCCGGTAGAACTCGCCGAAGACGATGCGCTTGATGCCGGCGTTGGCGATGAGCTTGAAGCACGGCCAGCAGGGGCTCGCGGTGATGAAGATCTCCGACTTGTCGATGGCCACTCCGTTCTTGGCGGCCTGGAGGATGGCGTTGGCCTCGGCGTGGATGGTCGCCACGCAGTGGCCGTTCTCCATCAGGTGCCCCGCCTCGTCGCAGTGCGGCAGGCCGCGGATGGACCCGTTGTAGCCGGTGGAGAGGATGGTCCGGTCGCGCACGATGACCGCGCCCACGTGCTTGCGGTCGCAGGTCGCTCGGCTGGCCACCACCCGGGCGATCTCCATGAAGTAGTCGTCCCAGTCGCTTCGCTTGCGCATGCCCACCTCGTCCATCGTTCGAAGGCGCGGGAGTCTACTCGCGAGGGCCCGACGGTCGCTCGGGAATCGAGGATGCGTCGGGGGCCTCCTCGGAAGCACCTTTCCCGCGTTGGGAACGGCGGAGCCGAGCCCCCGGACGGCGGGGGTGGCACCGCGGTTGCTCGAAGGGAACCTGGGGAATGGTCTTGGAGGCAGCGATGGCGGCGAAGGCATGGGTGGTGGTGGCGGCGATGGTGGTGGGGCTCCCCTTCGGAGTGGCCCGGGCGGAGGACCCGCCCAAGGACGCCGGGCTGCGCGAGGCGCGCGGCGCCGTCAACCAGGTGGACAAGGACAAGAACCGGGTCACCGTCGAGCAGGGCAAGGGCTCGGCGCTCACCCTCCAGGTCGACAAGACGACCACCATCTTCATCGACGGGCGCACCGGGACCCTGGACGAGATCAAGGCCGGAGCCGAGGTGCGCGCCTCCTACGAGACCAAGCAGGGCGCCAACAAGGCCCAGTGGATCGAGGTCAGCAAGAAGGAGAAGAAGGCCGAGGCCAGCAAGGAGAAGATCCCCGACGGCATGCCGCAGGTGCCGCCGCCGGTCACCTCGCCCACGAAGTGACCGGGCGTACGGGCGAGCGCGCCCGTCCCTGAAGGGTCACCGGCCACCTGTTCCGGCCGCGGCGCTGAAGAATCGCCGCAGGCCCAGCCCCAGCCCTGCCCAGAACGGGAAGAGCCACAGCGGCACGGCCAGGAAGTGCGCCGACGGATAGCGGTAGAGCCCGACCAGCGCGACGAGCGGCCACTCGATCGCCAGGTTCGCCGCGGCCGCGCCCAGAGCCAGAGGCACGTCCCCGGGCGCCCGGAAGGCGACCAGCCGGAGGGCGACCCAGCCCGTCGCGAGGGCGGTCATCGCCAGCTCCTGCTCGGGCATCGCCGAGGGCGCCAGCAGCAGGGCGGCGAACGCGGCGAGCTCGAGCCCGAGGCGCCCGGGGCGGACCTCCAGCGGCGGGCCGAAGCGCCGCAGCGCCAGCCCGAAGCCGAGGAACCCGAAGAAGTAGACGGCGGCGATCCACCACGGGAAGGCCCCGGCGTCCGACAGCGCCCAGACGCCGGTGCGCAGGTGCAGCCCCTCGGCGAGAGTCCCCGCGACCGCCCCGATGGCGGCCAGGGCCACCAGCCTGCTGCGGGTCACCCTCGTCATCCCGCGTTGCCGCTGGCGGTGCCCTCCGGCGAGGCGCGCACCCGGTGCAGGGAAATCGGCGAGCGCGACTCGGCCTGGTCTGCCTTCCGCCCGGAGAGCGCGGCCTCGATGATGCCCGCCGCCACCTGCGCCCCGTCCTCGCGGATCAGCCCGCCGACCGTCTTCGCCTGCCGGGCGCAGGTCGGCTCGAGCACGCCGGCGAGCATCCGCGTCAGCTTGGCCTCCGTCAGCCGGGTGAGCGGCACGGGCGCCGGCCCGATGCCCAGCTCGAACACCCGCTTGCCCCAGTAGTACTGGTCGAGGATCTGCGGGATCACCGCCTGCGGCACCCCGGCCCGGGCGGCGTTGTGCGTGGTGCCCGAGCCGCCGTGGTGGACGATGCCCGCCATCCGCGGGAACAGCGTCCGGTGCGGCGAGGGGCCCAGCAGCATCACTTCCTTGGGCAGGCTGGTGACGTTCTTGCCCAGGCCCGTCCAGCCCTGCCCGACGATGGCGCGGCAGCCGGCGCGCCGGACCGCGGCGAGGATCATCCCCGTGATCTCGTCGGGGTTGGGCACGATGACGCTGCCGAAGCCGAGGTAGACCGGCGCCGGCCCCGCCGCCAGGAACTCCTCGACCTCCGGGGGCAGCGCGCCCTCGTCCCCGCCGAACGGGTAGCCGACGTAGTCGTACTGGTACTTCCAGCCCCGCGCGGGCGGCGACAGCAGCGGGTCGTAGGCCAGCAGGTTGTGGCTGGTGCCGGCGCTGTAGTCGGTGACCTTGCCGATCTTGGGCAGCCCCAGCTCGCGCCGCTTGCCGTCGAGCGTCTTGCCGAACAGGAACTTGGTCGCCAGGTCCACGCCTTGCCACATCAGGCGGTTGGCGCTCGTGGGCAGGTTGACGGTGAGGGGCACCACCGGCGGCACCTGGTCGCCGGGCAGGAACGGGCAGTAGCCCATGCGGAAGTGCGGGATCTGGCGGTACTGGGCCACCGTCGCCGCGCCGATCTCGTTGACCGCGGTCAGGAGCGCGTCGGCGCCGGCGGTCGCCGGGATGAGCTTCTCGAACTGGTCGACCATCGCCGCGGTCGCCCACTTGAGGATGTTGTGGGCCGACTTGAACCCCTGGTCGAGCGAGCCCATCAGCTGCTGGCTGTCGGTGTTGAAGTAGCCGGCGTCGATGCCGCGCCCGGTGATGGTCTCCTCGAACTGCTTGGGTGCGAACATCTTCACCGCGTGGCCGCGCCGGTGCAGCGCGGTGGCGATCTCGATGACCGGCTGCACGTCCCCGCGCGAGCCGGCGATTCCGACGACGATGCGCATCACACCCTCCCCGCCAGCCCGTAGCGCTGCTCCAGCCCCGCCAGGTCGATCTGGTCCGGGTCCAGCGGAGCCCCGAGCTCGCGCTTGCTCTCCAGGAAGCGCCGCGGGACCTCGACCACGATCTTGCGCGGGCTGAACTTCATCGAGGAGAGCATCCAGCAGGTGTGCGTGCACCAGCAGTTGGCGCGCTCGCCGCCGCCGATGGCGCGGATCTCCTCGCGCATCGCCACCGACTCGTGCGCCGCCCTCAGGTCGAACCCGTAGTCGCGCACGTTGCCGATGCGCGGCCGCATCTCGCAGGAGCGGAAGCCGCCGTCGTGGTCGAGCACCAGCGTGGTCTCGCCGGCGGTGCAGTCCATGCCCCAGGGCGTCGGCCCGTTCAGGTTGGTCTCCTGGATCCGGTACAGCTCGCCCATCACGCCCATGAACGAGACCTTGGCCAGCTGCCTTCCGCCGGGCGGCAGCTCCTTGAAGAGCCGGTTGGCGTACAGGTCCATCAGCGGCACGAGCTGCCGGTGGAACGCCTCCAGCCGCGGGCGGTCGGCGCGGGCCAGCTTCGGGTCGCGCGGGTCGCCGCGCACCGCCTCGAAGAACTGGGTGGCCAGCCGGAAGCGCTTGAAGAGGTAGAGCCCCAGGTCGAAGAGCTGGTCCACGTTCTCGCCGGTGACGACCGTGGCCACGTTCTGGTGGATGCGCGGGTGGCCGGCGAACGCGGCGCTGGTGCGCTCCATCGCCTTGATCGTCTTCTCGAAGCCGCCGGGGACGCCGCGCTGCCGGTCGTGGACCTCGCCCAGGCCGTCGAGCGAGTAGTTCAGGTGCACCGCCAGGTTCGGGCAGCGGTCGACGAGCTTGCGGACCTCGGTCTCCACCCGCTCGGGCAGCAGGCCGTTGGTGGGCAGGTTGATCGTCTTGATGTCGTTGTTCCGGTAGAAGAGCTCGATGATCTCCACGAGGTCCGGGCGCAGGAACGGCTCGCCGCCCGAGAGCCACAGCTTGTCGAAGCGCGGCGCCGTCTCGGAGAGCGTGCGGATCTGCGCGAAGGTCATGTTCGCGCCGGGGTGCGTCTCCTTGGCGTAGAAGCAGGTGCGGCACTGGGAGTTGCAGTCGTTGGTGACGAAGAGGAAGACCGACTCCAGCTTGCGCCGGCGGACCACCTTGTTGAAGAAGCCTTCCTCGCCCATCACCCTGCGGTTCAAGAGAGCCATTGCGTCCTTCCCTTCCTTCCTCTTCTTTCGCCTCGCCAGCGAGCCCGAGGTCGCGGGCCGCGGCCAGCCCCAATCAGTCGACCGCCGGCAGATCGTCGTGCTCGAACCAGACGCCGGTCCGGATGAGGCCGCTTCCCGCGCCCTTCTTGCCGTCCCAGACGTCCCAGAACCGCTCCGCCAGCGCCTCGAAGCTGCCGTCCATCTGCGTGAAGAAGCCCTCGACCACCTCCGGCGGCGCGGAGAGGAGCGCGTCCTGCGCCGTGTCGAAGTCCCGGCGGTTGGCGTTGACGAAGAAGCGCACGAAGTTCGAGTGCAGGGTCTGCATCGTCAGCGACATCCCGCCCTCGAAGGAGACGCCCTTGGTCGCGCCGGGGATGCTCTGGAACAGGAACGCGGTCAGCGGCTCCCAGCGCTCGGCGCGGCCGGACTTGGCCAGGTAGTCGAGCAGGGAGAAGGACTCGGCGTCGCCGCTGCCCTCCCCCACCGCGAAGATCCGGTGTCCCGGCAGCACGTCCTTCCAGCCGCTGCGCGGCTCCTGGTCGAGGGTGAAGTAGTGGCCGCCCAGCTTCACCAGCGCCTGCGCCCGCGGGTTCCTCTCCAGCGGCGTGCGGCTCACGCCGATGGGCGTGAAGCCCAGGTGCCGGGCGACGACGCAGCCGAAGAGCGCGATGGGCCCCAGCCCGAAGAAGAGCGCCGCGGGCTTGCGGCCCTCCAGCGTCGCCGGCCACTCCGGGCCGTAGCTCGCGCGCGCCATGGCCAGCGCCTCGTTGAAGCCGTTGGCGAAGGTGGCGGTCGGCTCGACCAGCGCGCCCCAGTGCGGGCGCATCCCGGGCTTGAGCGGCACGAAGGCGCTGGCGGGGACGACGAAGCGCCGCTGCCCGCCGCCCGGCACCTCCTTGATGCCGAACTCGACGATGCGCTCGAAGCCGAAGTAGCAGTTCTTGGCGTTGCCGCGCTGGCAGTTGGGGCAGGTGCAGGGGGTGCGGCCCCGGAACTCGTCCCAGCGGACCAGCACTGTGCCGGCGGTGCCGGGCTTCCACTCCGGGATCCGCGCCGCCACGTCCGACGCCGCGAAGCGCAGCGTCACCGCCACCTCGTGGAAGAGGACGCGGCCGCCGGCGGGCAGCCAGGGCTCCAGGCCCACCGTCACGCCGCCGCGGTTCTCCGGGTTCTCGCCCTGGGTCCGGTCGGAATGGCACAGGAGCGCCGCGCGCAGGTCGACCAGCACGTGGCCCGAGGGGACGTCGGCCCGGGTCGGCAGCGGCAGCGGCAGCGCGCGCGGGGTCAGCCGCGTTTTGCCCGGCTCGGGCACCAGCGCGAAGCCGGGGCGCGTCTGGTAGGACTCTTTGGGGCGGGCGAAGAAGGGCATCGGGTCAGGCCCTCGGCTCGAAATGGGTTGTCGCCGCTACCCCCGCTGCCCCCGCTGCCCCACCCCCGCCTCCCCGTCGCACACGGGTCGCAACGACTGAACTGGGTGCACTCGAGGCTCCGGTGAGGGGCCGGTGGGTTGCCTTCGGCGATCTTTGGCTCGACACACGGACCTGCTTTCGAGGCGGATTTCCTTGTCGCGCAGGAGGTGGCACCGAGCAGAGAGGAGCCCCTCCCCGGAGCCTTCGGGAACCCGGTCTCGTTCTTCGGGACCCGTCTGCGACGGGGAGGCGGGGGTGGGGCGGCATCGGCCTCATGCCCGCTTCTCGAAGTCGGTCTTGAGGAAGTACTCGCTCACCGGCGCGGTGCGCACGCGCATCAGGTCGTGGAAGTTCGTTACCGCCCCGAGGATCTTGGCCATGTTGACGGCCAGCTTCACCGGGTTCAGGCCGGCCCCGAAGAACAGGAACGGGTTCTCGCAGTGGCGCGTCGAGGGCCACATCTCGGCGACGATGCCGTCGATGGCCAGGGCGCCCTCGGTCACCGGGCGCAGGATGCGGTTGCGCACGTAGCGGGTGCGCGGCTGGATGGCCTCGGAGACCGGGGACATCACGCCGTGCCAGCGCTTGATCCACTCGTCGTAGTCGAGGCGCTTGGGCCGCTCGAGCAGCGTGATGACGGTGACGCCTGGCGACCGCTCGCCGTCGGCCCAGGTGCGCGGCCCGGAGTGCGGGTTGCCGCCGTAGTCGCGGTAGATCGACTCCTCGACCTGGTAGCCGCAGATCTTGAAGCCCGCTTCGGTCAGCACCTTCTCGAACGGCCCGCGCTGGTCCACCGCGTCCACCCAGAGGTCCACCGACCCGGAGATCTGCGGCGGGTCCTTGGGCCCGAAGGGCATCGGGTTGTTCATCTTCGATTCGGGGTCGCCGACGTGGACGACGAGCCGCTTGGGCCCGAGCCCGAGCAGCTTGGGGCCGCACTCCTCGAGGAGCAGGTCGCGGATCGCGGCGCGGTCCTTGGCGATGCGGTCAGGGGCCCAGACGAGGTAGACGAGCTTTTCCATTCTGGTGACTCCGGGAGGGTTCAGGACTTGGCCGCTCTGGCGGCGCTGCGGCCGGCGTTGCGGCCCGAGAAGACGCAGTCGGCGATGGACAGGCCGCTGACGTAGGAGCGCGAGCAGACGCCGGCGGCGTTGCGGCCGGCGGCGAAGAGCCCGCGGATCGCCCCGCCCGACTCGTCGAGGACCTGCGCGGTCAGCGCGTCGGTGCGCAGCCCGCCGAGCGTGAGGCAGGGGCTGGGGAAGAGCTTGCTGTCCAGGCGGCAGTCGACGGCGAAGAACGGCGCTTCCTGGAGGGCCGCGACGTAGGCCGCGCGCTTGCCGAAGGCGTCTCGGGCGGTGCCACCGGTGGCGACGGCGTTGTAGGCCACCACCGTCTTCTCCAGCGCCCCGGCCGGCACGCCCATCTTCTCGGCCAGCTCGCGCAGGCTGCCCGCCCGCTTGCGGTTCAGGTGCAGGTTCCCGCTGCCGGTGAGCTTGCGGAAGATGAGCGCGTTGCGCCGCCCGGCGAAGATCTCCGCCAGCGGCTGCTCCGAGACGTTCTCTTCCTGGTCCAGCTGCAGGTCGGCCAGGTCGTGCTGCCGGGCATCGACGACGAGCCAGGCCCGCGCCTTCGGCTGCGCGGCGATGTGGGCGGAGAGCGTCGCTCCGTAGAGCGTCTCGTCGCAGAAGCGCTCGCCGTCCAGGTTGACGAGGAGGCCGCTGACGAAGGCTTCGGGCGGGCAGAGGAAGCGCGAGGCGGCGCAGCGGTCCATCCCCTCGACCCCGGCGCCCACCGCCTGCCCCAGCTCGATGCCCGAGCCGTCGTCGCCGGGCGTGCCCAGCGGCATGCAGCCCGCGTAGGCCGGCGCGTAGCGCTTCATCATCCCGGCGTTGAAGACGAAGCCGCCGGCGGCGAGCACCGCGGTCTTGGCCGAGACGATCGAGCGCTTGCCGCGCTTCTCCAGGCTGCGCCCCAGCGCCGGGATCGGACCGCCGATCATCCCGAGCCTGCCCAGCAAGCCGTGCGCGCCGGCCGCGGCGGTGCCGGTCAGGTCGGAGATCTCCACGCCGCGGATGCCGTCTTCCCCGTCGGCCACCAGGCGCTCGACCTTGGCGTGGGTGCGAACTTCCACTCCCGCCGCCAGCGCCGCCTTGCGCAGCGCCTCGAAGATCTCCGCGCCGGTCATCCCCTTCCCGCCCGGCACGTGGCCGCGGGCCGCGGGGCGAGCCGAACCCTCGTAGGGCTGCTCGTTGCCGGAGAAGTACAGCCCGTAGCCGTCGGGCGGCTGCGTCGTCTTGTCCGGGAAGAGCTTGGGCGGCACGGCCAGGCCCAGCGACTCGAGCCAGGCGAGGTTCTCGCGGCTCGACTCGCAGAACGCGCGCAGCACGCCCTCCTCGACGCCGCCGTCGGTCTCGCGCGCGAGGTAGCGCACCATCGACTCGACGTCGTCCTCGACGCCCGCGGCCTTCTGCGGACCGGTGCCGCCGCCGGCGTAGACCACTCCGCCGGAGAGCTTGGTCGCCCCGCCGCCGGCGTAGCGCTCCAGGACGAGCACGCGGGCCCCGGCGCGCGCCGCCTCGATGGCCGCGCAGGCCCCCGCGGCCCCGAAGCCGACGACCACCACGTCGTAGGCGTCCTTCATGCCCGGTGCTCGCGCCAGTAGGTGATGCACTCCTTCATGCCCTCGGCGTGCTGCACCAGCGGCCGGTAGCCCAGCTCGCGGCGCGCCTTGTCGCTCTTGAAGGTGAAGGTGGTGGTCAGGTTGTGGATCTCCAGGCGGGTCATGAACGGCTTGGGCCCGCCGAAGCGGTGCGCCCACTCGGAGAGGTGCGCCACCTGGTACAGCGGCCAGGCCGGGATGGAGCGCTTGGGCACCTGGTGCCCCAGGGCCTCGGTGAGCGGCCGGAACCACTCCATCAGGTTCATCGGCTCCTCGTCGGTGACGAAGTAGGCGTGCCCGGCGGTCGACTGCGGCCTCTCGGCGAGCGCCGCGGCGGCGAGCAGCTCGGCGCTGACGACGTTGGCGACGTGCGTGTTGTCGGCCTGCGCCCGGCCGTCGCCGATGGTCGCGACCAGCCGGCCGGCGCGCAGCTCGGCGACGAACTTCTCCAGCATGTAGCAGCCGGGCCCCGCGCCCCAGATGCCCGCCGGGCGCAGCGCCACCGTGCGCAGCCTCCGGCCGTTCGCGGCCAGCACCAGGCTCTCCGCGGCGATCTTGCTCTGCGCGTAGAGGTCGATCGGCCGTTGGGCGTACGGCCGCGCCTCGTCCTGCAGGTCGACCGCCCCCTCGCCGTAGCAGACGGTGTTGGTGCTGGTGTAGACGAGCTGCGGGCAGCCGGTGTCGAGGCAGGCGTCGATCACGTTGCGCGTGCCGCTCAGGTTGATGCTGAAGACCTGGTCGCGCACCTCGCGCCGGGCGACGCCCAGGAAGTTCATCACCGCCGCCGCGTGGAACACGGTCGAGCAGCCGCGCACCGCCTCGCACAGCGCCGAGCGGTTGCGCAGGTCGCCCACCAGCACTTCGACCCGGGAATCCTTGGCGATTTCGCCCTCGAGCGGCCGGCGGTCGAAGACGCGGACCTTGAGCCCCTGCTCCAAGAGCCCTTGGACGAGCGCGCGGCCGACGAAGCCGGCGCCGCCGGTCACCAGGCACATCGGTCCGACCGCCGCCAGCCTCGATTCCATGGACCGCGTCTCCTCGATCCCCGGGTCGCTTGGGGCCGCCGATCTACGCAGTGCGGCATGGCGGCGACAAGGAAGGGGACGGCAGCCGCGTGCGGTTTCGCACGTCCGGCCTCCCGAGCTCGTCGCGGGACCGGGAATCGGCCCGCCAAGGACCTCCTCGCGCGGGCCCCGTCCCCTCCCGGAGCCAAGGGTCTCGCCGTTGACACCCCGTGCCGCGCGGGATAGCAACAGTGGCCTTTTCCGGGGGCTCGGATGCCCGCCAAGTCACGCGTCAAAAAGCTCCGCGTCGCGGTCACCGGCGCCAGCGGCTCCATCGGCCGCTTGGCGTTGCCCAAGCTGCTCGCCAGCGAGCAGGTCGAGTCCGTGCTGGCCCTCGACCTGTCCGAGCCCGACCTCGAGCACGCCAAGCTCCGCTTCGCCGCGGTGGACCTGTCGCGCTCCAGCGCGGTGGGCGACCTGACCCGGGCGCTGAAGGAGTCCGAGATCGGCTGCGTGGTGCACCTGGCGTTCTTCTCCAAGCCGGTGCGCGACTCCGCCTTCGCCCACGAGGTCGAGGCCGTCGGAACGGGCAAGGTGCTGACCGCCTGCGCCGCCGCCGGGATCAAGGCGCTGGTGATGTCCAGCTCGACCTTCGTCTACGGCGCCGAGCCCACCCACCCGAACTTCCTCACGGAAGACCGCCCCCTCGTCCCCCACCCGCAGAGCCGGTTCGTCGCCGACCGCATCGAGGCCGAGGTGCAGGTGCGCGCCTTCCGCAAGAGCCACCCGGCCCTGCGCTCGGTGGTGCTGCGCTTCGCGCCCATCGTCGGGCCCTCGGTCGACACGCCGATCACCCGCTACCTGGGCGGCCCGGTCGCGCCGATGGCGCTCGGCCACGACCCGCTGGTGCAGTGCGTCCACGAGGACGACGTCGCCGAGGCGCTGCTGCTCTCGGTGCTCTCCAACAAGCGCGGGGACTTCAACATCTGCGGGCGCGGCGTGCTGCCGCTCTCCACGGTGCTGCACCTGTGCGGCGCCCGGCCGCTGCCCCTGCCCCTGCCGCTGGCGACCGCCGCGCTCAAGGCGCTCAACGCGCTGGGCATCACCGCGGTCCCCCCGCGGCTCATCGACTACCTGCGCTACCTGTGGGTCGCGGACGGCCAGAAGGCCGAGCGCGAGCTGCACTTCCGGCCGCGGCACAGCACCCGCGAAGCCATCCTTTCCTTCGCCCAGGCGCGCGGCAGCGCCGGGGCCGCGTAAGAGAAGACCTCCATGGCAAAGGCTCCCGTCCTCGGCAACGACCCCTTCCTCCGCGGCGCGGCTCAGCACGCGCAGGTCTCGGCCGGCACGGAGGCCGGCCGCTCCGAACCCGAGACGCCCCGCAAGGCCGTCGAGGCCAAGAAGCCCGCCAAGATTGAAAAGAGGCCGGCGAAGAAGGCGGCGGCGGCCCCCAAGGCGAAGGTCGAGCCCAAGTTCAAGCCCGAGGCGCCGGCGAAGGCGGCCAAGCCTGCCAAGAAGCCGGCCCAGCAGAAGGCGCCCAAGCCCGCGCGCGTCGAGCCCGAGCCCGACGCCGAGTTCGGCGAGGACGAGAAGGACGGCTTCGTCGAGGAGATGGAGCGCGAGTCCTACGCGCACGCGCAGCTGGAGGAGGTCGCCGCCGACGAGGAGCGGGAGCACCTGGAGCACGAGCACTCGCACCTCGAGCAGGAGATCCCGGCCGTCCCCCACCACGACTTCCCGCCGTCCTGGTTCGACCGCGCCCGGGAGACCGCGTCGGGCGTCGCCGACCAGGCCGTGCAGTTCGTGCTCGCCAACGCGCTCGCGCAGCGGACGCTGGAGTCGGTGATGGCGAGCCCGGTCACCCACAAGGTCGCGGGCGCCGCCGCCAAGGCCGTGTCCACCGCCCGCCCGGCGCTCGACGTCGCGCTGAGGTTGCTTCCACCGGCCGCGCACGCGACCCGGACCGCCGTAGCCTCGGTCGTCAGCGGTGACGCCGCGCGGACCCTGGTCTCCACCGCCACCGAGGCCGGCGCCGCCCTCCGCACCGCGGCCAGGCGCAGCGAGCCCGCCGCGCTCGAGGTCGACAACTTCGGCGAGGACCCGACGCTGCTCTCACGCGCCGAGCCGCTCTTCGACTTCCTCTACGACCGCTACTTCCGCCTGCAGGCGCTCGACTCGGAGTGCGTGCCCGACGGGGCGAGCGTCCTCGTCTGCAACCACTCCGGCGTGCTGCCGCTCGACGGCCCGATGATCCGCACGGTGCTGCGCCGCGACTGCAAGCGCACGGACGGCCGCTGGCTCATCGAGGACGCGCTCTTCCACGCGCCGGTCATCGGCACGCTGCTCAACCGGCTGGGCGGCGTGCGCGCCTGCCCGGAGAACGCGGAGCGGCTCTTGGCCAAGAAGCTGCCGCTGGCGGTCTTCCCGGAGGGCCTGCTGGGCATCAGCAAGCCGATGAGCCAGCGCTACAAGCTGCAGCGCTTCGGCCGCGGCGGGTTCGTGAAGCTTGCGCTGCGCGCGCGCACGCCGATCGTGCCGGTGGCCATCGTCGGGGCCGAGGAGGCCTCGCCGCTCCTCGCCAAGATTCCGATCGGGCTCTCGGTGGGGCTGCCCTACCTGCCGGTGACGCCGACCTTCCCCTTCCTGGGCCCCTTGGGGCTCATTCCCTTCCCGACCAAGTGGACGGTCTCGTTCCTGCCGCCGGTGAACCTCAAGAAGTACGGTCCGGAAGAGGCGGAGAACCCGGCGCTCGTCGCGCAGATCACCGCCGAGGTGCGCGACGCCATCCAGGCCGAGCTCGACCGGCTGGTCGCCCAGCGGCAGTCGCTGATCTCGGGGTAGCGCAGAAGATGGAAGAGCAGCCGAAAAGTCCCGTTGCCGCCAGGGAAACGCACCCTTACGGCAGGGGCTCCGTGCGATTCCCTTTCTGGGTCATCAACCTAGCCTTCTTCCTCTTCACGGTGCTCAGCACCTTGGCGGCCGGAGCCACCGACCGGAACCTGCCTGCGTTGGAGGCGCTGCGCTCGGGGATTCCGTACGCCGGGACCCTGATGGCGATCCTCGTCTGCCACGAGATGGGCCACTACCTCGCGGCTCGCCGCCACAAGGTCGACGCAAGCCTGCCGTACTTCATCCCCCTCCCCATCGGTGGAATCGGCACGCTCGGGGCGGTCATCAGCATCCGGTCCAAGCTCCCTTCGTTGCGAGCCATCTTGGACATAGGCGCTGCCGGCCCCCTCGCAGGGTTCGTGGTCGCCCTGCCGCTGCTGGTGTGGGGCTTCGCCCATTCGACCGAAGTGCAGGGCGTGCCCTTGCAGCCGCCCAACCCAGCATTCCAGTCGCCCTACACCTACCTCGCTGCCTGGTTCCATGACGGCCGTCGTCCCGCGGATCCCGAGTTCTCTTTGCTCTTCTATGGCGACAGCATCATCACCTGGCTCGCCGCTCGGCTGACCCATGGCCGGCTTCCGCCCGGCACCGACATCTCCATCCACCCGGTCGCACGCGCCGCCTGGGTCGGCATGCTCGTGACCACGATGAACCTGACCCCCATCGGGCAGCTCGACGGCGGCCACGTGGTCTATTCGCTGTTCGGCAAGTGGGGCCACTTCGTCTCGCGCGTGGCATCGCACGCGCTGCTAGGGCTGGGCATCTTCGCTTCCCTGAACTGGCTCATCTGGTGGGCGGCGACACGTTTCCTGGTGGGGTTGAGGCACCCTGCACCCGAAGACATGACACCGCTGACGCACGGACGACGGGCTGTTGCCATCGTCTCGCTCGTGATCTTGGTGCTGACGTTCGTGCCGGTGCCGATCTCGATCTAGCGATGGCCGGCAGGCGTCCTACGAGCAGACCTTGTTCCGTCCGCTCTGCTTGGCGTCGTAGAGCTTCTCGTCGGCGGCCTTCAGCAGCGTCTGGACCTCGTTGATGGTGTTGCTGATGGCCGCGACGCCGAGGCTGATGGTGACCGGGATGACCTGGTCCTCGAACGTGAACCTCTGCTTCTCGACGACCTTGCGCACCTTCTCGGCGGTGGAGACGGCGCCGACGATCTCGACCTCGGGGAGGATGAGCGCGAACTCCTCGCCGCCGTAGCGGGCGAAGACGTCCTCGCGGCGGATCTTGGTCTTCACCGCCGAGGCCAGCATCTTGAGCACGTAGTCGCCGGCGAGGTGCCCGTAGGTGTCGTTGATCTTCTTGAAGTGATCGATGTCGATCATCGCCAGCGTCAGGGCGCGGCCGTAGCGGTGGCAGCGGCTGACCTCGCGCTCCAGCGTCTCGAGGAAGTAGCGCTTGTTGAAGATCTGCGTCAGGCCGTCCACGGTGGTCAGCCGGTAGATCTCCTCGTGGTACTGGCCCTCGATGTTGCCGCCGGCGATGTATTTGAAGATCGTCCGGCCGATCTTGATGAAGTCGCCGTTGCGCAGGGTCATCGCGCCTTCGACGGCCTCGTCGTTGACGAAGGTGCCGTTGGTCGAGCCCATGTCGCTGACGGAAGCGCTCTTGCCGTCGAGGACGATCTTCGCGTGGTTGCGCGAGATGGAGTCCTGGTCGACCTGGATGTCGCACTTGGAGGACCGGCCGATGACCGTGGTGTTGCGCTCGAGGTCGTACTTGCGGCCCAGGTCCTCGCCGTAGATGACCACGAGCGCAGCGTTCCGAGTGGTCGGCCGCTCGGAAATCTTGCTGATGACCGTGACGACGGTCTTGCTCTTGGCCATTTGCGCCGGGTCCCGAAGGTTTCGGAATACTAGGCTAACCGCCCGAACATAGGCAACAAACGCTAATCCTTCTTCTCGCCCTCGGGCGCCGGCGGGACCGCATCGGCCGCCGGCCGAGAAGATTCGGATTCGGAGCCTGGTACGGGTGGGGCCGCGCCCGGGGCCGCCTGGACGAGTTCGGATTCGGAGCCTGGTACCGGTGCAGCCACGCCCGGGGGCGGCTGGACGAGTTCGGATTCGGAGCCTGGCACCGGTCCCGAGGGGGCCACCAACTGCGTCTCGAGCACCGGTTCGGATTGCACCACCATCAACGTTTCCAGCGGCTTCTCTCGCACCGGAGGCGGCGGTGGCGGAGGAGGAGGAGGCTCCGGCAGCACACCCCGATCGCCGGCATCGATGGCGGCGATGGTGCCCAGCGCGGCGGTGCGCAGGTACGCGAGCACCAGGCTTCCGATCACCCCGCTCAAGGCCCGCGCGTAGAGGTTCAGCGCGACCGAGGCGGTCCCGGAGCCGATGACCACCGCTCCGCCGGTCCCCGCGATCGCCGAGGCGAAGAACTCCAGGAACCCGAAGGTGAAGCTGAGGCCCAACAGCGCCGGCGCGCTCTGCCCGAAGAGCCGAGCGCCGCCGACGAGGGCGTCGATGGGCCCCTGGTCCAGGGTCACCGAGCGCACCAGGGCCAGCCGGAAGAGCATGTCGACGAAGAAGCTGACGAGGAGCGCCAGGGAGCTCGCCAGCGCCAGCGCCAGGGCTCCGGCGAACCCGCCCGAGTGCGTCTCCAGGGCTTTCAGGTAGGCGATCCACCCCGAGCCGACGGCGACGAAGTCGTAGAGCAGCACCGCGGCGTAGATGGGCAGGAACAGCACCGCGACCGGGATGGTGCGGTGCAGGTGGGAGGCCGCGGCCAACGCCTTCGGAGGAGTCTCGCCCGCCAGCGACAGGCCGAAGGTGCGAGCCGCGGATGAGTACCAGAGCAGCCGCAGCGCCACCGAGATCAGCGCCGCCACGAGGATGATCCCCGCGAGCGGGACCAGGGTCTGCCGCTGGAAGAGCTGTCCGGCGAAGGTCGCGGCGGCGGCGTCGGGCTGCAGGAGGGCGGCCATCGGCTCGCGGCCCAGAGTGCGACCGAGCGCGCCGAGGACGAGACCGCCGATGGACAGCGTCACCCCGAGCGAGAGCAGATCGGTGCCCATCTCGGCGAGGAAGGCGAGGCCCACCACGCCGGGAGCGCGCTTGGCGGCGCCGAAGCCGCGGCGCAGCGCTTCACCGAACCCCACGGGTCGAGACGACGGCACGCCGCATTCCTCGCACGAGGGGTGCGAACGGGGCAAGGTCCCTTTCAACCGAGATCGTCGCGGTCGGCCTCGGGTCGAACCGGGGGCCGGCAGGTCCCAACTCCGGATGACTACGGTGCATTCGACATTGCGCTACACGGACGTTCAGGCATACAGTTCGCCGCGGGAGGAAGTCATGGACGAGCTGACGGACCGGCAGAAGGAAATCCTTCGCTACATCGCCAGGACGACCGAGGAGCGGGGTTTCCCGCCCACCATCCGCGAGATCGGCGGAGAGTTCGAGATCAAGAGCACCAACGGGGTCAACGACCACCTCAAGGCCCTGGAGCGAAAGGGTTATCTCAGCCGCGGCGAGCAGAAGAGCCGCTCCCTGGTGCCGACCGCGACCGGCCGCATGCTGCTCGGGCTCGGGGCGCACAAGACGCGCGCCATCGAGATCCCGGTGGTCGGCCGGGTGGCCGCAGGCGCGCCGCTGCTCGCCGAAGAGAACCTGGACGACTCCGTGCAGATCGACCCGAGCGTGCTGCCGCAATCGGGCAAGGACGTCTTCGCCCTGAAGGTGAAGGGCGACTCGATGATCGGCGACGGCATCTTCGACGGCGACCTGGTCTTCGTGCGCCGGCAGCCGAGCGCGCGCAACGGGGAGATCGTGGTCGCGCTGATCGAGAACGAGGCGACCGTGAAGCGCTTCTTCCCGGAGGGCGGCGGGCGCATCCGCTTGCAGCCGTCCAACCCGACCATGGAGCCGATCTACGTCACGGCGGCGCAGGCCAAAGAGGCGTCGATCCTGGGGATCGTGGTGGGGGTGTTCCGCAAGGTGATGCCGCGGGCGTGAAACCGCCCCCCCGCCCCTCCAGCGGACCCCTCGACAAACTCGGGACAGGACTGGAGGGGAGCCCGGCTCTGCTTGTTTACGGCCCCTGCGGAGCTAACAGCACCGCCGACCCTCTGCTCGACTCGTCACGCCCGGCACGCTACGAGCACGGGCGTTGCGGCGCCTATAGCTCCTACCGGGTCGCCGAAGGCAACCAACGGCTCCCCCACCGGCTCCGCCGGAGGGGGTTGGGGGGCGGTTTCTACTCCTCCCCATCCCCCAGGAACCGCCCCACCGTCTGCCCCAGCGCAGTGAGCCCGCGCGAGAAGATGTGGTCGGCTTCCTCGATCACCTCGAGCTGGTCGCCCATCTGCTGGCACACGTTGGCCAGCGCCAGCCGGTCGCAGGTCCTGTCGTGCTCGCCGACGACGATGAGCCCCGGCGCCTGCACGCTGGCGATGGCGGCGAAGTCGTAGCCTTCGGCCTTCGGCGCCACGAGCACGATTCCCTTCAGGTCCCCTGCCCGCTTCGCCAGCTCGATCGCCACGGCCGCGCCGAAGTCGTACCCGGCGACCACCACACCCCGGCCTCCCACGCTCTCGATGAGGACGGTGAGCGCCGCCGCCGCGTCCTCCACGGACGTCGCCAGCTCCGCGCTCAGCTCGCCCTGCGACGCGCCCGCCCCCCGGTAGTTGAACCGCAGCGTGGCGTGCCCGCGCCGGCTGCAGGCGAACGCCAGCTCCGCGCAGACCGGCGAGTCCATGCTCGAGCCCTGCAGCGGGTGCGGCGGGCAGATGAGCATCGCCGGAGGATTGGCCCCGCGGTGCCACAGGCCCTCGAGCACGAGGTCCCCGCTGGGGATGAGCGTGGCTCGCTCGAGGAACTGGCCGGGTTGGACCATCGGGTCGGGTGGTGTCCGGCCTCCGTGCCGGATGGCTGGCTACGGTCGTCTACGGCCGCCGCAGCACGAAGAACTTGAGGTAGCGGCCCTGCTGGAACTGCAGCAGCACGGGATGGTCCGGCGGCTGGAACCGCTGGTAGACGAGCTGCAGATCCACCTCGGCCTTGAACGCCGCTTCCTTGATCGCCTCCAGGAACATCTCGCCGTTCACGCGGGCGGTGCAGCTGGAGGTGCAGAGGATGCCGCCCTCCTTGAGCACCGAGAGCGCGATGCGGTTGAGCGCGGTGTAGCCGCCGATCGCCGCCTCCACCGCCTGCTGGCTCTTGGCGAACGCCGGGGGATCGAGGATGACGAGGTCGAAGGTGCGCTTCTGGTCGGCGAAGTTCTTGAGCGACTCGGAGACGTCGGCGGCCATGAAATCGTGGGCCTCGGCCGACAGGCCGTTCTCCTTGAAGTTCCGCCGGCAGAGCGCGATGGCGTCGGCGTCGATGTCGATGCTGGTGACCTGCTTGGCCCCGCCGACCGCGGCGTTGACCGAGAAGCCGCCGGTGAAGGCGTAGCAGTTGAGGACCTCGCGGTCCTTCGAGAGGTCGCGCACCAGCCGCCGGTTGTCGCGCTGGTCGAGGAAGAAGCCGGTCTTCTGGCCCTGGTAGAGGTCGACCTGGTAGACGATGCCGTTCTCGCGGATGCCCACCGTCTCCGGCGCAGGCTCGCCCCAGAGCACCTTGCCCGGCGCCGCGTTGCCTTCCTGGTCCTCCCGGTCGGACTCGTCGCGGCCGACGATGCCCTTGAGCCCCGGCACCGCCGCGCGCACCGCCGTGAGGATGGCCTCGCGGTGCGGGGTCAGCCCGGCGGAGTAGAGCTTGAGGACGGCCCAGCCGGCATAGAGATCGACGATGACGCCGGGCAGGCCGTCGGCCTCGCCGTGGACGAGCCGGTAGGCGTCGGTCTCGCGCAGGTCGAGCAGCGAGGTGCGCAGCGAGGCCGCCCGCGCCACCCGGCGGCGGAAGAACGCGCCGTCCACGTTCTCGGACTCGTCGCGGGTGAGCACCCGGACGCTGATGGCGGAGTGCGGATCGAAGTAGCCGCGGGCGACGAAGCGGCCCTTGTCCACCACGTCGACGATGGCGCCGGCGGGGAGCTTGGGCAGCTGGGCGAGGGCCTGCTTGAAGACCCAGGGATGGCCGGCACGCAGGTGCCTGGCGAGATCCTTGGCGAGCGAGAGCTTGAGGTTGGCCATGGAATGTGTTGAAACCCGAGGGCGATCGTTCGTTCGTCGTCCTGAGGCCGCACGGGCCCGGGCCCCATCTTTCGGCCTGCAGGGTAGCAACACCGGAGGCAGCATGCGCGCGCTTCTTTCCGTCACGCTGGCCCTGACCCTCGTCGGCTGCCAGACCGTCGCCACCAGCCGCGTCACCGCCGGCGACGACGAGATGAAGGAGAAGAGCGAGGGCACGCCCGAGCAGCAGTGCCTGCGCAAGATCGCCTCGGCGAAGAAGCACGTCTGCGACGACCGCCCCGCCGACATCTCCGAGGGCTACGCGGCGCACGCTCGGGAGAGCTGGCAGGAGCTGGCCAGCGGCTGCACCGGCACACGCTGCTGGCGCGCCCTGCGCGAGCTGGACGAGTGCATCGCCGGCTACGAGAGCGAGCCCAACCAGATCGACGACGAGACCAAGGCGCGCCGCGACGCGGCCAAGCCGACGGCGCAGGACCTGCGAGGCGACTCGGTCTTCCAGATCGTCCTCAAGAAGAAGCGGATGGCCGTCGACGAGGCGGACGCCGCGGCGGACGAGTACCGCTCGGCGAAGAAGGACGGCGTGACCGGCAACGAGCTCAAGTTCCGCCGCGAGGCCTGGGACATCGCCGAGCTGGCCGTCCGAGACGCCGAGGCCAACCTGGTCAACGCCCTGAAGGCCAAGGACATCGACCCCAGGGACGCCCGGGCGCTGGGGCTCTGGTAGCTGCCGGCCTCCGCGCCGGGTCGGTCGGTCGGTCGGTCGGTCGGTCGGTCGGTCGGTCGGTCGGACTAAGAAATCCCAGCCGCCTCGTTCATCCGCCCGGACCGGAACGGCTCCAGGTCCAGCGCGACGAACGCGAAGCCGCGCTTCTTGAGCGCCGCCGAGACCTTGGCGCGCGTCCCCGGCTCGAGCATCTTCTCGTACTCCTCCGGGGAGACCTCCAGCCGGGCCACTTCCTGGTGGAAGCGGACGCGGAACTGCTTGAAGCCCAGCGCGCGCAGGTCCGCCTCGGCCCCGCCGATCTGCCCGAGCCGCTCCGCGGTGACCGCCACGCCGTACGGCAGCCGCGACGCCAGGCAGGCCATCTGCGGCTTGTCCCAGGTCGGCAGGCCCAGGCGCTTGGACCAGGCGCGGATCTCGGCCTTGGTCATCCCCGCCTCGGCGAGCAGCGAGCGGACCTTCCTCTCCTCGCCGGCCTTGTGCCCCGGCCGCCAG
>DASXVQ010000037.1:0-38543 GCA_036504155.1 Myxococcales bacterium
CGTCTTCGTGCCGGCGGGCAAGGTCGCGGTGGGCAAGCTCGCGCAGACCTTGGCCTATGGCGCGCTGACGCTGCAGGTGCGCGGCGACTTCGACGCCGCGATGGACCTGGTGCAGAAGGCGAGCGCCGCGCTGGGCATCTATCTCGTCAACTCGATCAACCCGTTCCGCATCGAGGGCCAGAAGACGATCGTCTGGGAAATCCTCCAGGACCTGGGCTGGCAGCCGCCGGATTGGATCGTCTTCCCGGCCGGCAACCTCGGCAACACCAGCGCGTTCGGCAAGGCGTTGCGCGAGGCCAAGGAGGCCGGGTGGATCGCCAAGGTCCCGCGACTCGCGGCCATCCAAGCGCACGGGGCCAACCCCTTCTTCCGCGGCTACCTGGAGCAGTTCAAGACGCGGCACAAGGTGCAGGCCGAGACCGTGGCCAGCGCCATCCGCATCGGCGATCCCGTGAGCTGGGAGCGGGCGCGGGCGTCCATCGAGTTCACCAAGGGCGTGGTGGCCGAGGTGACCGACGAGGAGCTGCTCGCGGCCAAGCGCGAGATCGACCGCAGCGGCATCGGCTGCGAGCCGGCCTCGGCGTGCTCGTTCGCGGGAGCGCGCAAGCTGCGCGGCGAGGGCGTCATCAAGCCGGCCGAGTCGGTGGTCTGCGTGCTGACGGGGAACGTGCTCAAGGATCCCGAGGTCGTCACCAAGCACGTGCCGAAGGAGCAGTTGGTGGAGATCGACCCGACGGTGGCGGAGGTGGAGAGGGCGCTGCGAGGGTGAGGAAGCATCGATGGCATCGAGAAAGCGGCTGAACTACCGTGAAGCCATGACTCGCCACGTGCGCATCTCTCGCCTCGGCGAGGAACCGCCCGATCGCGACTACTGGCTCAGCCGTCCCGTCAGCGAGCGCCTCGATGCCATCGAGGTGCTGAGGTCCTTCGTCGATGGAACTTCACGCCGACTGGAGAGAGTTCTTGTCGTTACTGAACTCGAATCGGGTCCGGTACGTCGTCGTCGGCGCGCACGCGCTCGGAGCACACGGCCAACCGCGGTTCACCGGTGACCTCGACGTCCTGGTCGAGCCCACGCACCTCAATGCGCGTCGTGTGCTGGCAGCCCTGAAGGCATTTGGGTTCGGCAAGGTCGGAATCAAGCTCTCCGACCTGGAGACGCCTGGAATGGTCTTCCGCCTTGGGTACCCGCCGGTCGGAATCGATCTCCTCACGCGAATCAGCGGAGTCTCTTTCGCCAAGGCATGGGAGCACCGAACGAGGGCCGTGATGGGCGGCCAGAAGGTCCATGTGCTTTCTCTGGCCGACTATGTCCGCAACAAGCGGGCGGCCGGCAGGCCCAAGGACCTGCTCGATCTCGAGCTTCTGGGGAAGACGCGCGCTCCCGCCAAGCGAAGAGAGCCCGGCAAGAAACGCTGAGTACGTCCGGTCGCCTCACGGGCAATTCGCCGCCGAAAACTGCACCCACGCCGCCAGGATCTGGTCCTGCTTGGCCGTGGTCTGGTAGCTCGCGTCCGCCCCGCCGAACGCCGCGATGGCCGCCCGGTCGCTGGTCATCGACGCGCAGCTCGACGAGAGCTCGTGGAAGACGAGGTCGATGGACACCGAGGGCGTGAAGAAGGGGAACGCGCCGTACCCGGCGAGATGGTTGCCCGACGCGTTCTTGGGCACGCCGAAGACCGAGTGCGCGGCGAGGATGTAGTAGTCGACCGCGGTGGGCGTCGCGGTGGCGCAGATGGTCCGGAAGCGCGCCGTCAGCTCCGCGGTCATCAGCGCCGGGTCCACCGAGAAGCCGGCCTTCGCCGCGTCGTCGATGAAGCGCTGGCGCATCCCTTGGGTGTAGCTGCCGCCCTTGCAGGGATGGAAGTTGGAGGTGTGGATGGCGCCGATTCCGAACTGGTAGCTGTAGAGCGCCTCGGCGACCGCGTCGCAGTCGGACGACGTGGGGTTGTAGCTGTTCTCGACGCACTTGGTGTTGTACGCGGCGACGCGCAGGCCGCCCTCCCAGAGCAAGAGCGAGGTCATCCCGCCGAGCGTCAGGGTCGCGCCGCACTGCCGCAGGGTCTCCAGCTCCGCCTTGAGGGCCGCCAACGAATCCTCCCGCAGCGCGACCAGGTCCATCTGGCCGGAGGGGTCGACGTTGTGCTGGTCGAATTCGGAGACGAAGAAGCGGTCCGCGCAGTCGTCGGGGCTGACGGTGATGGTCAGCGCAGCCTCGGCGACGACGCTCCCGGCGACCGTGCCGACCAACCGCAGCGAGCGCGGCGTGCCAGTCCCGGAGAAGCGGTAGAGCAACGTCGTGCGCGCCGCAGGGTCCCAGGCGGGAGCGAGCGGCCAGGTCTGGTCGGCGAAGACCTGGACCTGCTCCACGCCGCGCGCGCCGATCTCGAACAGCACCGGATTGGCTACGGTGGCCTGGTTGGCGGGGGCGACGAACCAGACGGCAGGTCCCGCGTCGGGCACGGACGCATCCGGCAGCGCCGCATCCGGTCCTGAAATGCCTGCGTCGCGGCCCGCGGCGTCCGGCAGCGCCGCATCCGGTCCTGGCGTACCCGCGTCGCGGCCCGCGGCGTCCGGCCGGGTCGCATCTTCCGTCTCGGCGGCTGCATCGCGCCAGGATGCGTCCGGACCTCCAGCGCGACCGCCCAGCTCGCAGCCGGCACAGAGGAGGATGGGCGCGAGCGCGAGCAACCAGGAGTTCATGAAGGCGTCGTTCCTCAGGGCGGCGAGGGGGCGGGTCGGCGGCATCGGGCCGTCCGGTCGAGTCTTCACTCCAGCAAGAAGCCCTTCTGCGCGAACGCGTACTCCGCGCAGGCCCCGGCGTCCCAGGGGTTGAACTCCTTGCGGTAGAGCACGAAGCCGCGCGTGGACAGGCCGTCGACGAGGTCGATCAGATCCTTGGGCGTCGCGCCCCACTTCACGTGCAGCTCGGCGAGCAGGACCTTGATCCCCAACTTCGCGAGCAGGTCCTTCTTGAAGAGGTCGTCGAAGGTCGCCCACTCGCTCCCCTCGATGTCCATCTTCAGCAGGTCCACGTGGCTGTGCCCCAGCGCCTTGGCGAGTTCGTCGAGGGTGCGCACCTCGGCCTTCTGCCCGTCGATCTCCAGCTTCATCGCCTTGTCCGTCTCGCGCGAGACCGGGCCCAAGCCGATGCCGTGGAAGGTGACGCTGCCGGTCCCCACCTTCTTGCCCTTGGCCAGCTCGCCGAAGCGCGCGACCGGCTTGGGCGAGGGATCAAAGACGTGCACCTCGCAGCCGAGCGAGGCCATCGCCTCCTCGAACGAGATGTCGGAGCCGGCGCCGAAGCCGTAGACCACGCAGTCCTTCTGCGCGGCGAGCTTGTGGGCGTTGCAGACCCACTTGCCGCCGTCGCCGACCGCGCCCAGGCGCTCCTCGACCGCGCAGTTGCCGGCGGCGTCGAAGAGGAAGTGCACCCCCGGGCTCTCGCTGCGCAGGTTGAACGCCTCGGGCTTGGCCCGGACCTTCTCGATGCGCTGCTTCTGGGCCTCGAGCCCCCGCGCCAGGCGCTCCGCTCGCACCTTGTCCGTTGCGGGCGCGGCCGCGAACAGCGCGGCGGCGAGGAAGGGAAGGGCAGGCCAGCTCATGGTTGCTCCGGGCGAGGGTGCGCGAAAGGCCCGGCAGCTTCGCACTTCGCGGCGGGTGGGTCGACTCCCGGACGGGCTCGCCGCGACCGGGGCGCGATGCCAATTGGCGCGCCGCGGTCCGCGGGAACATAATCGCCGCCGGAGGGCCGAGGGATCGTGATGGCGGAGGACTTACTGGCGGTCGTGATGGCGGGCGGCGCCGGGGAGCGCCTGCGCCCGCTCACCGACGTGCGGGCCAAGCCGGCGGTTCCCTTCGGCGGCAGCTACCGCATCATCGACTTCGCCCTCTCCAACTGCATCAACTCCGGCATCCGCCAGGTCTACGTGCTGACGCAGTACAAGTCGCACTCGCTCTCCAACCACCTGAAGGCCGGCTGGAACTTCCTCTCGCGGCGCCTCGACCAGTTCATCGACGAGATCCCCGCGCAGATGCAGGTGGGCAGCAGCTGGTACAAGGGCACCGCCGACGCCATCCGCCAGAACATGAGCTTCATCGAGCGGGCGCGGCCGAAGCAGGTGCTGGTGCTGCCCGGCGACCACATCTACAAGATGAACTACGGGGTGATGCTGCGGTTCCACGACGAGGCGAAGGCCTGCCTCTCGATCAGCGTCATCCGCGTCCCCGCCTCGCAGGCCAAGGGCAACTACGGCGTGCTGGAGGTGGCCGAAGACGGCCGGGTGCTCTCCTTCGAGGAGAAGCCGCAGTCCCCCAAGCTCATCCCCGGCACCGAGGACTGCTACGCGTCGATGGGGGTCTACATCTTCAACTACGAGACCCTGCGCAAGAGCCTGGCCAACGACCTCGAGGACTTCGGCCAGGCGGTCATCCCGGCGATGGTGGCGGCGGGCGAGCCGGTCTACGCCTTCGACTTCACCACCAAGAACGTCATCGAGGAGTACCAGTTCACCACCCGCGACGGGCGGCGGGTGAAGGAGCTGGTCCCTCGCGCCTCGGACTCCGACTACTGGCGCGACGTGGGCTCCTTGGACCAGTACTGGCTGGCCAACCTCGACCTCGTCGCCGCCGCGCCGCGCTTCAACCTCTACGGGGAGCGCTGGGCCTTCTTCAACTGCCCGCTGCACTTCCCGCCGGCGAAGTTCGTGCACGAGTCGCCCGGGCGCACCGGGCAGGCGCTCAACTCCATCGTCGCCGACGGCAACATCATCAGTGGCGCGCTGGTGCGCAACTCGGTGCTCTCCGCGGGCATCTACATCCACTCCTACGCCCTGGTGGAGAACTCGGTGCTGATGGGCGGATCCATCCGCGGCGGCATCATCACCGAGACCTCCATCGGCCGCAGCTGCAAGATCCGCAACGCCATCATCGACAAGAACGTGCGGCTCGAGGAGGGCACGGTCATCGGCTACGACCGCTCCGCCGACGAGCGGCGCGGGCTGAAGACGCAGCCCTTGGCGAACGGCGACTACATCGTGGTCGTCCCCAAGGACACCGTGATGTAGCTGCGGTCCCTTCGAGTCGAGGACGCGATGGCGAGAGCGCGCAGTGGGTTCACGCTGGGGATCTTCCTTCTCATTCCCGCCCTGGCGCGGGCGCAGGAGCCGAGGATGGCTTTGAAGACCGAGGACCTGTCGTTCGAGAGCAAGGCCGAGGGCGAGCGCTACCGGGCGCTGCGCGCGTGGATGGAGAAGAGGGCCGCGGCTGGCTGGAAGCACGAGGCGCTCAAGGCCGGCGGCAACTTCCTCACCGAGCGCTGGTGCGGCCCCAAGGTCAGCGCCGACCGCTGCGCCAGCGGGTCGGTGGTCACCTCCGAGGAGCGCGGCGCGGAGTGGATGACGCTCGACGCGCTGCACTACGAGCTGCCGAAGGCCTTCGGCCTGGTCGTCAACCTCGGCCGCTTCCCCGAGAAGGGCGACCTGGCGATGCGCTTCTACCTCTCCGAGGGCGGCAAGACGATCGTCGGCGAGGGGATGGACGCGACGTTCCTGCTGCTCGGCAAGGACGGCAAGGTCGCCGAGCAGGTCTCGGTGGGCGAGCGCGCGGGCCTGAGGATCCTCGAAAGCGAGCTGTCGGTCTCCGCGCCGGATCCCTGGCGCGCGACGCTCAAGAAGATGGCGGCCTCGCCCAAGTCGCTGGAGACGCTGGCGACCAAGGCGCTCGACGCGCTGCAGGCGCGGGTGGACGAGGCGTTCGCCAAGGGCGAGGTGCAGGGCTTCGACGAGGGCGAGTACAAGGGCGACGGCGTGCCGCCGATGAAGACGCCGCGGCCGCTGACCGCCGCCGAGAAGGAGCGCGAGGCCAAGGCCGCCAAGACCGAGATCGCCCGGCGCAAGGCCTTTGTGGCCAAGCACGCCAAGGCGATGCACGCGCTGCTGGTGGCGAACGTGCCGGTCGACTTGCTGTGACGGCAGCGTAGGGAGCCGCAAGCGTCGGTGCGCGGAGGACACCCCGCCCTGTGCAGTGACCGCGTCCGCGTGCGGCAACGAAAGCCTCCGAATTGGCCGAAGGCTCGAACAAGGTCTGGGCTGCTACCGGTCCGGGACTCCTCACTGCACTGCACAGGGCTGGTGTCCTCCGACGCGCTGACGCTTGCGGCTCCTATTCGTGCGCGAAGGTCACCGGGCAGCCTTTGATCTGGGTCACTGCGCTGAGCGAGCCGACCGGCTGCCGAACGGGCATGACCACTTCGATGCCCTTCAGGCCCTCGAAGACCCAGCCGCTCAAGCGATCCGTGAGCAGCTTGGGCGTCATCTCTTCGTCCGGGTCGAACGAGGCGACCCCGTGCACGCCATCGCTCTTCAGGACGAACAGGGGGGCGGCGGCCAGGATGCGCCACCGCGCTGTGACCAGGTCGAAGCGGAAGCGCGGTTGGCACACGACCGGTGCCAGGTGGGCGCCCCACTGCCGCTTGTGGTTGAAGACGCCGTCGTCGAGGAACGGCCGGGTCTGTCCCAGGTTCACCGCGAAGCCCTTCTCGCAGGCCGTCTCGAATACCTCGGCGTTGACGGTGGCGGTCACCTCGCTGCGCAGCTTGCGGTCGTCCAGCGCCGGGCCGAGCAGGCCGTAGGAGTGGATCATCACTTCGCGGCGCAGCTCGAAGTGCACCAGCACCGCGCCCCCGAGCAGCTCTCCGTCGCGCTCGACGAGGAGGGTCTCGATGCGGTTGGAGCGGCCGCGCCAGGCCAGCACCTTCTCCGGGGCGCCCAGGACCGTCTCGTCCCCGTAGAGCTTGCGCGCCATCGGCGCCGCCACCTCGCGCAGGAAGCGCACCGCCTCGGCCTCGGAGCCGTCGATGCGGGTGGCGAGGCCCTTCTCCTGGGCCTTCTTCAGGCTGCGGCGCACGTTCTCGCTGACCCGGTCGCGCAGGTAGGTGGAGTACGTGGTCCGCGGCTCGCAGCGCGCCTCGAGCCAAGGCTGGACCACGAGCCGCCGCGGGTCGTCCGAGGTCTCCCAGGGCCACGACTCGGTGATCACCACGTCCGTGCCGCTCCGGCCGAGGCGGTCGGGGGAGGCGCGGCCGAGGTCGGTGACGGCGGCGCGGCTCGAGAAGAGCAGCTGGTCCAGATCGCGGACGAAGACCGGGTCGCCGACGTAGAGCGCGGTCAGCGGCGCCCGGCCGCGCAGTGGGCCGGACAGGGAGAAGGCGCGCTCGGTCGCGGCGTGGCGGGCCGCCGAGTGGAGCCAGGCGGAGGCGGAGAGCCGCGCGTCCAAGGCCTGCGAGGCCCACCGGGCGAGGCTCGGGTGGCGGGTCAGCTCGGCCTGGATGCGCTGGGGAAGGGTCTCGGGCATGGGGCGCCTCCTCGGACGGAAAGGACCGTCGTTGGATGCGCGAGCGGTCCCGGGGTGCCGGGGTGAGGCGCAGTGCCCCGGCCGCCGCGCTCAGGAGGGCTTCGGCGGCGCCTGGGGAATGGCGCTCATCGCCTTCTCGGCCAGTGCGGTGATCGTCAGCGAGGGGTTGACGCCGAGGTTCACCGGCACCGAGGAGCCGTCGACGACGTAGAGGCCGGGATGGCCGAAGACCTGGTGCCGGGCGTCGCAGACCGCGGTCTCGGGCGAGTCGCCGATGGCGGCGCCGCCCAGGATGTGCGCGGTGGTCGGCACGTCGAGCAGCACCTCGTTGATCGCCGAGACCGGCCAGCCGTCGATCTTCCCGGCCACGCGCCGGGCGAACTCGTTGGCCACCGGGATGTACGACGGGTTGCGCCTGCCGGTCTCGTCCGAGGGCTTGGAGGTCAGCGCCTTCGAGAAGGGCCACCACCAGCGCCGGCGGCGCACGACCCGCAGGTGGTTGTCGGTGGTCTGCATGGTCAAGAGGATGATGGTCTTCCTGGCCCAGCCGAACGGGAACAGCGAGCGCAGGAAGTCCACCGGGTGCTTGACGCACTCGATCAAGAACTTGAGCGGTCGCGGCAGCCCGGGGCCGCCGTCGGTGAGCAGCTTGCCCAACAGGCCCATGGCGTCCGAGCCGCGCGGGTAGCGGACCGGCTCGATGTGGGTCGCCGCGTCCGGGTAGACGCTGGAGGTGATGGCGATGCCGTCGGTCAGGTCGATGTCGGAGCGCCGCGAGGTCGCCCCCACCAGCGCCTCGCTGTTGGTGCGCACGCGCATCCCCAACGCCGGCGACAGCCCGGGCAGGGACCCGGAGTCGCGGGCTTCCAGCAGCAGTCGCAGGGTGCCCAGCACGCCCGCGCTGAGGACGACCTGCGGCGCCCGCCACTGGCGGCGCCCGCCGCCGAAGAGGCTTGTCGAGCGGTGGCTGTGCAAGAGGTAGCCGGCGCCCCCGGGCAGCGCCTCGAGGTGGTCGACGGTGGTCTCCGGGAAGACCGTCACGCCCAGCTTCTCGGCCAGGTAGAGGTAGTTCTTGTCCAAGGTGTTCTTGGCGCCGTGGCGGCAGCCGACCATGCACCCGCCGCAGAAGCGGCACCCCGAGCGCTCCGGCCCGCGCCCGCCGAAGAAGGGGTCGGGCACGGTCTTCTCCGGCTCGCCGAAGAACACCGCCACTTCGGTGGGGTGCCAGGTGTGGCCGAAGCCCATCTCCGTGGCGGCTTCCTTGAGGACCTCGTCGGCGCGCGTCAGCCGCGGGTTGGTCGTCGCCCCCAGCATCCGCTTGGCGGTGGCGTAGGGGCCCTGGAGTGCGCGCTCCCAGTCTTCTCCCGCGGGCCAGCCGGAGCCCTGGAAGACCTCGCTCCTGGGGACGGGCAGGGTGTTGGCGTAGACGAGGCTGCCGCCGCCCACGCCCGCCCCGTGCAGCACGAGCACGTCGCGCAGCAGGGTGAGCCGCTGGATGCCGAAGCACCGCAGGCGGGGGGCCCACAGGAACTTGCGCAGGTTCCAGCTGGTCTTGGGGAAGTCGGCGCTGGCCCAGCGCTTGCCGGCCTCGAGGACCGCGACTTTGTAGCCCTTCTCCGCCAGGCGCAGCGCGCTCACCGAGCCGCCGAACCCCGAGCCCACCACCACGAAGTCGAACCCCGCCATGGTCTCCATAGAGCCTGATGGGTAACGGCCCGGGCCGGAAAGCCGCTACGCTCTCGCCCCATGGAGTCTGCCCACCGTTTCACCCTGCGGCTCGAGCCCGGCGCCCCGCTCGTCTACGACCGGCGCGCCCACCAGTACTTCGAGCTGTCGGCGCCCGAGGCGCGGCTGCTGGACGAGGCCCAGCGCTTGCCGCTGCCCGGGGCGATGGAGCGCCTGGTGCGCCGTCACGGCCAGCAGGCGGCAGACCAGGCCCGCGCCGACCTGACGGTTCTCGGCGCTCCGGCCGAGGTGTTCGGGGCGACCGTGCGCGCGTTGCGCCTGTCGCCGATCCCGGGCGCGCGTGGGGCGCCGCTCATCGCGCACCTCGGGCTGACCTGCGCCTGCAACTTCACCACATGACCGGACTCCTCCTCGCGGCGAGTGCGCTGGTCCCGGCGTTCCTGCTGCTCTGGTTCCTCTACAGCCGCGACAAGAACCCCGAGCCCAAGGGGATGGTCGCCAAGGCGTTCCTCCTCGGCGCGGTCATCGTCTTGCCGGTCATCCCCTGCGCGATGGGGTTGGAGGCCCTGGGCAAGGGCCTCACCGGCATGTGGGGCGCCGCGCTCGTCAGCGCCTTCCTCGGGGCGGCGATCCCCGAGGAGGCCTTCAAGCTGCTGGTCCTGCGCGGGTGGGCCTGGCGCAAGCCCGCCTTCGACGAGCCGATGGACGGCATGGTCTACGGCGCCGCCGCCTCGCTGGGCTTCGCCGCCTTCGAGAACGTGATGTACGTGGGCCAGGGCGGCCTGGGAGTGGCCGCGCTGCGCGCCTTCACCGCCGTTCCCGGCCACGCGCTCACCGGCGTCCTGATGGGCGCCTACGTGGGCCGTGCGAAGTTCGGGCGGGACGGGGCCTCGGTCTTCAAGGGGTTCATGGTGGCCATGGTGCTCCACGGCCTCTACGACACGTTCCTGTTCACCAAGAGCGGCTTTGCGCTGCTCGCGCTGGTGGTGCTGATCGTGGAAATCGTCTGGGCAAAGCGGCTCATCCGGAGCATGCGCGACGGGCAGTCCGTGCCGATGGTGACGGTCCTCTCCGCGCCGGCGCCGGCGATGGCGATGGCCGGGGCCGGGGCCGAGGTTCCAGCGATGCAGGCGCCGGTGGCGGCCGTTCCGGTCCAGAGGCCGACTGCGCTGCCGCGCGCGGCCGGGCCGTCGGGAGGCACCGGCTGGCCGATCTTCAAGATCCTCGCGGGTGGAGCGGGCGCCAGCCTCGGCTCGCTCTTCATCCTGCTGGTGATCGCCGTCTGGCTCGAGGGCTCCTCGACCCTCGCGTCGAGCGACGTCGTCATCTCGTCGGCCGTGATCGGCATCCCGACGGCGCTCTTCCTCCTCCTCTTCTGGTCTGGCATCCGCGGGCTGCCCTCCCAGGCGCGGTGACGGGAGCGCACGTGGCCTCCCGCCGGGGCTGGTCCTCATCTCCGGGCACGGCCACAACGACGCCTTGGCGTCGGAGGTCTACTGGGAGCGGCTCGCCCGATTCGTGGCGGCTTGCGGTGGGGTACCCGGTCTCTGTGCGGACGCGATGCGAGCTTCGTCCCGGTCGACGCTGACCGTTCTTACGGCAGAGGGTCGTCGAGGGTCTTGCCGTCGAAGTAGACCGGGTCGAACACGCTCTCGAGCTCGGGTCCGTCGAAGTCGCGCGGCGCGTTCGGGTCCGACCAGCTGCTGCGCAGCCAGCGCGACGGCGCGTAGACGATGCCGGTGTTCAGGTACGTCTGGTCGTCGCTGTCGATGATGTTGGCGTCGCGCTTGCCGGGCATCGTCGGCGTCCCGTACGCCGAGAACACCGCCCAGCGGTAGTCGAAGCCGCCGGCCCCCGCGTCGAAGCCGCCCTGCGACGAGAAGTACTTGAAGCCGATGACGTTCGGGTTCCAGGTCGCGTACTCGGTGCCGCTCAGGTCGAGGAAGGCCAGGAAGATGACCGCGTGGCCCGTGCCGGTCGTGCGGTTCAGGTTGAGCACCGTGCCCGGCGTCAGCTCCTCGAACGGCACCGTCATGCCCATGCCGAAGTGGCGCACCGCATCGGCGGTCCCGCCGGCCTCGAGGTCGGGGTTCACCCAGAGGTGCGCGCGGATGTTGCTCGCGGACAGGCTCTGCCAGCTCTTGAGCGGCAGGAAGTCGAAGACCGACTGGTCGCCGGTCTCCCGCGCGTAGATCTGCATCGCCGTGAGCAGCACCTCCATCACCGCCGCCACGCACATGGTCCGCGGCGGCGCCATCGCGCTGACGGTTCCCTTGCTGCCGTAGGCCAGGTCGTGCGTGAGCGCCACGTTGTCGTAACCCTTCAGGCCGTAGCCCGCGAACAGCTCGGTCACCGCCGCGAGGATGTAGTGGTTGAAGGTGTCGGCGTCGGGCACCGCGACCGGCCGGAAGGTCACGTCGAGCACGTAGCCGCCCTTGAGGCCCTTGTAGCTGTCCAGCGAGAGAAAGTAGTCGCCGGGCTGCAGCGTGGCGTGGACGACCTTGTCGTGGCGGACGATGAGCTGCGGCGGGCTCAGGGCGCTCAAGAGGTGCACGTCGATGTCCACGCCGGAGGGCTCGGGGGCCCTCACCTCGGCGGCGAAGCGCATCGGCTCGGAGACGTGGAACCTGTAGAAGTACTCGGGCCCGGTCTCGTCCGCGCTGCTCGGCGGGTAGCTGTCGATGGCGTCGGAGGTGGAGTCGGCCGTCGAGCGGCGATCGGTGAAGACCGAGTGCGCGGCGCCCGGGATGCAGAACGGGTCGGCCAGCGTTCCGGTCCCGACGCTCGGGCAGAGGCTGGCGTCCGGGCCCGGCGTCGGCGAGGCATCGGCGGGCGCGTGGCCGGCATCGCGCGGAAGGACGACCGCCGCGGCGTCGGGCTCGTCCGCGCCGGCGGCATCGGCGCCGGGAGCGACCGCCGCCGCGTCGGAAGAAGGCGTGACCGCAGCGTCCGCGGCCGGGGAGCCGCCGTCGCGACCGGGGATCGTCGTCGTGGCGTCGAGGCCCGGCAGCTCTGCGCGATGGTTCTCGCCGCAGGCGGCGAGGGCGCCGAGGAGGGCGAGGACGCTGAGGAGGAGGAGGAGGAGCGGACGATTGCGCATGGACGCCTCGACGGGCCGAAATCCTGAAGATTGTCGGCGCATTGCGGCGCGAAGTTGTCTCCGGCCTCCAGGAGAATGGGCCGGGGCAACTCTCCGAACTTGCTCGGAGAAAGCGGGCTCTATCCGCGCCTGCGAATCCTGAGGGAGAGGCTCCACGCCATCGCGCCGAAGACGAGGAACGTCGGCAAGGCACTCCCGGTCGTCGAACACCCGCATCCCGCGGGAACGGTCGGCCCGAGCGCCCCCGAGTCCGCGCTCGTCGCGATCGCCGCGTCGGCGCTGGCCGGCATCCCGCCGTCCGGCGAGACGATGGAACCGCCGTCCGCCGTCGCGGGCGGCTGCCCTGCATCGCCGGTCGCCGGCTGCCCTGCGTCAGGCGTCGGAGCGACCTCCGCGTCCGGTGGCGGCGGGGCGGCGGCGTCGGGCTGGCCCGCGTCGGGACCGGCGGGGACGGGGATGGTGCCGGAGACGACGGGCAGGGTCACGCTGCTGGGGTGCGCGCTGTCGCGGAAGACGGTCAGGTCGTAGGCGACCGCGGTCGGGTTCTCGGAGAGCGGCGTCGCGACGCCGGGGTTGGGCTCGTAGCGCGGGCTGGAGGTCGACTGGATGGACAGGCGCACCGAGTGGCCCTTGGGCAGCACGAACGAGACGGGGCCGACCTCGATGTCGAAGGCCACGGCCTGCCCCGGCGTCATCGGGCGGATGGCGTCGGTGCCGGCGACGAACCGGCCGCGGCGGATCCCGTCGGCGAGCATCATCACCCGGCCGCTCGGCGTCACCTGCGACAGGCGCACGATGGCGTCGGCGTCGCTGCTGCTGCTGGCGGCCCAGATGCGCGCCGTGACGTCGCCGACGAGGGTCACGTCCTCGCTCGCCGGCAGCGTCGTCGCGGTCAGCACGTTGCCGAGCGCGTCGAGCGAAGCCTGGTCCATCGGCCCCGCCGCCGTGTTCAGGTTGCCGCCTCCGCGCGAGGGGATGGGGGCCGCCGGATCGGAGTGGAGCTTCCCGACGACGCCGTTGCGGGGCGGGAGCGTCGAGAGCGTGGCGTCGTCGTGGACGTAGAAGGGGGTGGCGGTCGAGGCGGGCGGCCAGGCGTCGGCGCCCAGCCAGGTGCCGGTGGCGCTGCGGCCGTCGTCGGAAAGGCGCATCCGGTAGTAGCGCACGGCCTGCCAGCTGGGGCGCGTGCCGCCCTGGAGGCACCAGCCGGCCCACGCGGCCAGGTCGGCGACCGCGCTCTGGTACGCCGCGTCCGCGGGGAAGGTCACCTCGCCCTGCACCGTCGAGCCGGTCCCGCCGTGCGTCCAGGGACCGAAGACCAGGAACATGTCGCCGCGCACCGAAGGATCGGCCTCCTGCTGCAGCAGGCGGTGCGCCTTGACGGTGTCCTTGGCGAAGATGTCGAAGAAGCCGCCGTACAGGAAGATCGGCGCCTTCACCTTCGCGCGCTTGGCGGGGGTGAGCCGCACCGGGTCCCAGTAGGCGTCGGCGGCCTCGTGCGAGCGCAGCAGGGCGAGCGCGGCCGGCTCGCCCAGGCCGTTGAGCCAGTCGGTGGTCAGCTCCTTGCGCCAGGCGCCGCCGGGCATGATGCCCTCGTAGACGTCGCCGGTGGACACGCCGACGTGGGCGCAGGAGAGCGCGGGCGGGCCTTCGCCGGCGGCCAAGAGCTGCACGATTCCCTCCGCGGAGGCGCTGTAGGTGCCGACCTTGCCGTTGTTGAAGGGCTGGGCGGCGACCCAGGCGATGGTGTCCGGGCCGTCGAGGCGGTCGTCCATGAACGGCACGAACTCGCCGCCGCTGTCGCCCCGGCCGCGCACGTCTTGCGAGACCACCGTGTAGCCGTAGTAGAGCAGGCCGTTGATGGTGCCGGTGTCCATCGCGCGGCCGTAAGGCGTGCGCCGCAGGATCACCGGGCGCGCCGTGACCGCGCCGTCGGGGCGCCAGACGTCGGTGGCCAGCTCCACGCCGTCGCGCATCGGGACCCGGTAGGTCTCCTGCACGAAGGCCGAGGCGGGCGCGGCGAGGAGCCAGAGGACGAGGGCGGCGGGGAGGACGTGGAGCGTGCGGGCCATCGGTGGTACCTCCGGGAGCGGGCCTGAGTCGCCGCGCGGGCCGCGGCTCTTCCTCGGCGCTCGTTGGCGTTAGCGGGCGAGCAGCCTCTTGGCGTCGACCGTCTCCAGCCCGGTGGGCTCGGGCAGCGCCGCGCAGGCCTCGAGCTCGCGGCGGCCCTCCTCGGTCAGGTTCGCCGTCGGCGCGGTGAGGATGGCTCCACCCTTGGCGGTCCGCCCGGTCAGGGTCAGCACGCCGCTGCGAGACACCGAGAAGACCGCCTCGACGGTCTCCCCCGCGGGCGCGCGCAGGTACAGGGCGCCCAGGTAGTGGCGCTCCGTCGCCGGCTCCTCCTGCCAGGCGGCCAGGCGCACCATGCCCTGCGGCCCCACCACGACCTGGCAGGCGCGCTCGCAGGGGAGCGACTGGCCGCGCTCGAGCACCCGGTGATAGCGCCCGTCGCTCAGCCCGAGGTGGATGCCCCGGGACAGCGCCGCCGCCGCCGCCGGCCCCGAGCGGCGGGGCTCCTGCCGCTGCGCCCAGCCGACGATCGCCGTGCCGGTGTAGACCGCCTCGGTCGGGGCCAGCTCGCGGCCCACCTTGTCGCCGAAGGCCGCCTCCAGGGCGAGGCGCACCACCGGCGCCTCGCTCTGCCCGCCGACGAGGATCACCTCCTCGAGCTGGGAGGCGCCCACGCCGAAGCGCTGGCAGAGCGCGCGCGCGACCACCACCGCGCGGCTGGCGAGGTCGGCGACGAGCGGGTCGAACTGGGCCCGCGTGACGAGGGAGTGCAGGTCCAGAGGCTTGCCCTGGACGTCGGCCGCGGCCCAGGGCACGTGGACGACCGCCGGGTCCTCCCGGCTCAGCGAGATCTTCGCCGCCTCCGCCGCGTCGCGCACCCGGTGTCGGGTGAGCGGGTCTTCGATGAAGGTGCCGTGGGCCCGGGCGAAGGCCTCCTCGAGGAAGCGCGCCAGCCGGTGGTCGAAGGCCTCGCCGCCCAGCTGCGGCTCGGAGTCGGTGCCGAGCACCTCGATCTGCTCGGCGGTGACCCGCACCAGGCTCGCCGCGAAGGAGCTGCCGCCCAGGTCGAACACCAGCAGCAGGCGCGGCCCCAGCCCGCGCCGGTGGCACCAGGCCACGGTGGCGGCGATCGGGTCGCTGACGACGTGGTCCACCTTCCAGCCGGCGAGGTGCGCGGCCAGGCGCAGCGCCTGCCGCTGGCGGTCGGTGAAGGCGGCCGGGGCGCTCAGCACGGCGTGGCGCACCGGCTGGCCCAGGGCGTTGGAGGCGCGGTTGCGGATCTCCGCGAGCAGGTAGGCGGCGGTCTCCACGATGGGCATCACCCGCCCGCGCACCCGCACCGCGCCCTCGCCGAACGCGTCCGTGCAGACCTCGTAGGGCAGCCGCTCGGTGAGCTTCCTGGCCAGGTCCGAGCTGGGACGCAGCCCGAGCAGCCGGCGGAAGCCCACCAGGGCGCTGCGGGGATCGACCGCCTGCTGGGCCCGGGCCCGCGTGCCCAGCATCAGCCGGCCGCGGTCGTCCACCGCCACCGCGCTGGGGAGCACCGGGCTGCGGCCCTCGAGCTCGAGCGCGCGCACGCCGCGGTCGGCCAGGACCCCGGCGCGGCAGGAGGTGGCGCCGAAGTCGATGCCGATGCAGAGCTCCGGGCCGGAGGGGCGCGAGCGCCGCGCGGTCCCCGGCGGGTGCAGCGGGTCCGCCGGCTCGCCGGGGGCGGTGGCGGAAGAGGGCAGGGGCGCGTCCTGGGTGCCGTCGGGCGTCGCCGAGGCGCGCTCGACGCGCAGCACGTCCTCCGCGAGGAGCGAGGTGAAGCGCACCAGCATCCCCGCCCGACCGGTCCCGCCCGGCCGGCGCGAGAGGACGACCACGCCCTCGCAGGCGAAGACCGTGGTCAGGTCCTGCAGGGTGAACTCGAAGCTGACCCTGGTGCCCTCGGGGAGCGGGTTGGGGCCGGGGACGAAGAGGCCGCCGCGCGCGACGTGGGCCCCCAGGCCGGCGAGGAAGGTCTCCTCGTCGGGGCTGGAGACGCCGAAGCGCTGGACGACCGGGTCGGACATGGCAGTCGAACTGTAGCAGCCGCCGGTCGTGCGTCACCCCTCTTCGACGGCGAGTGACGCGGTGCGGCAAACGAGAGGTGCGTGGCTCGGACAGACCCTGACTCGACTTGGACGACTGGCGGGGGCGCCGGTTACGCCGCGCGCTCGGAGGCCACCGCCGCCTTCGAGGGGCCCGGGGGCCAGGCGGGCCGGGCCAGCTCCAGACCTCGCCGGAGCGCTTCCGCTCAGGTGAGCAGCGACTGCTTCGCGGCAGCCGCGAGCGAGAGGTCGAACCAGTACTCGCGACCGTCCGGTCCGGTGAGGACGTGGCAGGCGACTCCGTGCCGCGTGGCCGACCGCTCCCGGGTCCACTCGACCTCGAGATGGACCAGGGCGCCGTACGCGTCGTCGATGCGGACGGTGAGATAGGGGAAGTCGGCGGAGCCGTCGCCGGTCATGAGGATCCCCTGGGCGCACGCCGCGAAGAGCTCCATCTCGAGCTGGGCCCGGTCCTCGTCGCCGAGCTTCTGGCTCGAGAGCGCGACGCACTCGTGGATGAAGGGCGTGAGCATCCAGTTGTCGATGACCTCCAGCGCCCGGCGCCGCAGCGCGGCCCAATCCTGGAGCTCGCGCAGACGGTGGAGCTCCGCCAGCTCGGGCGACCACGGGTCGTAGCTCGGCAGGCCCATCAGGACCGAGCGCGCGGCGAGGAAGTCCGCGAGCGAGCGCTGCTTCAGGTACCGGGCGAACGCCTCGTAGAGGTCCTGGTTCACGCTGGAGCCGCGCCTAGTACATCGGCTCGGGGTCCGCCTTGAAGTCCTTCTTCTTCCACTCGTTGAGCGGCTTCTCCCCGGCCGGCATCGGGTCGGGCTGCTTGGTGTACTTGGCGTCCCACGAGTCGTCGAAGACGTGGGTGAGCTCCGCGGTGAACGGCTGGCTCTCGATGATGATCCCCACGTTGCGGCTCTTGAAGAAGTAGTCGCCCTCCCAGTTGCTCGTCCCCACCCAGCTGGTCTCGCCGTCCACCACCATGAACTTGGAGTGGCAGACGCGCGCGAAGGGGATGAAGCCGCCGGACCACGGCGGGATGGTGATGACCCGCACCTCGATGCCGGGGACCTTGGCCAGCTCGGTGATGTCCCGGCGCGCGTCCGAGCCGAGCTTGTTGGACCAGTCGGAGACGAGCAGGCGGACCTTCACCCCGCGCTGGGCGGCGCGCCGCAGGGCGTCGTCCAACCCCGTGTACGTGTCGCCGCCGTAGCCCTTGAGCTTGTAGGTCAGCACCTGCACGGCGACGCTCTTCTTGGCGGCGTCGATGCGCTCGATGATCTGCGGCAGGTCCCAGGAGGCCTCGTCGGGCAGCCAGCCGGTGGGGTTCGCGGTCAGGGTGGCCGTGGTGTCGTCGCCGATGCGCACCGGGCCGTAGGTCTTGTGCCGCTTCATGCGGAAGTCCTTGGGCGCCCCGCCGGCCAGCTCCCAGTCGGTCTCGAAGACGTCCAGCAGCTCCGCACTCAGCTCCGGCGAGCGGATGCGCACCCCCATCTCCTGGATGTGCTCCAGCGAGCGCCAGTCGAAGTTCTGGCTGCCCAGGTAGCCCTCCTTGCGGTCGATGACGAAGTACTTGGCGTGCAGGATTCCGCCGAAGAGGTTGCCGGCGACGAGCTTGCGCATCTGCAGGCCCTTGATGCCGGTCAGCTCGTCGGTGGTCTTGGGGTACTTGAGCGAGAACGAGTCGTCGACCAGGAAGCGCACCCGCACCCCGCGGCCCGCCGCGGCCTTGAGCGCGGCGATGACCGGCCCCAGCCGGCCTCCGGGTTCGTCGGAGGTGTAGAACTGGGCGACGTCCACCGAGCGGGTGGCGGAGTTGATCATCTCCACCCAGACCTCGTGGGCGTTGGGCACCTCCGGGTGGTCCAGCGTGGTCTCGATGGGGGCGGACTCGACCAGGGTGAGCTTGGAGTCGGGCTCGAAGGTGTGCGGGCCCTTGGGGCGCGCCGGCGCCGTGGCGCAGGCGGCCAGCGAGAGCGGCAGGGCGAGCGCGAGCGCCAGGCAGGGGCGGGTGGGGAGTCGCGGGCGATCCATCGAAGCCTCCGGAAGGGCGCGGCGCGGGGCCGCGGGCGCCGACAAGAATGGCAGCGTCCATGGCCCGGGTCCAACGTGAGAAGATGTCCGCCGCCCGACGACTCGGAGGGTTCCCATGAGCCAAGCCTCGTCCCGCCTGCTCGCCGGCCTGCTCGCGGCCTCGCTGGGCACCGCCTGCGGCACCGAGATCAACTCGCGCGTCGACTCGGGCGGCGGCGCCTCCGACGGCGCGGCCGCCTCCTCCGATGCAGCCGCGCAGCAGGGCGCCGACGCCGCCGTCGGTCCGGGGCTCGACGCTTCGACCGGTCCCGGACTGGATGGCTCGCCGGGCCCCGGCGTCGACGCTGCCGGCCCTGCGCGGGACGCGGGCGTCGCCGGGCCCGACGCAGGGGCCGCCGGAGGCGACGCCGGCCCCACCCCCGGTCCCCTCGGGGACCTGAGCGGCGAGCTGCGCGTCGACCACATCGGCTGGCGTCCGGCGGACCCGAAGACGGCCGTGCTCCTCGGTCACGCCGCGACGACGGTGCAGCTCATCGCGGTCGGCGACAACGCGGTGGCGGCCAGCCTCGCCTCCAGCGCCGCCCAGACCGACGACCGCTACTCCGGCGACACCTTCTCGACCGTGGACTTCTCCAGCTTCGCCACGCCGGGCGACTACTACCTCTTCCTGCCCTCGGGGAACCTGCGCTCGTACCCGTTCCGCATCGCCGACGACGCCTACGACCTCGTCGGCTGGGTGGCGATGAAGTCGTACTACTTCCAGCGCTGCAACCACGAGAAGGCGCAGCCGTACGCCTCGGACGCCGTCGGCGGGAAGGGCCACGGCAGCAGCTGGATCGACTCGGCCTGCCACCTGACCGACTCGGCCGCTCCCGCGGGCCCGGGCAGCGCCGACCACGGCCCGCTCGACGTCCACGGCGGCTGGCACGACGCCGGCGACTACCAGAAGACGCTCTGGGGCCGCGGCGTGCCGGAGCTGCTCTTCGCCTACGAGATGAACCCCGGCGCCTGGAAGGACGGTGCGCTGCACCTCCCCGAGAGCGGCAACGGGATCTCCGACCTGCTCGACGAGGTGAAGTGGGAGCTGGACTTCTACGTGCGCATGCAGCGCCCCGACGGCCACTTCATGAGCTCGGCCAAGGGCAAGGGCGGCACCTCGACCTCGCCGCCGTCAACCTCCGACGAGGGCCGGGTCTACTTCGACTGCACCTCGCCCTCGGGCAGCGACTGGTCGGGCGGCGGCGTCACGCTCGCCGAAGCCACCGGCAACGCGGTGCTCTCGCTGGCGCACGCGGCGGTCGTCTTCCGCGCAGCCGGTCAGGCGGCGATCGGCGACGGCTACGCCGCCGCGGCGGGCAAGGGCTGGACCTGGCTCGACGGGCAGAGCGTGTCCGGCGCCGAGAGGCGCCTGAAGGCCGCGGCGGCCTCGGCGGTGTTCCGCATGGACTCGTCGAACGCCTCGGCCAAGGCCTTCGCCGACGCCTTCCCGTGGGACACCTGGGACGGGCAGCTGCCGTGGTCGGCCACGCCCGCCGAGGCGGTGATGACCGCCGGCTCCTGGCACTACCTGCTCAACGCCGCCGGGACCGCCGCGGTGAAGACCCGGGTGCGCACGGGCGTGGCCACCGGCGTCGTCGACCGCGCCTTCCAGGTCGCCGGGCCCTACGGCGCGATGTTCGGCGACTCGGGCAACACCTGGGAGTGGGGCTGGGGCAGCAACCGGTCGCAGGGCTTCTACGGCTTCAACCTGCTGATGGCGATCGCCCAGGGCGTGCTGGGCACCAGGACTGCCGACGAGGTGAAGGCGCGGGCGCTGCAGCACGCGCACTACCTCCTCGGGCTCAACCCGCTGAACATGCTCTACCTGACCAACATGGCCGCCTACGGCGGGGAGCACTCGAGCTTCCAGGCCTACCACGGCTGGTTCAGCTACTCCGGCAGCGACGGCGACCACGGCAACCCGAAGACCAACGGCAAGCCGACCTGGGTCGCCGAGCCGATGTACCCGTACCACCCGAGCGACGCGCAGACCTCGAGCGATGGCCCCGCTCCGGGCATCGTCCCCGGCGGGCCGAACCGCGACTACAGCTGCAGCTACGACCTCCCGAACAAGAACTGGCCGGCCTACGCCTACCGGGACTTCTCGGTAGGCTGCGACTGGAGCGGCTCGGCGTGCCGGGCGTGCTCGTGGGAGATCACCGAGCCGATGCAGGCCTACCAGGGGCCGGTGGTGGCGTTGCTGTCGATGCTGATGAGCGGCAAGTAGTTGCAAAGGTCGGCTGCGGGCGCGTCTCCCTCCGGTGGAATCCCGGGTTGCCGGCGATGCGTACGCGGGTCACGTTCGGCCCGCAACGATCACATGGGTGCGGGCCGCGTCCCCGGCTACGCTTCGCCCATGCCCGACGCCCCCAGCCTCTTCCTGCACAACCTCCGGCTCGGCTGGGCGACCAATTCGTCCTCGTCGCACAGCCTCATCTTCCTGCCCGGCCGGAGCGACGAGAGCCTGGTGGCGGGGCACGAGTACCACGATGAGCACTTCGTCCTGGCTTCTCCGGAGGCGAAGAAGCCCTACCTGCGGCTCCAGCTGGACGGGGCCGGGTTGGCAGGGGCGCTCACGGATCTCGTCGGCGGGCCGATGGGAGAGGGCCAGGTCAACCACCAGACCCGGTGGACGGGGCCACCGGAGCTGCTCGAGGAAATCGCCGTCTGGGCCATGAAGGAGGGCGTGGTCATCCTCGGGGGCGGTGACGGCAACCCGCATCCGGACACCGATTTCGAGAAGGGCCTGGACCCCTCGATGTTCGGCCGCGCGCGGGCGCGCAGGGACCCGCTCGGGTTCTGGACGGTGCTGGAGGACTATCGGGGCCGCAGGGTCCGCTTCTCCTTCGGGCGAGCAGCCAGTCCCCTGGTGACGCCATTCCGGGCGACCTGGCCCGAGCTGGTGGATCTGAAGATCACCGGCCGCTGCCGGGCCGACTGCGCCTACTGCTACCAGGACTCGCGGCCCGACGGCCGGCACGCGCCGCTCTCGGCCCTCCTGCCGATCATCGAGAAGCTCGAGGAGGCGCAGGTCCTCGAGGTGGTGCTGGGCGGCGGAGAGCCGACCGAGCATCCCGACTTCCACGCCATCCTCGCGGCCATCCAGAAGGCCGGGATGCGCGCCGCGTTCACCACCCGGCGGCTGGAGTGGATGGACGAGCAGCAGCAGGCGGTGGACGTCGACTGGCGGCGCATCGCCTGGGCCTACTCGGTCGAGTCCGACGAGGACGTGGAGCGGGTGGACGCCAAGGTCCGCAGCATCCCCCCGAAAACGTCGACCGCCTGGCTCCCTGCAATCCACGTCGTGCTGGGAACCGAGGCCGCGCGGCCGAGCACCCTCGCGAAGATCGCGAAGACTTGCCAGGCCCGGTACCTGCGCCTCGTCCTGCTGGGCTTCAAGGCCACCGGCCGCGGCGCGCGGATGGCCCCCGCGGACGACAGCCACTGGATCGCGACGCTCACGGAGGCGGGCGTCCGCGAGGTCTCGATCGACACCGCGCTGGCCGAGCGCTCGGAGCGGGCGCTGCGCAGCGCCGGGATTCCCGAGTGGCTCTACGACGTCGAAGACGGCCGCTTCTCGATGTACGTCGACGCCGTGCGCGGCCTGTGCGGCCCGTCGTCGTGGTGCGAGCCGGAGGCGATGCGCCCGCTGCCCGCCGGGGAGAAGGCGATCGAGCGCGCCTTCGACGAGATCAACCGGCGGCTGGGCCCGCCCCGGCGGCAGCGCGGCCTGGAGCTGGAACAGCTCGACGCGCAGCGGGCGGGCGACGCGAAGCGGCTGGTGCTGCTCGACGCGGCGATGGAGGGCCGCTGCGAGCGCTGTGGAGGGCCGGACGCCATGCCGGACGCCGGGGGCCTGGAGCGGCCGAGGGCGCTGTGCCCGCGGTGCCTGGAAAAGAAGTAGGGCAGGCGCGAAGGCCTGCCCCACGGACCCGGAGATCTTCCGGTTCTCGCGGCGACCCTACTTCCGGCGCCGGCCGATCAGCGGCAGCGCGAAGGCCAGCAGCAGCAGCCCCATCGCCGGCCCGGCGGCCGCGCTGGCGCAGCTGCAGCCGCCGGAGAAGCGCAGCTCGCCCGCGTCGGACGCGGTCCCGGCGTCGGGCGCGGTCACGGTCGCGTCGGGCGCGGCCGCGGCGTCGGCGGGCTCGACGCTGGCGTCCAGCGGGGCCGGGGTGACGGTGATGGTCACCTTGGCCGGCGCGCCCTTGCCGAAGCCGTCGCTCGCCCGGTAGGTGAAGCTGTCGGCGCCGACGAAGGCGTGGTCGGGCTCGTAGCGGAACGAGCCGTCGCGCTGCAGGCTCAGCCGCCCGTGCGCGGGCTCGCGGTCCAGCACCACCGTGAGCACGTCCGAGTCGGAGTCGGCGTCGTTGGCGAGCAGGCCCTTGACCACGTCCACCACCAGCGCCTCGCCGGCCGTGGTCTCGTACTCGTCGTCGGTCGAGAGGGGCAGGTGGTCGCAGTGGCCCTGCTGGCAGGTGGCGTCGTTGGGGCAGCCGGCGCCGTCGTCCTTGACGACGTTGGAGGGGCAGCGCGCCGAGGTGCCGTCGCACGACTCGGCCAGGTCGCACGGCCCGACCGCCGTCCGGCACACGGTCGACGAGGGCTTGACCACGTCGGCGGGGCAGTCCACGGAGGTGCCGGAGCAGTTCTCCGCCACGTCGCACTCGCCGCCCGCGGCGCGGCAGACCACGTCCGCGCCGGCGAAGGCGTCGGCCGGGCAGGTCTTGGCCTTGCCGTCGCAGTAGTCGGCCAGGTCGCAGGGCCCCACCGCGCGCCGGCAGACCATGCCGTCGTTCTTGACCGAGTCCTTCGGGCACTCGGTGCTCGTCCCGGTGCAGTACTCGGCGAAGTCGCACTCGCCGTCGGCCTCGCGGCAGACGGTGCCCAGGGCCACGAAGCGGTCGGCCGGGCAGGCGCCATGCGTGCCGTCGCACTCCTCGGCGGTGTCGCAGTCGCCGGCCTTGGCGCGGCAGGGCTTGCCCTGGGCCTCGACCACGTCGCTCGGGCACTGCGCCGACAGGCCGGTGCAGACCTCGGGGAAGTCGCAGTTGCCCGCCACCGGGCGGCACTCGACGCCGGCGCCGACGAGCGTGTCGTCCGGGCAGGTTCGCGCGACGCCGTCGCACACCTCGGGGAGGTCGCACAGCCCGGCGGCGGCGCGGCAGACGACGCCCGGCCCCTTGGGCAGGTCCTCCGGGCAGGCCGCGGAGGTGCCGGTGCAGGTCTCGACCGCGTCGCAGACCCCGTTGGCGGGGTGGCAGACCGTCGTCGACGGGGAGAGCTTGTCGGCGGGGCAGGCGGCCAGCTTGCCGTCGCAGGCCTCGGCCGGATCGCACGGCCCTGCCGAGGGCCGGCACTCGGTGGCGGCGGGCTTCTTGGCGTCGGTGGAAGGGCAGGTGGCGGTGGTCCCGCTGCAGAGCTCGGCGACGTCGCACGGCCCGGCCGCGGGGCGGCACTCGGTGTCCTTGGCGGCGAAGACGTCGCCCGGGCAGGTCTTGGCGGCCCCGTCGCAGGCCTCCGCCAGGTCGCAGCCGCCGGCGACGGCGGGGCGGCAGACGGTGCCCACGTCCTTCACCTTGTCCTCGGGGCAGGTCAGCCCGACGCCGTCGCAGGTCTCGGCCACGTCGCACAGGTCGGTCGCCTGCGCCGGGCGGCAGACGCTGCCCTTGGCGCGCACCTTGTCGGCCGGGCAGTCGGCGGTGAGGCCGGTGCAGGCCTCGGGGAAGTCGCAGGCGTCGGTGACCGCCGCCGGGCGGCAGACGGTGGTGTTGGGCAGGAACTTGTCGGCGGGGCAGGCCTTGGCGGTGCCGTCGCACTTCTCGGCGGTGTCGCAGTCGCCGGCGGGGGCCCGGCAGACGGTGTTCGCCGCGAGCGCCTTGCAGGTGCCGTCGACGACGGCGCCGGCGGCGATGCTGCAGGCCTGGCAGTCGGTGGTGGAGTTGCCGCCGCAGGCCACGTCGCAGCAGACCCCGTCGACGCAGAAGGTGCTGGTGCACTCGGCGCCGGCGCCGCAGGCCACGCCGTTGGCGGCCAGGGCGAAGGACTTCGTGCCGACGGGGGCGGTGGGGCTCGCGGCGACGGCGGCGGGGGCCTCGTCCGCGCCGGAGCAACCGGCCAGGGGCCCCGCCAGGGACAGCACGAACGCCGCTTCGAACGCCAAAAATCTGCTGGTCATGGTCCGCTTCCCTCGTGGGGCGCCCCGTCGGCCAATCGTCCCGGGGGTCGTCGAAGAAGTCAGAAGGATCAGGGAGATATCACGTTCGTGGGCGAACGCCCACGCCTCAGGAAGACGCCCCGGTCCGGGGTGAGGCCCCGGGCTCGGCCAGGGGTAGGACGAGGCCGGTCTGGGCCTGGATCTGGCGCAGCCGGGCCCCGTGCTCCGGCTCGCCGCCCGCCGCACACAGCGCGCCCGCGGCCAGGGCCTCGTCGACGAGGTTGCCGGCGGCGCGGGCCGCCGCCAGCGCCGCGCGGTAGCGTGGGGTGGCCCGCTCCCGGTCGCCGGAGCGGCCGGCCCAGAGCCCCTGCAGGTAGAGCCGGCGGGGGCGGAGCCAGGGGAAGCTCTTCGCGCAGCGCTCGACCCCGGCCAGCGCCTTGCGGGCGACGCCCTCCAGCTCGGGCCTGCGCGAGGCGAGGCGGATCAGGGTCTCGGCGGTGCAGGCGTAGCCCTCGAGCACCCAGGCGGCGGTCGGCATCAGGTCGGCCATGGTCCGCACCGCCTCCTCGGCGGCGGCGCGAGCGCGCTCGCCCTCGCCGCGGGCCAGCTCGGCGGAGGACTGCACTCCCAGCGCCCAGATCAGCTCGGGCAGGGCGCGCACCGCGCGGGCGTTCTCTGCCGCGCGCGCGGCGGCCGAGGCGGCCTCGGCGAAGCGGCCCAGCCGGTGCAGCGACAGGCCGAGCATGGCGCCGCTGCCGCCCAGCATGTGCCGGTCCTCGCGCTTGCCGGAGGTCTCGACGACCTCCTGGGCGCAGGCGCGCGCGCCCTCGAGGTCTCCGCGCAGGTGGCCGATGAGCGAGAGGATCAGCTCGCACTCCTCCTGCCGCCTGCGGTCGCCCAGCCGCAGGTGCAGCTCGGCGCCGCGGCGCAGCCCCTCGACCGCCTCGTCCCAGCGGCCCGCGCCGGTGCAGAACAGGCCGACCATCTCGCGCACCCAGGCCTCGGCGCCCATCGGCGTCGAGGGCCCCAGCTGCCCCGCCGCCAGGCGCAGGTAGCGCGCGGCCAGCGCCGGCATGGGCGCGACCGACAGCCCGATGGCGAGGTTGGCGAACGCGGTGGCCAGCACCGCGGGGCGGCCGGACTCGCCGGCGAGGTTGGTGCCCGCCAGCGAGCAGAACAGCGCGTCCATGGGGACGTTGAAGAAGATGCAGACCGGCCCCAGCCGCTCGTAGGCCAGCGCCGCCTCCCGGGCGCGCTCGCGCCGGGACTCGTCGCGCTCGGGGCCCTTGCGCAAGAGGCGCTGGCCCAGCTGTCGCAGGACGTGCCCGGCCAGCGAGACCGCCCAGCGCAGGCGCGAGGAGGGCAGGGGCGCGCCCAGCAGGCGCACCGACTCCTTGAGGTGCGCCAGGCTCTCGGGGAGGTTTCCCAGGCACAGCTCGGCGTCGCCCAGGAGCCGCTGTCGGCGGCCCCGGCGCAGGCCTGCCGTCGGGCCGGAGAGCAGGCCCGGGTTCCCCTGGTCCAGCGCCCGCGCGTCGCAGAGGAAGCGCCGGGCCTCGGCGTAGGCGCCGCTCTGCAGGGCCTGCTCGCCCGACTTGTCCAGGTAGTCGAGGGTGCGCGCCTTGTCGCCGGCGCGGCCCCAGTGGTGGGCGAGCAGCGGGTAGTGCGCGGGCAGGTCCTGGGCGCGATTCAGCTCGTACCAGCGGGCCGCCTGGCCGTGCAGCTCGGCGCGCTGGGAGAAGAGCATCACGTCGTAGACCACCTGGTGGGTGACCACGTGCTTGAACAGGTAGGTCGGGACCGGGCCGGGCGCGTCCAGCGGCGTCAGGTCCAGCTTCTCCAGGCGCGCGAGCTGCTCGGAGAGCAGAGGGCGCTCGGGCTGCTGGGGGTGGATGGAGCCCAGCACGTCCAGGCCGAAGACGCGGCCGACGATGCTGGCGGCCTTCAGCGTCAGCTGCTCGGCGGGCGGGAGGCGGTCGACGCGGCTGGAGATGATGCCCTGCACGGTCTTGGGCAGGCTGGTCTCGGAGAGCGCGGCCGCCTCGCCGGACAGCTCGCAGAGGCGTCCGGAGATCCTGAGGGCGCCCGAGTCGCGCAGGGCGTAGGCCAGCTCCTCGCTGAAGAAGGGGTGGCCGGCGGCGCGCTCCTGGATGAGGCGCACCGCCTCGGGCGGCAGGGCGTCGACGCCCAGGCGGCGGCAGACGAGGCTCAGGGTCTCGTCCCCGGAGAGCGGCTCGAGGACGATGCGCCCGGCCCCGGCGGCCAGGGCGGCCGCGGCGAGCGCGCGGTACTCGGGCGGCGCGGGGTCCGGCGGCGGGCGGGTGGAGACGACCAGCAGCAGCGGCCGGACCTGGCGGTGCAGGGCCAGCGCCAGCGCGGTCGAGGCGGAGTCGAGCCAGTGCGCGTCCTCGAGCAGGAGCACCAGCCGGTCGCGGCGCGCCGCCCCGGCGAACAGGCGCAGCAGCAGGGCGCGGGTGTTGTCGGCGCGCAGGGCGCCGGCCATCTCCGAGGTGACCGGCGTCTCGGGCAGGCCCAGCGGCAGGAGCGCATTGAGCAGCGGGGCGAGCGCGAGCGAGGCGGCGTCGCCGTCGAACAGGTCGAGCAGCCGCGCGCGGCGCTCCTCGAGCGCTCCCGGGCCGGCGAGCTGGTTCAGGGCGGCGCGGAAGGCGAAGTAGGGGCTGGCGGCCTCCACCGCGTCGCCCCAGCCGATGACGGCCTTCAGGCCCAGGCCCTCGGCCTCGGCGCGGACCTGGGCGACGAAGATCGACTTGCCGATGCCGGCCTCGCCCTCGACCAGGAGCAGGCCGGAGCGGGCGGAGGCGCCCTTCAGCGCCGCGAGCGCGGCGGCGGCCAGGGCGCGCTCCTTCTCGCGGCCGACCATCGCGGCCGCCCCGGAGTGCGCCAGTGCCGCCGCGGCGACCGACCGCTCCACCATCCCGGTGGGCCGGTGGGCGGGCACCGGCTCGGCCTTGCCCTTGACGGTGAGCGGCGGGATGGCCTCGAAGGTGGCCCGGGCGTGCGAGCCCTGCATCGTGGCCTGGTCGGCGAGGACGTCGTTCTTGGCGGCCTGCATCAGGCGCGCGGCGAGGTTCACCGAGTCGCCCATCACCGTGTACTCGCGGCGCTCGGGGCTGCCGACGACGCCGGAGAAGATGCGGCCGGTGGTCAGGCCGATGGCGTGGGCGACCGAGAGCTTCTGCAGATCCTGGTGCAGGGACAGCGCGGTGGAGACCGCCCGCGCCGGGTCGTCCTCGTGGACGCGGGGCGGCAGGCCGAAGACCGCGACCATCGAGACGCCCTTCTCGTCCACCGAGAGCTTGTTGAGCGTGCCCTCGTGCTTGTCGAGCGTGGACTGCAGGAGCCGGGCGATGAGGTGCGCCCGGGCGAGCGGGGTCTGGTAGGTGGCGTTGGGGAAGTTGACGAACATCACCGTCGCCGTGCGCAGCTCGGACAGGAAGCTGGCCTGGTCGAGCCGGTCGAGGACGGCGCGTGGGATGTAGGCGCGCAGGCCGTCCTCGAGGCCGTCGGGGGCGCCGCCCAGGGCGGCGGGCGCGGAGGAGGAGAAGGAGGAGGAGGAGGAGGAAGCGTCGAGCGCATCGAGGAAGGACGCGCCGGCCTCGCCGCCGGGGACGAGCCGGGCGCCGGGGAGCATCGCCGCGACGTCGTCGGAGAGCAGGACGCGGCCGGACTGCGCGCCATGGGTGATCTCGTTGAGGGCGGAGAGCGGCTCTCCGGTGACGAGCAGCTCCCAGCGGCCGGCGACGCCGCCGACGTGGCACAGGCGCATCGTGCCGGCGCTGATCGAGACCTTCAGGGCCAGCCGCTCGTCCTCGGGGCCGGTCTGGCCGGAGAGCGACCACTCCTGCAGCTCCAGGCCGCACTGCGCGGCGGCGCGCACGCCGGGGGCGAGGTCCTCCACGGTGGCGGTGGGCCACAGGACCATCATCGCGTCGCCGGCGAACTTCACCACGTCGCCGCCGCGGGCGTGGATGCGCTGGATGAGCGGGCCGAAGTAGGCGTTGAGGATGCGGGTGAGCGACTCGGCGCCGCCGGGGCCCTGCTGCTGGAGCCGCTCGGCGAGCTTGGTGAAGCCGGAGACGTCGGCCAGCATGACCGCCGCCGGGAAGAGCTGCTCGGCGGCGTCGGGCTTGGCGTCCTTGGGCCGGCGCGCCACGTGGTCGACGACCAGGCGCGGCAGGTAGCTGGCCAGGGTCTGCGAGAGCGTCACACGCGGGCTCCTGAAGAGGGTCTCGCGCTCGGTCGAAACGCGCCCAGGCAGTGTCCGGCGGCGCGCGCGGCAAAGCAACCCCGGGCTCGCTTGTCGCTGCGGCGCGCGCCGTGGTCCTATGGGCCACCGCCACGCCGGGGGAACCCATGCACGCCTCGCTCCTCTTCGCCTTCGCGCTCGCCGCCGCCCCGACCGTCCAGGACTTCGTCGACGGCGCGGAGATCGGCGACGCCGAGCACTTCGTGGCCTTCGACACCGCCGGCAGGTTCCGCTCGGAGCTGATCGAGAAGGCGGGCAAGACGCGCGTCACCGGCACCTGGAGCCTCAAGGGCGACACCGCCACGGTGAAGGCCAGCGGCTGCACCGGGCCGTCGTGCAAGGACCTGAAGAAGGACTTCACCGCCAAGGTCGCGGTCACCGCCGACCGCGCGATGGTGGTGCAGTCGGATGCCCCGGGCGAGCTCTTGAAGTCCGGCTCCTACTACTGCCGGCTCGGCGGCTGCGAGAAGCGGATCGGCGTGGTCGTCGAGGGCAAGGACGCCAAGCCGCGCACCCTGAACTACCTGCTCGACTACCTCATCGACCAGAACCGCAAGCGCGACGTGACGGTGGTGTGGATCGGCCCGACGCGGACCGCCGACGCCGGCAAGACGCGCCTCGAGTACTGCACGCGGCAGACGGAGATCGCCCTCAAGGGCGCGCTGCAGGTGGCCGGCGACCTCGAGCTGCTCAAGTGGGTCGGCAAGCTCGAGCCGACGGCCAGCGAGGAGAAGGGCTGCCTCTGGGACGTCCGCCTGGTCGTGGCGGACGACGTCGCAGTGCCGGCCAAGCAGCGGCCGTAGTCACCTCCCAGCCAGCCGCAGCTGCCGCGACGCGCTCGGCCACCACGGGGGAGCGGCGGGTGCGCCCGGCCTCCAGCCGCAGCTGCAAGGCTCTCGTGCCGCGGTGAGCTTCGAGCGCCTCCAAGGCGAGCGGGAGCGACGGGAAACGGCGCAGGTCCCGATGGTGGGCGAAATCCAGCAGTGATTTCAACGGGTCGGCCGATTCCCAACCGGGAGCGCGAGAAGGAAATGAAACGCAGCGCGCCCGCCTGACACAATGGGGAGGCCAACAGGGTCACGCACCGGAGACCGAAATGCCCCGCAGCAGCGCCTTGCTCGCCTCGATCCTCTTCGCCGCTGCCATCAGCCAGACCGCCTGTGGGACCCCGGCGAACGGGGCCGGCGACGCCGGCGGCGAGTGCATCCCCGAATCGGCCGCCGAGCTGTGCGGGGCCGCGAACAAGGACTGCCAGAAGATCGACGCGACCGACCGCTGTGGCCAGGACCGCCGGGTCGACTGCGGGCTGTGCCCCAGCGGGAAGGTCTGCAAGGCCAACGTCTGCGGCCTCGAGACCCACGAGGCCAACTGCTCGGACCGTCTCGACGAGGACGGCGACGGCCTGACCGACTGCGCCGACTCCGACTGCGCCTCCGCCTCCGTCTGCGCGCCCAGGCCGCCGGTGCCCTGCCTGCGGCAGAGCGACTGCGGCAACGTGGTCGACGAGATGGTCACCGACCTGTGCCTGTCCGGCTACTGCAAGGCCCCGGGCGCGGCCACCTACCGTGGCGACGCCATCACCTCGCAGGTCGGCATCCGCCTGGTCTTCGGCGGCGCGCTGACCGGCGCGACCAAGCCCAAGACCTCGGTGGTGCGCTTCGTCGACTCGCGCCGGCCGGACGGCTCGCAGGTCAACTGCTCGCTGCTCAAGGCCCTCGGCAACTGCAAGGACGAGACGACGCGCAGCCGCATCGACGACGACCCGGGGATCAACCAGATCTTCCGCTCGGCCTACGCGCTGGACTTCAGCGCCTGCGTCGGCAGCGAGTGCGTCTTCCCCAGCCTCTTCGCCACGGTCCCGCAGGCGAGGAACTTCCTGCTCTACGGCGAGGCCTGGTACGGCGCCCGCGACCTGAACGATCCCACCGGCAATTGCGCGTCCGTCTACTGCCTCGAAGGCCAGGCCATCGACGGAGGCAACGACACCTTCCAGGTGACGTTCCGCTGATTGCCGGGAAGCGATTGCCAAGCCCTTTCGACGGGTTGCCTCATTCCCAGGTGAGGGTGCTCCGGGGAACGTCACGGAAAGCGCGTGCTCGCCGCAGTTGAGGGCGAAACCGACGCGCACGGAGATTCCGATGACCCGCCGCACCTCGATCCTCTCGACCGCCCTCGTCCTCGCCGCCGCCCTTGCCGGCTGTGGCGGTCCCGGCGCCCCCGAAGACGGCGGCAAGCCCACGGCCATCCCGGACGCCGGCCCGGTCACGGCTTGTGAGCCGGAGTCGAACGCGGACCTCTGCCAGCGGCTGGTCAAGCACTGCGGGGTCGTCGAGGCCTCCGACAACTGCGGCCTCGAGCGCACCCTCGACTGCGGCACCTGCCCGGCTGGCCAGGCCTGCGGCGTGTCGGAGCGCAACCAGTGCGGCGCCGAGGCGAAGGAGGCCTCCTGCGTCGATCGACTGGACGAGGACGGCGACGGCCTGACCGATTGCGACGATCCCGACTGCGCCGCCTACTCCGCCTGCGCCCCGCGGCCCGCCCGGACCTGCTCGCGCCAGAGCGATTGCGGCGACATCGTCGACGAGATGGTCACCGACGTCTGCCTCGAGGGCCGCTGCCAGGCCCCGGGCACGGCGACCTGGCGCGGCGACGCCGTCACCGCGCAGGTGAGCATCCGCATGGTCTTCGGAAGCGCGCTGACCGGCCCGTCGAAGCCGCGCTCCGCGGTGGTGCGCTTCGTGGACTCCAGGCGCCCCGACGGCTCGGCGCTCACCTGCGCCCAGCTCAAGGCGATGGACAACTGCCAGGACCTGAGCACGCGCAGCCGCATCGACGAGGAACCCGGCATCAACCAGATCTTCCGCTCCGTCTACGGGTTGGACTTCTCGACCTGCAGCGGCACCGAGTGCGTCTTCCCCAACCTCTTCGCCACCGTGCCGCGCGGGCAGGGGTTCCTGCTGTACGGCGAGGCCTGGTACGGCAACCGCGAGCTGAACGACCCGACCGGATCGTGCGCCTCGGTCTTCTGCGCGGACGGGCAGGGCGTGGACGGCGAGAGCGACCAGGTGCAGGTGACCTTCCGGTAGCCGTCTCCACGACCCGGAAGGACGCGCCAACAGGTGCTGCGCCCACGCCATCGAGGAGACGCTCGGGCGCGGGGCGCCCCCACGATGCCGTCGCGGCGTCCCGCTCAGTCCACTCGGTCGAAGCGCTCGATGGCCCGTTCCACCTCCTCCAGGGAACCGGCCGTCACCTCCGGCGCGTGACGCGCGGTGGGAGGCTCGACGTCGCAGTACTCCGCGTCCGCGCGGCGCAGACGGATCGTCCTCAGGCCCACCCGGCGAGCTCCGAGGAAGTCCTTGGCGCAGTTGTCCGCGACGTAGACGGCGGCCGCGGGTTCGACCTCCAGCCGCTGCAGCAAGCGCTCGAACGGCCGGGGGTGCGGCTTCCAGAACTCCCGGCCCAACTCGTCCGTGAGGATCACCGCGTCGAAGTGCCGCCCGATCCCGAGGGCCTGCAGCTTCCGCCGTTGGACCCCGGCGTCTCCGTCGGTGAGCAACCCGAGCCGGTAGCGGCGCCGCAGCCTCTGGAGCAGGTCCGGCGCCCGCGGGAACGGCGCGATGGACGGCGCGTGCTCCCGGTAGGCCCGCACCATCGCCTGGCGATGATCGTCGGGGGCGAACCCCTCCTGCTGCAGCCAGCGGTCGAAGGTGTCGCCGCGCACCCCTGCCACGAACATCCGCCAGAGAGCGTCGAACGTCGTCCGCGGATCCGCCGCCAGCGTCGCCGCGGCCCAGTCGCTCACGGCGCGAAAGCCGCTGCGGACGTAGTCGCGCTCCGGGTAGAGCGTGTCGTCGAGGTCAAAGAGGACCGCTCGGACTCTGGTCGCAGGTGGCATCGGGGAGGAAGAGCGAGTCGTCGAAGCGTGAGAGGTACAGCCCGGTCTGGTAGCTGCCGAGCGGCGGGAGGTCGAGGTCGATCCCCGCGGCCCGCGCCAGGATCCACTTCGGGTAGTCGGCCCCTGCCGCGATGCCCAGCGGCGCGCCGCCGCCGAACCGCGCGTTGATCTCGGTGAAGTAGGGGGTGTCGCCTTTCATCAGGCACTGCACGGTGACCGGGCCGAGCGCCGGGAGCTCGCGCGCCACCGCGACGCACGCCTCGAGGATGCGCTCGTCGCGCACCGTCACGCCTTTGGCGACCTCTCCTCCCCGAACCTCGATGCGCCGGCGGGAGACGACGGAGAGGACGTTGCCCTCGAGGTCGCAGGCGACGTCGCTGGTGATCTCCGGCCCGGGGAGGAACTCCTGGACGATCGGATCGGCGACATAGCGCGAGAAGAAGCGCAGCTCCTCGCGCGTGCGGAGCGGGAAGGCGTGGTGGGAGGCGCTGCCCCTGCGCGGCTTGATGAAGAGCGGCAGCTCCTGGCGCTCGAGCTCCGGATCGCCCGGGAGCCAGGAGCGCGGCGCGGCGAGGCCGAGGCGCTCGAAGAACGCGTGGGTGAGCCACTTGTCGGCGCAGGTCTCCGATGCGGCGGCGGAGACCACCGCGGGGCGTGCGCCGATCGCCTCGAGCTCCGTGCGGTGCCGGGCGAGGCTGGAGATGTCCGGATCGGTGAGCGGGAACACGAGACCGATCTCCTCGCGCCGGCAGATCTCGAGCAGCCGCGGCAGATATCCAGAATCGTCCGTGCGCGGGACGGTGTAGCGCCGGTCGCAGAAATGCAGCGCGGGGGCGAGGGGGGCGCTGTCGATGCCCACGATGTGTCCGGGGAGCGAGAGCGACTGGTAGGCCCGATGGAAGGCGCGTACCAGCTCGACGCGGCGGCCAGCGCTGGTGAGGAGGGTGTTCATTTCCGAAGAGCGCTTCGCCGCCCCGCCAACTCGGGGCAGGTCCGCGAGGCTCGGGCTCACTTCCCGGGTGGCCGCTGTCGTACGCCGGGGTCGCCACCGATTCCCCCGGGCTTCCGGACGTTGCGGTGGGCCGTTTTCGGAGGCCACCCCCTGCGCTCCGTCTTCGGCCGCTCCCACGGAGATCGCGGGCGGGGAGCGCGAACTCGCCCACCCAAAGGAACGCGGTGCCGGCGACGCTGGCCGTCCCTAGACCCAACAGGACAGGAGCCCGTCGATGGACAGCCAGCCTTTGCAGGAGGAATCGGGAAAGGCGCCTCTGAGCAGGGCCTGCATCTTCGCGATGCGCTTGCTGCCCTGGTCACCGGCACGGCGAGCAGTCGGTGGAGCCCTCGCAGGCTGCATCAGGACCCTCGGGCCGCGGGCCGGCGAAGAGCCGCCGCCGCCCGCCCTGGCCTCCGCAACCCGGGCCCTGCGCGAGAGAGGGCTCGCCGCGATTCCGCCGGTGTTCACGCCTGCCGAGCTGGCGCAGATCCGCGCCTATCTCGACGAGCAGGTGCTCGTGGGCGCGGACGGACGGCGCTTCCGCGCCGACGAGGCTCCGTCAGGCGTGGGGCGGGGCTCCTATCCACTTCCGGCCGTCGTGCGCTGCCCCCTGGTCCTCGATCTCATGAATCGGCCGGAGCTGCTTCAGGCCGCCAGGCGCTACCTCGGGTGCACCCCGACCATCTCCGGGCTGCGGATCGACTGGTCGGCGCCGACCTCGGCCAAGCCAACGCACGTGGAGTCCTTTCACCGCGACTACGACGACTGGCGCTTCATGAAGCTCTTCGTCTACCTCACCGACGTCGACGAGGGCAGCGGGCCGCACGAGTACGTCGTCGGGTCTCATTGGGGCTCGGGACGATTCCGCGCCCGGGCCTACTCGGACGAGGAGGTGGAGCGCCGCTATGGGCGGGAGCGCCAGGTCCGGATGCTCGGGCCGCGGGGCACGAGCTTCCTGGCGGACACCTGGGGGGTCCACAAGGGCAACGTGCCGACCACTCGGCCGCGGTTGCTGCTGCAGATCCAGTACTCGGTCCTGCCGGTCTTCAAGTTCGCCTACCGGCCAGTCGCGGTGCCGCAGTTCGAGCGGTACGACCGCTACGTCAACCGGCTCATCCTCGCCCCGGGCAGGTCCGACCCGAAGTCGAACCCTTGGGAGTCAGGACGCCTCCGCGCTCGCGGGTGAGAGCCCGGGCCGGCCGGCGTCCATCTTGCCGACGAAGTACTCGACGACGCCCCGGTCGACCTCGATGTCGAACTTCCTGGCGAAGTACCCGTCGGTCTCTTCGATGGAGGGGATGTCGTCGACGGTGAGGACGACGGGGTGGTTGCGATCGGCCTTGGTCGTTCCCCACCGCGAATAGAGAAGGTCCCAGTTGACGAGGTCGCCGGCGACGGCCGAGTTCATCAAGAGCGTCTGGTAGAACCACTCGTCCGGAACCAGCGCGTTCTCGAAGGCCCGGTAGTACCAGGGATGGCCGTCCAGGTAGTCGAGGACGAAGCGGACGTGGGGCATCGAGAGGCAGAACCACGCCGAGCCCCGATAGAGCCGAACGCTGTCCGGGAGCCGGTCGGGGTTCTCGGTCGGCTTGATGCCCAGGCCGTGGAGCCGGATCAGGAGCGACCGCAGGATCCGGAAGGGGTGCGCGGAGTCGTAGCGCGCCCGAGTTCGCCGCGGCCACTTCAAGTCGGCCAGGGCCGAGAACCGGTCCCCCCGCGGGACGTGTGCCCCGGCGAGGAAGCTCTTGCCCCGGTGCTTCGCCAGGAATTCCTTCAGCCCTTTTCGGACGAGGAGGTCCTGCCCGCTCCTGAGGATCACGAAGTCGTAGGGCTTCCCGGAGCTCACGACCTCTCGGAACAGCAGCAGGCTGGCGTCGACCGCGGTGATGTCGCCCCACCCGACGTCGAGGCTCGTCTTCAGGACGGTGATCCGCGGGTCTCGGATCAGCGAGCGCGACATGGCGCCGGTGCTCTTCTGGTCGACATGAACGTAGAGGTCGGCAGTGGGATCGCTGCTGAGCAGCTGCCGGAGCAGGAGATTGACCTGCTCCGGGTGCTTGAACACCTGCAGGACATAGGCGATGCGCACGTCGTCGGTGGTCATGGGGCTCTCGGGGTGTCGCGCTCGAACAAGGAGCTCGAGCGTCAAGCGCTGACGGCCCTCGATGTAGCCATGCGCTGTCCTGCCAGCCATGGCCACCGAGCGCTCGGCACGCACTCGGTCGAGCGCTTGCTTTGCCGAGCGCACTCGGTCGAGCGCTTGCTTTGCCGAGGAACTCCGGAGCGCGATTCCAGGTGCCATTCAACGTCGTCTACGTGATCGGGAACTCGAGCAACATCGCCTTCCGCTACTCGCGAGTCGGCACATCAGGGGCAGGCCGAGGACGGGCACAGACGCCACCTTGACCGCCGAATGCCTGCCCGCTTCTCTTCATGGCTGATCGCGCTCGGCTCGCTGGCGGCCCTCTCGTGCAGCGGGCGCGCGCCGGCTCGCCTGTCTGCCAAGTCCTCGGCCGACGCGGCGACCGCGATGGACGAACCCGTCGAGCTGCAGGCCCTGGTCCCGGCAACCATCGCCGGCGGGTTGCCCACGACTCTAATGGTGAGCGGAAGCGGGTTCTCTCCGAGCGTGGGGGTGCTCCTCGACGGGAATCCGGCGCCCTCCACGCTGGTCTCGCCGCACGAACTCGTGGTCGAGCTGCCAGGCCTTTCGCGGGGGCGTCACGAGCTCGCGTTGAGCGGCGCGGTCGCGGACGCGCCCGGCCTGGCGCTCGAGGTTGGCAATTCGACGCCGGTCATCCGGGATCCGGGACGCCGAGAGGTCGCCGAAGAGGAGTCGCTGCTGGTGGCCTTGGAGGTCTCCGACTTCGATCGGGATCCGCTGCGGGTGTCCGTCGAGGGGCTGCCGCCCGGGGCGAGTTGGGACGAGAGGGCGCGCACGATCTCCTTCCGGCCCACCTTCATCCAGGGGGGACGGACCTACCGCGTGCGGGTGACCGCCACGGATGGCCAGTCCGAGGTCGAATCCAACCTGGAGCTGGCGGTGGCGGACACCTTCACCTCCCCCGGGCCCGAGGTCGTGCGCACCGCGGTCGGGAAGGGGTGGACCCTGCTGACGTTGCGGCAGCGGACCGACGCGTTCCTGGACAGCCCGGGCAACGCCGGGCGCACCTTCGACGCCTACCTCGTGGTCCCGGACGCCGCCACCGCTGGCGCGCCCCTGCCGGTGCAGGTCCGCCTGCACGCCTTCGAGGCTGCGGGCCCAGGGCCGGCGGAGGGAAGCCCCAACGAGTTCCGCCTCTATCCGCACGATCCGATGGACTCCTACTGGTGGGGCTACTCGGAGCTCCTTCCGGAGAGCGGGCCGGCGGGCGGGGCCGTAAGGCCCTACACGGCTCGGCGCGTGCTGCAGCTGATCGAGTGGGTCTTGCGCACGTACCCGGGAGCCGACCCGGAGCGCGTCTGGCTTTCCGGGGGCTCGATGGGCGCGGCGGGAGCGCTCAGCGTGGGCCTGCTCTACGCTCGGCACTTCAGCTTCGTCCGGGCCACGGCAGGCCAGACCGTCCCGCGCCATCACCGGCCGAGCCGCATCGAGACCCTGTCCAAGCTGTGGGGCACCCCGGAGCAAGGCCTCGAGGGCGGCGCCGGGCTCGGCGTCTGGGACTGGCTCGACCTCACCAGGGTGCTGAGGGATGGGCAGGAGGGCAGAGACCAGTTCGTGGCGGTGTGGCACGGCAAGGACGACACCACCATCCTCTTCAGCGCCGCGGTGACGCCCAGCCCGCTCACCGGGCGATCCTTCCTGAAGACGCTGCAGCAGGAGCACGTCGGCCACCTCGCCCTGTGGGACGAAGGCGGCCACACCCAATCCGACCCGGTGCTGGGAAAGTGGTTCGAGACCTGGGACCCGGGCGAGCTTCTGCGACGCGACCAGGTGTTCCCGGCCTTCTCCGGCTGTTCCCTCGATCGCGACCCCGGCGACGGACGAGGCAACGGAAGGCGTCCGTGGGATCCGGAGAGCGGGTACGCAGGCAAGGTGTCCGTCGCCGGCGACACCGGCTGGGCCGGCGACCTCGCCGGGGGGATCAACCGCTCGCTGCGCTGGGATCCCGGGAAGATCGTGGACACCCGCGACCGGCTCGAGCTTCCGCTGCGCGTCGAGGACGGGCCCGGGGGTCCGAGCCCGAAGCCGGGCTACCCGACCACGGGAGACCGGCTCGATGGCTCCCCTCCGGTGCAGGTCGACGTCACTCCGCGGCGCGCCCAGGCCTTCCGCTGCATGCCCGGCGAGCCCGTGAGCTGGTCGTTCGGGAGCGCGGCGGGCCGCGTGCTGGCCGGCGCCGACGGCTCGGTCACCGTGCCGGGGCTCCTCCTGACGACTTCGTGGGCGACGCTCGTGCTCGAGCGCGCGCCGCTGCGCTGAGGGGCCAGCCACTCGACGGGCGTCTTGGTGGCGCGCCCTGCGCCCAACCGGATCGCCCCGCTGCGCCTCTTCAGGGCAGCCCCTCCACCCGGCCGCCGCGCCGCGGATGGGCTTGCCGCTTGCAGTTTCGAGTCGTCGACAAGTGGAGCGCGACAGGGGAGGGGCCCGTGGCCCGCGACGACCAGCGAAACCCCGCATCACCCTCGCCAAGCAGCACCCGGAGGAAGTCATGGCCGACCGCGACGCCCGCGAACGCGACATCCTGATCGCCGCCAACGAGCACGCCTACATGCACGACCTGACCGAGGGCGACATCGTCCTCTACGTCGGCCCCACCAAGATCTCGCTCTCCAACACCGACTGCGCCTGAGCTACCGGGTCTCGTTCGTCGCCGCCGAGGCCGAGAAGTGGTTCAACGTGAAGAACCACGTGGCGCTGCTGTGCGACCAC
>DASXVQ010000038.1:0-100019 GCA_036504155.1 Myxococcales bacterium
ACAGAGTGAAACGCGGACGGACAAGAAGGCTGCCGCCTAGGTGCATTGGGGCATGTCCGGCCGACCTGCTATACACGTAGGCCATCAACAGCCCGCCGGAAGGGCGCTACGCGCTTTTCCACCAGATGCGGGACACCACCCGAGGAAGCAGGCGGGGACGCCTGCCACTACTTCGTCGTCGTCTCCGTGTTCAGTCTTCTCTGGATACCGGATCGAATCGAGGAAGCAGGCGGGGACGCCTGCCACTACTTCGTCGTCGTCTTCGTGTTCAGCTTCTCTGGATACCGGATTGAATCGAGGAAGCAGGCGGGGACGCCTGCCACTACTTCGTCGGCGTCTCCGTGTTCAGTCTTCTCTGGATACCGGATTGAACCGAGGAAGCAGGCGGGGACGCCTGCCACTACTTCGGCGTCGGCGTCGTCGTGGTCGGCGTCGTCCGCGCCTTCTCCAGGTCCCCGAGGTGCAGATCCAGCGCCAGGATCGACATCCGGATCTCGATGACCGAGAGCAGCAGCGACAGCATCAACAGCACCAGGCTGACCCCGAAGAGGATCTTGCCGACGCCGGGGTGGCCGGCGAAGAGCACGAACATGCAGACGGTGCAGCACAGCATGCTCAGCACGCCGAGCCCCTGCATGTCGCGGATGAGGTAGATGCGCCGGCGCAGGTTGGCGATCTGCTGCAGGATGATCTCGCTGGGCTCCGTCCGGTGCTTCTCGTGGAGGCCGCGGATGAGGCTCGCCAGCGACAGGAAGCGGTTGGTGTAGGCCAGCATCAGCAGCGTGACCGCGGGGAAGAGCAGCGCCGGGGTGGAGACGTTGATTTCCATGGCGTTCGAGCGCGGCTACTGGCCGCGGAACTCCCAGTGCCACGGCTCGCGCGGGACCGTTTCTGCGAACCCGTAGCGCGCGCCGTTGGCCCGCATCCACGCCTGGGCCTGGCGGTTCAGGTCGAGGTCCAGCGCCACGCCCCAGCCGTGCTTCGAGGTCCCGGGGGTCGCCGCCCAGCCGCCCTGGCTGTACAGGCCCTTGCGGTTGGCGAGCGAGACCTGCGCGTCGTAGGAGCGATAGGAATCGGTCACGCCGATGCGCACGCCCTGCGCCTTCGCGTCGGCGGCCATGCGCTGGAAGGCCTGCGCCGCGGGGGCGTAGAGCCGGTGGCTGCCGACGCCGATGGGGGTCAGCGCGCCGCGCGGGATGCGGCCGTTGCCGTAGGCGCGCAGCGACTCGGGCACCGCGGTGCTGCCCCGCAGCGGGGTCGCCCGGCCGCGCGGGGACGACGGCGTCGTGCGCGCCGGGCCCTCGAAGCTGTCGACGTGGCGGTTGGTGAGCGCGTTGGAGCGCGGCTCCCCGGCGAGCATCGAGCGCCCCGGCGGCAGCGACAGGCCCAGTGTGGCGCCCCAGGTCTGCTGGCCGACGACCCCGTCCACCTCGAGGCCGTTCTTCTTCTGGTACGCCGTGACCGCCTGGTGGACGTCGCGGTCGAACTTGCCGTCCAGCGCGCCCTTGTAGAGGCCTTCCTTCTTCAGCAGGCGCTGCATCTCGAGCACCTCTTTGCCGCGCGAGCCGAACGCCAGCAGGTGCTTCTGCGAGACGGAAGAAGTGGAGGAGGAGGTGGAGGCGGCGGCGGTGGACGTCGCGGAGCGCAGGCGCGAGGGCTGCAGCGCGGGGCGCGAGGCGATGCGGGTCATGGGAGAGCCCTCCGGTGCGGCAAAGTGCGAATTGCGAGGAGGGTAGACCCGCTTCGCGGTGCGCTCAAGGAGCCAGGCCTCCTCGCCGGCCGTGGTCGCCTCGCCCTCGCCGCCGCCCTCGGCGACCGCGCCGCCGGCAGCGGCCCTCCGCCGACGCTCAAATCCCCGGGAACATCAGCGGCTTGCGCCTCCCGACTCCCTCAGGCAACCTGGGCGCCTAATCCCTCGATAATCCTCCGGAATATCGATTTGGAGGTCGGGCCATGGGTCTCAAGATCGGCGAAAAGCTGCACACCTTCATCCACCAGGTCGAGGACAAGGCCAAGCAGGTGGAGCAGAAGGTCGAGAAGACGGTGAAGAAGGCCGTCGACAGCTTCGAGTCGAACGACATGGTCAAGCAGGGCAAGGAGTTCGTGCAGGCGACCGTCGACAACTTCGAGGACGCCGTCCACCACCGCACCGCCGACGACCCGGCGATGCAGCGCAAGCACCAGGGCACCGCGACCTTCCAGGTCCCGCAGGGCCAGCTCTTCGCCGACGGCATCACGCCCAGCGACATCAAGCAGGGCGCCGCCGGCGACTGCTACTACCTCTCCAGCCTCGCCTCCATCGCCGACACCCACCCCGAGCTCGTCAAGGACGCCATCAAGGACAACGGCAACGGCACCTACTCCGTGACCCTGCACGTGCCGCCGGGCTTCGACGCGCTCAAGGCGCTCGGGCCCACCGGCGGGCTCATCGAGGGCACCGCGCTCGGCCTGAGCCAGAAGCTCGGCCTGACCCCGGGCGGCAAGACCGTGCAGATCACCGTCGACGGCGACGTGCCGACGATGAACGGCCAGAACCTCTACGCCCGCCAGAACGGCAAGGAGAACTGGGTGGGCATCATGGAGAAGGCCTACGCCAAGCTGTGGGGCAACTACGGCGCCATCGCCAACGGCGGCTCGCCCTCCACCGCGATGTACGCGCTGACCGGCAAGCCCACCCACGCGCACTCGCTCTCGGCGACCGGCGCGCTGGGCTTCAAGGTGGGCGAGGTCAAGCCGAGCGCCGCCAAGTGCAACGAGGTGTTCGCGGACCTCAAGGCCGCGACCGACGCCGGCAAGCTGGTGGTCGCCAACACCTACCAGACCGACAAGCAGGCGCCGGCGGGGCTGGTCGGCGGGCACTGCTACACCGTGCTGGGCACCAGCGAGCACGACGGGCAGCGCTTCGTGCAGCTGCGCAACCCCTGGGGCCACGAGGAGCCGGGCAAGGACGGCAAGGACGACGGCATCTTCGAGATGCCCGTCGAGCAGTTCGCCACCGTCTACGGCAGCTACAACGTCGGCGAGGTCTGACCGACGAGCCGACCGCGGAGCGGAGCCGCAAGCGTCAGCGCGCGGAGGACACCCGCCCTGCGCAGCGACAACGGAGCGGAGCCGCAAGCGTCAGCGCGCGGAGGACACCCGCCCTGCGCAGTGACCACGGAGCGGAGCCGCAAGCGTCAGCGCGAGGAGGACACCTGCCCTGTGCAGTGACCGGCCCCGATCCGAGCAGCACGATAGGAGTGCGCTGGGCCGGTTGGAGGGGCACGTGAAATCGCATATCGCCGCATTCTTCTTCGCCGTCGCCGTACCTCTCTCGGCAGCGCGAGCCGACGTCGTCACCTCCGAGATCTCGGTGTGCTCGCAGTCGGCCGAGTGGAGCCCCTGCTCCACCTCCAGCACGGTGGGCAGCTGCCAGAAGTCGAGCTGCTACCACCGCGGCTCGTCGCCCCGGACTGACGCCGGAGGCTGGGACACCACGCCGTGGCCCTGCCTGGTGTGCAAGCCCGGGGGTGGCGGCTGCAGCTCCGCTCCCTCGGACTCCGCCGCCATGGGCCTCGGGACCGCTGGGCTCTCCGTTGGACTCGGCCTGTTCTTGCTCCTGCGCAGAAGGGCCCGCGGGCCGGGCTGATTTCCGCCTCGCTCCCGCTCGCTCCGCCTCCCTTCACTGCACAGGGCTGCGTGCCCCCCGCGCGCTCACGCTTGCGGCTCCTTTCGAGCGGCGGCCGCCGCGGGGTGGCGCCGCTCGGGCCCCAGCCGATCGGCTAGAGTCGCGCCGGCATGGTCACCTCCTGGCAGTGCGCCTTCCTCGCCGGGTTCGTCGCCGGCCTCACGCTGTCCATCCTCGGAGCGGCTCGCCTTCGTGCCCTCGCGCGCGGGGGCGGCGAGCTTCTTTCCCGGCTGGCGGGCCTGGTCCGCGACGGCAAGCCAGCAGAGGCGCTCCGCGCGGCGCTCGAGGAGTGGCCCTCGGCGGTCGGCGAGTCCTTCGCGGCGGCCTTGTGCGGTGAAGGCCCGGCGGCGCTCTCGGCCTCACGCGGCCAGGCACGGCGCGCGCTGGCGGTCTCGCTGGCCGGCGCCCTGCTCCCGGTGGCGGCCTTCCTCGCCGGCATCCACCCGCGCGTCCCCGAAGGAGCCAGCGAGGCGCCCGCGGACCCGAGCCTGCCGAGCGCGCTTCCCCGGCTGGTCGAGGAGTTCGTCTCGGGCGAGATCGTCCTCCCCTTCTTGCTCGCCCTCCCGCTGCTGGTCCTCGCGCTCGCCGTTCGGCGCTCCTGGCAGATCCGCGGGCTGCTCCACCGGATCGAGTTCGAGACCCCGGCCTCGCTCTGCGCGGCTGCGCGCCCCGACGCTCCCGCCCCGGCCCGACCGGCGGGGCCGCTCGCCTTCGCCATCCTCGGCGTCGCGCTGGCTTCGGCCGGCGCCATCGCCGTCTGGACCTGGCGCTCGCACGGTGGGCTGCTCTTCGAGCGAGGGGACGACCTGGCCGCCGCGGGCTTCGGGTTGCTCGCGTTGGCGGCCATCGCCTTCGGCCTGGCGGCGATCGGCTCGCCCACGCGTGGGCTGGACCGCCGCGTCGTCGTCAACCGGGGCTGGTTGCTGCACGGCATCCTCCTGCTGTGCGGGCCGCACATCTGCCTGCTGCCGCTCCTGGGCGCCGGGCTCTTCGAGAAGTCGATGGTCCTCGCCCTGCTCCCCGGCATCGGCTACCTGGCGCTGCTCCTCACCTTGAGCAGCAAGCACCTGCTGGTGGATCCCGTGGGCCGGCGCGTCCTTCGCTGGCGCGGGCCGCTGGGGCTGCGCGCGCGCGCCACCTGCGCCTCCGCGAACGCCAAGGTGGTGATCGAGTCGGTGCGCCACGAGACGAAGAACCTCAAGACGCACCAGCCGCAGAGGTGGACCGAGTTCACGGTGGTGCTCTACGGCGACCAGCCGTTCAACGTCTGCGAGGAGCCGACCCGGGAGAAGGCGCAGGCCAGGGCGACCGCCGTCGCCGAGCTGCTCCGGCTGCCCTTCGTCCCCGAGGACGCCCCCGCCCCGGAGCCCGGCCGCCAGGATTGACGCAGCCCGCCACCCCCCCGGCTGTCTGCACCCCCCAAGCTGGCGTTCCGCCTCCCCCGGATTTCCGGTTAATTGGATTTTATCGAGCATTGGAGGATTAGCGATGGGTGACGAGCTTGGACGGGTGAACGACGCTCTGAAGCTGGCGCAGACCACCACCTTCTGCACCTTCCGCAACGGCTCCATCAACGCGCGCTGCATGCTGTTCGCGAACGAGGAGTCGCTGCGGCGCTTCTTCGTGCTCACGCACCGCGCGACCGAGAAGCTGGAGGATCTGCAAGCGGATCACCGGGCGACGCTGTGCATCCTGTCGCTGCCCGCCAGCGGGGAGCTGGAGCAGGCGGCCGAGACCATCGTGCAGGGCACCACCGTCGTCACCGCGAGCTACTCCGACGACTGGGTGCCGGACGCGCTGCGCCGCCTGGCCCGGAAGCAGCCGCAGCTCGCGGCGATGGTCCAGGCGGAGACGCTGGGCGACTACCGGCTGGTCCGCCTCGACGCCAGCCGCCTCGTCTTCCGCACCTACCAGGAGACTTTGCTCAACGTCCCCAAGACCATCCTGCAGTTCGCGACGCCATGACCCAGCCCATCTCGTTCAACGCCAAGGAGCTCGGCCAGCTGGTCATCCGCCTGCAGCGGGTCTGCGCCAAGTGCGCCGAGGCCCACCCCTGCCCCGGCCGCGAAGCCTGCCCGGTGGAGATCGCGCGCAACTCCATCGGCCAGTACCTCTTCTCGGGGCAGCAGGTCGACCGCGCCGCGAACCTGGCGAAGCTGCCGCGCAAGCCGGTGGGCGCCACCTACGACGAGCAGCAGCTCGCCGACGCGCTGGCCTCGGTGCCGACGCTGTGCAACCGCTGCATGTTCCACGTCGATAGCTGCTTCCTCAACGTGCTCTACACCTGCCTCGAGCTGGCGCTGGGACGCACCCCGAAGGAGCCCGGCCAGCGGCCCGCCGAGATGCGCCGCTGATCCTCGGATCGCCGCCTCACGGTCACGGTAACGATCCCGGGCCTTCCAGCCGCGGCCCGATCGCGCCGATGGCGACCAGCGCCGCGCTGATGACGCCGAACACGACGAAGGTCCACTTCAGGGCCGCGATCAGCGAGCGGTAGCTCCGGGGATCCTCGGTGGTGAGCACCAGCGTGCCGCCGGCCGGGGCCCGCAGCGCCCCCTCGCGGAGCTCTCCCCAGGCGTAGATCTCGGCGCCCTCGCAGATCGCGGTCTCGCGGTAGCGACCGTGCTCCAGCGTGGACTCGAAGTCGCTCGGCTGCCGACCGTTCGCGGCCAGGAAGGCGCGCAGCGCGCGGTCGTCCGCCACGCCCTCGGAGGGCAGCGCGTCCAGCGCCGTCGGGTCCTCGCCGGCGACGAACAGGCGCCGACCCTGGGCATCCTCCAGGGCGAAGCGGGCTCCCACCACCGTCTCCAGCTTCACGTCGATGCCGTCGTGGCCCTGCTTCGTGGCCAGGCGGGGCCCCACCGCGACCTCGACGCGCGCGACGGGGCGGCCCGTGAACGGACCCGAGGGGAGCGGCGCGTCGGCGGCGACGACCTTTCCGTGCACGACCACGATCCCCGACGCGGGCAGCGCGCCGATCGCCGTCGGCGGCGTCCCGAAGACCCGGCCCAGCCTCTTGAACCGCGGCCCCACCGCGATGGCCGCGATGGCGCAGAAGACGACGAACAGCGCGAGGCCCACCCAGCCGACGTGCCACATCGCTTCCTCTCCCCTCCTGCCGCCGTCAGGACGCCGGGGCCTCCACCGGCCGGGCGCCGCCGCGGTCGACCCCGCGCAGGGTGTAGCTCGGGTCGTTGATGAAGGCGGCGAAGACCACGATGAAGGCCAGCGTCATGCGCACCAGCCGCTCGCGGTCCTCGAAAAGGGCGGTGAGCATCTTCTTCTGGTCGGCCTTGGTGCCGCTGGTGAAGGCCACGAAGACGCCGTCGAGCACGCCCGCGGCGCCCTGGGCGCGCACCGAGTCGATGCCGCCCGAGCCGCAGTACTCCATCATCTCCAGCAGGAGCTGCCGCTGGCCGCGCACGTCCTTGTAGACCGTGTTGAACATCTCCAGCGCCAGCCACTGCGCCTCGCGGATGCCGGCCACGGCCAGGCCGACGAAGAGCCGGTGGGTCGCCTCGTCCTGGGTGTCGAGCCCGTGGTTGCGCAGCATCGCCAGGAGCAGGGTGTCCTTGAAGAGCTGGCTGAGCAGCATCACGCCCTCGGGCGTGTCGGGCATGAAGTGGAAGTCGCCCATCGAGACGCCGCGGAAGTTGGGCAGGAAGAGGACGTCGAAGACCGCGCGGTAGAAGTTGTAGTTGGAGACGCCCGGGTGCTGCAGGTGGACGTCGAAGGTGTTGTCGATGCGGTCGGCCAGCTTGACGTGCAGGAGCTCCGGGAAGCGCGGGGCGGCGTCCACCAGCTGCCCCAGGTAGCCCGAGTAGCTGCCGCAGTGGTTGGAGAGCGCGGTGATGGCGGCGTCGACGTGCGCCCGCTCGGGCTCGGTGAGCAGCGCCTTCATCGCCTCGAAGTGCCCCTGCATCTTGGCGTGGCGCTCCGGCCCCACGTCGGCCTCGGTGAGGTCCTCGCCCTTGTCGTGGAAGAGCGCGGAGAGCATCGCCTGCAGGGACGGCGGGCGGAGCGTGCGCGCGAGCAGCCCGGCGGCGCGCAGCGGGTGGAGGATGCCCGGGGTGCCCAGCCGGCGGCGGTCCTGGTCGTAGCCGGCGCGCAGCGCGTGGAAGGCCTCGAGCAGCACCCTCTGGCCGCGCTCGTCGAACTGCGCCGGGCCCAGCACCAGCGAGAGCAGCACCGGCGGCTTCAGGGAGCGCGCCGAGAGCTGGTAGTTGATCTTCGCGGAGAGGGTGAGGAAGGCCTCGATGGTGATGAGCTCGCGGGCCGGGTTCGTCGTTTCCATGGTGTGCCTGCCTGGTGAAGGGACGAGGAAAACACCTTAGCAAACCTCCCCCCGGCCCCCTCCAGCGGAGCTGGAGGGGGGGGCCGTTGGTTGCCCTCCGCGACGCGGTAGGAGCTCCTCGCGCCGCCACGTCCGGGCTCGAACTGCAGCCGGTCCGCCAGCAGCGCGGTGTGGTCCCGTTGGCTTCGCGGGAGGGGCTCTGCTCGTACTGCTACCCTGCGGCGTTCCTGGCGCCACTTGCCTTGCCTCTGAGTTGCGGCACTCCGAGCACGGACGCGGCGTTGCCAGCAGCTCCTACCGGATCGCCGAAGGCACCCACGGCTCCCCCTCCCGCTCCGCGGGAGGGGGCGGGGGGGGAGGTTTGTGGGACAATCCGCCTTCGCAGCGCGGAGGGCCCGACCTTGAACGAACACCTCGCGGGAGTGGTGGAGCACTCCCAGGACGACCTCGATCTGCAGTCGCACCTCGTCGAGAAGGCCGAGCACTTCGCCCGGTACCGGCGCGGGGCCTGGTGGGCCGGGCTGGGCGGCCTCGCGGCGCGGGGCGTGGCCCTCTCGCTCATCCTGGCTTCGATGCCCCTGGATCTCGCCCCGGGCGCCTCGCCGCAGGGCAACCCGCTGGTGATGGGCCTCGCCGGGCTGCTCTACCTCGCCTCCGCGGTGGGCTTCATCGCCTGCGTCAGCCTCTACGCCCTGTCCCGGGACCGCAGCGGGCTGTGGGGCCTCGTCGTCCTGCCCTGCAGCTTCCTGATCTCCCTGCTCGTCCTCCTGCTCATCGAGGACTTCGGCTACGGACCGGCGCGCAGGCGGCTCGAGCAGTTCGGCACCGTCGACATCCCTCTGGCGCGCCCGGGCGGCGCGGCCATCGGCGGCATCCTCGTCGTGACTTTGGTCTTCTTCGGGATCGGGGCGGCGCGCATCGGCAAGGTCTTCAACGCCAACCTCCACCGGTTCCAGGAGCAGGCCAAGCAGGGCCGCGCCCACCTCCCGGGCGCCACCGCGGAGGCCGCGCCGGAGCAGGACGTCGACGCCGGGCCCCTGCCCGACATCGCCAAGCGCCCGTGCCGGGTCGGGTCCACCCCCGGCGGCGCGGCCATCCTGCTCGACGGCGAGCCCACCGGGAAGACGACGCCCGCGGAGATCACCATCTGGGCCGGCAAGGACCACACCGTCCGCGTGGCGTTGGAGGGCTTCGCCCCCGCCGAGAAGGGCGTCTTCGCCGGCCTCAAGGACGAACCGGAGCTCTCCTTCGACCTCGTCGCCTACCCCAAGGTCGAGGTGGCCTCCGAGCCCGACGGCGCCGAGGTCTTGGTCGGCGGCAAGCTCAAGCTCTCGGCGACGCCGGGCTGGTTCTACGGCGAGGCCGCCCCGGAGACGACGCTCACCGTGCGCAAGCGCGGCTTCGTGGACGTGACCCAGAAGATCGCCGTCGAGAAGGGCCAGCCGGCCTCCGTGTCGGTGCGCCTGGTGCCCGCCTTCTACCTGGTCGTCGAGTCCAAGCCGGAGGGCGCGCAGGTGATCCTCGACGGGATCAAGACCGGGCTGAAGACGCCGGTGGAGCTGGCCGTCGCGGCGGGCAAGAGGCACGAGCTGCAGCTCGAGCACGGCGGGGCGACCACGCCGAAGTCGAAGCTCAAGCCGCTCAAGGCGGGGGCCTCCACCAAGCTCTTCATCGACATCGCCGCGGCGCAGCAGGCCGAGCTGAAGGCGCGGATCAAGAAGCTCACCGCCGAGCTGGCCAGGTGGAACTCGATCCTGCGCAAGCTGGAGGCGAAGGAGACGGGCTTCGCCGAGTCCGCCGCCGTCGAGCGCAGGCGCCAGGCGCAGATGGACCAGGCGCAGCAGAAGGTCGACGAGCTCAACAGCGAGCTCGACACCGCGCGCGAGGACCTGCTGGGGCTGCAGCCGCCGTCCAAGCCCGGGGATTGACCGGACTTTCCGGCTGCCGCACGCTCCAACGACCCAAGCGGCGGGCTGGCTACGGATGAGCCTCTAGAAGGCGAGAAGGTCGACGGATGTTGCTGTCGCAGGACCGCGAGCTGCGCGAGGCCTTCCGGCGAGGTGAGCCGGCGGCGCTGGAGCGTGTGTACCTCGCGTACGCCCCCGAGGTCGGAGCCTGGCTGGCCAACGTGTTCCCCGCGCGCGCGAGATCGTCGAAGGACGGGGGCCTGGCCCCGCTCGACCTGGACTCGGTGGTCCAGGAGTCGTTCCTGCGCGCCTTCAAGCCCGACAACCGGATGGCCTACGACGGCATCCGGCCGTACAAGGGCCTGCTCTTCTCCATGGCCAAGGCGGCGGCCATCGACTGGATGAGGGCGCAGGGCAAGCTCGCCCACTCGAGCGTGTCGCTGGACGCGGCGCCGGAGGTGGCGGCGCTGCGCGTCGAGGACCGCAGCCCGGAGGAGAGGGCGCTGGAGTCGGAGCTGCGCGCGGTGGTCGGCGAGTTCGTGCAGGGCTGCGACGAGGGCGACCGGGGCATCGTCGAGGCGCGCTTCGTCGACGGGCTCTCGCAGGAGCAGGCGGCGCAGAAGCTGGGGCTGTCGCGCGGCGAGGTCCGCTGGCGGGAGAAGCGGATCAAGAAGGCCTTCACCGACCACGTGGTGAAGCGCGGGCTGCGCGAAGCGGGCGGCGGCGGCGGTGCGGGGATCTCCGCGGGCGCGGCCGCGGCGCTGATGGCGATGATCGCGTCGCTCGGGTAGACGACCATGGGACTCTTCAGCCGGCACATCGACCGCCTGCTTGCCGACTTCAGCGCCGGCGATCTCTCGCCGGCCAAGGCGCGGCGGGTGCTGGACCACGCCAAGGGCTGCGAGCGCTGCGGCGCGCTGCTCAACGAGGTCATCGCGGCGCAGCGCGTGCTTCAGGGCTCGCTCTTCAAGCCCACGGAGCAAGAGCAGGCGGCATGGGCCTCGGGAGCGGCGGCGGTCGTGGCCGCGAGCGCGGCGGCGCCGGCCCGGTCGTCGACCCGCGGCTACTTCCTGGCGTTCGCGGCGGCGGCGGCGGCGGCGTGCCTGGCGCTGTTCGTCCTCTGGCCCAGGCCCGGAGCGATGGGGCCGGACGAGTTCGGCGTGCGCGGGGACGGCAAGAGCGCGCAGGTGTCGCTGCGGGTCTTCTGTTCCTCGGAGGAGCGCGGCCTGGTCGAGCTCTCTCCTCCCCCCGCCGGCGAGCGGGAGGGAAAGGACGCGTGCCCCGTGGGCAGCTCGCTGGGCTTCGCGGCCGGCGCCGTCGAGCCGCTTCGGCACGTCCGCCTCGTCGTGGTGGAGAACGGGGACACGGTCGTGAACGCCGTCCTCCCGGCGTCGGGGAAGCCGGGGACCGAGGAGGTTCTCGAGGCCTCGGTGGCACTGCGCCGGCCCGGCACGCTGCGCATCGAAGTGGTCTTCGCCGCGAGCGTCGAGGGGCTGGAGTCCTCGAAGGTGCGGCTGCTGCGCGACGTCGCGGTGGTGGAGGCGAAGTGATGAAGGCGCACCTCCTCCTCGTCCTCCTTCTCGCCCTCCTCCTCGTGCCCGTCTCCGCGGCGGCGGCCCCCGCGCGCCCCCAGGCTCGCGCCCTGGTCATCGCCGTCAACGCCTCGCCCGGTTCGGGCCTCGCCCCGCTGCGCTTCGCCGACGACGACGGCCTGCGCTGGGCCGAGACGCTCACCCGCCTCGGCGTCGAGACCTCGCTGCTGACGGTGCTCGACGACGAGACGGCGCGCGTCGCGACCCTCCCGGAAGGCACGCTGCCGCCGACGCTCGACGCGCTGAAGCGGACGGTGGCGCGCCTGAAGGCCGCCAACGAGGAGGCGCGCAAGGCCGGCGACGTCACCGAGACCTGGGTCGTCTACGTCGGCCACGGCGTCCTCGACGACGCCGGCCGCGCCTGGCTCACGCTCCAGGACGGCAGGCTCGACCAGAAGGCGCTCTACGCGGAGATCGTCGACGTGCTGCGCGCGGACTTCGTGCACCTGGTGGTCGACGCCTGCCACGCCGCGGGCGTCGTCGGCCGGCGCGGCAACTCCAAGGACCCGGTGGTCTCCCGCATCCGCGAGAAGCTGGCGGGCGAGGCGCTCAAGAGCCGGCCCGGGGTCGGCGCGCTCTTCGCGGAGTCGGAGGACGGCGAGACGCACGAGTGGACCCGGCTGCGCGCCGGCGTCTTCTCGTTCCTGGCGCGCTCGGCGCTCCTGGGTGCGGCCGACGTCAACGGCGACGGCACGGTCGAGTACAGCGAGCTGGACGCCTACCTCGGCGCGGCGCTGCAGAAGGTCAGCTCCTATCCGGTGCGGCTGGCGGTGCACAGCTTCGCCCCCCCGGCCGATCGGCGGCGCCCGCTCTCGCGGCTGGGCCCGGAGGCGCCGCGCCTGGCGTCCGCGGGCGAGCAGGCCGGCGAGGGGATCATCGTCGAGGACGAGAAGGGCGTGCCGCTCGCGGGCTTCCACCGGCTGGAGCGCGTGGCGCTGCTCCTGCCCGCGCGGCCGCTGTACTGGCTGCGGACCTCCAAGCAGGAGGCGAAGGTGGCGCTGGCCGACGTCGGCGAGGTGCGGCCCGACTGGAAGGCGCGCTCGATCCAGTCGCGCGGCGCCGCCGAGGACGAGCTCGAGCGAGGCCTGCTCTCCGTGCCCTTCGGCCGCTCGTTCTACGAAGGGTTCGTGGCGCGCTCGCCGCACGTTCCGGTCGCCTTCGTGGAGACGCAGCCGCAGGTCCCGGCCTCGTCCGAGAACAGCGGATGGAACCTGGAAGCCGGAGCGATGGTCGGGACCGCGGCGCTCGGCCTGTCGGGCGTCGGCGTCGGAATCGACGTCGCAGCGCACCGTGCGTTCGGCGTTCCCCGCGTGGGCGCTCGCGTCGGCTACTCCGTCTCGCCCAACTCCGGGCCCGCCTCGCTCACCGTCCACCGCGGCAGCGCCGAGCTGATCGTCGGCGTCGAGGGCCCGTGGCGCGTCCGGCCGTTCGGCGAGCTGGGCCTGGGCTGGGTCGGGCTGGGCTACACCAAGGACGGACGCTCCAAGGGCGATCCGCTCGGGCTCACCGGCCACCTGTCGGCGGGCGTGGGCTTCGCGGTGGGCTCGGTCGACTTGCGGCTGACGGCGCGGCTGGCGGTGGACGCCGTGCAGGTCGAATCCGCGCGCCAGGCGTTCCTGGTCCCCGGCGGCGAGCTGGGCGTCCTGTTCTGAGCGTGGATTCCCCAGTATCTTCCCCGGCATGCGTGGCCTCGGAGTGCTGGCGGCAACCCTTGCGACGACGGCTCTCGCCCTCGCCTGCGACCCCATCACGCGTGACGACCTCGTCTGCGGCTCCGGCGCCTGCCGCGACGCAGGCTCCTCGTCACCCGATGCCTCCGCGCCCGGCGCCGACGCAGCGCAACCCGGGCTCGACGCCACGCCGGTGGTCGATGCCGCAACGCCTCCCGATGCCTCCGCTGCCGAAGACGCGTCCTGCGCGCGGCTCTACAGCCTGGGCTATCCGAGCGGGACGCGTCTCGACAGCCCCTGCCTGCGCGACATCCCGCGCTTCCAGGCCGGCCCGTGCTCCGGCGTCGCGGATTGCCACCTCGACAGCCGGGCGTTCTACGAGAGCCCGGACGGTGGGCTCATCGAGTCGGTGACCGCGAGCGGCAAGCTCTGGGAATTCGACGGGCGCAGCGGCGCGGTCCTGAAGGACGGCGTCGACCTCTCGAGCCTGTCGCACCTGTCCGCGGCCGGGACCGGCGCCTGCGCTGGCAAGCCCGCGCTCGGCTGCGCACTCGACACGCGCACCTATCGCCCCGAGTCCGGCGGCGGCTGGACCGAGGCCATCACCAACAACGGCCAGATGTTCAACTACGACGCCTTCAGCCACGCGCCCCTCTCGACCCCGGCCGTCAACGGTTCTCCGCTCACCGGCCAGCCCCGCTACTCGCTCACCGCCTCCGCGCCCTGCTACGGCAAGTCCATCTCGGAGTGCCGGTTCCAGACGCAGGCGTACTCGCGAGCCGGCGGCACCACCTGGGAGTGGATCACCTTCGACGGCAACGTGTTCGTCCTCGACGGCGCGACGGGAACTGCGCAGGCCGGCAACAACACCAAGCTGTCGCAGGTCCCGCGGTTCCAGACCACGGTCTGCGCCGGCGTCGCCGACTGCCGGCTGCGCACCCACGCCTTCGTCGCGGCGCCGGACGGCGGCATCGTCGAGTCGTTCAGCGACTGAGCGACCGGGGCACGCTCGCGGGATTGAAGTCCCCTCGCCCGCCTTTGCTCGGTCTTGATGCGGGCGAGGGGATTTAGGGGTGAGGGCCGCTTGGATTGGACTTCCCGACCACCGACCTGCGCCGCGGATTCAAGTACTCCACGCGCATAGTGTCGAACCTCTGCTCGAGCGCCTCGAGTCCGCGCGCTTTCTTGTGGTTGGCCTTGCTCATTGGGTCCACCTGTCGACCACCGAGTGGCGCCGGAGGTCGGCATAGTCCAACTCGGTGGCCTCGAATCGCTCTTCGAGAGCATCGAGGCCGTGCTTCTTCTTGTATTCGAGCTCCTCTGGAGTGATCGGCAGCAGCCAGAGGATCTGCACGTGGAATTCATCGAGGTCACAGACCTCGAGCTCTTCTCCGAAGAGGTACGGCAGGCTCACCAACAGATGCGTGCAAGGCGAGCCGGGAACTACCGGCTCGCCGATTGGCACGGTGTGACCATAGCTGAGGCCATACGAGGGATCCGGGTCCGCATGGTAGGAGGCCGTCATCGTCACCAACTCGACGTGAGCGGGATCCGGTTTCGGCGCCAGGACGAAGAACTCCTTGGCGCGCCCAGGGCGCATCGCGCTCGACCCGCCAAGCGAAGCGTAGGTCCACAGCTCGGTTCGTGGTCCAGGCTCGAAGACGAGCACGTCGATGTGTGGCCGGTCCTTCTTCTGGTTCGGCCATGTGTCGATGGTCGCCTTGTGACCCTTGAAGAAAGTTCTCAGGTGCCGCTCGACCGCCTCGAGATTGCTCATTCCACCCTCGAATCGAATGCCGAAGTGTATTCGTTCGCGCCCGCCGCCCTAGATCCGCACTCCCGCACCCGGGATTGACCAAGGGCGGGAGAGGAGACTTACCGCGCGCACAACCTCGCGTGGCCTCTGGGGATTCCTGGACGCTTCCGCGCCAGCGACCAGGAATCCGCGCTCGCTCCGAATAAGGGCCATAGCCCCGAAGGAGCCCGCCATGAAGCGCCTCTTCCTCCTCCTGCCCGTCGCCCTCCTCGCCGCCGCCTGCGACCCGGACGACCCGCCCTTCCCGGCCGGTCCCGACGCCGGCCCCGATCCCGTCTCGCCGTGCCGCCAGGTCATCGACGCCAAGCTCGGCCAGTACGAGTCCGAGCTGGGCTCGTGGTCCGTCGCCGACCTGCCCTCGATGACCGACTCCGCCGAGGCCATCGACTCCTCCGCCTACGCCGGCCACTACCGGGAGCTCTCCGCCGGACACCCGGGCTGTGCGCCGCGTGCTTCCTACGACGGCAAGCTCTTCCTCAACGGCCTGAACGAGGCCACCGTCGCCGCCGGCGTCCCGGTCCAGGGCAGCGACTCCTCCAAGCCCGGCTACGTCCCCGGCTTCCCCTGCGCCGCCAAGGAGTACGTGCACGCCTCCGGCGTCCCCATCGATCCCAAGAAGCCCATCGTGGTGCTCGTGCACGGCAACTCCTCGAGCCCCAACTCCTGGGAGGAGTACTCCAACTCCAAGCTGCAGGATCAGAACGCCTCGCAGTCCGGCGTGCAGATCAAGAGCCTCTCGCAGTTCGAGCTCACCGCCGACACCTCCACCCGCCCGATGCTCGCCACGCGCCTGGTCAGCAACGGCCACCGGGTCCTCGCCGTCGACTTCCGCACCGACCTCGCGATGATGCTCAAGGGCGCCAACCCCGCCGCGGGCCCCAAGGACCCGGCCTACGGTGACGGCGGCGGCAACATCGACCACGGCTGGGCGACGCCGATCCTCCAATCCCTGCTGCGCGCGCTGATGCAGGCCAATCCCGACGCGCAGATCTCCCTCGTCGGCCACTCGCTGGGCTACACGGTCATCCAGGACGCGCTGCGCCGGCTCTTCCTGGAGCACCAGGCCGGCAAGCTCGGCTTCAACCCCTTCACCCGCGTGCGCACCGTGGTGCTGGCCTCGGGCGCGGCGCACGGCGTGGCCAGCGGCGCGCTCAACTGCAGCTTCTACAAGACGATGCGCGGCGCGGTGAACTGCGAGATGGGCGACCGCGACGCCTGGCAGGCCACCGCCTTCAACAAGCTGCTCGACGGTCCGGAGGACCTCTTCTCCACGCCCTGCGCCGACGGCAGCTTCGCCTACGGCAAGTTCGACCAGTGCGGCGCCCACGCCGTGCGCTACGCCACCATCACCATGCGCGACCCGGAGGGCGGCAAGCTGCAGGACGAGTTCGTCTCCGAGGCCGCCTCGCGGCTGAACATGGACCAGGTGGAGATCGACGGCGGCGGCAAGCGCCGCGTCCTCGACCGGGCCTGCGTCGACAACCACCTGATCGAGCTCAGCGACTTCGACTCCTCGGGCTTCTTCATGGACGTCGCCAACCTCCAGGGCTTCCTCGCCAACCACTTCGGATCCATCCGCTCCGAGGCGGGCATGGAGTTCGTCGAGACGAAGCTCGCCGAGTAGCGACCGACCGACCTACCGACACGCCCGCCCGCGGCACCCTTCGACCTGCTCGGGGCAGGCCCGGCCGGGCACTCACTCCCCCTCTCTGAATCGAGCCCTTCCATGAACCGCACGCGATTCGTCTGCGCGCTCGCCGCGCTCTCGCTCCTCGCCATCCCTTCCATCGCCGCCGCCCAGGCCATCGGCATCACGCCGGGCACCGAGATCGCCCGCGAGGCCGGCGCCAACGCCCCGTCCTGGGCCATGTACTTCGACCCGAGGACCGGCACCTACGTGAAGCCCATCCTCGGCCTCGCCGGCGGGCTCAACCTGGAGCTGCAGCGCAACCGCCAGGTCGACGGCTCCTACGAGGACCTGGAGCCCATCAAGACCGCGCTGGCCATGGTCATCTTCGGCGTCGAGGGCCGGCTACGCGACTGGGTCTCCCTCCACCTGGAGTTCCGCCGCGACGCCGGCAACTACGGCACCAGCGTCTGGGAGGGCACCATCTCGCTGACCGCCCTCGACAACTACCTGCGCCTCGAGCACTGGGGCTTCAAGCTCGCCGGCGGCATCGTCAGCGACCCGGCCAGCGTCGACTACTTCTCCGCGCACATGACCGACCTCTTCATGGCTGACGCCATGAGCCGCACCCCGCTGCTCATGAGCGGCTACGACCGCGGCCAGGGCCTGCTCGCGCAGTACGCCTTCAAGGGGCTGACCGCCGGGCTCTTCTTCTCCGCCGGCAACCCGCTGGCCTCCACCGCCTCCTTCGGCTTCGGCGGCAACGTCTCCTCGATGGGCTCGCTCATCGACTACCCGCGCCGCTCCATCAGCAACGGCAACCCGCTCGCGGGGATGGAGCTGGACGTGCTCGCCCCGTCGCTGATGTACGAGCACAAGTACTTCGAGGCCAAGGCCAACGTGCAGCTGCACTGGGTCAACACCAACACCGAGGACAAGGACGACGTCGGCCTGCAGGGCGAGCTCTACCGCCTCTCGCTCAAGGGCAAGATCTGGGACAACCGCATCCAGCCGTTCGCCAACTTCGCCTACCGGCGCAACGACATGATCCTGCAGAGCTCGCCGCCCGACCCGACGCAGAAGGACACCAACGAGTACATGGCGATCGTCGCCTCGGGCGGCATCGACATCAACCCCTGGGGCGCCAGCGGCATCGGCGCCAACTACGCCTACGTGCGCAGCAAGACCGGCACCCTGCCCATCTCCGAGCAGCACTACCTCAACGTCGGCGCGTCCTGGTGGATCATCGACAACGCCTCGCTCAGCCTGCGCTACGCCAAGCTCATCACCAAGACCGGCGGGCGCGTCGGCGACGGGGTGAAGGACAAGGACGCGTTCTACCTGGTGCTGCGGCTGGTGGTGTGAGCCGCAAACCTCCCCCTCCTTCTTTCCTCTCGAGTTCCTCCTCCTGCGACGCGGCGTGGGTAGAGCGCGGCCTCCGTGCCGCGGGCGGCAGTTGTCGGGCCTGTAGGGTCGCGAATCCGATCCCGTCCACTCGTCGCGACACGACCACCCAACCGCGACCGGCGCGACCGGCGCGACCGACCGCGGCACGGAGGCCGCGCTCTACCCCCGTTCCCCCTTCTTCAGTGCAACGACCCAATTCCGCGCCTGGCTACGGATACGGGTCATCGATCTCCTGGAGGCACCATGCGATTCCCTGTGAACCCCGCCTTTTTCCTGCTCATCGCCGCCGCGGCGCTGGCGGCCTGCGGCGTCGAGCAAGATCCCGCCGCCGTCGGCTCCGAGGATCTCTCCACCGTCCAGCAGGGCCTCACCCAGGTCGCCAGCTTCGGCAGCAACCCCGGCGGCCTGAAGATGTACACCTACGTGCCCTCCGGGATGCCGGCCAAGGCGCCGCTGGTCGTGGCGCTGCACGGCTGCACCATGGGCGCCGCCGACTACGTCAACGCCGGCTGGAACGCGCTCGCCGACCAGTGGAAGTTCTACGTGGTCTACCCGGAGTCCTCCTCGGGCATGCGCTGCTTCCTCTGGTACGACCTCGCCCAGAACAGGCGCGGCGCTGGCGAGGCCCTCTCCATCAAGCAGATGGTCGACCACATGGCCGCCAACTACGGCGTCGACTCCTCGCGGGTCTTCGTCACCGGCCTGTCCGCCGGCGGCGGCATGACCGCCACCATGCTCGCCGCCTACCCCGACGTCTTCGCCGCCGGCGCCCCGATGGCCGGCCTGCCCTACCGCTGCGCGGACTCGGTGGGCGACTCCGGCTCGTGCATGGGCAGCGGCAAGGTGCAGTCGGCCCAGACCTGGGGCGACCTCGCCCGCGGCGCCTACCCCGGCTACTCCGGCCCCCGGCCGCGCGTCTCCATCTGGCAGGGCGCCAGCGACCACACCGTCTCCACCGCCAACTCGACCGAGCTGATGAAGCAGTGGACCGACGTCAACGGCATCGACCAGACCGCCGACGCCAGCGGGAAGGTCGAGACCGCCGCCCACTCCGAGTACCGCGACGCCTCCGGCCGCACGCTGGTCGAGACCTGGCTCGTCGACGCCATGGGCCACGGCACGGCGGTGAAGCCCGGCTTCCAGCCGGCGGGCGGCTGCGGCCAGGCCGGCAACTTCGTCCTCTCCGCGGGCATCTGCTCGACCTACTACGCCGCGCGCTTCTTCGGGCTCGATCCCTCGGCCCCGGTGGAGACCGGCGACGCCGGCACCGTCACCCCGCCCGCCGGAGCCGACGCCGGGACGACGACGCCTCCCGCGGGCGAGGACGCCTCCACGCCGCAGACGCCCTGCAACGAGTGGAGCGCCAACAACTACCAGCACGTACAGGACGGCCGCGCCGCGGTGTGCGGCGACTACAACTCCTACGTGTGCGCCAAGGGCTCCAACGACAACCTCGGCCTGTACAGCCTGGGCGTCATCACCTGGGTCCGCGAGGTCGCGCCGGGCTACTTCGAGGCCGGCCAATGCGCCGACCGCCCGATCGATCCGCCGACGCCCGGGGCCGACGCCGCGACCGAGCCTCCCGCGGGCGAGGACGCCGCCACCCCGGCCGGCGCCGACGCCGCCGCTCCTGCCGGCCCCGACGCCGGGACCCCCACGCCTCCCGCGGGCGAGGACGCCTCGATTCCCCTCGGCCCCGACGCCGGCACCCCCACGCCTCCCGCGGGCGAGGACGCCTCGATCCCCGCCGGCCCCGACGCCGGGCCCCCCACGCCGCCCGCCGGCCAGGACGCCTCCACGCCGCCCGCCTCCGGCGCGGACGCGCACGTCCCCGACCCGCTCGAGCCGCCCAAGGCGGACGGCGGCACCGCCAAGCGCCCGGACGGCGGGCAGGCCGACCCCGGCTCGGAGTTCTGGGGTTGCGGCACGCCCGGCGCCTCGGTGCCCTGGATGGCGCCCTTCGCGCTACTGCTCCTCCTGCGGCGCCGGCGCACGTCAGCACACATGGAGTGAACGGCGCTCTCCTCGCCGGTGACGAACAGGCCGCCCTCCAGATAGGCTCACGCCGTTTCCAGCCCGGGAGGGCGGCTTGAGCGACTCATCCCTGAGCTACTTCGAGGCCCGCCGTTCGCTGCTGGCGGGCTTCATCCGCAAGGTGCAGCTGCTGGGCACCTACCTCGTCGGACCCGTCACCGTCGTCGCCTACGCGGTCAACGCGTGGCGCCACCCCTGCTGGCAGGCCTACGTCCTGCTGGCGGCAGCGTTGGCGATGAACGCCGCGTGGACGCTGGGGTTCTCGTTGGCGACCGCGGGCCGGGCGGAGCTGGGCTCGGCCCTGGTGGCGCTGCCGGGCATCGCCTTCTGCGGCATGGCGATGCTGCTGCGCGAGAACCGCGCGGTGGCGGAGGCCGTCGCCAGCCTGGGGATGATGGGCTACGTCGCGCTGATCTCGCGGCGCGTGCTGCTGCCCACGATGGTGGCCGGGACCGCGGTGATCCTGCTGGGGATCGTGCTGCCGCTGCTGGGGCTGGCTCCGCAGATGAAGACCCCGATCCTGGAGCAGGTGCTCTTCGACCTGACCTACGCCGCGACCATGTTCCCGGTGGCCTTCTTCTTCCACCGCGCCGGCCAGTCGATCGGCGAGGAGCTGTTCCGCGAGAACGAAGCGACGAGCCTGGTCCAGTCCGGGGTGCTGCAGAAGGTGCAGCGCATCGAGCCCGAGCTGGCGAGCGCGGTGGGGCGCATCCAGCAGACGGCCGGCTCGCTCACCGACCGGGCGCGCGAGCAGTCCTCGGCCTCCAGCGAGGTGCACGCCACCTCCGAGCGGCTGATGCAGATGGTGGCCGCCTCGGCGGAGGCGGCGCAGGAGACGCGGGCCATCGCCGAGAAGACGCGGGACGACTCGGTGGCCAGCGTGGGCAAGCTGCAGCGCGTGGAGCAGGACTTCCAGCAGGCCGTCGCGCGCATCGACCAGGTGCGCTCGCACATCGACGAGCTGGCCTCGCGCATCTCGCAGACCGAGGAGCTCAACGAGACCTTGGGGGACATCGCCGAGAACCTGAAGATGCTGGGCCTGAACGCCTCGCTGGAGGCGACGCGCGCCGGCGAGAAGGGCCAGGGCTTCCAGGTGGTGGCGCTGGAGCTGCGGCGGATGGTGGACCAGTCCGGCCAGGACCTGGTCAACAGCCGGGCGCTGCTGGCCGGCGTGCGCGAGCGCGCCGCGGAGATCGCCAAGGACGCCGAGGCCAGCACCGCGCAGCTGCAGAGCAGCTTCAACGAGCTGCGCAACACCGCCGCGCTGGTGCAGGGCATCGCCGGCAGCTTCGCCAAGACCAGCGAGAAGGTGGACAGCATCGCCAAGGCCGCCGAGCAGCAGCGCGCGCAGATCGGCGACATCTCCAGCGCCATGCAGGGCTTCGAGCGGGCCACGCTGCTGCTGGGCGAGGCCACCAGCACCCTCGAGGGCGGCGTGGGGATGATCACCGGGGCGCACCACGAGCTGCAGGCCATCCTGGCGCAGCGGCAGACGCCGCGGGCGTAGCCCGGCCCGCCAGCGGTGCGGCCGCTAGAAGGTCACGACCTCGTACCCGTCGCGCACGAAGGGCTCGATGCTCGCGTGGCCGTCCGCGCCGTCGAGCAGCGCGAGCCCCAGCTGCTGGGCGATGGGCGTGACGTCGCGCGCCGGGTCCCTGCATCCGGCGCTCGCCGCCTTGCAGACGCCGGCGACCAGCCCCATCCCGCGCGCCTGCTCGAACAGCTCGCCGAAGCGGCCCTCGCGCTCCTTCAGGGACTGCGTGCCTTCGCCTTCCAGGACGATTCGGACCTGGTGCCCGTGCTTGGCCAGATCCGCCGCCCACAGGAACGCGTGGTTGCGCTTGCAGGCGTCGTTGGTGAACACCACGAAGAGGAGCTTGCGTGCCATGGAGGCGTTGTACCACCGCCGGCGCCCGCCGCGCCCGCGGCGCCCGCCGCCGCCACGCACGCCGCGCCCGCCCCGGGGGCTGAAGCACCCCGGCTCCTCTTGGGAAGCTGGCTGAAGCCAACTGGCACGTAGACGCGAGCGGGCCGCGCCTCCGCAGGACGTCGTTGCCGCCCGACGGTGCCGCGCCGGGGGCCAGCCCCTTCAGAGGGCTTCGACCCAGTAGCCGGAGGCCTTCAGCCTCCGGTTTCCTTGCGGCGAACCTGGGTTTCTTCGATTCCCACGCGAGCGACCGACGCGCCCGACCGACGCGCCCGACCGCGCCCGGCACGGAGGCCGGGTACTCCCGACCGCCGCGCTACTTCTTGCCTAGCTCCATGTGGCACTTGCCCTCGAGCACCGCACCGCGCTCGATGACCAGCACCGGCGTCTCGATGTCCCCGCGCACGCGCGCGCCGGGCTTCAGCTCCACCGAGGCGGTGGCCTTGATGTTGCCCTCGACCTCGCCGAGGACGACCACCGTCGCCACCTGGATCTCCGCCTTCACCACGGCGCCCTGCTCGAGCCACAGGCTGCCCTGCGAGATGATCTTGCCGGTGAAGCGCCCGGCGATGCGTCCCTCACCTTGGAAAGTGAGCGTTCCCTCGAGCGCGCAGGCCCGGTCGAGCCGGACGCTCAGTGCGCCTTCTTGGTCGGTGGTCGCCAGGGGCCCCTCCTTCGCCGCGAGCGCCGGGTCATCCAGCAGTCGTCGGCTCTCCTTCGCACAACAGCGGTGCGTCCCGAAGCTTCCCGGGCTGCGCAGCTTCCCATCCATCGACCGGCGGACTTTCTCGCCTCCCGAAAGAAAGCGCCCTCGCTGCGGGCCTTTGAGGTCTCCCGCGCCGCGGCCGATACTCGGGGCATGCAGTTCGGGCTCGCGTGCATCGCGGTGGCTTCGGCGCTCCTCGGCGCTGCGCCCGCGGTCCCGGGCCTCCAGGCGGAGCCGGCGCCGCCGTCCCTGGTCCCGCGCGAGCTGTTCTTCGGCAACCCCGAGCGCGCCAACCCGCAGCTCTCGCCCGACGGCACGCTCCTCTCCTGGCTGCAGCCCGACGAGAGAGGCGCGCTGCAGATCCTCGTCCGCCCGCTGGCCACGCCGCAGGCGGCGCCGCGCCAGGTGACGAGCGAGAAGGGCCGCGGCATCGGCCGCTACCAGTGGGCCTACAACGGCGACCTGCTCTTCCTGCAGGACGTGGATGGCGACGAGCAGTACCGGCTCTTCGCGGTGCGCCTCTCCGACGGCCGGGTGATGCGCCTGACCGCGCTCGCCGGCAACCGCGCCTGCGACCTGCAGCTCTCGCCCGACAACCCCGGCAAGGCGCTGGTGACGCGCCCGCAGCGCCGCGTGACCAAGGGCCTGTTCGCCCCGCCCTCGAAGGCGCTCTTCGAGCCCTGGCTGGTCGACCTGCGCACCGGAGACCTGCGGCCCCAGGACTCGAACCCCGGCGACGCCACCTCGTGGCTCGCCGACGCGCAGCTGGCGGTCCGCGCCCGCGTGCGCACCCGGGAGGACGGCGGCGCCCGGCTCGAGGTCCGCGGCGCCTCGGGCGCCGGCGAGGAGTGGCGCACGTTGCTCAGCTGGAGCGTCCAGGAGACGGTCGAGCCGCTCGGCATCTCCGCGGACGGCAAGGACCTGTTCGTCCTCGGCAACCTCGGCCGCGACACCGTGGTCCTGGACCAGATCGACCTCGCCACCGGCAAGGCGCGGCGGCTGGCTGCGGATGCCGCGGCGGACGTCTTCGGCGTGGACCTCCACCCCGTGAGCCGCCGGGTCCGCGCCGTGGCCTTCAACCGCGCACGGATGCGCTGGCAGGCCTTGGAGCCGGACCTCGCCAAGGACCTGGCCGCGCTCTCGAAGATCGACGGCGGCGACCTGCAACTGCTGGGCGGCGACCAGGCGGACAAGACCTGGGTCGTGCTCTTCGACCGCGACACGTCCTCCGGCCGCTTCTACCTGTGGGACCGCGCGGCGCAGCGCGCGACGCTGCTCTTCTCGACGCGCCCGGAGCTGGACAAGGTGGAGCTCTCGCCGATGAAGCCGGTGGAGATCGCCGCGCGCGACGGGCTCTCGCTGCCGAGCTACCTGACGCTGCCGGCCCGCCTTCCGCCGAAGAGCCTGCCGATGGTGCTGCTGGTCCACGGCGGCCCCTGGACGCGCGACCTGTGGGGCTACGACGGCCTGGTGCAGTTCCTGGCGAGCCGCGGCTGGGCGGTGCTGCAGGTCAACTTCCGGGGGTCGGTGGGCTTCGGCAAGAAGTTCAAGAACGCGGCGGTGAAGCAGTTCGCGCGCCGCATGCACGACGATCTGATCGACGGAGTGCGCTGGGCGGTGCGCCAGGGCTACGCCGACCCGAAGCGCGTGGCCATCATGGGCGACTCGTACGGCGGCTACGCGACGCTGGTGGGGCTCACCTTCACGCCGGAGACCTTCGCCTGCGGCGTGGACCTGTTCGGCCCGTCGAACCTGGTGACGCTGCTCGAGAACCCGCCGGACTACTGGAAGCCGTTCCTCTCCAGCACCTGGTACCCGTTCGCCGGCGATCCCCGGGACCCGAAGGCGCGCGCCGACCTCGAGTCGCGCTCGCCGATCTTCAAGGCCGACGCCATCCGCGCGCCGCTGCTCATCGGCCAGGGTGCGAACGACCCGCGCGTGCCGCCCGAGGAGTCGGAGCAGATGGTGGCGGCCATCCGAAAGAAGGGCGGGAAGGTGGAGTTCGTGGCGTATGCGGACGAGGGACACGGGTTCACCAAGCCCGCGAACCGGATGGACTTCTACTCGCGGGCGGAGAGGTTCCTGGAAGAGTGCCTCGGCAAACCGCCCCCCGACCCCCTCCAGCGGAGCTGGAGGGGGAGCTCGCGGTAGCCTTCGGCCACCCGGCAGGAGCTGCTGGCACCTCCACGCGCTCTACGGCTCCTTCTGCCGGTCTCTCTTCGCGGGCCGTGAGCTCAGCAGGTGGGGGAAGCGAGCGGAGCCGATCTCCCTCTCCCTCGCCGATCGAGCGCCGAGCCCGAAAGCGCCGCCGAGGGAGGTCGAGGCAGAGCCTCCGCGCCGCCACGACTGGGAGAGGGCCGGGGTGAGGGGTTTCCCACCCGCCTCCTCCCACCCCACCTGCCTCCCCCCACCCCACCTGCCTTCTCCCACCCCACCTGCCTTCTCCCACCCCACCTCCAGCCTCCAGCCGTCGCTGCTCTCCCATTCGAATGCCCGCAGCACCCAGCCGAACGCCCCGGCGCTTCGGCGACATCGGCGCGCGATGCAGCTTGCCCAAGCGCAGAGCGCGCGACCGCCGAAGGCCAGCCGGGATCAGGACGTCGCTCGTCGCCCGGCGCTCTCGGGGCGCCGGTCGCGATCTGCTCCGTGTCCGTTGGCGTGCGACACCGCGGCCGAGGTAGCCTTCCCAGCTTCATCAAGGGGTCCCGCATGGCCGGTAGCGAATTGAGGAGCCGAATCCTCGCCGTGGACGACGAAGACTTCGTCCGCGAGATGCTCCACGACATCCTCGAGCGCCAGTTCGACGTGCGCGTGGCCGGCTCCGGCGAGGACGCCGCGAAGCTGCTGCGGCAGGAGCGGTTCGACCTCGTGCTGGCCGACCAGATGATGCCGGGCATGACCGGCGTGGACCTCCTGTCGCTGGCCCGCGAGATCCAGCCGCAGGCCGCGCGCGTGCTGGTGACCGCCTCGGGCAACGTCGATCACGCCCGCGACGCCATCAACGTCGCCCGGGTGGGCCGCTACGTGGCCAAGCCCTTCCGGGCCCTGGAGCTCATCGAGATCATCAAGGGCGCCATCTCCGAGCAGGCGCTGGCGACCGAGAACCTGCGCATCCTGGAGGAGCTCAAGGTCAAGAACGCGCTGCTGGAGAAGGCCCTCTGCGAGGTGCAGGCCCACGAGCGCAAGCTGGTGGCGGAGGTGGAGAGGCAGACCGCCGAGCTGCGCGGGGCCGTCGAGAAGCTCGAGGAGCTGGCGCTGCGCGACGGGCTGACCGGCCTGTACAACCACCGCTTCTTCCAGGAGGCGCTCAACTCCGAGCTGGCGCGCTGCTCGCGCCACGGCCGGGTCTGCTCGCTGCTGTTCCTCGACGTCGACAACTTCAAGAACTACAACGACCTCCTCGGCCACCCGCAGGGCGACGAGCTGCTGCGCCAGCTGGCGCACATCCTCACCAACACCGGCGAGGACATGCGGCTGCGCATCCGCGGCCGCGCCTCGGACATCGCCGCGCGCTACGGCGGCGAGGAGTTCGTGGTCATCCTCCCCGAGTGCGACCGCGCCGGCGGCATCGTGCGCGCCGAGCGGCTGCGCTCGCAGATCGAGGACTACCCGTTCTCCGGCGGCGACAACCAGCCCGGCGGGCGCGTGACGGTGAGCATCGGCGTCGCGGCCTACCCCGCCGACGCCATCACCAAGCAGGAACTCATCCACGCCGCCGACCAGGCGCTGCTGCGCGCCAAGCGCGAGGGCCGCAACCGGGTCCGCTCCGCCGGGGAGAGCATGTCGCAGGTGCTGCTCCCCACGCAGATCCCGCGGCGCCTGCTCACGCCGCTGCCCGTCGGCCCTTCCCCGGCCGCCTCGCCCCGGGACTGACCGCTCCGCGCGATCGCGTGCCGGCGCCGCCGACGCTCGAGTTCGGCAGTAGTGGCAGGCCTCCGCGCCTGCTTCCTCGGTTCAATCCAATCGCCAAGAGCTAAGCAGGAAGCCGGCGCGGAGGCCGGCCACTACTACATTCGTGCCTCCGACTGGCTGAAGAAGAAGACTGAGCACAGAAGCCGGCGCAGAGGCCGGCCACTCCTTCCTCGGGCCCAGGTCACGGATCTCGGGAAGAGCCGAGGCGCTCCAAGAGGGCCGCGAGCACGTGCTGGTGCCCGAAGGCCATCTCCAGCGCCATCGCGTCCTCGTACGGCATCCAGAGCGTCCGGGTGATCTCCCCCGGCCCGGCGTGCTCGTGCGTCAGCGCCGGTAGCGCCTCGAGCTCGCGCGCGAAGTAGTGGTGCATCGTGACGTTCTGCTTGCCGATGGGCGCGTCGTGGATGCGCCAGGGCGCGCGGGTGGTGACCCACTCCGCGACGTCCAGGCCCACCTCCTCGAAGACCTCGCGCCGCGCGGCGTCGAAGGTCGTCTCGTTCCAGTCGAGGTAGCCGCCGGGCAGCGCCAGCTTGCCGACCTCGTCGGGCAGCGCCGGGCCGCGCTCCAGCAGCGCCACGTGCCGCCGCCCGCCCACCGTGGCCACCACGCTCGCCACCACCGCCACCGACCGCGCCAGCCAGATCTCCCGGCCCTGGTGCTCGATGCGCTGGTTCTCGCGGTTGCCGAAGATCGGTCGTGCCATGGGAGGAGTCCGCGCGGTTACGGCGAGCAGGAGCAAGCGGTGCAGCTGCTGACGGTGAAGACGCTGCAGGCGCCCCAGGTGCAGCCCGAGCTGCACCACTGGGATCCCTCGCACGTCTGCGTGCACGAGTTGGAGGAGCAGTTGCATTGGTCGACCGGGCAATCCATGACGATCGTGCAGCTGCGGCTCTTGCTCAACTCGCAGAGCGGCGGCCCGTTGCAGGGTCCCCAGACGCAATTGGCGTCGCAGAACCGGGTCACGCAGCTGCCGCAAGACTGCTGGTCGCCCGGCATGCACGCGCCCGGGACGCTGACGCACAGGCCCCACTTGCACTGGTTCGAGCACAGCTGCGTCCCGCAGGCGCCGCACGGCTGCGTCGCCCCCGCCGCGCACTCCGCCTCCTTGGGCTCGACGCAATCGGTCCAGGCGCCGTTCACGCAGGACTGGGTCCCGCACCGGCCGCAGCTGCGACCGATCCCTTCCCAGCACGCCCCGGCGTCCGGCGACCCGACGTCGGGGCTGCCGACGTCCGGAGATCCCGCGTCCCCGGCCCCGGAGTCCGCTGGGGCCAGCGGGCCGGCGTCGTCGTGCACCCTCCCGGCGTCCGAGCGGGACACTGCCGCATCTTCGGCGGGGCTCGACGCATCCTCCGGCTCGAGCGCCGCGTCCCGGCCGGGGCTCGCGGCGTCCCAGCCGGGCAGCGAGGCGTCGGCGGGCGGGAGCGAGGCGTCGAACGGGGGCACGCAGACGCCGGCGGAGCAGATTTCGCCGTGAGCGCACTGCGTCCCGCCGGCGGTGCACTGCGGCACGCAGTAGTCCTTGTAGCAGACGGTCCCGCCGGCGCAGGTGCGGTCGGGGCCGCAGGCGTAGCGTGCGGCAGAGTCCAGCGTGGCGAAGTCGCACGCAGCAAGGCTGGCCGAAAGGAAGAGCAGGGTTGCGAGGGAAAGATGGAGGCGCATTCGAGGAGTCCTTGGCGGCCATTCTAGCCCCGCGGGTCCTCGCCGGCGGCGTTCAGCGAGCCCTTGGCGGGCGCAACGACACGGCCCGAGCCGCGGAGGCTCGAGCCGGCCGTCTCGGTGCCGAGGATCTCCGGATCTCGTCAGGCCTTCCTCGACCCGCCGTGGCCAGCGCCTCGGCGACGGCTCGTTCCAGCGTCTCCCGAAGGCGCGAGCGGGTCCGCGCTACGGCCCGGCCGCCCACGGCTCCCACGCCGCGGACAGCACCACGTGCGCCCAGAAGCTGCCGACGCGGTTCGGGTGGACCGCGGTACCGCCGGCCATGAGCACCACGCTCGGCGCCTGCGCCCCGAGCAGCTTCGCTCCGGGGTTGAAGACGACCGCGCCGCCGACGCGGTCGCGCTCCATGTGGGTGCCCAGCGCCCGCACGTACTCGTTCACCGCGCCGACCGAGAGCGACCAACCCGGTTCCATCTTCCAGACCTCGAAGAGCAGCACCAGCCGGTCCATGAAGGTCCAGTCGTAGCGGCCGCGCAGGATGAGCAGGTCGTAGGCCATCTCGTACCAGGCCAGGCCCTTGCCCGCAGGGACCCACCAGCCCGCCAGCTCCGTCTCGTTCTGCCCGGAGATGCGCCAGGCCTTCGCGCGCAGCACCAGCGTCGCCACCGTGCGCTGCGCCCAGAGCGACTCCTCCTCGCCCGAGCGCGCCTGGAGCACCGCCTGGCTGAAGTCGGAGTCGGTCCTGGCGAAGGAGAGCCCGTGCCCCGAGCCCCGCGGGAAGGCCGTGTACCAGAGCGCGGAGTGGTTGAGCTTGAGCACCACCGGCGCGATGGGCATCCACTCGACGTGGGCGCGGAAGCCCGGGTTCGACGGGGTGAGGATCACGTCCAGCCCGCCGTCCAGGTAGGCGCCGTCGAACACCGGCGAGGGGTCGGCGCGGTAGACGTCGCGCAGGTGCGCCCCGCCCATCGCCAGGATCTTGAGCGGATCGCTGCCGAAGTAGACGAAGAGCGGCGTCCGCAGCCTCAGCCCGGTCGCCGCGGCGGGCGCGGGCGCAGGCTCAGGCGCGGGAGCAGGGGCCGCCGCCGCGGTGCCCTCCTCCGCCCACGAGGGACCAGCCCACGCCAGCGAAGCCGAGGCGAGGGTGAGGGCCAGCAGTGCTCTCCTCATGCGCTCGCGCCCCCCTGGGCGAGGGCCTGCTCAAGCTTCTGGCTGGCCCCCTGGATCTGCGCGACGCCCCCGAGCAGCGTGGCGGAGGCGCCGTTGAGCTGCTTGGCTCCGGCATCGAGCGCCGCCAGCGCCGACGACAGGTCGCGCACCTCGCCGGCCTGGCGCGTCGCCGCCGCGGCGATGGCGTCGATCTCCCGGGCGCTCTCGGCGAAGCCGACGCTGATCTCGCCGACGCGCCCGACCGCCGCCTGCAGCTCGGTGAAGCCCGCGGTGAGCTGCTCGGTGCTCTCGCCGGTGGCCTGGCGGATCTGCTTCACCCGCTCGCGGATGTCCCCCAGCAGCGCCCGCCCCTTCTGCAGCCCGGTCGCCGTCTGGTCCACGAGCCGCTTGGTCTCCTCGGCCACCAGGGCGAAGCCGCGCCCCTGGTCGCCGGCCTTGGCCGCCTCCAGCGCGGCGTTGAGGGCCAGGAAGCGCAGGCTCTCGGAGATCTCGCCCAGCGTCTCGTTGATGGCCTCGGTGCCGTCCACCGCCTCGCTCAACGCCTCGACGCTCTGGAGCACGCCCCGCGAGCGCTCGGCCATCTGCGAGAAGCCTTCCTTGACCGCGCCCAGCCGCCGGCTGCCCTCCTCGGCGCTGCTCCGGGTCTTCTCCGCCAGCGTCCTCGCCTCGGAGGCGCCGCGGGCGGTCTCGGAGAAGCCCTCGGCCAGGGCGCTGGTGGCCGCGGCCAGCTGCCGCGACGCGGTGGCCTGCGCGGTCGCGCCCTCCGCCACCAGCTGCGCGGTCTCCTCGATGGGGCGCACCACCCGCCTGACCTCGGGCTGCGCCAGCGCGGTGGCCGCCAGCACCGTGCGCGCCTGCTCCTCGGAGCGGCGCACGTCGGCGAGGAGCTGCTGCAGGTGGTCGATGATGACCGTCAGCGCCCAGCCCGCGAGCACGAGGAGCGCCGCGCGCAGCAGCTCGATGTGCCAGCGCAGCAGGTTCGGGTCGACGTTGCCCTCCGGGCCCATGGTGAGGCCCAGGCCGAAGAAGGCGACGCCCACCACCCCGAGCACCACGTACAGCCCGGCCGCCACCGCCCCCGCGGTCAGGGTCAGCCGGCGGTCGTTGTAGAAGGCGCTGAGGATGACGATGACGAAGTAGAGCTCGAAGGTCAGCGCGTCCTTGAGCACGCCGCCGTAGCCGAACCGCCCGCTCAGGAAGCTGGCCTTGATGGCCGTCAGGCACACCAGCAGCCCCAGCGTGCTGTACCAGCGCAGCTCGGGGATGAGGCGGCCCTGCCGCGTCAGGCGCACCACCCAGAGGCCGTAGGCGCCGGCCACCGAAGCGCTCAGGCCGATGGCCCAGATCGACCCGGTGCCCATGGCCCGCGCCGAGGTCAGGCTGGTGACCACGCTGAAGCCGGCCAGGCCCAGGGCCACGACGGCGTTGAAGAGCTGAGCGGTGCGCTCGAAGGATCGACTAGGCAACCAGGACACCTCGCGGATCGGCCGGCACCGTCCGCGCGTCAGAAGATAACCGGTCGCCCCGGCGACGGCGACTGTGAGTTGAGCCCCTACGCGAAGTGCCCACCTCGCGGTTGAATTTCACGATCCCCGGGCCCACGCCACGGCCCGACACGCCCCGGGCACGGCGCGCTATCCTGGCGTGCGATGAGACGCTCCGTGGTGCTCCCCGTCGTCGCTTGCGTGGTGCTGCTGGCGGGCACCGCCGCGTGGCTGCTCGTGGGCGACTCGCCTCCGGCCGCCGGGCAGGTGCCGCCTGCCGAGCCCGGCAAGCCGGCCCCTCGGGTCCGCGATCTTCCTCCGCTCGCACCGCCCCGCGTCGAGGCTCCCGCGGTGGCCATCGCGACGCCCCCGGCCCCCGACGCGGGACCTTCGCCGGAGGCGGCGGCGGGGCCGGAGCGCAAGGCTCCGCGGGGCCTCCCGACGCGCTTCACCGAGCCGGTGATCCAGGCGGCCGTCGCCACGGCGCTCAAGGAGGCGGACTCGCGCGGCTCGAGCGTCGTCAACGTCGACTGCACCGAGCACCCCTGCATCGTCTACGTGGAGAACGTCAGCCCCTACGACACCAAGGACATCCTCAAGGCCCCGTCCCTCGCCGCCTACAAGGGCGAGAGCGGCTTCACCGCGTGCTTCCCCACCGTGAAGTCCGAGGGCACCGGCGCCGGGGTCTGCGGATTCGCCTACGAGCCGAAGCTCGGCGCGACGGAGCACGAGGCCGCTCTGAAGCGCTTCCGGTACCGCATCGAGCAGATGCGCGACGCGACGCGGTAGGAAGGCGCCCGTTCGTCCCGAGCGTGGGCGGCGCGCGGCGATGCCGGAGTCGAAGGACGCCTCGGGACCCGGGTCAGCCCAGCCTCACCCGCGCCCGGCGGCACTCGCGCTCGAAGCGCACCGTGGGCTTCTCGTGCGGCGACCGGGCGCGGCCGAGTCGGACCTCCGCGCTCACCGCCTCCTCGGGCGCAGGGCCGCCATGGCGAACAGGAGCAGCCAGATCCCCTGCTGCGGCGCGGCGGCCGCCGAGCAGCCGCAGCCACCCTGGGGCGCCGCGGGCGCGCCGGAGTCGGTCCGCACCGCGGCGTCGCTCCTGCCAGCGGAGGCATCGGGACCGGACAGGGAGGCGTCGAGCGCCGCTGCGTCGGGCCCGGCGGCTGCCTCGGCGTCGGCCACTTCGGTCGCGTCGATCGCATCGTTGCCATCGGCGGCATTGGCAGCATCGGCGCCCGCCGCGGCGTCGGGACGACCGGCGTCCAGGCCGGCCGCGGAGCGGGGATCGGTCCCGGCCTGGCATTCGGCCGCGTTCGAGACGCCGTCGCCGTCGGCGTCCTGCGCGCCGTCCACCGCGTCGGCCGGATCGAATCCGTACTGCGTCTCGCAAGCGTCCGAGGCGCCGTCCAGGTCCAGGTCGCCGGCGACGAGGCCCGGCGCGAGGTAGGCCACCGCCTTCCCGAAGATCGCCGCGCGCGAGGAGGCCGGGACGACCGTCTCCAGCCCCATCCCGAACGCGATCACCTTCGGGGCCGCCAGCGCCGCGATTCCGCCGCCGGGGTAGGTCATCGCCGCCTTCGAGGTCCCGGCGACCTCCGCCAGCACGTCGGGGAACTCGACCCGGTACACGCCCTTGGTCCCGTCGTCGAAGGTGAAGCTCCCCAGCCCGTCGAACGGCCCGCCCGCCACGGCGTCGAAGCTGAAGGTGTCCGCGTCGTCGGCCGCGTAGCCCAGGCCCAGGCCCGTCGCGAAGGCCCGGTCGGTCGCGTCGCCCTGGTTCACGAGGTCGTAGCCCACCTCCTCGCCGGAGAGGAGCAGCGCCCCGCCCGCGCCGAGGTAGGCGGCGACGAGCGCCTGCATCGGCTGCGAGACCGACTCGTGCTCCACCGAGTCCTTCCCGGCCGCGTAGTCGACCATCCGGTAGGGCGCCAGCGACAGCGTGCCGTCCACCACCGCCTCGTCCAGCGCCCCGTCGAAGAACACGTCCGGCGCGGCCGCGGCGAGCGCCTGGGCGTGCTCCACCGAGTAGGCGCCGTCGTTGTCGATCTCCTGCACCCAGGCGTCGCGGCGGTCGTAGCCGGCGACGAGGAGCACCTCGGCCGCGGGGTGCGTCAGGTGGCGCGCGCCGCGCACGCGGGCGGCCACGGCCTGCGAGGCGAACCCCACGCCGTTGCCGTCCACCGCCGCCACGCGGAAGGCGTAGGTCTTCCGGGAGACCAGGTCGGCGAGCACCGTCTCCGTCCCGCCGACGAAGCGCCCGGCGTCGAAGGCCCGCTCCCTGCCCGCTCCGACGTCCGGGGAGTCGAGCACGTACAGCAGGTATCCCTCGGCCCCGGCCACCTGGTTCCAGGAGACCTTCAGCGTCCCGTCCGCCTGGTTGATGGCGCGCAGCCCGTCGGGGCGCTGCGGCGGCGCGTGCCGCGTGGGGTCGAAGAACTTCGCCAACCCGTCGGCCAGCCCGTAGGCCACCGCGTCGCGCCAGCGCGGGTCGTGCATCGTCCGGTTGTCCGGGTACTTGGGCGGCGGCGCGCCGGAGGGGTTGGCCAGGTTGTCGAAGAAGGCCGACTCGATGAGCGCGCCGGGCGTGTCGTCCAGCTCGCGCACCTCGCCGAAGTTGGCGACCAGCCGGCCGCGGTTGCCGAAGTTGGGGTCCCAGTCGGCGCGGACGCGCCCGAGGATGCCGTAGTGCAGCGCGTCGGCGAGCGCCTTGGAGCCGGGCGGGTCGTCGCAGCCCACCGCGTCGTCGCTCGCCGAGTAGTCGGCGTAGGTGGAGCACGAGTAGCGGTAGGTGCTCAGGCCGTTGGCCGCCGAGCCCGCGGCGCTGCCGCCGGCGGCGTTGCCGTGGAAGGACAGGAACGCGTCCGCGCCGATCTGCTCGACGTAGGCCGGCCGGATGGTCGGGTCGGAGTAGCCCGTCAGGTCGGAGGTGGTCCCGGCCCAGGGCACGTAGGCGGTGGCCGACATCTGCCACCACGGCTTGGCCGTGGCCGCGTGCACCCCGCCGCCGAACTTCACGGCGTCGGCGACGAGGTAGCCGCTGCCGGGGTTGGCGAGGACCACCCGCGCCTGCTCGAGGCCGAACCAGAACTCTCCGAGGTCGAGCCAGAGCTTGCCGGGGCCCGGCTGGTAGAGGTCGAACTCGCTGATGCCGCCGGCGTGGTGCACCCGCGCCACCGCCGCGGTCCGGTTGGTGCCCTCGACCCAGCGCACCGCGACGTGGCGCAGGCCGGGTGCGGAGAGCTGGGCTGCGAAGGTCGCCTCGCCCGGGCCCGCGGGGCTGGCGCGGTAGTCGCCGCCGTAGCCGCCGGTGGCCGTCCCCGCCTGCCAGGCGCCGGTCTCCGAGTAGCCGGGGTCGCCGTCGTCGACGATGGCCTCGGGCAGGACCGAGGGATCCGGCTCGCGCACCAGCACCAGCTCGGCGCCCATCGCCTGCAGCAGCGGGATGATGTGCCAGGTCACGACCTCGGCGTTGTAGAAGTCCTCGGTGATGCCCCGGCAGGTGCCGCAGCCGGTGAAGTCCCAGCGCGAGCGCTGCGTCTCCCACCCGCTCGCCTTCTCGATCCACCCGTGCCCGGCGGAGATGGCGATGCGCTTGCCCATCAGCGCGCCGCCCTTCGGGAGCTTGGAGATGGGCTTGAGGACGGTCGGCGGCGGCGGGCGCTCGGGGAGCCTCTGGCGCTCGAAGGCGCGCGGCCGCGGCGCCTCCTCTCCGCCCAGGCGGTGCACGCCGTCGCGGTCGGCGACGAACGGCAGCACTCCGCCCTGGACCTCGTGCGCGGTCAGCGCGCCCATCAGCGTCTCGTGGCGCAGGGCGTCGAGGAGCTCGGCGAGCCTGCGGTCCTCGGGCACGTTCCAGGAGCCGCCCAGCACCAGGCGCGTGCCGCGCTCGGTCGAGGACCGCTCCACGATGCGCAGGTCGCGCGGGAACAGCGGCTCGCCGTCGAGCCCGCGCTCCGCGGACTCCCGCAGCCCGGCGACGAGGCGGTCGAGCTTCTCGGCGTCGCCCGGCTCGGGCGCGGCGTGGGCGGCGGCGGTCCCGGCCAGCAGCGCGGCCAGGGCGATGGGGATTCCAGGAGTGCGGGGCATGGCCGCGATTATCGCCGGGCCGGCGGCGCGGCGCGCGCCCCGCAGTCGCCGGCCGTCAGGGTCCCGGCGTGGGTCTGCTCGGCCCGGGCGGCTCCGGCGGCGGGGGCGCCGCTGCCCGCGGGGATGGGCTCGCTCTGCGAGGTGGGGCCCGCGGCGCGGGCGGCGAGCCCCACTGCAGGGCGTGCGGCGGCCATGGGTGCGTCCTCCCCAGGTCGGGAGACCGCACCCGCGGCTACTGCGCCGCGCCTTCGCCCGTCTCCGGGGCCGGGGCCGCGGCGGCCGGGGCGGCGGCACCGCCCGAGGCGAGCCGGGCCTCGAGCTGGCGCACCTTCTCCTCCAGCTCCTGGATGCGCCCCTGCACCGCCTGCCGCTGCGCCACCTGGACCATGAGCGGCGGCCGCTTGGCGGTGCCCTGGGTGACGGTGGAGAGCAGGAGGCCTTCGTGGAAGAGGTTGTAGACGGCGTTGCCGGGCTCCAGCTCCCAGGCGAGCGCGGTGCGGCGCAGGACCTGGTCGGCCTCGGCCGCGCTGAGCTTGGCCTCCTCGAGGAGGTAGCGCTTGGCGAGCTGCGAGTGGGTGTCGCCCTTCTGCACCGCCATCGGCGTGCCCAGGTAGCGCTCGTACTCCTTGACCTTGGCGGCCATGGAGTCGATGGCGGCGACGCTCTGCTCGAACTCCTCCAGCGTCTTCTTGGCCTCCTCCGGCACGTGCGGCTTGTCGCCCATCGCCTTCAGGTCGGCCTCGAGGTTGGAGCCCATCTGCAGCTTGCCCAGGCTGGCGCCGAACTCGCGGTTGAAGCGGTCGATGCGCACCGCGAGGCGGTCGAGCGCCTCCACCTGCTGTGTCTGCAGGACGATGGTCTTGAGGTGCGCCTCGAGCGCCTGGTTCGCCTCGCCCAGCTGGCTGCGCAGCATCAGCGCCCAGACGAGGGCGGCGAGGAAGAGCGCGGCGGCGACGCCGGCGGCGATGGGCCAGGTGCGGTGGGGAGGCGTCGGGATCGGGCTCGGGATCGGGTTCGCGGCGCTGGTCGAGGCGGTCTGCGGTGCGGATGCGTTGGGGTCTTCCACGATTTTTTCTCCTGTCGATCGCTGGTTTCCCTCGTCGCGGGGCGAACGCTACCGCCGGGCCGCTGGGATTGGTAGCTGCCGGCCTCCGCGCCGGGTCGGCAGGGGTCGGTCGCGTCGCGGTGGGGTATCGAGGGTGGCAAGGCGGAAACCGCCCGACCGTCCGCCCGACACGCACGCACGACCGTCCGCCCGACACGCACGACCGTCCCGGCGCAGAGGCCGGCAGCTACCAGCTACTGACGATCGACGATCAGGCGCCCACCGACCCCATGAACGTGCAGATGGCCATGAGTGCCGCGGAGGCGAGCCCGGTGAACCGGATGCCGCAGCCCTGCGGCTGGCGGTAGAGGACCTCGCCGTCGAGCTCGATCGGCCCCAGGGAAGGCAAGCAGACGATCACCGAGACCCTGTCCTCCGACGGGCACGCATCGCAGCGCACGAAGGCCCCGCCCGGCGAGAGGCTCTCGCACACTCCGGGGTAGGTGCCGCCGTCGGTGGTGATGACCGCCGCGGCATTGCACACGATCCGCGGGTTCTTCCGGCAAGGCTTCGTCTGTTCGGCCATGGCCGTTCTCCAGCAGGGGGCTCGACGAGAGATCAACCGGCGGCCGACCCAGGCATTCCGGCTCGCCCTATAAGGATGTGGGCGATCCCGTCACCGGCGCGACACTTCGGCGGATTCCCCAGGCTTTTCGCGAGCCTGGGCTATCATTTCCGGGTGAAGAAGCCCCGTTCGGCTCCCAAGCGCGTCTCCCTCCTGGGCCTCTGGCTCGTCCGCCTGCTCCTCGGCACGCTCGAGCTCTTCCTGCGGCTGTTCGTGCTGAACCGGAAGCTGCCGGCGGTGAAGGCGCGGCTGGCGGACGTCTCCTACGGCGAGTCCCGAAAGCAGCGCCTGGACATCGTGGTGCCGGAAGGGACCGGCCCGTTCCCGGTGCTGGTCTACGTGCACGGCGGCGCCTGGGTGTCCGGCGACAAGTCCAACTTCCGGTGGATCACCCATTCGCTGGCGCACGGCGGAGTGCTCGTCTTCAGCATCAACTACCGCTGGGCGCCGGAGGCGAGCTTCCGCGAGCAGATCTCGGACGTGGCGCAGGCCATCGCCTTCGCCCGCGAGCACGCGCGCGAGCACGGCGGCGACCCGGACCGACTGTTCCTGGCGGGCGACTCCGCCGGCGCGCACCTCGTCTGCTGGCTGCACGTGGCGCAGGTCTGGCCGCAGCTGCTCACGACGGCCTCCCCGGCCCCCGCGAAGCTCTCGCCAGCGCTGAAGGGCTCCATCCTGCTCTACGGGATGTTCGACCTCGCCAAGACCTGGCAGCTGGGCCGATCGGTCCGCACGCCCATCCGCGCGCTGCTCGGAGGAGCGACGCCCTCCGACCGGCCGGACCTGACGGCGCTCGCCTCGCCGCACCGCCTGGTGGCCCCGGGGATCGCGCCGGTGATGGTCTGCGTCGGCGAGAAGGACCCGCTGCGGGCGCAGTCGGTGGCGCTCGTCGAATCGCTGGCGCGCGAAAAGGTGCCGCACCGCTCGGTCGTCCTCGAGCGCGCGGCGTACCCGGACGCCGGGCACTCCTTCATCAACTTCGGCGTCCGCAAGGCCTCGCAGGCGGCGCTGCGCGAGGCGCTGGCGTTCATCGCCGATCCGGTCGGGCCGGCGCCGAAGTCCAAGCTCAAGAAGTAGGTCCGTGCCGGGCCGTCGGCGGCCGGCCTACTTCGCGTCCTTGATGTAGAAGCCCTCCAGCAGGTGCGGCGGCTCGGCGGGGGCGTGCATCGCGATCTCCAGCGAGGCCTTCTCGCACTTCAGCTTCACCACCGCCTTGCCCTCCTCGCTGACGAGCACCGTGTGCTCGGTGCAGGCGCCGACCTGCTGCACCTGCTTGAAGAGCGCGAGCAGCTTCTCCTTCGGGACCGACTCGAGGAACTTCGGCGAGAACGCGCCCTCGATCCCCGCGACGTCCGGGGCCTCGAGCAGCTTGCGCACGCGTCCCAGGACGGTCTCGAAGGCCGGGCTGAGCGCCGGCGCGGGCGGCGGGGCGGCGTCGAAGGCCAGGCTCAAGATCGCCTTGGCGAGGGCGCTCGCCCGGTCCGCGTCGCCGCAGCCGGTCATGACCAGCGCGCCCAGCCCGCGCCGCGGCTGCAGGCGGATGGAGGCGCTGTAGTCCTCGGTCGAGCCGGTGTGCGTGACGAGGTGGCCGAGCTTGGAGTCCTCGAGGACGCCCCAGTTGACGCCGAAGGTCGGCGAGCCCAGCCCGTACGCCGCCGGCATCTGCGACTCGCGCAGGCTCGCCCGCGAGAGCGGCCCGGCGTCCGCCTCGTCGCGCGGCGGCCACGCCGACATCTCGAAGGCCGCCAGGCGCGCGAAGTCCTCGAGGTCGAGGTAGAGCCCGCCCATCGGATTGCCCACGCCGAGCCGCCAGTGCGCCGAGGTGGGGACGGGCTGGTACGGGGCCAGGCTGCCCTTGTGGCCCGCCGCCAGGTGCGCCGGGTCGGCCGCGCTCCCCTGGAACACCGCGTGCGCGATGCCCAGCGGCGCGAAGAGCCGCTCCTGCACGAAGCGCTCGTAGGGCATGCCGGAGACGCGCGCGACGACGAGCCCGGCCACCGCCATGGCGAGGTTCGAGTACGAGGTCTTGGTGCCGGGGACAAACTCCAGCTTGGCGCCCGCGAGCGCCGCGACGACGTCCGCCTCGGCGAGATCGCGATCGCTGCGCGCGTAGTCGAGCTTGCCGACGCGGGGCAGCCCGGAGGTGTGGGTGACCAGGTGGCGCAGGGTGATCGGCGGGCAGTCGCGACTCGGGTAGAGCACCTCGCCCAGCTCCGGGACGTAGAGCGCCGCCGGATCGTCGAGGGAGAGCTTGCCCTGGTCGCGCAGCATCAGCAGCGAGGCGCCGGTCACGATCTTGGTGATCGACCCGATGCGGAAGAGGCTGCGCGAGTCGGGCGGCTCGCTCTCGGCGGGGTCGCGCCGGCCGAAGCCCTTGCTCCAGACGAGCCTGCCGTCCGCGACCAGGCCGACCACCAGGTTCGGCAGCGCGCCCTTGGCGAACTCCTCCTGCGCCGCCGCTTCGATCTTGGGGAGCGCGGCCTCGAGCTTCGGGGCGAGCAGCTCCGCAGGAGCCGCCGAGGCCGGCCTGGCCTCGGCGAACTTGCGGACGACCTCGGGGCGGCGGGCCACAGGGCTGGCGGCGGCGCAGCCGGCGGCGACGAGGAGCAGCACGAAGGAGCGCGGATATCGGTGCACGAGAGGCCTCGGGGAAGAAAGAGAGCGCCAGCGAAGGTACACCCGGCCGGCGCCGCCGGTAGACTGCTCCGGCAGCAACTCCAGGCGAGCGCAACGGAGGTATTCGTGGGCAGCAAGGGCAGGCCGTACCGGACCGTGGACGTCGAGGGCTGGGAAGTCCTCGTCGGCAAGAGCAGCGCGGACAACGACTACCTGTCCCTGCACGTGGCCGAGCCGGGCGACACCTGGCTGCATGTCGCGGGCGGTTCCGCGGGCAGCCACGTCGTGGTGCGCAACCCCGACGGGTTGGAGGTGCCGCGCTCGGTGCTCGAGCGCGCGGCGGCGCTGGCGGCCTGGTACTCCAAGTCCCGCGGCGCGCCGCGAGTGGAGGTGCACTACTGCCACGCGCGCGACGTGTCCAAGCCGCGCGGAGCGCCGGCGGGGCTGGTCGAGCTGCGCAAGTGGAAGAGCCTGAAGGTGGCGCCCGCGCCGGCGGAGGAGGGCGCGGACGAGGAGTGAGCGGCCCGGTGGCTGGTCGCTACTCGCAGGGCCCTTCCCAGAACGTGACGACCAGGTTGTCCGCCGCGCCGCCGGTCAGCGCCTTCGACGCCCCGGGCGACAGGTCGATCCACGTCTGGGCGCCGTAGACGCCGACGAGCTCGGTGCGGCGAGAGTCGGCGGGCCCGGAGTCCACCAGCTCGGTGAGCACGGTGCGCCCGTTGGCCAGGTTGAGCACGCAGATCTTCGTGCCCCACGGCCGCGGCGGAAGGTTGGTGCGCGGCGGGTCCAGGTATCCGGCGGACCTCAAGGCGCGCTGGTTGTAGTCGGGCTGGCTGCGGTCCGCGTAGATCCAGGCCATGGGCAGGCTCGAGTACAGGCCCGAGTCCGAGATCTCCGTCCAGCCCGCGGCGCAGGCGCCCAGGCCCGTGTACCAGGTGGCCAGGACGCGCTCCATGCCGCCGGTATAGACCGGCCAGTCGTTCGTGTAGCAGTCGCCCCACTCCAGCGCCTGGCTGGTGGGGACGATGCGCCGGCAGGTCGGCGGGCCTGAGTCCGGGGCGCCGGCGTCGGGTCCCGTAGGCTCGGCGGCGTCCGCCGGGACGATCGCGGCGGCGTCGAGGCCGGCCACTTCGGCATCCGCGCCCGGGCCGGCGGCATCGCCTCGCGCGACCCCGGCCGCATCCGACGCCGCGCCCGAATCCCCGCCGGCGGCAGCGGCATCGCGATCATGGCCCTGCGCGGCCGAGGGGCCGGAGCACCCCGTCGCCAGGACCGAGGCCAGGCACGCCAGGACGACCATCGGGAGATTGTTCATGCGGGTGCCCTCGACTTGCAGCGCGAATCCCATCGCGGCGCCCAGACTACCCTGAGCTGCCCCGGCGGGCGGACTTCGCGCCTGCACGTCTCGCCGGCCCACACCATTGGTGAAGTACCTCGCCGGACGGTCCGGCCGCGCGCCGGGCCCGTCCTCCGGGCCTTTTTCGGCACCACCCCCGGAAGGGCAGCGACGGCCCCCAGGCGCGCCCGGAAATCCGCCCCCAACCATTCGATATCCGGCGGGTTTTCCCGGCGGCGCCGCCGGCCCGGTGCCTGGCTAGAGCGGCGCCCCCGGGTGGGAGTATCCTCCGGCGTCATTTCCCTGGCCGGTCGTCGTCGATCCCGAATCCAGAAAAATCAAGAGGAAGCCATGAACCGTTTTGGATGGATGGCAGCGCTTTTGGCGCTCTCAGCACCCTGGATGATGGGCTGTCCGGGCGAGACCCCGAAGACCGAGTGCACGACCGCGGCCGACTGCGCCACGCCCAGCAACGCCTGCCTGAAGGCGACCTGTGAGAGCAGCAAGTGCGGCACCGCCAACGTCGCCGCCGAGACCGTCATCGCCAAGCAGACCGCCGGCGACTGCATCAAGATCGTCTGCGACGGCCACGGCAAGACCAAGTCGGTCATCGACAACACCGACGTCGTCGACGACGGCAACCCCTGCACCGACGACAAGTGCGCCGACGGCACGCTGACCAACGATCCCTCGCCCGCGGGCACCGACTGCTCGGCCAGCGGGACGGGCACGGTGTGCGACGGCAACGGCACCTGCATCACCCCGTCCTGCGGCAACAACAAGGCCGAGGGCACCGAGGCCTGCGACGGCACCGACCTCGCCAGCAAGACCTGCGTGACCGCGGGCTTCGGCGGCGGCACGCTCGCCTGCAAGTCCGACTGCACGCTCGACACCAGCGCCTGCACCGCCGCCAAGCTCTGCGGCAACGGGGCCCTCGACGGCGCCGAGCAGTGCGACGGCACCAACCTCAACTCCAAGACCTGCGTGACCGAGGGCTTCGCCGGCGGGACGATCTCCTGCAAGGCCGACTGCACCTTCGACCTCGCGGCCTGCACCGCGGGCGCCGAGTGCGGCAACGGCGCCCTCAACGGCACCGAGCAGTGCGACGGCGCCAACCTCAACTCCAAGACCTGCGCGACCCAGGGCTTCGCCAGCGGCACGCTCGCCTGCAACGCCAACTGCACCTTCAACACCGCCGCCTGCGTCGCCGCCAACCCCTGCGGCAACGGCATCCTCGACGGGGCCGAGCAGTGCGACGGCGCCAACCTCAACTCCAAGACCTGCCTGACCCAGGGCTTCGCGGCCGGCACGCTCGGCTGCAAGGCCGACTGCACCTTCGACCTCGCCGGCTGCACCGCGGGCGCCGAGTGCGGCAACGGCGCCCTCAACGGCACCGAGCAGTGCGACGGCGCCAACCTCAACTCCAAGACCTGCGCCACCCAGGGCTTCGCCAGCGGCACGCTCGCCTGCAACGCCAACTGCACCTTCAACACCGCCGCCTGCGTCGCCGCCAACCCCTGCGGCAACGGCATCCTCGACGGGGCCGAGCAGTGCGACGGGACCAACCTGAACAGCAAGACCTGCGCGACCGTCGGCGGCGGCTTCACCGGCGGCACCCTGGCCTGCAAGGCCGACTGCACCTTCAACACCAGCGCCTGCACCACCGCCGCTCCCTGCGGCAACGGCACCATCGACGGGACCGAGCAGTGCGACGGCGCCAACCTCAACGGCAAGACCTGCCTCACCCAGGGCTTCACCGGCGGCACGCTCGGCTGCAAGGCCGACTGCACCTTCAACACCGCGCAGTGCGCCGGCACCAACCCCTGCGGCAACGGGACGATCGACGGGGCCGAGCAGTGCGACCTGACGAACCTCAACGGCAAGACCTGCGCGACCGTCGGCGGCGGCTTCACCGGCGGCACGCTGGCCTGCAAGGCCGACTGCACCTTCGAGACCGCGCAGTGCACCGGCGCTCCGGCCTGCGGCATCGCCGCGACCCTGGGCACGGTCACCCAGGTCGGCGGCTCAGCCAAGGGCGGCAGCGCCGCCAGCGGCGCGGCCTACGTCAGCGGCCAGTTCGCCTTCAACAGCGACCCCGACGGCGTGCTCGTCGAGCTTTACGCGGGCAGCGGCTTCTTCGCCGCCGGCCTCGCCAACGGCACCTTCACCCTCTCCGGCGCCGAGCTGAGCTACGCCACCTGCAGCCTGTGCGTGGTCATGGTCGACGAGAAGAACAAGACCTACATGCCCACCGCGGGCACGGTGACCGTCAGCTCCTTCTCCGGCCGCCTGACCGGAACGCTGGCGAACATGGCCTTCCAGGAGGTCACCATCAACGGCTCCACCGGCGCGACCACCCCGGTGGCGAACGGCTGCCAGTCCTCCATGTCCTCCATGGCCTTCGACGCGGCGATCGTCTCGACGCCTTCGACCTGGACCTGCCCGAGCAGCTTCTACGGCGACGGCACCGACTGCGACTGCGGCTGCGGCGCCCTCGACCCGGACTGCGCCGACGCGACGGTCGGCTCCTGCAACTGGTGCGACGACGAAGGCTCGTGCAACACCGCCGCCTGCCCCGGCACCATCAACCCGACCGACAACTCCACCTGCACCGTCGTGGCGACGTGCGGCAACGGCACCCTCGACGCCGGCGAGGACTGCGACGGCGCGAACCTGAACAGCAAGACCTGCCTCACCCAGGGCTTCCTGGGCGGCGGCACGCTGTCCTGCGGCAGCAACTGCAAGTTCGTGACGACCGCCTGCCTCGCGGCGCCCACCTGCGGCAACGGCGCCATCGACGCGGGCGAGCAGTGCGACGGCGCGAACCTGAACGGCAAGACCTGCCTCAGCCAGGGCTTCACGGGCGGCGGCTCGCTGTCCTGCTCCGCCACCTGCCAGTTCGTGACCACCGCCTGCGTCGCCGCGCCCACCTGCGGCAACGGCGCCATCGACAGCGGCGAGCAGTGCGACGGCACGCTGCTGGGCGGGAAGACCTGCGTCAGCATCAACCAGGGCTTCACCGGCGGCAACCTGGGCTGCACCAACTGCGCCCTGAACACCAGCGGCTGCACCACCAGCCCGGTGTGCGGCAACGGCGCGCTCGAGACCGGCGAGGCCTGCGACGGCACGCTGCTGGGCGCCCACACCTGCGTGACCGAGGGCTTCACCGCCGGCACGCTGTCCTGCCTGCCGACCTGCGCGCTCAGCACGGCCAACTGCACCGGCCTGAAGTGCGGCGTGGCGCAGACCCTGGGCACGGTGACCCCGGTCACCAGCTACGCGAAGAGCGGCGGGGCCACGGGCGCCAAGTACGTCGTGGGCGACTTCGAGCTCAACGCGCAGCCCGACACGGTCCGGCTCGAGCTGTACCAGCAGGCGACCGGCATCTTCACGGGCGGCATCGTCCCCGGCACCTTCGCGCTCAGCGGAGCCGAGCTGCAGTACAAGACCTGCTCGCTGTGCGTGCGGGTGATAGACGAGCTGGGCAAGATCTACATGCCGACGGGCGGCACGGTCACGCTCGCCGCCGTCGGGACCCGCCTGACCGGCACGTTGACCAACGTGGCCTTCCAGGAGGTCACCATCGCCGCCGACTTCACCTCGACGCCGGTGACCCCCGGCGGCTGCACGTCGAACATCGCCTCCATGCCGTTCGACGCGGCCATCAACGTCTGCGGCGACGGCGCGGTCACCGGCAACGAGGGCTGCGACGGCACCAACTTCGGCGGCCTGACCTGCGCCAGCTTCGGCTACGGCACCGGCACGCTCACGTGCACCGCGAGCTGCTCCATCGGCGTCAACGCCGACGGCACCGTCCCCGGCTGCACCGACGCCACCGGCGAGACGACCGACGCCCAGTGCCTGAACGGCACCGACGACAACGCCAACACCTGGATCGACTGCGAGGAGTCGGCCTGCAAGAACAGCACGACCAACATCTGCGACAGCGGCATCAGCTGGACCATGCCGAACGGCACGACCTGCACCGACACCTGCAACCTGCTGGACGACTGCGGGATCGGCGTGGCGGACCTGTTCGCCTGCAACTGCGTCAACGACGCGGGCTGCAACGGCATCGGCAGCGGCTTCCGCTGCTTCACCGAGGCGACCTCGGGTGGCTGGGCCCACGCGTTCTGCGGCCCGCCCTGCCAGTACCTCGGCTCGACCCAGGCGGCGCGGGACGGCTGGTGCGCCTCGCTGATCGGCACCGGGTCGACCTGCAACGCGACCACCGGCGCGTGCTCGACCGTGAGCACGACCTGCGGCAACTCGATCGTCGACAGCGGCGAGCAGTGCGACCTCTTGAACCTGAACAGCCAGACCTGCATGACCGTCGCCGGCGGCTTCACCGGCGGCACGCTCTCGTGCAACACCAACTGCACGTTCAACACCACGGCGTGCACGACGACGGCGACGACGCGCAAGGACCTGGCGCTCTTCACCTTCGAGGCTCTGCCCGCGGCTGTGACGGCGGGCCCCTTCCCGGCCGAGAGCGGGACCAAGGCGGCGACTTCATTCGTCAACGGTTTCCACGTGGGTGTCTCGACCTACACGAGCCCGGCCGGCAACGGCTCCCTGAAGTCTTACAGCTCGAACACCTGGGCCATCGGCGACTACTACCAAGTCACGGTCCCGGCGACGGGCGCGACGGACCTCCAGGTGAGCTTCGACCAGATCCGCTCCGGAACCGGCCCCACCACCTTCAAGGTGCAGTGGAGCACCGACGGCACGAACTTCCAGGACGTCGTCGCCTCCTACGCCGTCTCTTCGACGGTCACCTGGAACGCGACGACGCCCGTGACGACGTCGTCGTTCGGTCCGACGACTCTGCCCCCCGCGGCCAACGGCGCGGCCACCGTCTACATCCGGCTCACAGACACCGGCGCGCCGACCGGCACGGGCGGCACCTGCCGCGTGGACAACATCCGCGTGACCGGCATGACGCCGTAGCAGCAGCCACCTAGCGAGTAGTCCGAAGGCCCCCTCTCCCACCGCGGAGAGGGGGCCTTCGTCGCTTCTGCGCCGGTGTCCGCCATTTCACACCCGGTCGCCTCCCCCCGACCGGGGGCGGGGGCTATAGTTCTAGGCCTCACCCCACACCGCCCCGGGAGGGCCCCATGTCGAAGCGACTCATGCTCGCCACGATCTTTGGCTTCATCTGTGCGCTCATTTGCCTGACCCTCGGGCACTTTGCCGGCGGCACGCCTTGGTCGGCGGGCTTCATCCTCGGCGGCATCTTCAACCGGACGATGATGGGCGTGGTCCTCGGCGTCATCGGGTGGAAGGCCAGCCCGTTCGTGCGCGGCCCGCTGTTCGGCTTCCTGCTCAGCCTCGGGCCCGGGCTGGCGATGTGGACCCCGGACAAGACCGTCCCCTACATCGTCGCCGGGACCATCTACGGCCTGCTCATCGACGGGCTGACCACCAAGGCCTTCAAGGCCGACGTGGCCTGAGCCGACCTACCGGTCGAAGCCGAATCGAATGGGAGTCCGCGCCCACCGCGCGGCTCCCATTCGCGTTTTCGGGATCCTCCTGCGAGCGGGCAAAGCGCAGCAATAACGGCGCTTTGCAGGAGTGACTCAGGCCTGATTGACTACCCGTGTCGGCATATGTAGGATGCCGCCCTCTTCCCAAGCAAGGCGGCCCTCATGAACTCGGTCGTTCGCTCCCTCGCCATCCTCTCCCTGCTCTGCCTCGCCACCGGTTGCGGCGGCGCCGTGGTCGAGTCGGACGAGGGCATCGCCGAGTCCAGCTCCGACCTCAAGTTCGCCTCCACCTACCGAACGGTGTACCTGCGCGGGACCTTCAACTCCTGGAAGAAGACCTCGATGAAGCTGGTGGGCGACCACCAGTGGCTGGGCGAGGCGACGTTCGCCGCCGGCCCCGGCACCTTCAAGTTCGACGTCTTCGGCGACTGGACCACGAACTTCGGCGAGAACGACGCCGACCAGATCGCGGATCTCTTCGGCAAGGACATCGCCGTCGAGGGCGGCAAGACCTTCCGCATCTCCTTCAACGACGAGAGCCGCTTCTACTGGATCGCGGAGAAGGCCTACACCGCGACCGTGGCGCTCGCGCTCCCCGCCGGCGCCGACCCGCAGGCGTTCGCGGGCCAGGTCGCCAAGCTCTCCAAGGACGGCGAGTCGGGCTGGACCGTGGGCCTGTACGTCGACGCCGACCACGCCGGCCCGTACTGCCCGCTGCCCGGACTCTCCAAGGGCTCGACCTACGCCTTCAGCCTCGACCTCGTCGTCGGCGGCAAGCGCTACGTCTCCGAGAAGACCTTCACCGTCGACGGCAAGAAGGACGAGTTCCAGGTCACCGCCGCCGTCACCGAGGCCTCGCTGGAGGACTACGGCACGCTCGAGCTGACCGTGCTCGGGGACAGCTGGCAGAACGACCAGCTCGTCTCCCACCCCTGGGGCGAGATCGACGTCTACGCCGGCGACTGGCGCTCGGGCAACCGCCTGGGCCGCACCGGCGCGGACGGCAAGCTCGTCGTCACCATCCCGGCGGGCGAGCAGAGCATCAGCGCCTTCACCATGACCAGCAGCCACTCGATGACCAGCGGCTCCACCAACCTCACCGTGGTCGCCGGCCAGACCGTCCAGGGCACCATCCGCATCTCGCCCCTCACGGTGGTCATCCGCGCGCACTACGACTGCGGCTCCGGCAACGCGCTGTACGTCGCGGGCGCCAGCAGCTACCTGGGCGACTGGAAGGCCGCGCAGAAGATGGCCTACGACCCGATCACCGGCGTCTGGACCCTGCAGCGCAACCTGCCGGTCGGCCTGCCGTTCAAGATCGTCCGCGGGCCCTGGGTCGACGCGGAGACCATCGCCACCTCGCAGGTCGCCTGGGAGCAGGGCGGCGACCGGACCGTGACTCCGCCGGTCGGCTACTACCAGAGCGAGATCGACGTCTACCCGGCGTTCTAGCGTCCTCCGCCGCAGGCTGAAGCCCCCGGTCCTCGTGGGAACCCGGCCGAGACCCGGCTGCGCTCGCAGCGACGCGCTGCTACGGCTTTTCGCCCCCTCGCCCTAGCCGAAGAAGTCGAAGTCGTGGTGGTGATGGTGGTGGTGCGCCGTCGACAGGCCATCGATGATCTTCCACAGGAACTTCTCGACCGGGCCGGGCTCGGGGTTGGGCGCGACGAAGCCCGAGCACGTGTCGCAGATGTGCCCCCCCGGCACCGCGTAGAGCTGCTCGCGCGGGAAGCGGCCGCCGCACTTGGCGCAGACCAGGTCCCGCGGCGCCTGGGCCTCCGCCTCCGGCAGCGCCACCTTCCTCGCCTTCTTGAACTTCTCGGCGATCTGCTTGAGCTCCCCGGCGTCCAGGAAGAAGCCTTCGCACAGCGCGCAGCGCTCGAGGTGCACGCCGCCGAGCACCACCCGCTTCATCGGCCGCAGGCAGTGCGGGCACTTGCGGTACTGCGCGCCCGCGACCTCCGGGGCCACCGGCATGCCGACGATCTGCTCCAGCTCGCCGGCATCGAGCCACAGCCCGCCGCAGTCCGGGCAGAGATCGACCTCCGTCTCGCCGTGGTGATCGATCTCCATCGGGGTGGCGCACGTCGGGCAGGCGAGCTTGGGGGAAGTCATGGTCACCTCGTTGGTGGTCGCGATTGTACCGTGCGCCCTGCGGTGGACCGCGCAGCTCTCCGGAGTCTGCCCCCGACGCACGAGGCCTCAAAGCCCCGTGGCGGCGCAGGCCTCGACCGCTAACGATCCCGCCCGAAACTTGAGTCACGGAAGACGTGCGGCGAGACTGGACGCCGCCGCCATGTCCGCCCTCGCCACCGCCACGGAGACGATCCTCTTCGCCGCGAGGCGGGCGCACTTGTGGGGACCGAGGGACTGCTGATTGCGCCTGCGACCCGCCACGCTGTGCCTGCTCTCCTGGCTCGTGCTGCTCGCGGGCATCGTCGCCTCGCACTCCTTCGTGCTGAGCGGCGAGGCGATGGTCTCGCGCGACCTCGCGCGCATCTTCATCCCTGACTCGCAGTTCGAGCGTGCAAGCCTGCTCTCCGGCGAGCTGCCGCTGTGGAACCCGCTCGTCCTCCTCGGCCAGCCCTTCGCCGCAGGCCCTCTGCAGCAGGCCTTCTACCCGCCGCGGGTCATCCCGGTCCTACTCTTCGGCCCGGTCTGGGGCCTGACCGTCGAGCACCTGCTCCACGTCCTCATCGCCGCCTGGGGCGCCTACGCCGCGGCGCGGCGGCTGGGTGCCTCGCGCCCCGGCGCGCTCTTCTCCGGGGCGCTGCTGGGCCTGGGGACCCTGGTCTCCCGCAATGACATGCTCAACCTATCGGGCGCGATGGCCTGGAGCGGCTGGATGGTGGCGGCCGCGGCGCGGGTCGGCCGTTCGCCTGGCTGGCGGCCCGTCGCACGCCTGGCGGCCTTCACGGCGATCTCGGCGTTGACCGGTCTGCCCGAGTCGCTGCTCTGGCAGGGTCCGGCCTGCGTCCTCGCCGCGCTCTCCACCCGGGTCTCGGCGCGGACCGTGCTGCGCGTCTTCGCCGGCGGGGTCTGGGGCCTGGGGATGGCGGCGTTCACCGTCGTGCCCGCCTTCGAGCTCGCCGCGAACTCCAACCGCGCCGGGAACGCCCAGTCCACCGAAGTCTGGGCCAACAGCTGGGTGGACCTGCTCGCCCTGGTCCTGCGCGGCGCCAACCGGCCCATCCTCGACATCGTCGGCGAGCAGGGGCTGGTGCTCGGCCTGGACATCGGCGTGGTCGCCTGCGCGCTGGTGCTCTTCGGCCTCGTCGGCCGCCGCTGGCGCCGGCGCATGCTCCCGCTGCTCGTCTTCGCCCTCGTGCTGCTGCTGCTCTCCCTGGGCTCGCACTTCGCGCCGGCGGACACGGTGCTCGGGCTCTTCCCCTTCCGGCTCTTCCGCTACCCGGTCAAGTACGGCATGGGGGGCTGCCTGCTGGTGAGCGTGCTCGCCGGGCCGGCCCTCTCCCGGCTTGCGGCGCTCGCCAGCCGCCGGCGCGCGCGCCTGGGCCCCGCGCTCCTGCTCTTCCCCGCCTTCCTCCTGATCGCGCTCGCCGTGGCCTCGGCCACCTCGGGCCTGGGCCTGCGCAAGGGCTTCTCGGCAGGCCTGCTGCCCACCGCGCTCCTGCTCGCGCTGGCCGGGGCCGCCTGGCTCGCCATGCCGGGGCTCGGGCGGCGCCGCGCCCGCAACGTGGCATGGGCGCTGCTCTTGGTGGGACTGGCCGATGTCGCGCTGGCGCAGCTCACCACGGGCAACCTCCTCACCCTCCCGGCCTCCGTCTACGCCCGCCGCTCGCCGACCGCGGCCGCCATCCCGCCGGGGACGACCTCGCGGGTGAGCGCCGGCATGGCCCTGGAGTGGCCGCCCAGCACGCTCGAGCGAATCCCGCCTGGGCTCTCGGAGCGCTATCTCGCCGCCTCGCGCGACGCGCTCATCCCCAACTGGTCGATGACCGAGGGGCTGGACGCGCTGGAGGCGAGCAACGAGCCGAGACCCGCGCTCCTGCAGGGCTTCGTCGGCAGCGAAGAGCCGCCGCGCGGTCTCTACGACCTCGCGGGCGTGGAGTGGTACGTGCGCCGCGACCGCCCACCTTTCCCCGACCTGGAGAGGGTCGCCGGGCCTCAGCCCATGAAGGCCGACTTCTTCGACCGCCTGGTGGACTTGCCCCAGGTCTACCGCAGCCGCACCGCGATGACGCGGGCGTTCGTCGTCCACCAGGTGCGCGCGGCGACCGACGCGCAGGCCGCCGCCGCGCTGCGCGACGAGAAGCAGCCCTTCCGCGAGATCGCCTTCGTGGCGGCGCCGGCCGGCCTCCCGGAGGTGGACGCCTGCACCGGCTCGACCGCCACCGTCGCCACCCGCCGCCCGCGCCAGCTGGAGATCGACGTCGAGTCCTGCGGCCGGGGCATCCTCGTCGTCAGCGACGCCTGGTACCCCGGCTGGCGCGCCAGCGTGGATGGCGCCGAGGCTCCGGTCCTGCGCACCGATCTATTGATGCGGGGCGTCCCGGTGGCCGCGGGCAAGCACCGGGTCGTCCTCAGCTTCCGGCCGGCGAGCTTCACCGCCGGCGCTCTCATCTCGCTGCTCGCGCTGCTCGCCGTGCTGGCGGCGGTGGCGGAAGCGTGGCGCCGCCCCACCCGTCCCTCCCCGTCGCAGACGGACTGAGCGGAACGAGCACGAGTGAGCCGGGGCTCCGGGGAGGCGATCGCGTCTGCTCGATGCCACCTCTTGCGCGACACGCAACGTGCACTCGAGTGTCTTCCCAGGTGTCGTGCCGAGGATCGCCGAAGGCACCCACGAGCTCCTCCCCGGAGCTGTGAGCTCACTCGATTCATTCCGTGCATCCTGCCGCGACGGGGAGGCGGGGGTGGGGCAGCGGTGGCTGCGGCGTGGCACCGCCCCACCCGTCCTCCCCGTCGCAGACGGGCCGAACGGAACGAGCACGAGTAGGCCAAGGCTCCGGGGAGGCGATCGCGTCTGCTCGATGCGGCCTCTTGCGCGACACGCACGTGCGCTCGAGTGTCTTCCCAGGTGTCGTGCCGAGGATCGCCGAAGGCACCCACGAGCTCCTCCCCGGAGCAGTGAGCCCACTCGATTCATTCCGGGCATCCTGCCGCGACGGGGAGGCGGGGGTGGGGCAGCGGTCACACCTTCTTGGCGATCTCCACCGCCTCGTCCATGGCCTTCGCCAGGGCCTTGGTGGCCACGTCCGGGCCGGCCACGCTGAGCGGCTCGGCGACCACCGCGTGCACCGGGTCGATGCCCAGGAAGCCCATGACCTGCCGCAGGTAGGGCAGCTGGAAGTCCATCTTCTCGTGGGCCGTGCCCGGCCCGTAGGCGCCGTCGCGCGTGAGCAGGAGCACGCCCTTGCGGCCGCGCAGCAGCCCGTGGAAGGCGCCGTCGCGCACCTCGAAGGTCAGCCGCGGCTGGACCACCACGTCGAGCCAGCGCTTGAGCGTCCACGGGATGCTGAAGTTCCACATCGGCGAGCTGATCAGCACGACGTCGGCCAGGTGCAGCTGGTCGGTGAAGCGGGTGAGCGTGTCCCAGCGCTTGGCCAGCTCCTCGGTGAGCTGGCCGCGGCCGTACATCATCTGCAGCTTGGCCTCGACGTCCCACTCGTCCAGCTCGGGGATGCCCACCTCGAGCGCGGGCAGGTCCACCGTCAGCACCTGGCCGCCGGGGTGGGCCTTGAGCCAGGCCTCGACGAAGGCGTTGCGCAGCGCGCGCGTGCGCGAGCTCGCGCGGCGCGGGCTGGCGAAGACATCGAGCAGGACGGTCATGGTTCGTTTCCCCCGGGGCGTGGCGGTCAGACGGTGAAGGCGACGACGACCTGTTCTCCTCGCAGGGAGACCTTCAGGTCGCGCACGTGCGGTTCGAGCGCCAGGACGAAGGGCGAGCCCGCGATCTGCTCGGCCGTCGGGCCCTTGGCGGCCGCCAGCTCCACGAGGGCCGCCTTGCCGGCGATGCACACCACGGCGCTCGCCTGGCCGGTCGCGCGCAGCCAGCGGACGAGCTCGCCGATGCCCGCCTGCAGCCGCGAGAGCCGCTCCCAGCTCATGCCGATGGCGGTGAAGACCTGGCGCAGGTGATTGCGCAGCTCGACCGGGGCAGCGCCGCCGACCAGGTCCAGCCGCCACTCGCCGCGGGGCTCGGCCTCGAGCATCGCCTGCAGCTGGCGATGGACCTCCACGACCTCGTCGACGGCGAGGTGCCGCAGCTGGTGGACGAGCTGGTGGATGAGCAGCGCCTTCTTGCTGGCGGCGAGCGCGCCGAAGTCGAGCTCGGCGTCCTCCCCGAGCGCACGCGCCGCCTCACGCACCTGGGCAGGCGTGGCCCAAGGCGCCAGGATTTCGGCCGCCGCATCGGCGAAGGTGATCACGCGCTCCCCGCTTCACAGTCCAAGCCTTCGTAACGACTGGAGTCTCGGGGCGCACGGGAATGATGCGCGGCGGCAGCGACGCTCGCCGCAGGGCCACGGGCAACGACTACCGCCCGGTCGCCTTGAACAGCTCCCAGCTGGCGAGCAGGTCGACGATCCCCTCGGCCTCGGAGGCGAAGGCGCCCGCGCGCTTGGACTTGAGGTAGCGCTGGGCGAACTCGTTCAGGCTCTCGCCCAGGACGAGCTCGGTGATGGCTACCCGGGCGTCGCCCTTGAACTCCATGAAGCGCAGCGCGAAGCCGCCGGGCCCGTCCCGGCCCTCGTCCTCGTGGCGGACGATCTCGGCCACGGCGCACAGCGGCGCCGCGTCGTCGTCGAGCTGGAAGCAGACCTCCAGGCGCGTGCCTATCGGCAGGAAGTAGCTGCTCTCGAGGAAGGCCCCGCTCACCGACAGGTCCCGGGAGCGCAGCTTGGCCTGGAAGCGCGTGCCCGACTCGTCGGCGATCGAGAGCTCGAAGGGGACGGTCAGCTGCGCCCTCGGCAGGCGAAACTCGGCTTTGCGCCCTCTCGACTTCGCTTTGGGCTTGCGGTCCATGGCTCCCTCACGCGGCGGGCCGGAGGATAGTCGCCGGCGGGTCGGAACGGAACCGCTGGGGCGGCCCCTGGATGGCAACCGTCGCCCTCTTGGCGCTGTGCGGGTCTCGCCTTGTATCCTTCGGGGCTCGACGAGCGAGGTACAAGGCGATGACGAACAAGCTGAAGGTCGGCGTGCTGGGCGCCACGGGGATGGTCGGGCAGCGCTTCGTGTCGCTGCTCGAGGGCCATCCGACCCTGGAGGTGGTGCTGGTGGCGGCCAGCGCCGCGTCGGCGGGCAAGCGCTACGCGGAGGCCGTCGCCGGCCGCTGGGCGATGAAGGGCGCGGTCCCGGCGGCGGTGGCCGGGCTGGGCGTGCGCAACGCCTCGGAGATCGACGCCATCGCCGGCGAGGTCGACTTCGTCTTCTGCGCGGTGGACATGCCCAAGGCGGAGACGGCGAAGCTGGAGGAGGACTACGCGCGGCGCGAGTGCCCGGTGATCTCCAACAACTCGGCCCACCGCGGGACCCCGGACGTGCCGATGATGGTCCCGGAGGTCAACCCCGAGCACGCCCGGGTCATCGCCGCGCAGCGCCAGCGGCTGGGGACGCGGCGCGGCTTCGTGGCGGTCAAGCCCAACTGCTCGCTGCAGAGCTACGTGCCGGCGCTGCACCCGCTGATGAAGTTCGGGCCGAAGAAGGTCGCGGTGTGCACCTACCAGGCGATCAGCGGCGCGGGGAAGACGTTCGAGACCTGGCCGGAGATGAGCGACAACCTCATCCCCTTCATCAAGGGCGAGGAGGAGAAGAGCGAGCAGGAGCCGCTCAAGATCTGGGGGCGGCTGGAGGACGGGAAGATCGTCCCCGCGAGGGAGCCCACTATCAGCGCGCAGTGCATCCGCGTGCCGGCCAGCGACGGCCACATGGCGGCGGCCTTCGTGCAGTTCGAGAGGAAGCCGGACCGCGTGGAGATCCTCGAGCTGTGGAAGAGCTGGGTCCCGGTGCCGCAGAAGCTGAAGCTGCCGTCGGCGCCGCAGCCGTTCCTGACCTACTTCGAGGACGAGTCCCGCCCGCAGACCAAGCTCGACCGCGACCTCGGCCGCGGCATGGGCGTCGCCATCGGCCGCCTGCGCCCGGACTCGCTCTTCGACTTCCGCTTCGTCAGCCTGTCGCACAACACGGTGCGCGGCGCCGCCGGCGGGGCCATCCTCACCGCCGAGCTGCTCGCCGCCGAGGGCTGGCTGTAGCGAAGCGGCGCCGAGGGGGGCAACGGGCGCTCCGACCTTTCTTGCGGCGGAGCTTCGAGTCGACGGTCGGCAGCGAGGCGCCGGGAGAAGCGGACCAAGGTCGGGATCGGTTAGACCGCCCCTCCCCCGCCTCCCCTTCGCCGCGGGATGCAGGGATCGAACTCGAGTGCGCTCGGGGCTCAGGTGAGGAGCCCGCCCGTTCTCGACTCGGACTCTTGCGCGACACGAAACGCCATCGTGTCGCGAAGAACGCGGCCGAAGGCAGCCAACGGGCCCCTCACCGGAGCCCCTGCCGACCCTGCTTCGGTCCGTTGATCCATCCGCGACGGGGAGGCGGGGGTGGGGCGGCGTGGGTAGACTCGTCGCCGTGAGCCCCTGCCGGCTGTGCGGTGAGACCCGACTCGTCGCCGAAGCCATCGGCGTGTGCGCCGCGTGCCTGCGCTCGGGATCGGCGAAGGCCCGCACCCTGGCGGCGCGCGCTCATGCGAGGACGCGCGCCAAGCTGGGCCTTCCCCGCGTGGTTCCGAAGTCCGACCGCGGCGGCGCGTGTGCGGTGTGCGCCAATGGCTGCCGACCGGCCGAGGGAAAGACCGGGCTGTGCGGCGCGAGAGAGACCGTGGGCGGCAAGGTCCGGCCCATCGTCGGGACCGCGAAGTCCGCGGCGGTCACCTTCTGGCACGACGCGCTGCCGACCAACTGCACCGCCTGCTTCGCCTGCGCAGGTTCGTCGAAGGCCGAGCGCGGACACCAGAACCTCGCGGTCGCCTACCACGGCTGCACCTTCGATTGCCTGTACTGCCAGAGCTGGCAGGCGCGGCATCCCCGGAGCGGAGAACTGCACAGCGCCGAGGAAGTGGCAGGCGCCGTCGACGCCGAGACGACCTGCCTCGTCTACTTCGGCGGCGATCCCACCCCGCAGCTCGCCCACGCCGTCGCCGCCGCGAGGATCGCCCGCAAGGAGGCCGCGGCGCGGAAGAGGCCGCTGCGCATCTGCTTCGAGACCAACGGGGCGATGAGCCGCTCGCTGCTGAAGACGATGGTCGACCTGTCGCTCGAGAGCGGCGGCTGCATCAAGTTCGACCTCAAGGCCTGGGACCCGAACGTCCACCTGGCGCTCACCGGATCGAGCAACGAGCGGACCCTGGAGAACTTCGCGTACCTGGCCTCGCGGCGGCACGAGCGGCCCAAGCTGCCGCTGGCCGTCGCCGCGACGGCGCTGGTGCCCGGGTACGTGGACGTCGAGGAGATCCGGCCGATGGCGCGGCACCTGGCGACGCTCGGCGAGGACATGCCGTGGGCGCTGCTCGGGTTCTTCTCCTGCTTCGAGCTGCTGGATCTGCCCAATTCGTCCAAGCAGCAGGCGCGGCGGTGCCTGCGCGCGGCGAAGGCGGCGGGGATGGGGCGGGCGCGCATCTCCAACGTGCAGGTCCTGCGAGATGCGCCGGAAGGGAAGTAAGCAGAAGCTTCGGGCGGGCGGCCGATTACGACGCCGGCCGGTACCGCCAGGGCACCTCGCCGAGGTCCTTCCGGATCCGCCCCTTCTCCTCGAGCACCTCGAGGTTCCCGACGACCTCCGAGAGCATCAGGTACAGCTGCAGGCTCCCGGCTTCGCCGAAGATGTCGAAGACCAGCTCGTAGGCGGTCTTCGGCCGCTCGACCATCGCCGCCTCGAGCTTCTCCTGGCGCCGCTCGTAGAAGCGGAAGAGCCCGTCGAGCGTCGCCCGGTGCCCCTGGAACGGCTCGCCGTGCCCCGGCGCCACCCAGTCCAGGCTCATCGCGTACAGCCGCCGCGCCGAGTCGAGGTAGGCCACCAGCGCCCGGTGCTCGCCCTCCTCGCCGTTCTCCCCCAGCTCCAACAGCGGGTTGGGCGAGACGCGCGCCAGCAAGTGGTCGTCGCTGAAGAGCAGCCGGTGCTCGGGCGCGTGCAGGCAGACCAGGCCCGGCGTGTGCCCCGGGAAGTGCAGGATCTCGCCCTCGAACCGCTGGAACTCGAACTTCATCCCCGGCTCCAGGGGCTCCGCCTCGTCCAGCTTGAGCGCCATCGACTCGGTCTTGGCGTGCATCGCGCCGATGCGGCCCAGGGTGTCCGCGGGCACGCCCAGCTTCTGGAAGTACTCGCGCATGGGCGCGATGGCTCGCCCGGCCACCGCCTTGTTCCAGTCGCGCCGGTGCAGGTACGCCTTCGCCCCGCTCCTCTCGCGCACCAGCTTCGCCAACCCGTAGTGGTCGACGTGGCCGTGGCTGATGAGGATGCGGCTGACGTCCTCCAGCCGGTGCCCGGCCTCGGCGAAGCCCTGCTCCAGCGCCTGGACGCACTCCGGGGTGTTCAGGCCGCAGTCGTAGAGCGTGACCGAGCCGTCGCCGTTCTCGATGAGGTAGGCGTTGATGGGCCCGCCCGCCTGCGTGAACGGGATGGGCAGCGCCAGGCGGCGCACTCCGAGGGCGAAGAGGACCTCGTCGCCCTCGGAGAGTCCGACGATCACGTCACTTGCCCGCCTTGATGGCCGCCTGCAGCTCGGGCAGCGCCTTGTTCAGGTCGGCCACCAGGCCGTAGTCGGCGACCTGGAAGATCGGCGCCTCGGCGTTGGTGTTGACCGCGACGATGACCTTGCTGCCCTTCATGCCGGCCAGGTGCTGGATGGCGCCGCTGATGCCGGCGGCGATGTACAGCTCGGGCGCGACGACCTTGCCGGTCTGCCCGACCTGCAGGTCGTTGGGGACCCAGCCGGCGTCCACGGCGGCGCGCGAGGCGCCCACCGCGGCGTGCAGCTCGTCGGCCAGCTCCTCGACGGGCTTGAAGTTGCCCTTGGTGCCGCGGCCGCCGGAGACGACCACGCGGGCCTCGGTCAGCTCCGGGCGCGCGCTCTGCATCGCCTTGAAGGCGACGAACTTGGTCTTGGCCGGCCCGGCGAGCTGCGGGGCCTCCTTCTTCACCTCGGCCGCGGCCGCCGCCTTGGGGGCCGCCGGGAACTCGGTGGTGCGGCAGGTGAAGACCTTCACCGGCGTCGCGATCTCGACCTCGGCGAGCACGTTGCCGGCCCACATCGGGCGGCGGACGTGGATCGCGGCGCCCGCGCCCTCGAAGCCGACCACGTCGGTGGCCATGCCGGCGCCCAGGCGGGCGGCGACGCGCGGGAGCACGTCCTTGCCCACCGCGGTGGCGGCGGCGCCGATCCAGGTGGCGTTGACGGACTTGGCCAGCGCGGCGATGGCCTGCGACCACGGCTCGGCCAGCGCGTCCTTCAGCTCCGGCGCGTCCAGCACGTGGAGCATCTTGCCGCCGTAGGCCTTCAGCTCCTCGACCGCCTTCTCCAGGCCCGCGCCGAGGATGGCGACGTGCAGCTCGCCCCCGGTCTTCTGCGCCAGCGCCTGGCCGGCGCCCAGCGCGTTGAGGGTGGCCTTCTTGAGGATGCCGCCCTGCTGCTCTGCAACGATGAGAACGTTCATGGTTTCTTTGCCTCGTCAGGGAGTGTGGGCGGCCTCTAGAGGACCTTCGCCTCGGTCTTGAGCTTCTGCACCAGGGTCGCGACGTCGGGGACCATGGCGCCGGCCTTGCGCGTCGGCGGCGGCGAGAGCTTGACCACCTTCACCTTGATCGCGGTGTCCACGGCCAGCGAGGCCGGGGTCATCTCGGCGATGGGCTTCTTCTTGGCCTTCATGATGCCGGGCAGCGAGGCGTAGCGCGGCTGGTTGAGGCGCAGGTCGGCGGTGACGATGGCCGGCAGGGCGACCTCCAGGGTCTCCACGCCGCCGTCGACCTCGCGCATCACCGTCGCGGTCGTCCCGTTGACGTTGATGGCGGCGGTCTTGGACTTCTCCGCCTCGGACTCCAGCGACTCCATCTTGCTGGCGAAGGTGATCTGCCCCCAGCCCAGCATCTCGGCCAGGATCTGGCCGCACTGGTTCTGGTCGTCGTCGATGGCCTGCTTGCCGATGATGACGAGGTCGGGCTTCTCCTTCTCGATGACCGCCTTGAGCAGGCGCGCGGCGAGGTCGGAGTCGGCCGGGCCCTCGTGCTTGACCCAGACGCCGCGGTCGGCGCCCATGGCCATGGCGTGGCGGATCTCGGCCTGGCACTTGTCGCCGCCGATGGAGACCGCGATCACCTCGCCCTTGTGCTTGGCGACGAGCCGCAGCGCTTCTTCCACGGCGATTTCGTCGAATGGGTTGATCTTGTAGCCGACGCCGTCGGTCACGATGCCCGAGCCATCGGGCTTCACCTTGATCTTCGACTCCGGGTCCTCGACCCGCTTGGCCGTCACGAGGATCTTCACATCGGCCTCCTTGGAGGTTCGGTGGTTGGGTGTCGGGCGCCGTCTCGACGCCCTGCGTCAATTTACTTAGTGCCCGGCTCCCGCCATTTCAATCGCCAGTGCGGGCGGGACGATCGCTCGATTCGGACGCGGCTGACAAGGGGGAAGATGGGGAGCGCGCGGCGCGCTGTCGAGGTGGCCCGGGAGAGAGTGGGAAGCCCCGATTCGAGACGGCGAGCGCGCCGCCGTTCCTGGTCCCGCCGTCCTGGACGCGACGCGACGGCGCCGGCCCCGCGCGCGACTTCGCGGTGGGCCCCGTCCCCGCCGGCGGCGACCCTCGACGCTCGGCTGGCCTGGGTCTGCACGCTGCGTCTTGCTACGATCTCGCTGCTCGTTCGAGGAAACCCCTTGCGCACGCTCCTCCCGCTCTCCGTCCTCCTGGCGCTGGCCGCCTGCGAAACCACCGGAGCCCGGCTCCCGCCCGACGCCGCCTGCCTGCCTCGCTGCGAGGGCAGGCTCTGCGGCGACGACGGCTGCGGCGGGCGCTGCGGGGCCTGCCCCACCGGCACCGCCTGCGAGCCGCTCGCCGGGAGCTGCCGCGCCGCCGACTGCGCCGGCCGGCAGTGCGGTCCCAACGGCATCGGCGGCTCGTGCGGGGCCTGCGCCGCGCCGCAGCGCTGCGACTTGACCTCGGGGACCTGCCGCACGCCGGACTGCGCCGGCCGGTCCTGCGGCCCCGACGGCGCGGGCTCGACCTGCGGCGAGTGCCCCGCGGGGAAGCTGTGCGATCCGGCGGGCCGGTGCGTGGACTGCATCCGCTCCTGCAGCGGCTCCTGCGGCGACGACGGCTGCGGCGGGGTCTGCGGCAGCTGCGAGGACGGCCAGTTCTGCAACCAGGCCGGCGCCTGCGAGCCCGCCGAGGGACCGACGCTGGGGCGCACCCGCTACCCCATCGTGCTCGCCCACGGGATGATGGGCTTCCGCAAGCTCTTCGGCGCGATGGACTACTTCTACGGCGTCAAGAGCGCGCTCGAGGATGACGGGGCCCGGGTCTACGTGACCGAGGTCTCCTGCGCGGGCAGCTCGGTCCAGCGCGGCGAGCAGCTGCTGGCGCAGGTGCTGGTGATCCTGGGCGAGAGCGGCGCCCGGAAGGTGAACCTCGTCGGCCACAGCCAGGGCGGCATCGACTCGCGCTACGTCGCCGCGGTGCGCCCGGACCTCGTGGCCTCGGTCACCACCGTGGGCACCCCGCACCAGGGCGCGGACCTGGCGACGTTCGTGGACACCAACTTCTCCGAGGACGGCTTGCCGCTCACCGCCGCGGCCCTGGCGACCGAGAACCTGGGCTCGGTGATCGAGCTCTTGGCGGGGACCTCCAAGCCGCAGGACGCGCGGGCGAGCCTGTACACGCTCTCGGCGCGCGGAGCGCAGGAGTTCAACGCCCAGTTCCCGGCCGGCCTGCCGGCGACCGCCTGCGGCGAGGGCGCCCACCACGCCGGCGGCATCGCCTTCTACTCGTGGACCGGGACCGCGGTGCTCACCAACGTCCTGGACAACTCGGACGCGTGGTTCCTGGGGACCTCGACGCTCTACTCCGAGGAGAACGACGGGCTGGTGGGCCGCTGCAGCGCCCACTTCGGCCGGGTGCTCGCGGACGACTACTTCATGAACCACCTCGACGAGACCAACCTGCTGCTCGGGCTGACCTCCTGGCTGGAGGTCTCGCCGGTCGAGGTGTACCGCGAGCATGCGCAGCGGCTGCGCGCCGAGGGCTACTGACGGACCGAGAGCCCGCCCCGCTCGCGGGCGTGCATGCCTGCGAGCCCCGGCTCCCAGCAGAAGACGCCGACGGCACGTCTGCTCCAGTGGGCGGCGGCGCCGGTGTATCGTCCCCAGCCGCGGCAGGTCGCCCCCGAAACCCGTCCCCCGGCGCCGCACCGGGGCCCGAAGGACCTCGATGCCCTCGCTCTCCTCCACGCTGGTCTTGGCGCTCCTGGCCGCTTCCGCCTCCGCCCCCGCCCTTCCCGCCGAGCCCACCTTCAAGAGCGGCTTCGCTCCCCACCCCTTCGCGGCCGAGGTCAAGGTCGCCAACGGGACGACGACCCTGGTCTCCAAGGGCTACGGCAAGTGCGGCACCGCCGCGACCTCCGACGAGCCGGCCTTCGCCTTCACGGTGGAGGAGACCCTCACCGACCTGCGCCTGTGGGTCGACCAGCCGGCGGCGCTCGTCCTGCCCGACAAGACCTTCGTCTGCATCACCAGCGGCTCGATCTGGCTGAGCAAGTGGACCCCGGGCCGCTACCAGGTGCTGCTGTCCGGCACCGGCGCGGAGCTCTCGGCCAAGGTCCGCCTCGAGCAGCCCGTGCGCGCGCAGGCCGAGGTCAAGACCGCGCTGGAGAAGACCCCGGAGATCGAGCTCAGCTCGTCGATCAAGGCCAACCCCTCGTTCCAGTCGCTCACCCCCGTGGCCGTCTTCCCGGCCCGCGGCTCCGGCGTCGGCTGCGCTCCCGAGCTGTTGGCCCCGCTCGCGCGGCTCAAGGTCCCGTACCCGTCCAAGTGGTCCATCGTGGAGAAGAGCGGCGCCCCGCTGGTGCTGGTGCCGGCGACCGGCGGCTGCCTGACGAGCCTGAAGGACCTCTCGCTCGAGACCGGCGACTACGTGCTGTGGGCCGCGCCCGACGCCGCCTCGGAGCAGAAGGTCTGGGAGCTGTCCATCGCCGACCAGGGCCGCGCGCTGACCTTCGGCGAGGCGCCGATCTACGACCTGGGCCTGCTCAAGAAGCCGATGCTCCTGCCCGGCCGGACGGGCGACGGCAGCTGGGGCCCGGTGAGCGCCAGCGTCTGCCCCAACCTGCCGCGCGCGCCGAGCTTCTACCTCAAGGGCGCCGACGGCCTGAAGAACGTGGAGATCCTCTTCTGGAAAGACGGCGGCCTGGGCGACCAGGCGCGCCTCGCCGTCTACGGGCCCATCGACACCGTCACCGCCGTGCCGCCGATGCGCTGCGACCTCAGCAAGCCCACCTTCCGGGAGCTGAAGGGCACCTACGCCGTCTTCGTCAGCGGCGGCGAGAAGCGCTCCCAGGACTTCGTGGCCATCGCCCAACGCGTGGACGTCTCGCCCGACTACGCGGCGCTGCCGGTGATGGTCCCCGACGCCCTGCCCGTCCCCGACCGCGCGCTGGCGAACTTCTTCCCGTTCTGGCGCGACGGCCTGGACTCGCGCCGGTTCTTCGCGGCCGCCCCGCGGCAGCTCTTCGTGGCGACCTCGGCCGGCAACACGCCGGCGCTGGTGGTGCTCAAGCGCGAGCTGACCCTGGACATCCTCAAGCTCGACGGGACGATGGAGACCGTCGGCGCCTCGGAGATCAAGCCCGACGTGGCCTTCCCGCCGGGCCTGCCGCCCAACCTGTTGCCCCCGGCGCCGGTGACCACGGTCGAGGAGGCGATCGCCGCGGCCGGCCCCTCCGAGGCCGCCTTCGTCGCGCAGTTCCACGCCGTGGAGAACGCGGTCAACGCCTGCACCGCCAAGTGGCTCACCCAGAACGATCCCCAGTGGGCCGCGGGCCAGGAGATCTTCCGGCTGACCACCGCCGAGCCGAAGGGCCCTCGGGCGGAGACCGGCGCGGACAAGGTCTGCGGTGCCAAGAGGATCGAGGCCGCCGGCAAGCTGCTCATCAAGCAGGTGAACGCCTCGCGCAAGAACGCCAAGCCGTTCCTGGCGGCGCTGAAGAAGAAGTTCCCCAAGTAGCGGCACGCAAACGGCCTGGCAGCGGAGGCAAAGGCCAGGGGAGGCAAAGGCCAGGGGAGGCAAAGGCCAGTGGAGGCAGGCCTCCGCGCCTGCTCTGCAACTCGGGCTGCTTCTTTCCCTTCTTGCTTGTTCTGGGGAGCGCCGAGGCCAGTGGAGGCAGGCCTCCGCGCCTGCGCAGCCAGATTCGCTCCTGTCACTCCTGGCAGGCACACAGGCCTGCCTCCACTGGCCTGCCTCCTTGAACTGAAGTCGAGGAAGCTCGCCACCACCTGGCCGGTTGGCCAAGCGGTCGCGCCCGCGGCTCAGCCGGTGTAAGAAGACGCCCAATTCCCGAACGGGCGCGCCGAGAGCCGCCGCGGAGCCGACTGACATGAACGACAACGACATGCCCCCCGACGACGACGCCGACATGCCTCCCGACCCCGACGCCCCGGCCCCGGCCCCGGCCGAAGGTGAAGAGAAGAAGCTGCCGCCGTATGTCATCGAGGCCGCCAAGTCCGCCCGCAGCAAGTGCAAGACCTGCCGCCGGGCCATCGACAAGGGCCTGCTGCGCATCGGCATCCTGATGGAGGGCGGCTTCTACGGCCCCGGCTTCATGTGGCACCACCTGACCTGCGCCGCGAAGCGCCACCTGGACAAGGTCGAGGAGGCCTACGAGCAGGAGGCGTGGAAGAACGCGCAGCAGGTGCCGGAGAAGATCCCGCCGCTCGAGGAGCTGCGCGAGGTCCGCGAGAAGGCCGAGGAGAAGAAGGCCGAGCGCAAGGTGTTCCCCTACGTCGAGATCGACCCGTCCGGCCGCGCGAAGTGCAAGGTCTGCAACCAGCCGATCGAGAAGGGCGTCCTGCGCGTGGTGCTGGCCAAGGAGGTCACCTTCGGCTCGCAGACCCGCGCCTCGCCGTTCGCGGTGCACCCCAAGTGCACCGTCGGCGCCTTCGACAACCCGGAGGTCGTCACCGAGCCCGACGACCTGCGCCAGCAGCTGATGGTGCACAGCGGGATGGAGGCGGCGAAGATCGACGAGGTGATGGCGGCGATCGGGCCGATCCCGGTGACGCCCGAGGAGCCGGAGGGGCCGGAGCCGGAGTAGTCCAGCCCGCCCCCCAACCCCCGCCCAAACTGCCCGCCCCCCAACCCCCGCCCAAACTGCGGGCGGGGGAGCCGTTGGTTGCCTTCGACGATTCGGTAGGAGCTCTTGGCGCCGTCACGCGCGTGCCTCGACCGATGCCGTTCGCGCGGGCTCAGACGTCCGTCGTGCCGCTAGCTCCGCTGAGACCGGGACGAGCGGAGGCGAGCTCCCCCTCCCGCGGTTGGGATGGGACCGGGGGGCGGGTTTCCCGAATCCCCACCAGCACCAGCGTCGCCGCCAGCACCAGCGCGCCCAGCATCACCTCGAACCCCGCGGCATAGCTCCCGCCCCGCCAGGTGATGACGTAGCCGATGAGGATGTTGGTGATGAACCCGCCGATCTGTCCGCCGGTGTTGATGAAGCCCGAGCCGGCGCCCATCACCTTGGTCGGCAGCAGGATCATCGGCAGCGACCAGACCGCCGCCGAGCCCATGAACAGCAGGAAGCCCGCGACGCTCTGCAGGATCATGTAGGTCGTCATGTCGTCGACGCGGGTGAAGAAGTAGAGGCAGGTCCCGCCCACGGCCTGGCAGAGGAAGATGAGCCACTTGCGGCGGCCGCGGAAGAACTTGTCCGAGATCCACCCGCCGCTCATGCAGCCGATGGTCGCGAACATGAACGGCACCGAGGCCGCGAACGCCGTGGCCTTGAGGTCCAGCCCCTTCACCTTCACCAGGTAGCTGGGCAGCCAGTTGAGCCAGCCGTACATGGTGATGTTGGCGACCAGCGCGATGGAGAAGAGCACCCAGATGATCGGCGTGCGCAAGAGGTCGCCGAAGGTGGCCTTCTCCAGGCTGCCTTCGGAGTTGGCGGCCTCGGACTTGGCGTCGGCCTCGTACTCGGCGAGCTCCTGCGCCGTCACCCCGCGCCCTTCCTGGATGGAGTTGCCGACGAAGCGCCAGACGACGACCAGGCACGCCAGGCCGCAGACGCCCAGGCAGTAGAACGCGGTGCGCCAGCCGTACTTCGCGAGGATCGGCGCCAGCAGCAGCGGGGTGAGCGCCGGCCCGAGCGCGATGGCCGAGATGACCAGGGCGTTGGCGGTCGCGCGGTTCTTGCGCGTGTACCAGTTGCCCAGCACCTTCCACACCGACGCCGGGAAGATGCCCTCGCCCACGCCGAAGAAGAAGCGGATGGCGAGCATGCTCCACAGGGTCGCCGCAGTCCCGGTCAGCGCGGTGAACACCGACCACCAGCCCAGCGCCACGAGGATGACCTTGCGCGGCCCGAAGCGGTCGGCCAGCGCGCCGCCCGGGATCTGGCAGAGCGCGTAGCCCAGGAAGAACGCCGAGAGCACCCAGCCGATGCGGTCCGGGCCGATGCCCAGCTCGTCGCTCATCGACAGGATGGTCATGTTGATCGCCATCCGGTCCAACCAGGCGACCACGTAGCAGAAGATCAGCGCCAGTCCGACTTTGTACGACGCCTTCATGGGGCACCTCGGGGACGCAAGGCGGGGAGCGGCGGGCTCAGATGACGACGCGCAGCACCAGGTAGAACGAGTCCTTGTCCGGGATCCCGTCGGCCACGTTGCCCGCGGTGAAGGTCATCAGCTTGGCGTAACGCAGGCCCACCGAGATGTTGTCGATGATCCAGTAGGTCGCGCCGACGTTGATGTAGTGCTGCTCGTAGAGGTCGAGCCCGCCCTGCTTGCTGCGCACGTAGGCGTAGTTGGCGCCAATGCCGCTGGCGCCCAAAAGGTTCAGGTCGAGGCCGCCGGAGACGACCATCGCGCGGTAGGACTGCCCGTCGAGGAAGGTCGGGTTCTTGGTGGTCTGGTCCACCATCTGGTTCTTGCGCCAGGCGACGTTGGCGTAGGGCTGGATGCGGCCGCCCCAGATCCTCCCCTTCACGCCGGCGCGGAAGAGGTCGCCGGTGAGGCGCACGTCGTCGTTCTTGCGGGTGTTGGTGTTGACCGAGTGGAACTGGTAGGCGAGCCGCGCCTCGACGTACTGGCTGTCGATGGTCAGCGAGGGGCTGAGCGCGTCGAACTCGTAGCCCGGGACCGGGTTGCCCGCCTCCATGCCCTTGCTGGGCACCTGGATGATGGTCCCCAGCGGGCTGACGTCGCCGCCGAAGCCGTAGGAGAGCGTGGTGGCGAGCGGGTTGCCGGCGGAGGCGAACATGCCGGCGGTGAACCAGCGCCAGCCGTACTGCAGCAGGACGCCCTGGCCGCGGTTGTAGCCGCCGACCAGCAGCGGCGTGCGGCTGAGCGCGTCGGCCATGAACAGGTCGGTCATGTGCACGGAGAAGAAGTCCGAGCTGGCCGGGTCGCTGACGATGCCGCCGGCGAGCTTGAAGCCCCAGTGCTCCAGCCGCAGGTAGTTGTCGAGCGCGGTGAAGGAGACGGTGCCCTCCCAGACGCTGGTGCCGTAGTTGCCGGCGTCGCGGCGGAACTCGAGGTGGACGGTGGCCCAGTCGCGCAGCCGGCCCTCGACGCCGAAGATGGCCAGCGCCAGCGCGGTGACGTTGTTCTCCAGCGGCTCCGCGGTGCCGTCGGCGCGCCGGTTGCGCGGCATCTCCAGGTTGAAGCCGCCCGAGAGGCCGAGGATGGGCTTCACGTAGGTGCCGGTGACCGGGTCGTTGTACATCGCCCACTTCGGCGGCGGGGCGGCCTGGGCCATCTCGGTGCCCGGCGTGGCGCCGACCGCGGCCTGGGCCAGCGCGGCGCTCGGCAAAAGCAGCGCGGCGAGGGCGAGAGCCGACGCGGCGGCTCGGAGGGGGGACATGGGCGGGACTCCGTCTTGTGGGAAGGGAAGAGAAGAGAAGAAGAGGGGAACGCGGGAGCAGCAAGGCCGCGAGCGCCCGGGAAAGCTCCCGGGCGCTCGGGCCGTCTAGAAGCGGCGTTGCGGGTGGAGGGCTACTTCTCGTCCAGCACCGAGACGATCTTGGTCATGCCCGCCTCGCTGCGGATGGAGCCGAAGTGGTTGGCGAGGAAGCCCTGCAGGTCGGCCAGGTCCATGAAGAAGCCCGACGGGTCGAAGTCGGACAGCTCGATGAGGTGGTTCTCGACGCAGGCGCGGTCCTGGACGGTGATCTTGCCGCTGGCGTCCTTGGTCACCTTGTCCATGCTCAGGCGCGCGGAGGACATGCTCACGAACTCGTCCTGCAGGTCGCCGGTCGCCGGGTCGCGCATGGTGACGGTGAGGTAGCGCACGACGTTGCCGCCGCACTCGCCCTTCTTGCCGTAGGCGAAGTCGCCGTCGGCGCAGGGGGTGGCGAAGAGGTCCTCGGGGCCGTTGAGCAGGTTGTTGAAGTCGGTGGCGACCCAGTTCTTGCGGTCGCCCATCTCGCAGTTCACCGACCCGCGCATCGTCTTGTAGTTCGAGCAGTTGAAGGTGCCGTTGGCGACGCCGTGCGCGGCGCCCGAGGCCAGCACCAGGTGCTGCAGGCGCGAGAGCGGGTTGATCGTGGTCTGGCCGGCCTTGTAGTCGTTGTAGAGGCGGCGCACCGCGTCCTGGATGGCCGTGTAGCCCAGCGAGTGGCCGACCAGCGAGATCTTCTGGTCCGGGTTGGCCTTGATGAGCGCGGCCAGCAGGGACTGGAGGATGGGGGTCGACCAGCCGTGGTCCACGTTGCCGATGGCGTCGCCGTACATCGGGTCGGTCCAGCCGGCGGTGAGGACGGCGTCCTTGAGGGCCAGGGTCAGGTCGGTGCGGAAGTCGACGGCGATGACGCGGTAGCCCTTCTTGACGAGCTTGGCGGCGAGCATCTCGCGGGTGGTGTTCTCCACCGAGAAGACGAACTTGGAGGCGGTGGCGAGCTGCGTGCCGGCCTTGTTGGGGTCGTCGTCGACCAGCGCGCTGTTCGAGTACTCCTCCCACGAGTTGGGCGTCGACGAGTTGCCGTGCACCAGCACGACGATGGGCTTGGTCTTGTCGATGGTCCCGCCGGTGTACTCCTTGGCGGCGCAGGGGTAGCCCGGCACGTAGCCCGGGGCCGCCGCGTCGGTGCCCTGGACCGGGACGCCCGCGGCCACCGTGGCCTGGTTGAGCGTGTTCAGGAACAGCTTGCCGTCGTAGGAGGCGCGCGGCGCGCAGCCCGGGTGGTTGTCGGCGAGCTCGCGGTAGTGCCCGGCGTACGCAGTGTTGTCGGTGGCGACGCCCGCAGGCTTCTCGGCCATCTTCGCCAGGTCGGCGATCTTCCAGTCCCCGAGCGTGGACTCGTACTTGGTCAGCTTCTCGGCGACCACGCCCTTGCAGGCCTCGACGTGCGGATCGACGCCGCCGTCGGGGGTGGGGGTCGACGCGTCGGGCCCGGCCAGCGGCGCGGGATCGCAAGCCGCGAGGAACGCGGCCATCGGGAGGAACATCAGCACTCGCTTCATGGTGGAACTCCTGGCGGCGCCCCGGAACGGGCCGACCGCGGGTAGAGAAGGGTCGCTTCGCCCGGGCTGGCTGCGCCCGGGCGACGTGTGAGTCGAGGTGTGGTTTGCTGCGGCGCAGCGTGAATATTGTGCCTTGCAGCAAACTGTCAAGCGGATTTGGGGGATGCCGCTTGTTTCCCCAGGCATTCCCAGCGCTTGCATGGCATTGCGGCGACGTTGCCGAGGCCTCGCCCCGTCACACTCCCATCCGGAGCGAGCGGAAGTTCCTGGTCGTTGCTCAGGGCAGAAAGGGCCAAGCGCCCAGTCTTTCGCGGGAATCTCGGATTGCTCGACGGATGCGGTGCCAGGCTCCGAATCCGAATCCCCCCGAGCTGGGGACGAGCACGAGCGCCCTCAACGGCGTGCCGACCAACGGCTACCCGAACTACGCCGAGCGGATGATGCTCGTGGCGATCAACCGCGCGCGCTCGGACCCGAACAACACGGCGCTGGAGACCGCGGGACAGGGCTGCGCCACGCAGTGCCCGGCTCCCAATTCAGGCCGGTCGGACTGCTACACGCAGTTCCCGGCCCAGCCACCGCTGATGTTCAACTACGACGGCAGCCGCGCCTCCCGGTTCCACTGCCAGAACCTGCAGAAGATGAACTTCGGGCTGTCGCACACCTCGCCCTGCACGCTGCGTAGCGACATCGGCGCCACGGGCTGCGACGGCTCCCAGAGCTGCGCCTGCGCCTCCAACCCGAACCCCAACATGTGCGGCAAGAGCGGCGACCCGGCGCTGTGGGCCGGCGGGACCAACCCCTGGGACCGCTGCAGCTACTTCGGCTACTCCGCCTCCGGCGAGGTGGGCGCCGCCGGGTACGCGACCGCGTGGGACGCGGTGTACGGCTGGGTCGGCGAGTGCGCCGACTACGAGGGGCACCGCAAGATCCTCACGTCCTCGGGCTTCAACGAGACCGGCTGCGGCTACGCGCTGCAGACCTCTCCCAGCACGTGCTGGAGCCGCTACTACTTCTGCGACCCGGGCTTCGCCAGCACGGTGTCGACCGCGACCCTGCCCGCCGGCGCCCACAAGCCCGAGACCGGCGGCGCCTCGCAGAGCTTCGACTTCTACGTGAACTACTACTCGGCGACCGGCGCGGCCCAGTCGGTCCAGCTCGTCCTCGACGGGACCTGCGTCCCGATGACCCGGGAGATCGGCACCGCCACCAACGCGACCTACAAGGTGTCGCGCGTCCTGGGCGACGCCGCCTGCCACCGCTACTGGTTCCTCGCGACCGACGGCGCGGGAGCGCGCGCCCTCTGGCCCGAGGTCGGCTCGTGGGGCGTCGGGTCCTGCACCGACTACCTCGCGACCGCCCAGGCCGCCGCGTGCGAGGGATGCGTCTCCGGCGCGGCGTGCTCCGCCAATGCCGGCTGCCAGACCGGCACCGTGGCGTGCCCCGCCGGGACCTGCGGCAACCTGTCCAACGCCGCCAACGGCACCTCCTGCGGCACCGACAAGGTCTGCTTCCAGGGCGCCTGCACGGGCTGCGTCGCCGGCGGCGCCTGCACCTCCGCCGATGGCTGCAAGACCGGCACGTTCTCCTGCGCCACCGGCCAGCAGGTCTGCGGCCTCACCGGCAACGTCGCCAACGGCGCCTCGTGCGGCAGCAACCGGGTCTGCTACCAGGGCTCCTGCAACGCGTGCGGCGCCGGCGCCTCCTGCGAATCCACCGACGGCTGCAAGACCGGTGCGGTCGCCTGCACTTCCGGGCAACCCGTGTGCGGCGGCTTCTCCAACAAGTCCGACGGCACCTCCTGCGGCTCGGGCGGGGTCTGCAACGGCGGCGTCTGCTCGGCCTGCGCGTCCGGCAGCGCGTGCCAGTCGGCGGACGGCTGCTCGTCCGGGACGATCGACTGCGGCACCGGCACGGCGGTCTGCTCGAGCCTCGCGCCGCGCCCCAACGGCAGCGCCTGCTCCGGCGGCGTCTGCAGCGGCGGCTCCTGCGCGGCCTGCTCCGCCGGCGCGGCCTGCACCTCGACGGACGGATGCAAGGCCGGCGCGATCGGCTGCTCGACCGGCCAGCCCGTCTGCGGCGGCTTCACCGACCGGCCTGACGGCACCTCCTGCGCGGGCGGCGCCTGCCGCGCCGGGCTCTGTCTCCCGCCGGCCGATGCCGGGACCGTCGAGCCCGCCGATGCCGCCGCCGCGGTTCCACCCGATGCGGCGACAGTCCCTCCAGATGCTCAGGTCGTCGTGCCTCCCGATGCGGCGACGACGGTCCCTCCGGAGGATGCCCAGGTCGTCGTCCCTCCCGACGCCGGGGCGGTGGTTGCTCCGGATGCGCAGCTCGTCGCCGCGGATGCCGAGGCGCCGATCGCGCCGGACGCCGATGGGGTCGTCGCCGCGGACGCCGGGGCCACCGTCGCCGCGGACTCCGCGGTGCCCACCTTGCCAGACGCCGAGACGGCGGCTCCCGCGGACGCCGCTGCAGGGGTGCCGCCCGATGCCGGCTCCGCGGACGATCCCCCGGCCACCGTCGTCGCCGGCTGCGGCTGCTCGACCTCCGCGTCCGCGCCGCTCTGGGCCGGGCTGGCGCTCGTCCTGCTGGCGTTCCGGCGGCGGCGCGCCTGAGGGGAAACCGCGCAGCACCCATATGATGATGCGGGCCGGTTTCTGGAATCCCCGGTCGTTACAGGTGCTGGCCGAGAACCGCCCTGAAGCGCCTCCCTGATCTCTCCTGGATCCAGATGGTTACGCGCCCCGCCTCCAGCCCGCCTCGCGCCCGGTTCTGGCTCGCCCTGGCCTGCGCGGCGCTCCTGTGCGGTGTCGCCGCCTGGCTCCTCTCGCGCGCGGAGAGCGCCCCGCCGTCCGACAAGCCCCGCCCGGCGCTCGCCCAGGCCAGCGCCGCGCCCCTGACTCGCACGGTCTCCTCGCCCATCGCTCCCACGCGCGACGCCGACCGTCCGGGGCTGCTCGCGCTGGAGGGCTACGTGGTCGACGAGTCCGGCCAGCCGGTTCCCGCCGCCAGCGTCTCGCTGGACGCCACGCCGCCGCGGCGGGCGCAGACGGATCGCGAGGGCTACTTCTCGTTCTCCGGGCTGGTCGGCCGCACGTACGAGGTGGGCGCACGCAAGGACGAGGCGGTCGTCGGCCCGCTGCGCGTGGCGGTGAAGCGCGACGGCGAGCCCATCCTGCTCCGGCTTCGCCGCGGCGCGGCGCTCGAGGTCCTGGTCGTGGACGCCCGCGACGACCGGCCGCTCGCCGGCGCCGAGGTGGAGTTGCTCGGAGCCTCGGGCCAGAAGGCGAGCTGCGACGGGCGCGGAATCGCCGCGCTCCACGGCGTCGCGCCGGGCCGCTTCCAGCTGCGCGCCTCGGCGGATCGCCACGCACCGGAGCGCAAGGAGGTCTTCCCTTCGGCCAAGCCCGGCGAGATCGACCGCGTCCGCTTCTCACTGCTGCCCGGTGCGGAGATCGCCGGCACCGTCGTCGATCCCTCGGGGCGCCCGGCGAAGGACGCCTCGGTGGAGCTGGAGGTCGCCGGGGCGGCTCTGTTCCTGCTCCCCGACGGCGAGTCGGCGCGCACGGACGACGGCGGGGCCTTCCGCTTCCCGGCCGTCAGCGAGGGCTCCTACCGGCTTCGCGCCTCGCACGTCGACCATGCGCCGGCGGTCTCCGCTCCCTTCGATGCCGACGGCGCGACGGCCCAGCCTCGGCACTGGCTGCAGCTCGGCCAGGGCGGCCGCGTCCTGGGCCGGGTGGTGACCGCCGCGGGAGAGCCGGCCCCGTTCGCCGAGGTGCAGGTCGTGCCCGACAAGGCGCCCTCGCTCGAGGCTTCGCGGCGGCTCTTCTGCGACGAGCGCGGCGCCTTCGAGATCGCCGGGCTGCCTCGCGTGGCGGTGGCGCTCTCGGCCGTCGGCGAGGCGGCGAGCTCGTCCCACGTCGTGGTCGACCTGGCCAGGCAGGAGGAGGCGCGCGAGGTCGTCCTGAAGCTCGAGCAGGACGGCGAGATCGGCGGCGTGGTGGTCGGGCCGGACGGCGCGCCGCGGGCCGAAGTCGTGGTGCGCCTGGCGGACGATCCCCCGGTGCTCGGGCTGCCGGTGCCGGCGCTAGCGGAGCTGACCGGGCCCGACGGGAAGTTCCTCCTTCGCGGCCTCAAGCCGGGCCGGCACACCGTGCAGGCCGTCCCGCCGGGCTCGCCCTTCCCTCGCCTCTCGGCCTCCGACGCCGAACAGGCGCACGCCGAGGTCCCCACCGGCACGCACGACGTGAAGCTGGTCCTCGACGACGGCTCGGTGCGCGGCAGGCTCCGCTTCGCGGACGGCGGCTCGCCCGCGAGCTTCCGCGTGCAGCTCGACGACGACCCGGCCGACCGCGAGACGTTCTCCGGAGCGGGCGGCGCCTTCGCGCTCTCGCGGGTGCCCGCCGGTGGGCACAAGCTCACCTTCACCGGCCCCGAGTTCTTCCAGAAGAGCCTGGCGGCGGTGGTGCCCTCGGGCGGTCCGGTCGACCTCGGAGAGAGCGTCGTGGACCGCGGACGCTCGGTGCGCGGCAAGGTCGTCGACGGCCAGGGAGCTCCCGTCGGCGGGGCCCGCGTCATCGCGGCGCAAAGCTTCGGCAACGAGCTCGACAAGATCCTCGGCAACCCGGAGGCCTACGAGAAGGGCCAGGAAACGGTCAGCGGCGAGTCGGGGGAGTTCTCCATCGACGGCCTCGACCCCGACGCGCGCGTCCTGCTCGCCGACCACCCGGCGAAGGGCACCTCGGAGCACGTCGCGCTGCCCGCCCGGGCCGGCGGACCCGTCACCCTGACGCTGCGGCCACCGGGGTCGATCTCCGGGACGCTCACCCGCGGCGGCAAGCCGGTGCAGGGCGCGGTGACGGCGGTGCGCCAGTCCGGCGACGACCAACTCGCGCGCTTCTTCGTGACCAGCGAGAGCGACGGCAGCTACCGCATCGATCGCCTGCCGGCGGGCGGGTACCGCGTGGGCTGGGGCGGCGCCTACCGGCTCGACCTGCTGACCGTCATCGTCGAGAACGACGAGAAGGAGCAGGACCTGACGCTCGCCTCCGGCGAGAACCGGCGGCTCGACCTGGAGATCCCCGCGCTGCCGACGCTGATGGTGCAGGTGACCTCGGGCGGCAAGGCCATCGAGTCCACGCTGTTCCTGGGAGGCCCGGACCTGCGCGCGGCGACCGCGCCCGAGCTGGACGACGCCCTCTCGAACAAGAGCGTGCGCTGGATCGGCAGCGACTGGTGGAGCGTGATGTCCGACGAGCAGCCGCCGCACACCGCGGTCATCTCCAGCGTCGCGCCGGGGGCGCACACGCTCTGCGCCCAGCGAGGGTCGATGCACTCCGGCGATCCGGCGCTCTCCTGCCGGCCGATCACGGTGACCGCGACGCCGGAAGTCCAGCGGATGGTCATCGAATTGCCCTAGGTGCAGCTGCACGTTGGGACTGACGGCTATTCTCAATTGGTGTAGCTTCCGCGCCCGCTCTTGGCCGTAGAGCGCTTGGTGTCCATGAGCTCGCGCAACGCAGGATCAAGCCAGGCCAGACGTGGCGTGTTGACGGCCGTGGTCGTCCTCCTCGGCTGTGCCGGACCGACGAAGCAGCAGGTCCTCCAGAGCGCGGTGGTCCCCGTGCCGGCGCTGGCGCCTCTCCCGGCGCCGACGACGCACCAGCTGGACGTGGCGGCCGCCTACTCCCTCCTCACCGGTCAGGGCCGCTCCGCAAAGGGCACGAACGCCGAGGTGTACGTGCCCCGCCACCAGGCCGACCTGGCCGCGCAGCTGCGCATCTCGCCCAACGCCGCGGTGCGCTTCCTGTACCTCCACGGCTTCCGCGCCGGCGCCCGGCCCTCCGGAGACGCACGGCTGTCCGCGCCCGATGACGGCGCCAACGCCTTCGGCGCCGGGGTGGTCTTGCTCTTCCACCCCGCGGAGTCGCTGGAGCTCGGCGGCTGGCTCGACCTGGCGCTGGCGCTCGCCGCGGCGAGGATCGTCGTGTGCGAGAACGGCTGCGGCCAGGTCTCGACCGCGGAGAGCCGGCAGGAGACGGCGCTGGGGGCGATGACCACGGTGGGCCTGATGCTCCGCTTGTCGGTGCTGCAGCGCCTGCGGCTGTCGGCGGCCCTGGCCGTGCGCAACCAGCCGACGAACGAGGCTGCGGAGGTCCGCTCCCAGACCTGGGCGCTGGTCTCTCCCGGCCCCTTGTACATGGCGGTCGAGGCGAACGCCGAGGTGACCCTCTGGAAGGGGCTCTCGGCCGACCTGTCGTTCCAGGCGCCGTGCTTCACCGGACCGTTCGGCTTCTCTCCCGTCGTGTCCCTCGGCCTCCGCGGCCGCTTCGACGTGCTGCCCCCCGAGCCGCCGCTGCGGCTGCCAGAGGTGCCGGCGCCGCCGGCTCCCGCCGACGCCTCGAGGAGCGCACCGTGAGACGACCGCATCTGTGTGGGCTCGCGATCCTCCTGGTGTCCTCGGCCGCCTGGGCCGAGCCCGCGCCCGAGGTGCAGGCGGCTCCCTCCGCAGAGGGGGCGCTGGCCGCGGTGCGCGCCGGCGTCACGTCCCTGAAGCTGAAGAAGTCGGGGGACCGCAAGCTCCCGGCCTACGGCAACGTCCTCTGGGGCTCGGCGGTGATCGCCCTGGGCTCGCAGGGGCTCGTCTACGCCAGCCCGCGCGGCGAGACCGCCCTGGCGCTGGTGTCCGGCATCGGGCTGGCGCTGGGCGCGACCGACCTGGCCCAGGGCCTCTTCGAGTTGGGCGCGGACTCCTCCGCCGAGCGGGTGGCGGACTACCTGCTCGCGGACGACGAGCGCCTGCGCCAGTCAGGGTTCCTGTTCCTCTATGAGCACGCGGAGGAGCAGCGCCGTGAGCGCCTGGGTCTGGGCGTCGTCCAGCTCGTCTCCGGGATCGCCAAGGGGCTGGCGCTGATCCCGTTCCTGCGCGACCCGGACGACGGCATCAACCCCGCCGTCATCGCCGTCGTCGGCGTCTGGGCCGTGGTGGACCTGGCTCGGGCGTTCAAGCACCTGCTCTCCCGGTCGACCGAGGAGAAGATCTACGACTCGGCCCTGGAAGGCGTCCGGGCGACGACTGCGCCGGCCAAGGACCCGGGGCCGACCAGCTGGCGCGCAGCCCCGGCCCTGTTCGTCTCGCCCAAGGGCGCGATCCTCCCGGGCGGCCAGGTCGGCTTCTGCTGGTAGCCGCTGGCGACCAGTACGAGCATCCGGAAGTTCGATCAGGGTTCGAGAAGGCCGGTTGGGACTGCCGGCGGCTAGAAGCCGCGCCTGAGGTATCGAGGTCCGCCTACGCGGACCAGGTATCGACGGATGTCCTGGGCGAGGACAAGGGCGTCCGGGTTCAGGTCTTTGCACTTCTGAATCTCAGGTTTCCGACCTCGCGACCCGAGGCCACTGCAGCCCGCGAAGGCGGGCTTCGCAGCGTCAGGCGCGACTTCAGTCGCCGGCTCTCACGGGACGGCACTTGGGGCACCTCGTACCAGAGGGCCGTCGTCAGCCGCGGACCTGGCCGTCGCCGACCACCACGAAGCGCTGGGCCGTCAGCTCCGACAGGCCCATGGGGCCGAAGGCGTGCAGCTTGGTGGTGCTGATGCCGATCTCCGCGCCCAGGCCGAGCTCGCCGCCGTCGTTGAAGCGCGTCGAGGCGTTGACCATCACCGCCGAGGCGACGACCTCGCGCGTGAAGCGGGTCGCCGCGGAGAGGTCCTCGGTGACGATGGCCTCGGTGTGCAGCGAGCCGTAGCGGGCGATGTGCTCCATCGCCCCGTCCAGCCCGTCGACCACCCGCACCGCCATGATGCGGTCCAGGAACTCCTTGCCGAAGTCCTCGGGGTCCGCAGGCTTGGCGGCGATGCCCTCGCGCCGGAGGGTGACCAGCGCCTCGGGGTCGCAGCGCAGCTCGACCCGCTGCTCGACCAGGCCGCGCGCGACCGCGGGCAACAGGGCCAGGGCGGCGCGGTCGACGAGCAGGCACTCCGCGGCGTTGCAGACGCCCGGGCGCTGGGCCTTGGCGTTGACGGTGATGGCCACGGCCTTCTTCGGGTCGGCCCGCTCGTGCAGGAAGACGTGGCAGACGCCCTTGTAGTGCTTGATGACCGGCACGCGGGCGTTCTGGGCCACGAAGCGGATGAGGCCCTCCCCGCCCCGGGGGATGGCCAGGTCGATGAGCTCGTCGAGCTTGAGCAGCTCGAGCATCACCTCGCGGTCGGCGGTCTCGACCAGCTGGGCCGCCTCGGGAGGAAGCCCGGCCGCGGCCAGCCCGGCGCACACCGCGCGGTGCAGCGCGAGGTTGGTCCGCAGGGCCTCCTTGCCGCCGCGCAGGATGGCCGCGTTGCCGCTCTTCAGGCACAGCGCCGCGGCGTCCACGGTCACGTTCGGGCGCGCCTCGTAGATCATCAGCACCACGCCCAGGGGGATGCGCACGCGCTGGACGGTGAGCCCGTTGGGCCGGCGCGTGGTGGCGGTGACCTCGCCGACCGGGTCGGGCAGGGCGCGCACGGCGAGGACCGCGGCGGCGACGCCCTCCAGGCGCTTCTCGTCGAGCATCAGGCGGTCGAGCAGCGCGTCGGTGAGGCCGAGCGCGCGGCCGGCCGCGAGGTCCTCGGCGTTGGCGGCCAGGATCTCGGCGCGGCGCTCGCGCAGCTGGTCGGCCACGGCGGTCAGGGCCTGGTCCTTGCGCGCGGTGGTCGCCGAGCCCAGCGCGCGGCTGGCCCTGCGGGCTCGCTCGGCGAGCGCGAGGGCGAGGGCGGCGGGGGTCTTCTTGTCGTCGTCGGTGTCGGTCACGGTGCTAGAGCTCCACCAGGTCGTCGCGGTGCACGACCTCGTCCAGGATCTTGTAGCCGAGGATCTTCTCCACTTCGCCCGTCTTGTGCCCGGCGATCTTGCGCAGCTCGTCGGCGGAGTAGACCGCCAGCCCGCGGGCGAAGACCTGGCCCGAGGCGCCGGCGATGTCCACCGGGTCGCCGTTCTTGAAGCTGCCCGTCACCTCGCGCACGCCGCTGGGCAAGAGGCTCCGCTTGCCCTGGAGCACGGCCTTGCGCGCGCCGTCGTCGACGTGGAGCACGCCCTTGGCCTTGAGCGCGTGGGACAGCCAGCGCTTGCGGGAGGGCAGGGCGCGCGAGGCGGCCTGGAAGAGGGTGCCGACGTCCTCGCCCGCCAGCACGCGCAGCAGGATGCCCACCTTCTTGCCCGGGGCGATGACGGTGGGGGCCCCCGCCTCGGCGGCGCGGCGCGCGGCGCGGACCTTGGTCACCATGCCGCCCGTGCCCACGCCCGAGACCGAGCCGCCGGCCAGCCGCTCGATCTCCGGGGTGACCTCCTCGACGACCGCCAGCTTCTGCGCCGAGGGGTCCTTGCGCGGGTCGGCGGTGTAGAGGCCGTCCACGTCCGAGAGGATGACCAGCAGGTCGGCTCCCACCAGGTCCACCACCAGCCCCGCCAGGTGGTCGTTGTCGCCGAGCTTGATCTCGTCGACGGAGACCGTGTCGTTCTCGTTGATGATGGGCACGACCTTCGATTCGAGCAGCCGCTCGAGAGCGTGCCGGGCGTTCAGATAGCGGGTGCGGTCGGCGACGTCGGCGTGGGTGAGCAGCACCTGGGCGGTGGAGAAGCCCGCCGGGCCGAACGCGCTCTCGTAGCGGTGCATCAGCAGGCCCTGTCCCACCGCGGCGGCCGCCTGCTTGCCGGGGATCTCCTTGGGACGGCCGGGCCAGCCCAGCCGCTCCACGCCCAGCGCGATGGCGCCGGAGCTGACGATGACGAGCTCGCGGTCGCGCGCGGCCTCGGCGAGGTCGGCGGTGAGGCGGGCGAAGTGGATGGCGTCGAAGCGCCCGCGGGAGTCGGTGAGGACGGCGGTGCCGATCTTCACCACCACGCGGCGGGCGGGACCTAGGGTTCGGGGGGCGGGTGCGGGGGCGGGGAGCATGGCGGCGAAAGATAGCTCCGCCCGCGCCCGCGCGCCTGCACCATCGACAGCCGCGACGCCCGCCGGCGCGCGGGGCGCTCAGGGGCGCCGGCAGACGGAAGCTGCAACGACTGCCGGCTCCAGGGCTACAGGTTGTACTGCAGCGTGAGCGCGGCGCCCCAGCGGCGCAGCGGCGACAGCTCCATCTCGGAGAAGCCCTCGACGGGCGCGTGGATGGGGCCGATGGAGTAGGGCGCCTGGTCGTTGCTTCCCAAGGTGGCGGTCAGCCGGTAGCTCAGGCCCGGGATGTACGGCGCGGGGCCGGCCAGCGCCAAGCGGATCTCCACGCCCCCCGGCGCCACCGGAGGCACCGCCTCGTCGGAGCCCGCGATGGGGCGGCTGGAGACGTAGCGCACCACGACGCCGGCCGAGGGGTAGGCCCCGCCGAAGTCGTAGGAGATGCGGGCGTTGCCGAACACCGGCGCGGCCGCGACCAGCGAGGACTCGGTGCCGTCGGCGAAGGTGCGCCAGCTCTTGGCCCAGGTGAGCGAGAAGCCCCAGCGGAAGCGCTGCACGAGCGTGCCGTCGAGGGCCAGGTTCAGGCCGTAGCTGTCGAGGCGGTCCATGTTGCGGTACAGCGAGGCCTCCTGGAGGTCCGACTGGATCTTCCCCGCGTCCTTGGCCGCCTGGAGCTCGGCCTGGGTCGCGACGTCCTCGATGACCATGTCCAGCCACCAGCTGCGGAAGACCGAGAGCTGCAGGCGCTGGGTGCCCAGGCGCTGCTCGACGGAGAGCTCCACCGAGCGGACCACCTCGGGCCGCAGGTTCGGCGATCCGATGAACCAGGTGGGGTCGGTGTAGTAGCTCTCGAAGGCGGTCGGGCCGCGGAACGCCTCGGCGTAGATGGCCTTGAGCGTGCCTCCGGTCCAGGGCGTGAAGGCCAGCGCCGCGCGAGGCGAGAGGTGGTCCTTGAAGCGCTGGTCGTAGTCGTAGCGGGCGCCCAGGTTGATGTTGAGCCAGCTGGAGATGCGCGCCGTCTGCTCCAGCCAGGCGTAGAAGCCGCCCTCGAGCCGGCGGTAGTCGCCGGGGATCGCCGGGCTCTCGCCGGTGGCGTGGTCGACGTAGAGCTGGGTCATGCTGACGTACTTGAGCTGCCCGCCGACGCCCAGGTTGGTGACCAGCCTGCCGCTGTCCAGCCAGTTGAAGGCGGCGGCCAGCTCCACCCCGCCCCAGCGCGAGTGGCCGTCCAGCGAGTAGGTGCACCCCATCAGCTGGCCCTCGAGGCATCCCTCGGGCGCGGCGGAGGGGGCGTTCTGCGTGTAGGTGTACCAGTCGAAGTACCCGTGCGCCGAGAGCTGGACGAGGCTGCTCAGCGCCCGGCGGTAGCGCAGGTCCAGCGAGAACCAGCGGTCCAGCTCGTAGTTCTCGGGGTTGTCGAAGTCGCCCCAGCTGCCCGGGGAGGCCCGCTTGGAGAACGCGCCGCGCACCATCAGCTGCAGCCCGCCCACCGCGAAGCGCAGGTGGGCCGAGGGGATCTGCGCGTAGTAGCCCTTCACGGCCCTGCCGCCCCAGGTCCCGTACGGCCCTTCGTCGCCCCACTTCTTGGGCTCGCCGGTCACGGAGTCGTCGCCGTAGGGCTGCGGCCCGAGCATCATCTCCGGGCCCTTGAAGCCGTAGTAGTCGATCTGCCCGGTGAGCTCGGCCTTGGTCCCGAGGAGGTTGAACTCGATGCCGCCGCCCGCCGCCCCGCGCAGCGAGAAGGGCAGGTCGGACTCCAGCACCAGGTGCAGGCCGCTGACGTCCTTGGCGCGCTTGGTCACGACGTTGATGACGCCGAGCATGGCGTTGGAGCCGTACAGGACCGAGCCCGGCCCGAGGATCACCTCGATGTGGTCGATGAGCTCGATGGGCAGCGCCGCGGTCCGGTCGAAGTAGGCGGTGCCGCCCCACTGCTCGTTCATCGGGTGGCCGTCGATGACCAGGAGGACGTGGTTGCCGTAGTCGCTGGTGAGCATCACGCCGCGGACGTTGATCTCCGTCGTCGCCAGCGGGTGCTCGTTGACCATGCCCAGCGACAGGAAGTCGATGGCCTCGTCCAGGGTGCGCACGCCGAAGCGCCGCAGCTCCTCGGCGGTGATGGTGGTGGTGGTGGCCGGCGCGGTGGCGGCGACCTCGGCCCCGCGCGAGGCGCCGGAGATCACCGACTCGTCGAGCAGGCTCTCCAGGTCGGAGGTGTCCGCGGCGCCGTCCGCGGGGATGGCGGCGGCCGGGGCGTCCTCGGCGCGGGCCGGGGCGGCGGAGAGGAGGAGGCTGGCCAGGGTGAGCGAGGCGAAGCGGAGGGATCTCATGGGTACACCGTCATCAGGCGCAGCACGCTCGCGCTCAGGGCGACGTGCTGGCGGCTCGCGCGGGTCAGGTCGATGACGAGCTTCGGCTTGCCCGAGACCAGGTCGAAGCCCAGCACCACGCCCTTGCGGACGTAGCTGGCGACGGCCGACACCGTGAGCAGGTCGGCCTCGCCCACCGCCGCGCCGATGGCGGCGAGCTCGTCGTCGCTGAAGCCCGACGAGAGGTAGACGACGGAGATCTTCTTGGACTTGGCGGCCTCGGCCAGCTCCGCCGCGGACGAGAAGGTGTGGGCCTCCTCGGAGTGCGGCAGGCCGGCGATGGGCCCCTGCGCCTTGAGCGCCTCCTGGAACTGGGCCGCGGCCCGCGCCGAGTCGGCGTCCTTGGCCTTGGAGACCACCAGGGTGCGCACCTGGTCGCCGGCGCGCGCCGGGAGGTTGCGGTCGTAGGCCACGACCTTGGCCAGCAGCTCGGCCTGGACTCCGACCGGGACTTCCGGCTCCTCGGCCAGCGCGGCGGGCGCGACCCAGAAGAGGGCCGCCACCACCGCCAGCGCCCAGCGGCGCCTCGGGTGCTCGATACTCATGCGCTGCTCCCCTCCCGCGCCAGGGACCGCACGGCCGTCCCTCTCACGCGAGTTTGAGCTCCACGCCCTCCCGGGCGCTGAAGATCTGCACCGGCGCCTTGAGCACGGCCGCACGGCGCACGCAATCGGCGATCTTGTTCTCCACGTCGTGGTCGGACTGCATCGGGTCGTGGTGGGTGACCGCGAGCATCTTCACCCCGGCCTGGGCGGCGAGGTCGACCAGGGTGGTGGCGCGGGGGTGGCCCCAGCCCACCTTCGACGGGTACTCGGTGTCGGTGTACTGGCCGTCGGCGACCAGCAGGTCGGCGCCCCGGCAGAAGTCGACGATCGGGGCCGGCAGGATCCGCGGCGCGTCGGAGGGCGCGCCGGCCCGGGGCTTCTCGGGCAGCAGCAGGTCCAGCTCGTTGTCGGTGGCGTAGACCACCCGCGAGCCCTCGTACTCGAAGGAGAAGCCGAGGCTGCCGCCGGGGTGCTGCAGGGGCTTGCTGCGCACCTTCACGCCGGCGACGTCGGTGCCCTCGGGCATCAGCTCGCTCAGGAAGACCTTGGCCCCCAGCTGCGAGAAGTCGACCGGGAAGTAGCTGGACTGCATCTGCCCGGACAACAGGTCGTGGATGGTGTGGTCGCCCTTGGCCGGCCCGTAGACGTGCAGGGTGGAGGTGGGCAAGTAGGCCGGGGTGAAGAACGGGAAGCCCTGGATGTGGTCCCAGTGCGGGTGGCTGAAGAACATGTGCACGTTGATGGGCGCCCGCCCGCAGCGCCGCATCAGGTCCACGCCGAACTCGCGCAGGCCCGACCCGCCGTCGCAGACGAGCAGCGCGCGGTCGGTGCGGACCTCGATGCAGGGGGTGTTGCCGCCGTAGCGCGCGGTGGCGTGGCCGGGGGTGGGGATGGACCCGCGCACGCCCCAGAACTTGACGAAGAGGGACATTCAGGCGCCCTCGTGGAAGACGAGCAGGATGTCGCCGACCTGCAGGCGGTCGCCGTTGTGCAGGACCGCCGAGTAGATCTTCAGGCCGTTGAGGAAGACGCCGTTGGCGCTCTCCAGGTCCTGGAGGATCCAGTCGGTGCCGCGGTGGGTCAGGGAGAAGTGCAGGCGCGAGAGGTCGAGCGAGTCGATCTGCAGGTCGGCGTTGGTGCCGCGCCCCACCAGCAGCTCGTCCTTGTCGAGGACCATGTTCCGGGGCGAGTCCGGCCCGCGGACCATCTCCAGGACCGTCGGGTACGAGAACATGTCCACCAGCTGGACAGGGATCTCGCGGACCCGGGTTTCTTCCTTGTCCTGGTCCTCCACCATTCGGCCCTCCCGGCCCCGGAAAACGGAGAGCAGTCTATCCCGGACCCCTGGCTGCTTGGCTAGCCCGCCTCCCGCACGCGAAACGCGGGCGTCGCGCTGGCGTGACGCCCGTCACATCGCTGGGGAAGCAGGAGGCGCTAGGCGCCGCGCGGCCCGCCGCCGGGCTTGCCGCCGCCGCCGGGACGGCCACCGCCGCCGGGACGGCCGCCGCCGCCGGGCCTGCCGCCGCCACCGGGACGGCCACCGCCGCCGGGACGGCCGCCGCCACCGGGCCGGCCACCGCTGCCGCCGCGGCGCTCCGCCTGGCGATCCGCCTTGACGGCGTCCATCGAGAAGCCGCCGGTGGTGCTGGCGCCGGCGTTGCCCTGGCCGGGCCGGGGCGGGCCACGGCGTCCGCCCTTGTCGCGGTCGGGCGCGGTCATGACCTGCTTCATGTTGGCGGGCATGTACTCGACGATGAACTGGAACTCGCCGACCTTCTTGGCGCCGGGGACGGGCTCCTCGGAGCTGAAGACGCGGACCAGGCGCACGTCCTCGGAGCGCTTGCCGACCGCCTTGAGGGCTTCGCGGATCCGCGCGAGGCGGTCGCCGGAGAGCCCGGTCGCCTTGGCCACGGCCTCGTCCAGGGCGGCCTTCACCGCGTCGGACTCCTTGGGCTCGGCCGGAGCGGCGGGCGCGGCGGGCGCTTCGGCCGCGGGCGCGGCGGCCGCTTCGGCAGCGGGCGCGGCAGCCGCTTCGGCAGCGGGCGCAGCCTCGGCCGCGGGGGCGGCAGGGCTGGCGGCCGCGTCGACCGCGGGAGCGGCCTCGGGCGCCGGAGCGGCGGGGGCCGGCTCGGCGGCGGGCGCCGGGGCGGGGGCTGCTGCCTCCTTGGGGAGGGAGCGGCTCGCCTCGGCGACGGCCTTGTGGGCGTTGCGAATCAGGGCACCAGCGAACTCAGTCAAGGTTTTCATGGCGCCCTCAACTACCAGAGGTACGTACAGAAACCAACATCGGACAGTGTCGGCCGCCGGGCCGGTGGCGGGGCACTCCCTCGGGGCGGGTGGCCGCGCCTGCCCGAGGGAGGTAGCCCTGGGCCCTCGTTCGAGGGGGGCTCCATGCGACGTTGCTCGATGGGATTGGGGGCGCTGTTGGGGCTGGGCAGCGTGCTGCCGCTGCTGGGCGCGCTCTCGCTCGGCGCGCGGGCCTCGGGGCTGCCCTACGTGCCGTTCCTGCTCTTCGAATGGCTGACCCGGGCCCTGCCGGGGCGCCTGGTCACCGCCGGCATCGACGCCATGGTGGCGCTCATCTCCGCGCTGGGAGTGGGGCCGACCTCCGCGGTCGCCAAGGCCGCGGAGATGGGCCTGGCGGTGGCGGCGCTGGTCGCCGGCGCCGCGGTCTTGGGGGCGGTGCTGGCCGGGGTGAGCGGGCGGCGGCCGGGCTGGCTCCCGGGCCTGGGGGCCGCCGCCGGCGCCGCCTTGTGGATCCTCTGCGTGGCGGCGATGCAGCGGGTCGGCTACCCGCCGGCGGGCAGGGCCTACTCGGCGCTCTGGCTGTTCTTGTTGCTCGGGCTCTGGGGGACGCTGCTGGGCCTGGTGGTCCGGCGCGCCGGGCGCGACGAGCAAGTCGAGGGGAGCCGGCGCCGCTTCCTGGAGGGATTCGCGCTCGGGGTCGTGGCGCTCTTCGCGGCCACGGTCGGCCTGGGGCGCCGCTGGGGACGGCGCGCGCCTTCGGAAGCGGTCGGCGGGAGCGGGGCCGGCCCCGGGCTCGAGGCGACCTCGGGCCCCGCCGCTTCTCCGCCCGAGGACGTGTTGGCCCGGCGGGTGGCTCCGGCGACGCCGACCCGGCCCGAACTGACGGACCCCGATCGCTTCTACCGCGTGGACATCAACCTCGCGCCGCCCACGGTCCGGGAGGCCGGCTGGAAGCTCGCGGTCGACGGGCTGGTCTCGACGCCGCAGGGGTTCACCCTGGAGGAACTGCGCGCGCTGCCCGCGACCCGCCAGGCGATCACGCTCGAGTGCATCTCCAACCTGCTCGGCGGAGACCTCATGAGCACCGGGGTGGTCACCGGGGTCCCGCTGCGCGACCTGCTCGCACGAGTGGGACGCCGGCCGGCGGGCCGCCATGTCTACGTGGAGTCCGCCGACGGCTACTTCGAGACGGTCGCCCCCGCGGACGTGGAGGATCCGCGCACGCTGCTGGTGTGGGCCCTGGACGGCGCCCCGCTCACCGCCGAGCACGGGTTCCCCCTGCGCCTCTACGTGCCCGACCGCTACGGCATGAAGCAGCCCAAGTGGATCACCCGCCTCGAGGTGACCGAGCAGGCGCGCCCCGGCTACTGGGGCGTGCGCGGTTGGAGCAACGAGGCGCGGGTGAAGACCACCTCGGTCATCGACGGGCTGGGCGCCTCCATGCGCATCGGCGAGGCGGACGTCATGCCGGTCGGCGGGGTGGCCTACTCCGGAGCCAAGGGCATCTCGCGGGTGGAGGTGCAGGTGGACGGCGGCGCCTGGCAGCCGGCCCAGCTGCGCCGTCCGCCCCTGAGCCCGCTGAGCTGGGTGCAGTGGCGCTTCGACTGGCCCTACCAGGCCGGGTCCCACACCTTCCGCGTCCGGGCCTACGACGGGTCGGGCCGCCTGCAGCCGGTCGAGGTGCGCGGCCCGCGGCCGGACGGGGCGTCGGGCCTCTTCGAGTTGACGAGGCACGTGTGACGGGCCAGTGATGGTCGGTGATGCCCGCCCCGGCCACCGTCGACGCCCGCTCTGCCCGCCGGCTCTTCCTGCACGCCCAGGCCCTGCTCGGCGAGCCCCGAGCCGCCGGCTCGCCCGAGGAGATCCAGGAGCTGATCGAGCGGCTGGGCTTCGTGCAGATCGACTCGATCAACGTGCTGGCCCGCGCGCACGACCTGACCCTCGCCAGCCGCGTGGACGGCTACCGGCCGGAGCACCTGGCGGCGCTCCTGGCGCGGCGCAGCCTCTTCGAGCACTGGACGCACGATGCGTCGGTCATCCCCACGGCCTGGTATCCCCACTGGAAGCCGCGCTTCGTCCGCGACGCCAAGGCCATCCGGGCGCACGCCTGGTGGCAGGAGCGGATCGGCCGCAAGGGCAAGAAGACGATGGCCGAAGTGGTCGCGCGGATCACCGCGGAGGGGCCGCTGTCGACCTCGGGCTTCGAACACGAGAAGCGCGGCGGGCCGTGGTGGGGTTGGTCGCCTCAGAAGGCCGCGCTCGACTACCTGTGGCGGACCGGCGTGCTCGCGGTGCACGGGCGCGTGAACTTCCAGAAGATCTACGACCTGTCCGAGCGGGTCCTGCCCGAGCACCACGGGCGGGCGGCGCCGGAGCCTGCGGAACAGGTGGAGTGGGCCTGCGCGACGGCGATGGAGCGGCTCGTGGTGTTCACGCCGCGCGAGCTGGCCGGCTACTGGGACGCGGTGGAGCTTGCGGATGCACGGCGCTGGTGCCTGAGGGCCGAGAGGGCGGGCCGCATCGTCCGGGTGAGCGTCGAGGCCGAAGACGGCTCGCCGCGGCAGGAGGCGTTCGCCGTCGCGGATTGGGACGCGCGCCTGGAGGCGCTCCCGACTCCGTCGGCAAGGATGCGGCTGCTCTCGCCGTTCGATCCTGTCATCCGCGATCGCGCCCGCGCTCTACGCCGCTTCGCCTTCGACTACCGCTTCGAGGCCTTCACTCCCGCGCCCAAGCGGCGCTACGGCTACTACGTGCTGCCGCTGCTCGAGGGCGACCGGCTGGTCGGGCGCATCGAGCCCAAGCTGCAGCGCGAGGAGTCGGTGCTGGAGATCCGCGGGGTGTGGTGGGAGCCGGCGTTCAAAGCCTCGAAGGCGAGAGGGCGCTTGCTGGACGAGGCGCTGGAACGACTGGCGAAGCAGGTCGGGGCCGAGCAGATTCGCGGCCGCTGAGCGCTATGGCACCGGCACCTGCGGCAAGTGGTACCCGCTGACGTCCATGCGCTTGCTGCCGCTGGCGTGGACGATCAGCCCGCCGTCGGAGAGCCCGACGAGGTGCGCCTTCTCGCTCACCGGGAAGCTCAGCGCTCGCCTTCTCGGACTCGGCTGTCACGTGGCCTGGACGAAGAGCAGGTCGCCGCTGGCTGCCTGAATCCGTCCGGAGAGCGCCAGGGCGGCCCAGGTCTCGAACACCGCCCAGTCCTGGAGGAGGCGGCTGGCTCTCCCTCAGGGGATTTTGGGCAGTCGAGCACAGTGACACCTCAAGGTGACATGTCACCTTGAGGTTACATTGCTTCGAAAGCCGCCAGCGCCCCACTACCACCCCCTGGGTGCTCGTCAGCAGGACTCGCGCCCGGAAGTCGCTGCAGGAGGCCGCCCCTGCCCCCTCTTCCTTATGAGCCAGCCCGCGCCCGGTTCAGCGCCCGGCTTCGTTCGAGGCACCCGCGCCAAGAATTCATCGGCTTCTCGGCTGCCTGACCCGCTCCGCCCGCTGCTTCACACCTCCATATCGCGCAGGCCTCCTCGTGAGTTCACGCTCGCGACTGCCGCGCGCTGGCGAACGCTACGAGACGGGGACGAACGAGGACGTACGCCCAGTCGCCCTCCAGGAACCGCGGCCCCATGGCGCCGCGACCGACTTGGCGCCGGCGTCGCGCAGGAATTCGAAGCGGTGCACCGGGTTCAGCAAGGCAGAGAAGTCGGCAGGCGGCGGCACGGCGGGCCCTGCTGCGATTGCGGCGGCCAAGGCGGCGAGGGCAGGGGACACGGGTTGGGCCCGGGATACTCGCGGGGCGACCTCGGGACTGGCCGGACCCCTGCCCGGTATGGCTCAATGCGAAATCCGGGGCGCTGGCCGTTAGAGAATCCCCAGGAAAACCGCCGGCCAACGGTTCAAGAGGATCCATGGAACAAGTCCAGTCGCTGACCGAGCGCATCCAGGCGCTCAAGGTGATCGCGCAGTCGCTGCAGGAGGGCGCCGTCCACACCCGGCTTCTGCCCGAGGTGGACCAGGTCCTGGCGCTCCCGGACGACCTCGCGTCCGCCAGCGTGGGCGAGCGGGAGGCGGTCTCCCGCCAGGTGCGCGAGTACGAGCAGGCCTTCGACCGCCTGGGCTACACGCTCCTCGATCAGATCATGCCCACCACCGGCGCCTCGCCGGTCTTCCGCATCGTCCGCGCCGCCGACGAGTTCCGCGCCCGCCTGAAGGCCCGCCTGGGCCGCGCCGTGAGCACCGCCAAGGGCGAGCTGCGGATCGAGGCCCGGCACCTCGAGGCGCTCTCGCGCTACAGCCTGTCCATCGGCACGCCCCCGGTCACCGACGGCATGAAGGACCTGGTGGCGCGCACCCTCTTCGGCACCGAGCTGCCCGGCCTCTACGCCTACCTGGAGACGCTCTCCTGCGATCGGCGCGTCCTCTCCGCGCTGCTCGACCACCTGGGGGCCCTGGTCGACTCGAGCCTGCACTACAGCACCACCGCCGAGGAGCGGGACTTCCTCTCCGAGGCGGCGCAGTTCTCCAACTTCGAGGGCGCCAGCTTCCTCAACCGCGTGGTCGTCACCGAGAGCCCGGCGCGGGTCACGCACCTCATCGCCCACCACGTCTTCGACACCGTCGGGCAGGGCCAGGCGGCGCCGGTGCGCGTGCTCGACGAGGTGGACCGCCTGGACGCCGACCTGCTCGAGCAGATGAGGGCGCAGCCCAACCAGGTCTTCGTGGCCAAGGTCACGCGCATCCCGCACACGCTCTTCCAGTCGGGCGCGGGCTGGGACTCGGTGCTGGGCCGCCTGATGCTGCTGGACGTCTCGGAGCGCGCCAGCCGCTCGAACACCACCATCGTCTACACGCTGTTCCCGCACGTCGCGCGCACGCTCAGCAACATCCAGACGAGCTTCGCGGGCCGGCCGGCCAATACCCAGCTGGCGCTGCGGCGGATCCTCGAGCGCTTCCCGGTCCGATCGATCGCCGGCGTCCGGGCGGCGCTGAGCTCGCGGCTCGAGGGGCTCGAGGCCGGCGGCGCGTTCAAGCTCTCGGTGGAGGAGCTGCGCAAGAGCGACTGGCGCCGCAACGACCTCTTCGACGCCCTGGCGCTGGGCAAGCTCGAGCGGTTCGTGGGCTTCCTGCAGGACGTCGCCGAGGGCGACGGGGCGGCCCTGCGCAAGCTCGGCGAGGAGCTGTGCGAGTCCACCGCCTCGAGGTGGATGAAGTACTTCTACGGCGGCCTGCCTCGCGAGACCTACCGCGCGGCGGTGCTGCCCGGTGGAGGCCGCGGCGCCCTGCGGCTGGTCGGCGAGTACCACCGCGGCTGCGTGCGCGAGGCGGTCGCGCGCTTCCAGCAGGAGGAGCTGCCGGCCTCCCGCGCGCGGCTGGAGGAGCTCAAGAAGAGCCTGGGCATCCCGGAGGAGAGCTCCGACGAGATCGAGGCCGCGGCCCGGCAGTCGCAGCTGCGCGCGGCGCCGCCGCAGCAGTGGAACGCCAGCGGCCAGGCTGCGACCAAGGGCCGGCACTTCGAGAAGACGCTGCGCTACCGGCTGGCCGACGCCGCGGCCAAGGCGAGCCGCAAGGCGGGGCAGGGGCTGCAGAAGGCCGCCTTCGGCAACGCGGCGGGGCCCGCGGCGGCGGCGCTCAAGCGGACGATGAAGCGCGCCGGCCTGGGCGCCCTGCACGGGCACCTGGAGGGCGGCGTGCTGGGCAAGCTGCGCGAGGCGGATCGCAAGGCGCGCTCGCTGCTCGCCCCGGCGCAGGAGGCGGTGCGGCTGGCGCAGCACGTGATGGAGGACGTCAAGGGCGAGTCGGACCCGGTGGCGGTCGGCGAGATCGAGGCGATGCTGCAGGGCGTGGAGCGCTCCGGCTTCTGGCCGACGCTGGTCCTGCCGGAGATGGCCTGGACCTACCAGGACGTCTTCCCGGAGCGCGACTACCCGCGCGCGGCGACGGTGCGCATCCCGCTCAACCAGCGCCACGAGATGGACCCCGACGCGCTGCTCGAGTGGATCGAGGAGCTGCGCTACCAGCTGCGGCGCTTCCCGGAGCTGTTCCGGCTGTGCTGCCAGAGCGTGCTGGTGGTGATCAACACGCCGCACAACCCCACCGGCGTGGCCTGGCGGCGGGAGACCGTGCTGCGGCTGCTGCAGATCGCCGCGCTCTACGACCTCGCCGTCTGCGACGACAACAGCTACCACAAGCTCCTCACCCGCCGGTGCAAGGACCTGGAGGGCGACGCCTGCGTCGCGCAGATCTACGAGGAGCACCGCGCGCACCTGGGCTCGCCGGTGCGCATCCACACCGTCGGGGCGACGACCAAGGCGCTGCAGGGCTCGGGCGACCGCACCGGCCTGCTGCACTCCAACGTGCCGGAGTGCGTCGAGTACGCGCAGCGGAACGCCTCCGCGCCGCACCTGATGTCGCTGTACATGACGCAGCTCAAGCTCGAGTCCGGGCTCGCGGTGAAGCGCTACACCGGCGTGCTGGAGAAGCTCGCCGCGGACCTGTTGAGCCCGGCCGTCGTGACGCCGCCCTGGGAGAGCCTGCAGGGGCTGCTCGAGTCCGAGCTCGCCTCGCTGCGCTCGCCCGAGGTGCCGGTGGCCGCCTTCCGCTGCCTGCTCGAGGGCTACGAGGAGCTGCTGCGGCTGCGCGAGCGCGACGCCTCCTTCGCCGACCTCTCCGAGGCGATGAGCAAGCTCGTCGCCCGGCTCAAGCGGCTGCGGCTCGAGGTGCGCCTGCGCGACGACGTGGAGCGGCGCATCGAGGAGGTCAAGGGCGCCTGCCGGCGCGCGCTGCCTGACACCGAGTTCATCGAGCCCGACGGCGCCTTCTACGCCTGCGTGCGGCTGTGCCCGCCGGGCGACGAGCGCGGCGTCCGCGAGTTCCTGGAGGCCATCGCCCGCCACCGCAAGGTGGACGTCGTCTGGGCGGGCGGCGGCTTCGTGCGGCTGTCGCTGGGCGGCCGGCTGCCCGGCAACGAGGAGGGATATGGGAGGTTCGGGAAGGCGGTGGAGCTCTACCTGGGCCTGCTCGCGCGCTACTGGGAGAAGTTCGAGGCCTCCGGCCGCGACCTCGCCGGGCTGGCCAAGCTCTTCGGCAACGGGGCAGAGGATCCGCTGACGCCGGCGCTCGACGACCTCGCCCCGCTGATCGAGCTGCTGCCCGCCGGCGAGAAGGCCACGGCCATGCCGGTCGCCGAGAGCGAGCGCGGCATCGTCTACTGCATCGAGGAGGGCCGCTCGGTCGCGGACAAGGTCTTCGTCGAGTGGCCCCTCGACACGCTCGGGGTGAGGTGCGACTCGGTGGAGCAGATGCTCGCCTCGCGCACCTTCCGCGTCGTCTACCGCCGGCTGCTCAAGAAGGTCTACCGGCGCCTGCCCGAGCTGGCCGACCTGTCGTTCGAGCGCGCCGAGAACCAGTACGGGCCGCTCTCGTGCCTGGCCGCCTACCACGACCGCCAGCTCATCGACGACGTGTTCCGGCAGGTGCTGACCCGCATGTATCGGGAGTGGCACGGCGCGAACACCATCAAGGTCCTGCTCGCCAAGCTCGACGCCGCCCGGCACCACGAGAAGGTCGCCGCGCTGCACGGCATCAACGGCACGGTCACCGACCTCGTCAACGAGCTGATGCACGCCTTCGACCTCGAGGACTCGGCGATCGACGCCACCGGGACCTTCGCCATCGGCTGCGAGCAGCTGGACGGCATCCGCGCCAGCGACACGCTGCCCGAGTGGCTGCGCAAGGTCGTCGAGGGCACGCCCTTCGCCGGCGCCACCGCGCCGCTCGACCCCAAGCCCAGCTACGTCACCGGAGCCGCCAAGCGCGTCTCCGACCACCGCTATGGCTTCACCCGGCGCGACCGGGCGGCGAGCGGCGGGGTGGACGACGGCAAGCCGGAGCTCTCGCACTTCCAGGGCCGGCTCGGCGAGTTCGCGCGGCTGGCCGACCTGTCCTCCTACGTCTGCAAGGCGGAGCAGGTCGGGCCGTTCCGGATGCTGGTGGTCATCCACAAGGCCTGCTTCCACCTCATCGCCGACGAGCTGCGCCTCTTCCCGCAGATCGAGGAGGTGCAGCAGCGCGAGCGGTTGGAGCGCCTGCCCTGGGACGGGGTGATGCTCTTCGGGCTGCCCGCGAGCGTGATGGGCGACGGCGCCAAGACCGGCTACGTGCTCGACCGCCGCGGCGACGGGGCGCTCCTGCCGGTGGCGTGGATCGCCCGCGAGGACGCCACCGACTACGTGGGCTTCTTCAAGAAGACGCTGCTCACGCTGCACAACGAGCGGGTCAAGGCCCTGGGCGGCCTGCCGATCCACGGCTCGATGATCACGCTCACCTTCAAGAACGGCCTGCGCAAGACGCTGGTCTTCACCGCGGACAGCGGCACCGGCAAGAGCGAGACCATCACCGCGATGATGGAGCAGTCGATCAACGCCGACGGCCCCGCGGCGGACCTCGCGCGCGTCGACGTGCTCTCCGGCGACATGCTCTCGCTCTGGCGCGGCGGCGACGGGCAGGTCTACGGCTTCGGCACCGAGACCGGCGACTTCCTGCGGCTGACCGACATCACCGAGCGCTGGAAGGCGCGCTTCGGGGACCTGCTCGAGCGCGGCAGCTACTCGAACCTGGACCACCCGAAGAACCCGCGGGTGACCATCCCGGGCATCTGCGATCCGCGCAAGCTCTTGGCGCCCACCCGCGTGAACGGCTTCTTCTACATCGACAACTACACGCCGCTGTCCGCGGGCGGGGCGGTGGAGCTGGGCGAGGACGCCCACCAAGTGCTGCGCGCGACGCTCGTGCGCGGGCTGCGCAAGAACAAGGGCACCAGCGGCGACCAGCCCAGCCTGCGCGCCGGCCTGGAGTTCGCGAGCGAGACGGAGGTGGTGACCCGCTTCCTCCACGCCATCGACGACCTGCTCGACTGGCAGGAGAAGGAGGTCGGCCCGTCCGGCCACGGGACGACGAACGACGGCACGCGCCGCACCTGCCTGGGCTACCGCGACGGCGCCGAGGACGTGTACGTCGCGCGCGACATGGTCCGGGCGGCGTTCATCGGCAAGAAGTTCCTCCAGGACGAGAAGAAGCTGGTCGTGCAGGGCGTCGACTACGACGTCCTGCGCAACGTGTACTGGCTCAAGTGCGGCGGGGAGAGGGTCGTGCTCGACCGCGAGGTCTACGACCAGATCTACGAGCCGCTGGTCTCGACCTTCTGTGGCAACCCCTTCGTCGACCCGGAGGGGATGAGCCGCGTGCTGGACACCTACGCCACCACGATGCAGGCCGCCAAGGTGCACACCGGGGTGGTCAAGACGCAGCTCGCGCGCGAGGGCTACGAGTTCCTCGGGCCGGCCAAGGCCTCGAAGGACATCGTCACCTTCCTGCTCGAGGACGAGGAGGTGAACGCCCGCTTCCAGCGCAACAAGGGCAAGGTGCAGAGGGCGATGGACCTGACCTTCTCGGGAGTGCTGCAGCCGGGCACGAACCTGCCGGTGGAGCTGGAGGGCTACAACCTGCTCTTGCTCGAGGCGCACGAGAGCACGCACGTCGCCTTCCAGGATCTGGACGGCCGGGCGTTCACCTTCTCGACGCCGTACTACCAGCCTCCGGCGGTGGAGGAGGCGACGCGCAGGCCCTTCAAGCCGGCGATCGCCATGCCGGACATGGTGGAGGCCATCCGGGACATCTGCGCGAACCCCGACCACGAGCTGGATTTGTCGCACCTGCACGTGGACCTGTGGGAGTACGACCGCATCCAGTGGTGGCGCAGCGGCGAGGAGCTGATCTTCCAGGTGCTGCTGGTCAACGGGATCGTCACTCTGGGATCGAGCGGGCGGGAGCTGGCGCGCTTCCCGGCCGAGGTGCGCAAGGCCGCGGCGATCGCCGAGAGGATCCGTGCGGACCGGGCGCCGGTGGGGGGGTAGCGGTAGCGCGAGGACGCGCCGGACAACGGACCCAGCCCGGGCTATACACCAGCTCGTCGTCCCGGCTTGCAGCGGGACACGGGCCCCAGGGATGGATCGGCCTACTGCATCGACCGTCCAGTCACGGATGGATGGCCGACCCTGGGAGCCGTCGTAGCAGCCTGCGATACCAAGGCAGTCCCCAGTCTGGATGGTCGTACCAGATCGTCTCATGCGAGATGCTGAGGTCGAGAGCCGCGACTCGACTCACCACGTCGCGCGACATCATGAACAATCCGAACTCCCCGGTGATGCCCGAGGAATGCTGGGGCGTGACGTGGAACAGCAGGTCGAGCCAAGGCCGGTGCTTTGGGTCGAGGGCACGAACCTGCTGGGTGTGCGGTTCGATCTTGTCGAGCAGCGCCACGAGCCGATCGTGCGCTGCGCAGGTTGCGTCCTTCGGCGAGTCGAGCTGCCAGATGCGGCTGACCTGAGTCTTCCTCGTTCCTTCTGGGGAGAGGCTCACCGTCTCGATGCGACGCACCTGGGTCTGCGCCAAGCCGAGATGGTGTGATACGTCGTCGGCTTCGGGGCCTTCGGCGGTGTCGAGTGAGATCAACAGCGCGACGTGGGAGTAAAGGAGCATGAAGCGGAGGATACCGCGCTGCTGCCCACTTGCCCGGTGCTACGGAGCGACTCAGACTGCGCCACCCTTCAGAATGCGCCCGAGTCAGTGGCAATGAAGCAGGCTATTTAATCGGCAAAGAATTCACAATTCTGTAGCCAGGCGGAAGAATGCGCATTGCGCCATGGGTACTAGAACAGGCAATGCCTTTGGCGAGCGCCCGCACTATCACCGCGGTGGTCCAGCAGGGCAGCCGGCTCCTCCTGGAGGCGGTCATGGGCACCATCGACCTTGGCAAGGGGGCTCATAGTATGAACCCGGTATTGGTAAAATGCGCCGACTCCGATGTCATTATTTTTGAATCAGCCGAGGCGGCATCGCGATTTATGGAGGCCCCCGATGTCCGCGACGGGGGGTATCTGTTGGTATTGGATGCGGCGGCTCTGGAGCTTGAGCCCGTTTTCGAGGTAGAGGGGCGTTTTCTCAAGCGTGAACGTGTTGTCTTGGTTCAGAAGTCCCCACCCAGGGCGCATCCCGAGGAGCTGCGCTCTATGCTGATTCGTGTCTTGGAAATCCATGGGGACGCGATTGGGGAATTCGCACCTGGCCCGTCGACGACTTAATGAGGCGCGCTCTATTGCACAAGACCATGTGATGCAGCCTTCTGGCGCTCCTCTTCCTCGGCGAAGGGAAATGCTGCCGTTTCCGGGGTCGGTCGGTATGGTGGCCAATGGAAATGCGATTCCTCCTCATACGGGCGCGCCGGGTGTGCCCGGGCCACCCCGAGCCCCGGCGTGCAAGACGAGGAACTGGCCACGCTGCCCGGAGACGGGGAGCCGATAGAGCAAGGGCAAGCGCAGCCGGAGGAGAGGTACGTGCGCCGGTCGGAGCTGATGCGCAGGTCAGGGGCGTAGAGGTGCTGGACAGCCCGTGCGGCGGGAAGAGGGAGTTCGTGGAGGAGGTCTGCACGAAGGAGAAGATCCGGCAGACGCTGGAGCGGCTGGGGCTGTGGAGGGAGCCGCGGGAGGTGGCCAAGGCGCGCCCGGGGCCGCAGGCCCCGATGTTCGACCGGCACTGCAGCGGCGACGGCGTCGATCCGCAGGCCCCGGCGCGGTCATCAGCAAGAAGAAGTGAGCAGTCCGGGGCGCTGCCGGGCCTACCGTCCCCAGACCCCGCAGAGTGTCCACTCCGACCTGAAGCACAGCCGCAGCGGGTCGCCCGTCTTCGGGCTGGTAACCGTGGATGAGCACGGCAGCGGGTTGCCCGCGGCGGTCGGCGGCCGTGGACGCGGCGCAGTCGGCGTCGTAGTCGCGGCTGCGGGATGCACCAGGAGCGCAGCTGCGCCAGCCTCGCGTGTCTCCACATGCGGGGTCTCCACACCCAAAGGCTTCGGGGTTCGCCCCGACGCGCTATGCTCCGCGGCGTTTTCAGCCCACGCTCCCCGTGACTGGGGCGGCTGCGGGCAAGCCTCGAGGAGCCGACCCGAAATGCGCCCTTCCGAGAAGACCCGATCCTGCTCCCGCCTGGCCGTCGCCGGGCTCGCGCTCTCTCTCGCGCTCGCCGGGGCCTGCGCGACCACCCCGGTCGCGCCCACGGCCGAGGTGCGGCCGGCGGCGTCGAGCGGTGCGGGCTGGGAGCCGGGGGCGGGCGCGCAGCAGGCGCTGGAAGAGGTCTGGGCCGCCAAGCCGTTCGCAGCGAAGGCCTCGACGCTCGCCCGCGCCTCCGGCGGACGCGTGGCCCGCATGCACCCCGCGGAGGTGCTGCTGATCGACAGCTCGGTGCGCCTCGAGCCCGGCGGCCGCGCCGTCGAGGTCGAACGGACGCTCTGGCGCGTGCTCGACGACGCGCCCGACCAGACGTTGACCTTCGAGTGGTCTCCCTGGCGCCAGGAGCGGCCGCAGGTGCGCGCGCGGGTGGTCTCCGCGGACGGCGCCGAGAGCCTGCTCGACCCGAAGAGCATCGTCGAGGGCGTCGCCACCGTCGACGGGCTGCAGCTCTCCGACGTGCACCGCCTCCAGGTGCCCTTGCCCCAGGTGCGCCGGGGCTCGGTGGTCGAGCTGGAGGTGGTCCACGTCGACACCCGCCCGATGCTCCAGGACGGCGGCCACGGCGACTCCCACTCGCTCTGGGGGGTCGAGCCCGTCCGCCGCCGGCGCTTCCACGTCCAGGCCCCGGCGAGCGCGCCGCTGAAGTTCGAGGTCGTGGGCGCCCCGGCGCCGCAGCTGCAGCGCGACGGCGAGCGCCAGCTCCTCGACGTCGAGGTCGGCGAGCTCGACTTCAAGCCCTTCGGCCTGACCCGCTCGCAGCTGCGCGAGCGCACGCCCCGCTTTGGCTGGACGACCTGGACCTCCTGGGAGGGCGTGGCGCGCGGCTACGGGAAGCTGCTCGAGCCGGTGTTCGCCGACGAGCCCGACCTCTCCTCGCTCTCGCCCCTTGTGGCCCAGGCCGCCGGCGACACCGAGAAGGCGCAGGCCGTCCTGCGCTGGGTCTCCGAGCGGGTCCGCTACACCGCGCTGCACCTGCGCGAGGGGGCCATCGTGCCCACCCCGCCGTCGGCGGTGCTCGCCCGCGGCTACGGCGACTGCAAGGACCTGTCGGTGCTGGTCGCCTCTTGCCTGCGGCGCGTCGGCGTGCGCGCCGAGGTCGCCCTGGCCATGGCCGACGGGCCCGTCCCGCGCGACGGGCTGCCCGGGCTCGAGCCGTTCAAGCACATGATCGTCGTGGTGCCCGACCCGAAGGGCGGCGAGCCGCTCTGGCTGGACGCCACCGCGCCGGTCTACCCGGCCGGCGTGCTGCCGGTGGCGGTGCGCAACCAGCGCTCGCTCGTCGTCTCGGCGTCGACCCGCGGCCTGGTCTCGACGCCCACCAGCCGCCAGACGCCGCTCGTCTACCGCGAGACGATCGAGGCGCGCCTGGCACCCTTCGGCGAGGGCAGCGCCCGCCTCGCGCTCGAGAGCGGCGGCGCGGCCGAGGGCTACGCGCGCTCGCAGGCCGAACCTTGCGACGCGGCCGCGGCGCACAAGCTGGCGCAGGACACGGTCTCGACCCTCTTCGGCGAGCTGCCCTTCACCGCGGCGCTGCGCAACTGCAAGGCCGGCGACGGGCAGCTCACCGTCGTCGCCGAGCTGGGCCCCACCCCGGTGCTGGAGACGGGCGACCGGCTGGCCACCCTGCGCCTGCCCTCGCAGCTGATCCTCAAGGTCGCGCCCGAGGGGCTCGCCGGCCCCAAGCCCAAGACGGACGAGCGCACCGATGCGGAGAAGCAGGACGAGCGGCAGCGGATGCTGGAGGAGACCGGGATGGCGCCGGAGGACCTCGAGCGGCGCGCCTTCGACTTCGGCTTCAGGCCCCTGGCCGAGCGCCTCTACCGCATCACCCTGCCGCCGCGCTTCGCCGTCGGGACGCTGCCGCCCGACCGCACCCTGGCCATGGGCCCGTCGACCTTCACCGAGACCTACGCGCGGGTGGACGAGCGCACCGTCGAGGCGCGCTTCCGGTTCGAGGCCGAGCGCAGCGAGTGGTCGGTCGAGGACGTCAAGGCCTTCCGCGACGCCTTCTGGAAGCGCTTCTCGGGCGCCATGCCCGAGCTCGTCTTCACCTTCGAGCCGGCCAAGCTGCTCGAGGAGCGCCACCCGGCCGAGGCCGTGGCGCTGGCGCGCCGGTGGCTGGCCGAGCAGCCGGCCGACGCCCAGACCCGCGCCCGCTTTGCGCGGATGCTGATGGGGCTGGGCCTGAACGAGCTGGCGCGCCAGGAGGCGGAGCGCGCGCTCAAGGACGCGCCGGACGACCCCTTTGTCCTGATGGTGCGCGGCGACGTGGCTCGCGCCGACGCCAACGGGGTCATGTACCGGCCGCCCTTCGAGCGCGCCCGGGCCCTGGAGTGCCTGCGCAAGGCGCACGAGAAGCTCCCCGACCACGGCTGGAGCGCGAGGGCGCTCGCCGAGACGCTGCGCCGCAACGAGGCGGGCGAGCTGGTCTCGGGGTGGACCGCGGAGCACGCCGAGGCGGCCTCCGTGCTGCAGGCCATGGCCGAGCGCAGGGGAGGAGAGTGGGCCCTGACCGCGCTCACCGACCTCTACCTGCGCGCCCGGCGCGACGGCGACCTCAAGGCGCTCTACGAGAAGCACCCCTCGCTGCGGGAGGGCAACGAGCCGGGGCCGGGGGTCATCGCCGAGGTGCTCAGCGGCACAGTCGAGGGCACGCTGCGGCGCCTCGAGCAGATCAGCGAGCCCAAGGCGCGCTTCAGCGCCCTGGCGGCGGCCTACTCGGTCCTGGGGCACCTGCGGCACTACGACGAGGCCCAGCAGCTCGTCGAGCGCTTCCAGCCCGGCGACGCCCTGGCGCGCGAGGTGGGCGTGCTCAAGACGATGAACGCCGGCCTGAAGGCGGTGCCGGACGCCGTGGACACCTCCACCCCCGAGCTCGCCGCTCGCGGCGTCCTGGCCGCGTTCGCGAACGGCACGAGCCCCACCGAGATGAGCGCGCGCCTGGCGAGGCTCGCCTCGGCCCGGCGCAAGGCCGACTTCGGCGCGTCCAAGGCGTTGCGCCACGCGCGGCTGCCGGGCCTGGACTCGCCCTTCCCGTTCGAGCAGCTCTACCACCGCGCGCAGTGCGTGACCGCCGGCGACGCCCAGGTGGCGCGGGTGCGCTGCGAGCTGCCGGAGAACGGCGGCCTCGCCGTGACCAGCTACTGGGTCGCCGAGGGCGGCAGCTGGAGGCTCGAGTCGCTGGGCGAGCCCGCGCAGCTCGCGGGGCTCGCCTGGGCCCTCTCGAGCCAGCGGAAGGCGGGCGCGGCCGGAGCGTGGATCGGCTGGCTCGTCGACGAGCTGGGCGCGCGCGACAACCGGTCGGAGGTCGCGTTGCTGCTCAAGGACCTCTGGGCCGAGGCCAAGCACGACGACCCGGAGGCGGCCCGCCTCGCGGCGGCCATCGGCCAGCTCACCTACTCGGACATGGCCAAGGCGGCCCCCAAGGCCGCGCTCGAGGCGCTGGAGAAGGGGCGGCTAGGGCTGTCCGGGGCGCTGCGCCGCCGCGCCGACGCGGCGCTCGCCAGGGCCCTCGACCTGCGCCGGGACTGGGCCAAGGCGGCCAAGGTGCTCGAGCCGCTCGCCAGCTCAGAGAACGAGCAGCGGCTGTGGCGCTGGCTGACGATGCTGGAGGCGAACCTGGGACGCGGGCCCTCGGCGCTGGCGCGGGTGGACAAGGCCCTGGCCAAGGACCCGGCGAGCACGGAGTGGCGGATGCTCAAGGCCACGGTCTGCCTGCACAGCGGCAAGCACGCCGAGGCCTACCAGACGCTCAAGCAGCTGCGCGCGGACAAGGGCGACGGCGCCGGCAGCCGCAACAACCTGCTCTGGTCGCAGCTGATGGCCGACCAGCTCGACGAGGAGGCCGAGCGCGAGGCGCTGCGGCTCGCCAACGAGAAGACGGTGAGCGAGGCCGAGCTGCACACCGCGGCGATGGTGCTGCTGCAGCGCAGCCGGGCGGGCGAGGCGGCGGCCTACGGCGGACGGCGCCAGCAGCGGATGGGGGACGAGACGGACGACGCGCAGCGCCTCTACCGCGCCCGGCTGCTGCAGGTGCTCGGGTTCGACGAGGCGGCGCGGGCGGAGTACGCACGGATCGGCAGCGACGATCCGGAGTTCGTCGAGCTGCGCAAGCGCTACCTCGCCCCGCCGCGCAAGCAGCCGTAGCGGCCGCTCCCGCGCCACTCACCCTGTCCCGCGTGGCCCAGGACGGCACCCGGGTGCGCGCGAGCGCTGGGGCGGCTTCGTTCCACCGCAAGAAGCGGCTGAAAAAGTGCCTGGAGCTGCCCCGGGAGCAGGTCCGCGAGGTGGAAATGGCAGACGGACGATGGCTCGGTGAACGCGCGCGAGCAGGCGGCACGGGAGCGCGCAGCCAAGGACCGCAAGCAGCGGGTTGAACACGCCCTCGAGGAGCTCAAGAAGGTCCAGGCATCCAAGGAGACCGAGGAGGAGAAGGCGAAGGCACGCACCTCGTCCACCGACCCCGAGGCACGGGTGATGAAGATGCCGGACGGAGGGTTTCAGGCCGGCCATCAACGTCTCAGCTCGCCACGACGACGGCTGGAGAAAGTGGGTCGTCGGAGTCGGCGCGACCAACGCCGGCTCGGACCAAGGGCAGGTCCAGCCCATGCTCGACCAGATTGAGGCACGCACTGGCGAGCGCCCTGCGGAAGTCCCCCTCGACGGCGGCTACGTCAAGCTGAAGGACATCGAGGACGTCCAGGGCACTGGAACCAAGGTGTATGCCCCCGAGCCGGAGCACCGGAACGGCAGCACCGGAGGCGTCCCGCGCAAGGGAGACAGCCGAGCAGGTCGCCGAGCGGCGGCGAAAGCGGATGGCCACGCCCGAAGGCAAGGCCGTCCATCAAGGAGCGCGGCGAAACGGCCGAGCTGGGTGAACGCCCAGTTCAAGGAGACTTCGGCCTGAAGCTTCGCGTCCGCGGAGCCAAGAAGGTGCTGAGCATCACGCTGTGGTGCGCCATCGCCCACAACCTTCATGAGGTGGATGGCGCTCTCGGGCTAGGACGGGGCTCCAGACTTCCTGCGGCGCCCGAGGAGGCCGACCGCAACCCCTCGTGATCATTGAGGGCGCCACGCGGGTCAAATTTCGCACTCGACTTGGGAATGGGTCCTCTGCTCGGCTGTTGTTTGAGCATGGCCAAGCGAGA
>DASXVQ010000039.1:0-21317 GCA_036504155.1 Myxococcales bacterium
TCCTGGCGGCGGTCGACGACGATGCGCCCGTCCTTGACCACCACCACCCGCGCCGCGTAGGCCGCCACGTCGGGCTCGTGCGTGACCAGGACCACCGTCATCCCCGAGCGGTGCAGCTCCTGGAAGAGCGCCATGATCTCGATGCTGGTCTTGGAGTCGAGGTTGCCGGTGGGCTCGTCTCCCAGCAGCAGGCGCGGGTCGCTCACCAGCGCGCGCGCCACCGCCACCCGCTGCTGCTGGCCGCCGGAGAGCTGGTTGGGCCGGTGGTCGAGCCGCGCGCCCAGCCCCACGCGGGTCAGCGCGGCCTGCGCCCGGCGCGTCCGCTCGGCCGTGCCGACCCCGGCGTAGAGCAGCGGCAGCTCGACGTTCTCCAGCGCGCTGGTGCGCGAGAGCAGGTTGAAGCTCTGGAAGACGAAGCCGATGGTCCGGTTGCGGGTCACCGCCAGCGCGTCGCGCGAGAGCCGCGAGACGTCCTTGCCGTCGAGCCGGTAGCTGCCCGCGCTGGGCCGGTCCAGGCAGCCGATGACGTTCATCAGCGTCGACTTGCCCGAGCCGGAGGTGCCCATGATGGCCACCAGCTCGCCCTGGTCGATGGAGAGGCTCACGCCGGCCAGGGCGTGCACGTCCTGGTCGCCCATCCGGTAGACCTTGGTGATCGCGTCGAGCTCGATGAGCGCCACGGCGTCCTCCCGCTAGAGCACGCGCCGCATGCCGCCGCCCGTGGGCTGCTGCGGCCCCAGCGGGTTCGACGTGCCGCCGCCCGACCCCTTGGCCGGCTCGGTGGACTCGGTGACGACCTGGTCGCCCTCCTTGATCTCCCCGCTGGTGATCTCGGTGAACGAGCCGTCGGTGACGCCGGTCTCGAGCTTGACCGAGACGAGCTTGTCGCCGCGCAGGACCCAGACCTGCTTGGGCCGGCTGCCCTTGCCCTCGCCGCCGCGTCCCTCGCCCCGGCCCTCCCGGCCGCGCCGCTCGCCGGAGACCCCGGCGTCGGGGCCGTCCCCGAGCAGGTCGGCGCCGGGGCGGAAGCGCAGGGCGGCGTTGGGCACCCGCAGCGCGTCGTCGACCTGGGCGTAGACCACCGAGACGTTGGCGGTCATGCCCGGCTTGAGCTTGAGCTCGGGGTTCTCCACGTCGATGACCGCGTCGTAGGTGACGACGTTCTGCATGGTGATCGGCGCGTTGCGGATCTGCCGGATCTTCCCCTTGAACGGGGCCTGCGGCCAGGCGTCGACGAGGAAGGTGGCGGCCATGTCCGGCTTGAGCTTGCCGATGTCGGCCTCGGCCACGTTGGTGTCCACCTGCATGTGCGTCAGGTCCTCGGCGATGGTGAACAGGGTGGGGGCCTGCAGCGAGGCGGCCACGGTCTGGCCCACGTCGACGTTGCGCGAGATGACCACGCCGTTGATGGGCGAGGTGATGGTGGTGTACGCGAGGTTGATCTCCGCCTGGTGCAGCGACGCCTTGGCCTGCTCCACCGCGCCCTGCGAGGCCTGGATGGAGGCGGCCCCGGCCTCGGCGTTGGCCTGCGCGGTGTCCAGCTCGGCCTGGGCGATGAGCTTCTGGGCGGCCAGCGACTTCTGCCGCTCGAACTGCCGGGAGGCGTCCGCGGCCTGGGCCCTGGAGCGGGCGAGGTTGCCCTCGGCCGCGAGCAGGTTCGCCTTGGACTGCTGCACGGCGGCCTGGAACATCTGCGGGTCGATCCGCGCGATGAGCTGGCCCTTCCTCACCGCGGTGTTGAAGTCCGCGTGCAGCTCGGCGATGCGGCCCGAGACCTGGCTGCCCACCTGCACCGTCACCAGCGCCGAGAGGGTCCCGGTGGCGGTGATCTTCGCGGTGACGCCGCCGCGCGAGACCTCCGCGGTCTTCACCCGCTGGTCCAGCGGCAGCGGCGGCGGCGAGAGCCGGCCCTTGAGGTACCAGCCGGCCGAGCCGAGCACCGCCACCAGCAGGAGATAGCCGAAGATTCGCGTCACGTGCCGCATGCGCTGCCTCGCTCCAAGAAGTTCTTCCAAGGCCTCGTGAACGTCGAAAGAACCCTTGTGGAAGCAAGGGGTTACCACCCGCGATCCCCGCCCACCACTTCGGCGCGGCGGCGCCGAGCCCGGGCCCGCCCGATTGCCCCTGTCCTTTCCGGCGGTTGCCTCTCACGGAGGGTTTCACTGCGCGGCCGGGGGCCGGCGACTATCCATTCCCGGAATCTGGCCGGCACCGAACACCGGAGGAAGACGAATGGGGATCCGCACCTTGGTGATGTCTTTGGCCGTCGTCGCGCTCGCGTCCGTGGCTGCCTGCGAGACCAACGCGCCGGTGGGCGATTCGCCCGACACCGGAAGCGCGTCCTCGGGCTCGGACTCCGGGCTCGTGGCACCAGGCGACGGAGCGACCGCCTTCTCGGCCGACACCGGGACCGCCAACGCCGCGGACGGCGCCCTGCCCGCCGACGGCGACGCCGGCAGCGCCGCCGGCCTCGACGCCTCGAGCCCTGCCGGCCCCGACGCCGCCACCACCAACCCGGGCCACACCGAGGACCGCGGCGGCGTGATGCACAAGCCGGGCGCCACCGACCCCAAGACCAACTGCGTCGCCTGCCACGGCGCCGACCTCAATGGCGGCAGCGGCCCCAGTTGCTACAACTGCCACAACTCCAACGACCACACGATCAACCGGCGCGGCACGATGCACCGCTCGGGCACCACCTCCTCGTGCAATACCTGCCACGGCCCCGGCAACACCGGCGGCCTCGGGCCGGCGTGCTCGACCTGCCACTGAGGATTTCTCGAGCCAGCCAGCGGGCCAGCGGGCGGGCCGCCGACCTCGGCGCCGCGCCGCGGATCCCTCCCCTGCAATCACCGGCACCCCGCCGGTGTCCAGCCGCTTCGGAATAATCCGCGACGGGACTGTTCACAGACGCGGCAGAGAGGGTATTCTGCGGCGTCTTTTTCTTCCCCCATCCGCAGCTAACAGGCCGGTTCATCACAGAAAGACAAGGAACGATGAGAACTCTCCAAGGAATCCTGGCAGTGACGTGTATTGGCGTGGCGCTGGCCGGCTGTCCCGGCCCCGCCGTCGTCGAAGGGCCCGACGCCAGCGTCAGCAAGCCTGACACCGGCACCTGCAAGCCCGCGAACGTCTGCGGCACCAACAAGTGCTGCAAGGACACCGAGACCTGCTTCGAGGGCCAGTGCAAGGTCTGCGCGTGCGCGACCGGCCAGGAGTGCGGCGACGACGGCTGCGGCAACCCCTGCGGCGCCTGCAACTACCCCCAGACCTGCAACACCACCGCGGGCAAGTGCGAGGGCACCGGCTGCACCGCGTCCCAGACCACCTGCGGCTCGGCCTGCTGCAACAACGCCACCGAGAGCTGCGTGGCCGGCGCCTGCGTCGTCAACAAGACCTGCGCTGGCGGCGAGACGGGCTGCGGCGCCAACAGCTGCTGCACGACGGCCACCCAGACCTGCGTCGAGGGCGCCTGCGTCAACAACACCGCCTGCTCCGTGGGCATGACCGCCTGCGCCGACAAGTGCTGCAACGCGAACGAGGCCTGCCAGAACGGCTCCTGCATCGGCGTCTGCGGCGCCGGCCAGGAGAACTGCAACGGCGTGTGCTGCACCGCGACCCAGACCTGCGTGAGCGGCGCCTGCGTCAATGACAAGACCTGCGGCGCCACCGAGACCGCCTGCGGCACCAACTGCTGCAACTCGTCCACCGAGGTCTGCGCCGCCGGCAGCTGCCAGCCCAAGGGCTGCGCCGCCGGCACCACCGCCTGCGGCCCGCAGTGCTGCGACACCAACACCCAGACCTGCGACACCACCAGCAACACCTGCAAGGCCAAGTCGACCTGCACCGCGACCCAGACGCAGTGCGGCACCAACTGCTGCACCACCGCGACCCAGACCTGCGACACCAGCAGCAACACCTGCAAGGCCAAGTCGACCTGCAACGCCACCACCCAGGTCGAGTGCGGCACCGCCTGCTGCACCAAGGCCACGCAGTTCTGCGACGCCGCCACCACCACCTGCAAGACGATCGCGACCTGCAACACCAGCGAGACCGCCTGCGGCACCGCGTGCTGCAACACCACCACGCAGTTCTGCAAGACCGCCAGCACCTCCACCTGCGCCACGCTGGCGACCTGCACCACCGGCACCCAGCTCGTCTGCGGCGAGGTCTGCTGCAACGTCGAGACCGAGACCTGCGACGCCGCCACCAAGGCCTGCAAGACCAAGCCGACCTGCACGGCGACCCAGACCGCGTGCGGCAGCGCCTGCTGCAACAACGCGACCCAGACCTGCGACAGCACCACCAACACCTGCAAGACGGCCGCTAGCTGCCAGGTCGACTCGACCTACGCCGCGATCACGGTGACCGGCGCCGCCGAGAAGAGCACCTCCGGCAACCTGTTCCTCATGGGCGACCTGCCCGCCACCGACGGCACCACCGACGCCGTCTCCATCGAGCTCTACAAGGGCTACGGCGTGTTCACGAACGGCTTCGCGCCGGGCTCCTACCTGCTCGCGGGCGAGGAGCTCGACTACGCGACCTGCGGCCTGTGCGTCCTGCTCTACGGCAACATCGACACCACGGCCAAGACCATCGGCAGCTACTACATGGCCACCGGCGGGTCGGTCACCATCACCGAGACCGTCACCGGCGTCGTCGGCACCGGCACGAACCTGACCTTCGAGCACGTGCAGATCGACCAGAGCACCGGCGCGAGCACCACGGATCCCGATGGCTGCCAGTCGGCCATGACGGCCCTCACCTTCAACGGGACCCTGCCCGTGACCTGCAACCCGTTCGCCCAGACCGGCTGCCAGCCCGGCGAGGGCTGCTACTTCGACACCACCGCCAAGGACTACGCCTGCGCCCCTGCCGGCGCCGTCGCCCCGGGCGGCGTCTGCACCATCGACGGCGACTGCGCCGCGGGCCTGACCTGCGTCGGCCAGTGCACCCCGTGGTGCGAGCCGGCGACCACGCCGACCACCTGCGCGGGCACCGGCGCCGTCTGCGCCGACTTCGGCGACGGCTTCGGCGGCTGCCAGAACAACCTGTGCAACGCCGTCGCCCAGGACTGCACGACCGCGACCGACGGCTGCTACCCCGAGGCGCTCGGCCTGACCTGCGAGGCCGCGGGCTCGGCCGCCCCGGGCGCCACCTGCGTCAACCCCACGGACTGCGTCAAGGGCGCGAGCTGCTTCAGCGCCAGCGGCGTCAAGAGCTGCTACACGCTCTGCGACCCGAGCGCCGCGACGAGCACCTGCGGCACGGGCAAGACCTGCTACAAGCTGACCGCCACGCTCGGCGCCTGCGTCACGGGGCCCTAGCGCTCGACACCGCAGCTTGATGTGCCACCGCCCCGCTGCCCATGGCAGCGGGGCGGTGCGTTTTTGGGTCGCGGCACGAAGTCCTTCCGGACCGCAATCGCCGCCGAGGATCCGGGGTCATCCCGGGCGAGGTTCCACGGGGCCGGCGAACCAGGAGGCGGTCGATGGGACACAGGGCGATGGGGGCGGGGGCAGTGGCGATGGCGGCGGCGGCGGCAGCGGCGGCAGTGGTGATGGGCGGCGTGGGGTGCAGCGCGAGCTCGGACTCCTTGTCCTCGGTCTCCGAGGGGCTGGAGCAGGCGAGCAACACCGGTGCGACCCCGGAGTTGGTGGGCCTGATGAAGCCCCCCAGGCTCTACAAGCGGGAGGCGATAGAGGGCTTCCGGTGCGACTCGAGCCCGGACCAGTCCACGGTCTCGGTCTGCGGACAGGACCTGCCGGCCAGCGTCCACCTGGAGTGGACCGACTGCCAGGCGATGGCGCGCCGCGAAGGCGCCCCGCCGAGGGGCGAGGGCGAGGGCGAGGGCGCGGGCGCGGGCGCTGCCGACGGCGGGATGCCTCCCGCCGGTGAAGCCAAGGGGCCCGGGCCGTCGAGCGGCGTGGTGGACATCGCGTTCAGCTACGCCACCCCGAACGGCTGCGACGGGGCGATCGAGGAGAGCCAGGTCGTCACCTTCGACCTCGAACGCACCCGGCCCAGCGGCGAGGTGTCGCAGGCCAAGGGCACCGTCACCTCCACCGAGACCCGCATCCTCGGCGAGGCGCCGGAAGCCAAGTCGTTCGAGTCGGACGTCAAGCACACCGTCACCGACTCCGCCGGCGCCCTCCTCGAGGACGTGCACCTCGTCGGCTCGGGCAGCGTGGCCTTCAGCGGCGACGATCCGCCCAGCCGCACCGAGAACGGCAGCTACACCGCCGAGGCCGCCGACGGCACGACCAGCAGCCTGAGCGTCACCGACGTGGTCTTCCCGCCGATGGAGACCTGCCCGTGGCCCGTCTCCGGCACCGTGAGCCGGACCGAGGCCGACGGCACCGTCCACACCCTGGTCTACGGCCCCGAGTGCGGCGCGGCGACCTTGGACGGAGCGGCGGTCCAGCTCCCCGCGCGACGCGGCGGCGGGCACGGCGGCGGCGGCGAGCGCGAGGGCGGCCGTGAAGGTGGAGGTGGCCCAGGGTAGGCGAGGCGAGGTCGAGAGCGGTGGTGGACGGCCGGGCCCCTTCGGGTCCGGCCGTCCGCTTGCGGGCCAAGTGCCCGTCTTCGCGGCCCTTTCTTCGCGTGGCGCCCGGGGCCCCTCCGGTGTTTCAATGGGAGGGCCGCCGGCGCAATCAGGTGCCCCGAGGCGGTGTCCATCCAGCGGGCCGGAGGGGCACGAGGTCACCGTGGAAAAGCGCGTCGCCATTGCGTTTCTGCCAGGAGCCGCCGGCGAGCGGGCGCTCCTGTCACGGCTGACGGCGGGCGAGGACGAGGCGTTCCGCGAGTGCTACGAGCTGCACGCCGCCTCGCTGATGCGCATCCTCGTCCGCCTGGTCCGCAACCGGGCGGTGGCCGAGGAGATCCTGCAGGAGACCTTCATCGCCGCCTTCAAGAGCGTCGGCAGCTTCCGCGGCGAGACGCGGCTGTCGACCTGGCTGACCGGCATCGCGCTGCGCCGGGGCTTCAACGCCATCCGCGGCGAGTCGCGCCGGATGAAGAACACGCCGCCCTCGCCCGAGTCCGGGCCGTCGCCCGAGCCGTGGCTGGCCGACCGGGACCTGACGCGCAAGGTGCTGGCGGTGCTCGACGAGATGGAGCCGGAGAAGAGGGCGGCGCTGCTGCTGCAGGCCGAGGGCTACACCGCCGCGGAGATCGCCCAGATGAGCGACGAGCCGCGCGGGACCATCCTCTCCCGGCTGGCGCGCGCGCGCGCCGAGCTGGCGCAGAGGGCGGCGGCGGCCGGACTTTCGGATCCTTCGGCGCTGCTCGAGGGGGAGGGCCGATGACCATGAACGACTGCACCTCCATTCGCGAACGCTACTTCGTCTCCGGCGCGCCGCCGCAGGGCGTCCCGGAGCTCGACGAGCACCTCGCCTCCTGCGCCTCCTGCCGCAGCGCGGCCTCGGCGCTGACCGTCGTCGACCGCGCGCTGGCCGACGTGCCGGCGCTGCCGGTCGCCCCGCCGCCCTTCGCGGCCATCGCCCGCGCCGCCGGCAAGGCCGCCGCGGCGCAGCGCCGCAGGCAGTCCGCGCGGCGCTGGCTGCCGTACCTCGCCACCGGCTTCGCCGCCGCCGCCGCCGCCGCGCTGCTGGCCTTCGTCGCCGCGCCGCGCCTGCCCCGGGTCCCCGTCCTCGCCGTCGGCGAGCGCATCGAGTCCACCTCCACCTCCGGGGCGCGGCAGGCGGTGCTGGAGAGCGGCGCCGAGGTCCGCCTGGAGAGCGGCCTGGTGGAGCGCATCCCCTCCCCGAGGGACGAGGAGCGGCTCTTCCTGGGAGGCGGCTCGGTCTCGCTGCAGGTGCCCAAGCTCAAGGGCGGCCGCACCGTCGCCGTCTGCACCCCGGACGCCGAGGTGCGGGTGCACGGCACCCGGTTCCAGGTCATCCGCGACGCCCAGGGCACCTCCGTCTCCGTGGCCGAGGGCCTGGTCGAGGTCAAGCCCTACGGCGGCGGCCGCTCGCCGGTCTTCGTCAAGGCCGGGCAGTCCACCAAGGTCGAGAGCCCGGTGGCGTACCGCCAGGCGCTGCGCGACGCGGCCCAGGCCTCGCTGGACCAGGGCGACTTCGCCGCCGCGCAGCAGCGGCTGTCGGCTCTCCTCGCGACCGAGCTCGACCTCGTCGAGCGCGCCGAGGCCTACGCCTTGCTCGCCTGGTCGCTCTCCGGCAGCGGCAACCGCGCCGCGGCCGTCGAGCAGTACCGGCACGCGCTGGAGATGCTGCCCGAGGCCGAGCGGCCGCTGTGGGCCGACAACGCCGCCGCGGAGCTGGCGCTCCTGCTCGAGCAGGTGGATCCTGCGCAGGCGCCGCGGGCCTGGCGGGACTACCTGCGCCGCTTCCCCTCCGGGGTCCACGCCGCGCAGGCGGGCTCCCGGGCCGCGTCGGAGTAGGAAGGAGAGACGGTGTCCGCGACCCTGCTGGCGCTCCTGGCCGTGGCGATGCAGCAGGTCGCCTCGTCGGCCCCGGAGCTGCAGGTCGCGGCCCGCTCCGCCTCGGGCGCCGAGCAGCCCGAGTTCGCCCACGCCATCTCCCGCGCCCTGGTCGTCACCGGCGCCTCGGTCGTCCTGGGGACCCCGGGCGCCGAGCCGTGCGCGCGCTGCGTGGCCGTCGCCATCATCGAGGAGGCCCGCGGGCGCTACCGCATCGAGGCCCGCCAACGGCAGCGCTTCGCCAGCGGCTTCGTGGAGGTGAAGGCCGACTCGACCGCCTTCGAGCGGGCGCGCGCCATCGCCGTCGAGGTCCGGCTGCTGGTCCGCTGGGCGGCCGGCGAGGGGGCGGTCGTCCCCGAGGCGCCCGCCGCCGTGCCCGAGCCGCAGCCCGTCCGCGCCGAACCGGCGCGCACCGAGCCGGTGCCGGTTTCCGCGCGGGTCGCTCCGGCGCGCGTCGAGGCCGGGCGAGCCGAACCGCGGGTCGAACCGGCGGAGCCGGCGCTGAGGTCCGCGTTCGTCTCGTCTGCCGGCCAGGTGGCGTCGGCGTCCGCGCCGCCTGAGCCGACGCCCGCGACCGTCGCGGAGAGCCCCGCGCCTACCCCGGCTCCGCCCCCGGCATCCGCGCCGGCCCAGGAGCCTGTGCAGGTCGAGCCCGAGCCCGCTCCGGCGCCGGAGTCGGTGGCCGCCGCACCGGCCGATCCTGCCTGGATGCCCAAGCCCTCTCCTCCGCCAGCGCCGGCTCCGAGCGCTGAGGTTCCCGTGCCCGAGGCCGGAAGCCCGGGGAAGACGATCGTGGAGGTCGACGTCCCCAGGAATCCGGCACCGTCGGCGCCGGCGCTTCAGGTCGCCTCGCCCGCGCCGCGCACGCTCTCCAAGGTCTGGCCGTGGATTCCGACCGCGGTCGGCGCAGCGTCCGCGCTCGCCGCGGGCGGCTGCGCCATCGGTGCCAAGATTCAGTACGACAGCCTCGTCAACCGCACGGTGTCTCCGGACAGGGCCCCGGGTGCGCGCACCGACGGCAAGAACCTGCAGACCGCGAGCCTGGTGCTGACGGGCGTGGCCGCGGCCGCGCTGGCCGCGGGCGTGGTCGGCTTCATCCAGGGCGCCCCGGCCGACGTTTCGCCGAGGGTGTCGGTGGGAGTGGGGCCCATGGCCTCCGGCGGGGTGGCGATGGGGATCTCCGGGAGCCTGCCATGAGGCACGTCCTGGTCTCTCTCTCTCTGGCCGGCGCGGTCTGGCTGGCCTCGTGCGATTTCGAGTACGCCTATCAGCAGTACTGCGACGACAATCCGGCCTGCGCCCCCGACTCCGGAGACGCGGGGACGGAGCTGCCCGGGGCGGATGCATCGCTGCCCGATGCGGCGTCGCCTGATCCCGCGTGCCACCCGGAGGTCCTGACGCCGGGGGTGAACGGAGGTCCGGGCGGCGCTCCGGACACAGGGCTGGACAGCTGCCAGTACGAAGAGAACTGCGACAGCGTCAGCGAGCGCTGCGAGGTCGTGAAGAACGGGAGCTGCGGCCTGCCGGCGCGAAAGGAGGGCCCTCCCGCGGGTTGGGGGCCCATCGTGATCAAGGCGACCCCCAAGTTCCTGCGGATGGCTTACCCCTGCTACGGCAACCCGGCGACGGAAGTGACCATCTCCTTCTACGCGCCGAATCCCATCTACAAGGACTTCAAGGTGTTCCTCCGGCCGCCCCCGTGGGACACGGAGCCGCAGCGCGAGTACTACGTCGATCAAGGACAGTGGCCGACCCTCGGCGACTCGGTGGGCACTTTCGTGTTGGGCGTGTGCGATCTCACCGATTGGACGGACTGGTCGGTCGGGCTCGCGGACACCGACTTCATGGACCATCCCCGGCGGGGCAACCTGATGTGCCTCTCCGAGTGACTTGCCGCTCTCGTCTTCGTCCCCGGCGGGAGCCACCGCCCGTGCCGGAAGCCGCCGGGACCCGTCCTCGAACGCGCGCGCCCGCGGCAGCGGCGGGACAACCCGGGACGGCGGGCAGACCCGCCTCTCGGGGATGCGTCAGTGCAGCAGCCGCGTCTTGACGGTCCCCTCGATCGCCGCGAGCTGCTCGCGCAGCGCCTGGCTGTCGGTCTTCTCGTCGGCGTCGATGTCGATGACCACGTAGCCGATGAAGGGGTCGGTCTGCAGGTACTGGCTGGCGATGTTCACCCGGCTCCTGGAGAAGACCGCGTCGATCTGCGAGAGCACGCCGGGCACGTTGTGGTGGATGTGCAGGAACCGCTGCCGGCCGCGCTGCGCCGGGAGCGAGACCTCCGGGAAGTTCACCGCGGCCACCGTCGAGCCGTTGTTGCTGTACTTGAGCAGCTTGGTCGCGACCTCCAGGCCGATCTGGTGCTGCGCCTCGACGGTGCTCCCGCCGATGTGCGGGGTGAGCAGCACGTTGTCGAACCGGCGCAGCGGCGAGACGAACGGCTCGGTGCCGGACTCCGGCTCGGCGGGGTAGACGTCGATGGCCGCCCCGGCCAGGTGCTTCTCGGTGAGCGCCCTGGCCAGCGCCTCGATGTCCACCACCGTCCCGCGCGAGGCGTTGATGAGCGAGGTGCCGCGCTTCATCTTCGCGATCTGCTCGGGGCCGATCATCCCCTGCGTCGCCGGGGTCTCCGGGACGTGCAGGGTGACGACGTCCGCCCGCGCGAGCAGCGCGTCCAGGCTCGCCACCGGCTCGGCGTTGCCCAGGGCGAGCTTGGTCTCGATGTCGTAGAAGACGACGCGCATCCCCAGCGCCTCGGCCAGCACCCCGACCTGGGTCCCGATGTGGCCGTAGCCGACGATGCCCAGGGTCTTGCCGCGGGCCTCGTGCGAGCCGCTGGCGGTCTTGAGCCACTCGCCGCGGTGGGTGGCGGCGTTGCGGGCGGGGATGCCGCGCAACAGCATCACCACCTCCGCCAGCACCAGCTCGGCGACGCTGCGGGTGTTGGAGAACGGCGCGTTGAAGACCGGGATGCCGCGCTCGCGGGCGGCGCCCACGTCCACCTGGTTGGTGCCGATGCAGAAGGCACCCACGGTGATCAGCCTCTTCGCCTCGCCCAGGACCCGGGCGGTCAGCTGGGTGCGCGAGCGGATCCCCACGATGTGCACGTCGCGCAGCTTCTCGACCAGCGCGTCCTCGGCGAGCGCGCCCGGCACCTCCTCGACCGAGTCGTAGCCGTCGGCGCGGAAGCTCTCCGCGGCGCTGGCGTGGACGCCTTCCAGCAGCAGGACCTTGATGTGGCGCTTCTCGAGCGAGTTCTTGGTCATCGTCGTTCGGGCTCCCGTTCCGGCCGGAGTCGTTCGCGGCGGCGCGGCAGGATAGCGCATCTTCTCTTGCGGGCCTGCGGCCATCGGACCGGACCCGGCGCGGAGCGGAGCAGAGCAAAGTGCGCTCGAACCGACACAAGGCCCCGCCCGGCTAGCGGGCCGGGACTGGCCCGGTCCGGGCCCGCCCACGGCCCGGGGCTGCCCGATCCCCGCGCGCCTACGCTTGCGGCTCGCCGGCCAGCGTCAGCTCCACCCGTCCCAGCTCCTCGTTGGCCGCGGAGACGACGACCTCCAGCGGGTCGCCCACCGAGAAGCGCTTGCCGCCCTCGGCCACGGCGGCGAACCCCGAGGCGTCGACCTTGAACGGTCCGCCAGGCAGGGCCTCCATGGCCACCGTGCCGGTCACGCCGGTGCCCTGGAGCTGGACGATGAGGCCGAACGGCTTGACGCCCACGACGTTGCCGTGGCTCCGCTCGCCGAGGCGGCCCGCGAACCAGCGCGCGACGATCATCCGGTGGCGCTCGTTCTCGGCCTTGGTGGCCCGCCACGCCGAGGCGTTGATCTGCTGCGAGAGCGCCTCGAGGGCGGGGTCGCCCGCGGCGAGGGTGCGGTCGCCGGCGAGGTAGCGCTTGACGATGCGGTGCACGAGCAGGTCGGCGTAGCGGCGGATGGGCGAGGTGAAGTGCAGGTAGAGCGGGGCGGCCAGGCCGTAGTGGGACCCGGGCTGCACGGTGTAGCGGGCGGGCCCGAGCATCTTGCCCAGCACGGTGCGGATGGCGGGGGCGACGCTGGTGCCGCGGTACTGCGCCTCGAAGGCCGCGAACCCGCGCGGGCTGAGCGTCGGGCCGAAGCCGGCCTCCAGGCCGAAGTTGTGGGCGAACTGGGCCAGCAGCGCCACGCGGTCCGGGGTGGGCTGGTCGTGGACGCGGAAGACGCCGGGCTGGCCGCGGGTGGCCAGCCAGTCGGCCACGGCCTCGTTGGCGGCGACCATCAGCCGCTCGACCAGCCGGTGGGCCTCGGTGTCGCCGCGGGCCTCGACCGCGGTGGGCTCGCGGGTGGCGGGGTCGAAGGAGACGTAGGCCTCGTCGCGGCCGACCTCGACGCCGCCGCGCGCGGCGCGCACCGCGGAGAGCCGGGCCGCGGCGGTGCGCAGCCAGCGCAGCGTCGGGACCACCCCCTCGGGCACGGCGCTGGAGCGGCCGGTGGCCATCAGCTCGGCGACCGCGTCGTAGGTCAGCCGCGCGTGGGAGCGCAGGAGGCTGGCGTAGAGGTCGACCGAGGTGACCTTGCCCTCGGGGTCGATGCGCAGCTCGGCGGTGAGCGCCGGGCGCACCTGGCCCTGCAGCAGGCTCGCGGCCTCGCTGGAGAGCGCCTCGGGCAGCATGTGGAGGACGCGGCCGGCGAGGTAGACGCTGGTGCCGCGCAGGCGGGCCTCGGCGTCGACCGGCGAGCCCTCGGGGACGAAGGCGTCGACGTCGGCGATGGAGACCAGCACCCGCAGCGCGCCGTCGGGGCCGGCGGGGTAGGCGGAGAGCGCGTCGTCGATGTCGGTGGTGCTCGCGGCGTCGATGGTGACGGTGGGGACGTCGCGCAGGTCGCGCCGCTCGCCGAAGTCGCGGGTCGCGGCGGAGGCGCGGGCGGCGGCGATCACCTCCGGAGCGAAGGTCGCGCGCAGGCCGTGGCGGACCACGCAGCGCTCCAGGCCCAGGTCGGCGTTGGGCTCGACCGTGCGCAGGGGCACCACCTCGCCGTCGCGGATGGCGGCGACGACCGAGGCGCCGTCGGCGAGGTCGTCGGCAGAGCCCTTGGCGAAGGGCCAGTCGGTGTTGGAGACCGCGCGGTCGACCTTGAGCAGGCGCTTCTTGCCGCGGGAGAGGACGCTGCCGAACAGCTCGGTGCGCGTGCGCTGGACCAGCTCGAGCTTGGCGGCGCTGGTGCGGCCGTCCTTGCCGGTGGAGATCTCGGCGCTGGCCTGGTCGCCGTCGAGGAAGTCGTTGAGGTCCGGCGGAGCGATGAACGCGGAGGACTCGCCCTCGGGACCCTCGATGGTCAGGAAGCCGAAGCCTCGGGGGTGGACGGAGATGCGGCCGGTCTGGCGTGCAGGCTGGTTCATGGCGGAGGCTATAGCAGAGACGCCTTCGCGATGCCCTTCCGACGCGCGGCGCGCGGGCGAGTGTCAGGGATCCCGATGGAGATGGACGGGAACGCTGGCCCCTCGACGAGCTCGGGGTGTCGTCAGGGGACCGCGTCGACGATTCCGCCGATGAGCTGGCCCAGGTTCAGGCGCCCGTCCAACGGCGTGGTGCCCAGCCGGACGATCACCAGATCGCGCGACGGGACGACGACTACGTACTGGCCGTCCTTGCCCGACGCATAGAAGGTATCGAGCGGCACGCGGGTCATCGGCGGGACGAGGTCCGGGTTGGGTCGCAGCCAGACGCCCGCGCCGTACTCGCCGTTCCGGGAAGCCGGGGTGGGGGTGCGCATCCTGTCCACGAAGCCCTCGGGGAGGATGCGCTTGCCGTCCCACTGGCCACCGCGCAGGAGCAGCAGGCCGACGCGGGCGAAGTCGCGGGCGGTGGCGACGAAGTACGAGGAGCCGACGATCGTCCCGGCGCCGTCGGTCTCGAAGAGCGCGCTCTTCATGCCGAGCGGATCGAAGAGGGCCTGGCGCGGAAAGGCGCGGTACGCCTCGTCGTCGGGCAGCGCTCGGCGCAGCTCCTTGGAGACGACCAGCGTCGAGCCGCAGGAGTAGACGAACTTCGAGCCCGGCGTCGCGGCCAGCGGCCGGCTCTCCGCGAAGGCGGCCATGTCGTGGCGGCCGTCGCCGAGGAGCATGGTCAGCACCTCGGAGCGCATCGGGTCGTAGTAGTCCTCGCGCCAGGCCTGGCCGCCGGTCATCCGCAGCAGGTGCTCGAGGGTGATGGCCGAGCGCGGGTCGGGCGGCGCCCAGGCCGGCACGCGCGTGGGGCCGTCCAGCGAGAGCTTGCCCTGGCCCACGAGGATGCCCGCGAGGATGGCGGTCACGGTCTTCGCGGCCGACCAGCCGGGCAGGCGCGTCCCGGCCGTGATCGCTGGGCCGTAGCGCTCGGCGACGAGGCGGCCGCGGTGGACGACCAGGACCGCGTGGGTGCGCAGCGGCTTCTTCGGGTCGGGGTCGGCGAAGGCCTGCTCCACCGTCAAGGACAGCGGGGAGCCCGTGGCCGACGGCGCCTCCGGCCATTCCCGGGTGGGGAAGGGGATCTCCGGCGTCTGCGCCGGGAAGGGGACCAGCGCCGCACCGAGGGCGGACGCGAGGAGCGGAATCAGGGCGTGCACGGGCTGGTATCGTACGCGACGTGCGCTGGAAACGATGGGTCCTGGTTGCCGCCGGAATCGTCCTCGCCGTCGCCTTTTCCGGCGGCGGGGCCTGGCTGGTCGTGGGCTCGCAGGCGCTCTCCGGCCTGGCGGCGAAGTCGGTCTGCACCTGCCTCTTCGTCAGCGAGCGCCCGGAGGAGGTCTGCACCAAGGACGAGCTCGAGGCGCAGGGCATCGGCTTCGTGCCGGTGACCGTCGACCGCCAGGGCCAGGCCGTCCGGGCCCGCGCCTTCCACCTGCGGGGCGCGCGCGCCGTCTTTCGCGAAGGCACCGGCTGCACCCTGGAGTGAGGGTAGCCTGACCGGCGGGTCAGCTATGGCCTGGGGCTGCTATCCCTCTGTGTGACGGCCATAACTGACCGTCTGGTCAACATTCCGCTTGCGGCCGGGCCTCCGCCCGCGTTACCCATGCGGCCATGTCCCGCACCGCCCGCCCGGGCGCCCACGAGGAGATCCTGGAGGCCGCTCGCGCGGAGTTCGCGCGCGCCGGCCTGGACCGCGCACGCGTCGAGGACATCGCGCGGCGCGCGGGGGTCTCCAAGGGCGCCTTCTACCTGCACTTCTCCTCCAAGGACGACGCGCTCAAGGAGATCCTCCAGCGCTTCCTGGGGGCCATGGACGCCGCCGCCTCCCGCCGCGAAGGGGCCGAGGTGGGCTTCCTCGGCGGCATCTCCCCGGACGACCCGGACCTGCTCGACCGCCTGGTGAAGTACGAGGCCAAGAGCGATCTCGAGTTCCTGGAGGCGCTCTGGCTCAACCGGGCGATGCTGGCCGCGCTCGACGGCGCCGGAAACCATGTCTTCGCCCGGATGATCGACGAGTTCCGCCGCCGCACCCGCGCCTACATTGCCGCCCGCATCGCCGCGCGCCAGCGCCTGGGGGTGATGCGCTCGGACGTGCGCGCCGAGGTCATCGGCGACGTCATCTTCGGCGCCTATGAGGCCTTCGGCCGCCACATGAGCGCCATGGCCGAGAAGCCGGACCTGGAGGCCTGGGCCCGGCAGATCCACCTCGTCCTCGCCGACGGGCTGCTCCACCGCCCCGTCGCCGCCCCCCAGCCCCGCAAGCGCACCCGCAACGGCAACGGCAACGGCAAGTCCCTCCGGAGGACCGCTCCATGAAGCTCCCCTCGCACGCTGCGCTCGTCGCCGCGGCGGCGCTGCTCCTCGCCAGCTCCTGCGAGCAGGCGGGCGCCGCCTCGACGCCGTCGCTCTCCTCCTCGGCCGCCCCCGCGGCCTCCTCCGGGACGAGGCTCGTCGCTCCCGAGCCGGTCCGCTACGCCCCGCAGGTGGTGGCGACCGGGATGATCAAGCCGCGCCAGACGGCCCAGCTCGCCTTCTCGGTGGGCGGCACGCTCTCGCGCATCGCGGTCAAGCGCGGCGACGAGGTCAAGGAGGGCGCGCTGCTGATGGCGCTCGACGACGCGGCCGCCGGCGCCACGGTCCGCCAGACCGAGGCCGCCATCGCCGCCGCCAAGGCCCAGCTGGACCTCGCCGAGGACGGCCTGCGCCGCATCACCGCCATCCGCGAGAAGGACGGGGCCACCGAGATGCAGGTGGTGCAGGTGCGCGCCCAGCGCGACCTCGCCGCCGCCCAGCTCGCCGCCGCGCAGGCCCAGGCCGAGCTGGCGCGCATCAACCTCGCCCACCAGTACCTGCGCGCGCCCTTCGCCGGCATCGTCCTCAAGGTCCCCGAGGGCCTGGGCACGGTGGTGGGGCCGGGAGTGCCGGTGCTGGGCCTGTCCTCGACCCGGCAGCTCTACCTGGAGACCTCGCTGACGCAGGAGGACGTCGCCGGGCTCAAGCCCGGAGCCAAGGTCTCGGTCCGGGTGCCCGCGAGCGGCGTCTCGACCGACGAGGCCACCGTGGCGGTGGTGCTGGGCGTGGTCGACCCGATGACCACCCGCATCCCGGTGGAGATCGCCGTCCCCAACGCCGACGGCCGGTTCCTGGCCGGCGCCTTCGCCCGGGCGCAGCTGCCGCGCGGGGCCGAGCGCGACGCCTTCAAGATCCCGTCGAGCGCGCTGGTCCAGCGCGAGGCGGGCTTCGCGGTCTTCTCCTCCGGACCCGAGAGCCGGGCGCGCCTGCTGCCCGTGCGGCTGCTGGGCGAGGAGGGGGAGTCCTCGGTGGTGCTTCCCGAGGACGGCACCTGGACCCGGGGCGCCACGCGGGTGGTGCTCTCCCCGGCGGCCGGGCTGAGCGAGGGCGCCCTCCTGGCCGCCCCGGAGACCGGTCGATGACGCTCTCCGACGTCGCCATCCGCCGGCCGGTGTTCACCGCGATGATGTCGGTGACGCTGCTGGTGCTGGGCTTCCTGGGCTACCGGCGCCTCGGGACCGACCTCTACCCGGACGTCACCATCCCGGCGATCACCATCACCGTGGTCTACCCGGGCGCCTCGCCGCAGGACTCCGAGGAGTCGGTGACCCGCCACGTGGAGGACGCCGTCTCCGGCATCTCCGGCGTGGACCGCGTCATCTCCTGGTCGCGCGAGAACGTCTCGGTGACGCTGGTGCGCTTCAAGCTCTCGGTGCCCATCGCCGAGGCGGTGCAGAACGTGCGCGACAAGATCGGCGTGGCCCAGGCCAAGCTGCCGCGCGGCTCCGAGGCGCCGATCATCGCCCAGTTCGACATCTCGGCCCAGCCGGTGCTCGTCTTCTCCGCCGTGACCGAGGGCGCCTCGGGCGTGGCCCTGCGCGCCAAGCTCGACGAGGAGGTGCGCCCGCGGCTGGAGCAGCTGGAGGGCGTGGCCGCGGTCCGCGTCGTCGGCGGCGCCGAGTCGGAGTACACGGTCGAGCTGTTCCCGGACCGTCTGCTGGCGGCGCAGCTGACCCCGGACGCGGTGTTCGGGCGGATCAAGGCCGAGCACCTCGACCTGCCCGGCGGCCACTTCGCGACCGGCCCGTCCGAGGTGGGCGTGCGCGTGCGCGGCGAGTTCAAGGACGTCGACCAGCTGCGCTCGATGCCGGTCTCGGTGGGCCCCGACGGCAGCCTCCTGCGCCTCTCCGACGTGGGGCTGGTGCGCAAGGGCATCAAGGAGCGCACCACGCTGGTGCGCACCAACGGCGTCGAGGCGGTGGCGGTGGAGGTGCTCAAGCAGTCCGGCAGCAACTCCGCGGCGGTGGCCAACTCGGTCAAGGCGCTGCTCCCCGCGCTGCAGAAGCAGTACCGCTTCTCGGCGGCGGTGCTCATCGACCAGGCCCTGGTGATCGAGGCCAACGCCCACGAGGTGTGGCTCGCCATCTTCTTCGGCGGCGCGATGGCCATCCTCATCATCCTGGTGTTCCTGCTCGACTGGCGCGGCACCTTCATCTCCTCGCTGGCGCTGCCCACCTCGGTGGTGGGGACGCTCTTCGGCATGTGGGCGATGGGCTTCTCCATCAACCAGCTGACGCTGCTCGGCCTCTCGCTCGCCATCGGCCTGCTCATCGACGACGCGGTGGTCGTCCGCGAGAGCATCACTAGGCGCCTGGAGGCCGGCGAGAGCCCGGCCGAGGCCGCCAGCCACGGCACCTCGGAGATCGCGCTGGCGGTCATGGCGACCACCTTCACCCTGGTGGCGGTGTTCGTGCCGGTGGCCTTCATGCAGGGCATCGTCGGCCAGTTCTTCCGGCAGTTCGGCCTCACCATCACCGTGGCGGTGCTCATCTCGCTCTTCATCGCCTTCTCGCTCGACCCGATGCTCTCCGCGCGGCTGGCCAAGTCGCGCAGGCCCGGGGAGGAGCGCCGCGAGGGCGCGATCACGCGGACGCTGCGCCACGGCTTCGAGGCCACCGAGCGCGCCTACGCGTCCTCCCTGCAGCTGGTGCTGCGCCACCGGGCAATCACCATGCTCCTGGCGCTCTCCCTGCTCGCCGGCAGCGTCTTTCTGGGCCGGCGGCTGGGCACGGAGTTCATGCCGCGCGAGGACCGCAGCGAGGCCATCGTCAACCTCGAGTACCCGCCGGGGACGAGCCTGGAGACCACCTCGCTGCGCAGCGCGGTGCTGGAGGAGGAGGTCCGCAAGCTGCCGGGCGTGCTCGCGGTGTACTCCACCGTCGGCTACCAGGACGAGGCGCGGCGGGCGCGCTGGCGCGTCAAGCTGGTGGACAAGTCGGTGCGGCCCGACGACGTCTGGGCCTACCAGGCGCGCATCCGCGCCATCCTGGCCATGGACGTGAAGCTCACCGGCTCGGCGGTCTCGGACACGCCCATCCTCGAGGGCATCGGCGACTACGCGCCGATCATCATGCGCGTCAGCGGGCCGGACATGAGTCGCCTGCGGCAGGAGGGGCGCGCGCTCGCCGACCTCATGCAGCAGGTGCCGGCGCTGGCGGACGTGCAGTTCAAGGACAGCCCCGGCAAGCCCGAGCTGCAGGTGGAAGTGCGGCGCGAGGAGTCGGCGCGGGCGGGCATCCCCGCGGGCGCGGTGGCGCTGCAGGTGCGGCTGGCGACGCAGGGCGAGGTGGCGGGCAAGATCCGTGAGGGCAAGCGCGAGGCGGAGATCCGCGTGCGGCTGGCCGGCGAGGACCGGGGCTCGGCCGAGGCGCTGGAGCGCCTGTGGGTGATGACCCCGCGCGGGCCGATGGCGCTCTCGCAGCTGGCGATGCTGAGGACGGCGGAGGGCCCGGCGGTGATCGAGCGGCAGGGGCGCGAGCGGTCGCTGCCGGTCGTGGCCGAGATCAAGCCGGGGCGGGACATGGGCGAGGCCATCCGCGACCTGCACGCCAAGCTCGACAACCGGCCGCTGCCGGAGGGTTACTCGCTGACCTGGGACGGGGTCCAGGAGGAGCAGCGCGACACCTTCGAGAACATGGGGCTGGCGCTGCTGGTGGCGGTGGCCTTCATCTTCATCGTGCTCGCCAGCCAGTTCGAGTCGCTCATCCACCCCTTCACCATCATGCTGTCGCTGCCGCTGGCGGTCGTCGGGGCCCTGGCGGCGCTGTACGTGACCGGGAAGACCATCAGCATGGGCTCGCTCATCGGGCTCATCCTGCTGATGGGGCTGGTCACCAAGAACGCCATCCTGCTCGTGGACGGCGCGCTGCAGCACCTGCGCGAGGGCGACACGCCCGACGAGGCGATCGGCAAGGCGGGCCCGCGGCGGCTGCGGCCCATCCTAATGACCAGCGCGGCGATGGTGCTGGGCATGCTGCCCACTGCGTTGGGGCGCGGCATGGGCAGCGAGTTCCGCTCGCCCATGGCCATCGCGGTCATCGGCGGCGTCATCACCTCGACCCTGCTGACCTTGTGGGTGGTCCCGGTGGTGTTCACGTGGGTCGAGCGGCTGCGGTTCGGGAAGGGGAGGGCGTCGCTGGACTCGGCAGCGGAACCCGAGAAGAAGCGGGAGGCGGCGTAGCTCCTGGGCGGTCGTCAATTATCGGTAGCGCGGTCGCGCTGGGTAGAGCGCGGCCTCCGTGCCGCGGGCGTGTCGGTCGGTCGGGCGGTTGCGCTGGGTAGAGCGCGGCCTCCGTGCCGCGGGCGTGTCGGTCGGTCGCGTCGGGCGGTCGCGCTGGGTAGAGCGCGGCCTCCGTGCCGCGGGCGGCCTCAGCCCTCGTTTCGCCCGTTCCCCTCTGCTCCGAGATAGCCGACCCACTGGTACTCGACCGTGTCCGGCCAGCGCCTCCAGGGATTGGAGACGACGTACTCAATCTTCTCGGAGAGGTCGGTGTCGCCGCGAATGACGCGGTCGTAGCACTCGCCTTGCCAGACGCGGCCCCTCCTCGCGGATTTCCGCGTCAGCTGGTTCGTAGTGAATGACCGCCAAGAGTGGATGACCTTCTCGAGGGGCACGCCAGGCCGCGGCCTAACGACCACGTGCACGTGGTCGTCCATGACGACGTGTGCGAGGAGGTCGAAGTCGCGGCGATCCGCGTGCAGGAGCGTGGTCTGAACGATCGAGCGTTCCGTTGGTGACATCTGGCACTGTCCCGTATCGAGACGCCAGGTGACGAAGTAGGTGGCGCCGTCGATGCGCCAGTGAGGCAGTCGCTCTCTGTAGAACCGCATGGTTTCCCTCCCGTGGGCCGTCGTGACCTGAGAAGGAGGGTTGCAGCGCATGTGCCCGCCGCGACGACCGACGCGACCGACCGCGGCACGGAGGCCGCGCTCTACCCCGGAACGACGCGCGACGACCAACGCGACCGACCGCGGCACGGAGGCCGCGCTCTACCCCGGAACGACGCGCGACGACCGACGCGACCGACCGCGGCACGGAGGCCGCGCTCTACCCCGGAACGACGCGCGACGACCAACGCGACCGACCGCGGCACGG
>DASXVQ010000040.1:0-50337 GCA_036504155.1 Myxococcales bacterium
GCTACTACGACAGGCAGGGCCTGCCGAGGCTATCTTGTTGAACCTCAACCAACCGAACCGCCGGATGCGGACCCGCACGTCCGGTGGTGTGGCAGGGGACTGACGGGGACGAACCCCGTCAGCCCCTATGCCGATCGGGGCGCGAGCGAAGCGTCTAGCGGGAGAGGAGATCGACCTCGCCGGGGCGCTCGGCCGCCAGCGCGGCCTGCTTCTGCTCGCGCTCCACCAGGCGGTGGGGCTGCGACTGGATCTTCTGCTGCAGCAGCATCAGGCCGTCGAGGACCTGCTCGGGTCGCGGCGGGCAGCCGGGGATGTAGACGTCTACCGGGATGACCCGGTCGATGCCCTGCAGGACGGCGTAGTTGTCGTAGAAGCCACCCGAAGACGCGCAGACGCCGAAGGCCACCACCCACTTCGGCTCGCACATCTGCTCGTAGACGCGCTTGAGGATGGGCGCCTGCTTCTGGTTGATGGTGCCGACGACCAGCAGGAGGTCCGCCTGGCGCGGAGAGAAGCGGGGGAACTCGGAGCCGAAGCGGGCGATGTCGTAGCGGGCCGAGGCCACGCTCATGTACTCCATGGCGCAGCAGGCCGTGGAGTAGGGGTAGATGAAGATCGAGTACTTGCGCGCCCAGCCCAGGCCGCGCGAGACGATCTTCTGCAGGCCCTTGAGGGAGTCCTCGCGGCGCGTGGTGAGGGCGGGGACGAGACTGAGGTCGAGGTCGCTCATGGTGGTCCCCTTCACTCCCAGTCGAGCGCACCCTTGCGCCACACGTAGACGAGCCCGACGACCAGGGTCACCGCGAAGATGAACATGGTGAAGAAGCCGTACCAGCCGAGGGCCTTGAACTGCACCGCCCACGGATAGAAGAAGACCGTTTCCAGGTCGAAGACGATGAAGAGCAGCCCGACGACGTAGAACTTGACCGCGAACCGCTCGCGCGCGCTGCCGACAGGGTCGCTGCCGCACTCGAAGGGCGCCGACTTCACCGGCGAGAGCTTCTTGGGTCCCAGGAAGGTCGCCAGGGCGAGCATGGCCACGCCGAGCAGCCCTGCGACCGCGATGGCCACCGCCAGCGGGAGATAGGCGTCCAGATAGTCCACGCGCGAGCCCTCTTTCGGTTCCTCGGAAGCTGGGGAAGTTATGAGCCACGGCTCACGGGTGTCAAGGAGCATTCGGGAGCCATCGTGAAGCGCTGGGCGAGCCGGAATCCGATTGGATTCCCGATGGTTGGGCACGCGATAGGGTGAGCCCAAATGGGTGTGGCCTATTAGTACGGCGAATGTCAACAGTGCTTGACACTGTTGACCTGGTCGTTAGAGTGCCGCGCGTTTCCATGAGCTTCTCAGGCGTGCGGTGCGGGGGCGGCGGAAGTCGCTGACTCGCACGTCTTCGCTCAACACGAGGTTCATCTTGGCTTTCGACTTTGCCAACGTCCTGGTGTTCGCGCTGATCTCCGTCTTTTTCGTCTTCGCCTTCCTGCTTGGTCTGGGTTGGCTGGTGCGCCCCAAGGCGCCCACCAAGCAGAAGTCCGAGGTCTACGAGTGCGGTGAGAAGCCCATCGGCACGGCCTGGTTCAACTTCAACCCGCGCTTCTACATCGTGGCGCTGGTCTTCGTGATCTTCGAGGTCGAGATCGCGCTGATGCTGCCGGTGGTGCTGGTCTTCAAGAAGTTCGTGAAGAACGGCGGGGGCGGCGTGGCGTTCTTCGAGATCCTCGCCTTCGTCCTCATCCTCGCCGTCGGTCTGGCCTGGGTCTGGGCCAAGGGCGACCTGGACTGGATCAAGAAGCTGGTCACGCCCGCCGATCGCGACGCGTCCGGCCGCAACGCCTAGAGCACCGGGAGAGACATGGACCCCAAATACGCACACGACCCGGGTGTCAACACGGCCATCGCCACGGTGAACACGAGCATCCTGGACCAGCTCATCAACGTGAGCCGGCGCAACTCCATCTTCTACATGCTGTTCGCGACCGCCTGCTGCGGCATCGAGCTGATGCAGGCGGGCGGGCCGCGCACCGACATGGACCGCTTCGGCTTCGTCTTCCGGTCCAGCCCCCGCCAGTCGGACCTGATGATCATGGCCGGCACGCTCACCTACAAGATGGCCGAGCGCGCCCGCCTGCTCTACGACCAGATGCCCGAGCCCAAGTACGTCATCTCCATGGGCTCCTGCGCCAACTGCGGCGGGCTCTTCTCGCTCTCCTACGCGGTGGTCAAGGGCGCCGACAAGTTCCTGCCGGTCGACGTCTACATCCCCGGGTGCCCGCCGCGCCCCGAGGCGCTGGCCGAGGGCTTCTTGAAGGTCCAGAAGCTGATGACCCGCGAGCACTGGTTCACCGAGCGCAGCCGCCAGGAGCGACTCGACAAGACCGGCGCCATCAAGGCCCCTTGAGACGGAGCACGACCGGATGTCTCTGACCTTCGAACAGATTCGCGAGAGGCTCGCCGCGCGCTTCGGCGACGCGGTGGGAGCCACGGTCGCGGCCAAGGACCCCTTCGTGGTGGTCAAGGGCGAGAAGCTCCTCGAGCTCGCCCGCTACCTCCACGACGACCCCGACCTCGCCCTGGACTACCTCGTCGACGCGACCGCGGTGGACTACCCCAAGGAGAACCTGCTGCGGGTCGTCTACCACCTGTGGAGCGTCAAGCAGAAGCAGGCCTTCAAGTTCAAGGTCGAGTGCGACCGCGCCAACCCCAAGGTCTCCAGCGTCGAGTCGGTCTGGCGCGCGGCCAACTGGCTGGAGCGCGAGGCGTTCGACCTGCTGGGCGTGGTCTTCGAGGGCCACCCCGACCTGCGCCGGCTGATGATGCCCGAGGACTGGGTCGGCCACCCGCTGCGCAAGGACTACAAGGACCCCGAGAGCTACCACGGCCTCAGCCACCAGCGCGTGAGCCAGCTCGACCAGAACCTGGCGCGCGACAAGGCGCTGCGCGCGGCCCAGCCACAGCCGCCGCCTGGTCCGGCCGCCGCCGCTGCCCCGGCCAAGCCCGCCGGCGAGCTGGACAAGATGGTGGGCAAGCTCGACGCGCAGGTCGCGGCCCTGAGCCCGAAGCCGGTCGAGCCCGCCAAGGCCGAAGAGAAGCCGGCCGAGGCCAAGCCCGCGGAGCCGGCGAAGGCCGAAACGAAGCCGGCCGAGACCAAGACCGAAGCACCCGCGGCGCCGGCGCAGGACAAACCGGCGGAGCCGAAGAGCTAGAGGCGAGGCGAGAGAATGCAAGGCCCCGAATACAACCAAGCCCTCATCGAGCGCCTCGGCACCTCGGGCGATCTGATGCTCCTGAACATGGGGCCTCAGCACCCGTCGACCCACGGCGTCATCAACTTCATGATCCAGACCGACGGCGAGGTCATGAAGAAGGCCGTGCCGCAGGTCGGCTTCCTGCACCGCGGCATCGAGAAGATCGGCGAGCTGGTGCAGTACCCGCAGTTCATGCCCTACACCGACCGCGTGGACTACCTCGCGGCGATGACCGCCAACGAAGGCTACGCCATGGCGGTGGAGAAGCTGCTGGGCGTCGACATCCCGGTGCGCGCCAAGTACCTGCGCGTGGTCGCCGCCGAGCTCAACCGCATCGCCAGCCACCTGGTCGCGGTCGGCTCCAACTCCGGCGACATCGGGGCCTTCACGCCGTTCGTCCACGCGTTGCGCGAGCGCGAGGTCATCAACGACCTGATGGAGGCGCTGTGCGGCGCGCGGCTGACCTACAACTACACGCGCATCGGCGGGGTGGCCTTCGACCTCCCGGACGGCTGGGCGGACCGCCTGCGCAAGTGGCTGGATCACTTCGACCCGTTCCTCGACGAGTTCGACCGCCTGATCAGCGGCAACCACATCTTCATCAAGCGCCTGGCCGACGTGGCGACCATCGACGCCGACATGGCGGTGGCCTGGGGCCTGGCCGGCCCGTCGCTGCGCGCCTCCGGCGTGCCCCTCGACGCGCGGCGCGACCTGCCCTACAGCGTCTACCCCGAGCTGAAGTTCGACGTCATCGTCGGCAAGGGCTGGCAGGGGACGGTGGGCGACTCGTTCGACCGGTACTACTGCCGCGTCCTCGAGATGCGCGAGTCGAGCAAGATCCTGCGGCAGGCCCTGGACAAGATGCCCGAGGGCGAAATCATGGTCCCGAAGATGCCCCGGCGCATCAAGCCGGAGGCCGGCGAGGCCATGGCGCGCGTGGAGTCGGCGCGCGGGGACATCGCCTACTACGTGGTGTCCGACGGCAACGACAAGCCCTACCGGGTGCGCATCCGCACCGGCAGCTTCATGGCGATGGGGATCATCGAGCCCATGAGCGAGGGCCTGATGATCGCTGACCTCGTCGCCCTGATCGCTTCCTTCGACATCGTCGCTCCCGAGATCGACCGCTAGGCAAGCCATGCAAGAGCTCTTCGACAGACTCATCCGCGACGGCTTCTGGGGCCTCTTCGGCCATGACCCTGCCAGCTGGTGGGGGACGCACTGGTTCTACGCGGTGGGCATGGTGATCGTCGCGCTGGTGGCGGCCATCTTCGGCGCCGTCTACTCCGGCATCTGCACCTGGCTCGAGCGCCGCTGGGCTGGGCGAATCCAGAGCCGCATCGGCCCCAACCGCGTCGGGCCCTTCGGCTTCTTCCAGTGGATCGCCGACGCGGTGAAGCTGATGCTCAAAGAGGACACCATCCCCGACGGCGCGGACCGCTACCTGTTCCGCCTGGCGCCGTACTTCGTCTTCGCGGGGTTCCTGCTCACGTTCGTGGCGCTGCCGTGGAGCCCGGCACTCATCGTCGCCGACCTCAACGTCGGCATCTTCTACGTGCTGGCCATCACCGCCCTGACCGTGGTCGGCATCCTGATGAGCGGCTGGGCCTCGAACTCCAAGTGGGCGCTCTTCGGCGGCATCCGCGCCGCGGCGCAGGTGGTCAGCTACGAGATCCCCGCCGGCATGACGCTGCTCATCCCCATCCTGATGGCCGGCACGCTCTCGACCAACGGCATCATCGCGGCCCAGGGCGGCAACCAGGCTGGCTCGTTGATCGAGGTCGGCGGCTGGCCCTGGAACTGGTTCGTCTTCGCCAGCCCGATGTCCTTCGCGGCCTTCTTCATCTTCATGACCGCGAGCCTCGCCGAGGGCAACCGCACGCCGTTCGACTTGCCCGAGGCCGAGAGCGAGCTCGTCTCCGGGTACAACACCGAGTACTCCGGCATCCGCTTCGCGGTCTTCTTCCTGGTCGAGTTCGGCAACCTCTACGTCATGAGCGCGCTGGCCACCATCCTGTTCCTGGGCGGCTGGCAGATCCCGATGATGAAGACCGCGGAGATCACCGGGTGGTGGAATGTCCTGGCCGCGGTCATCTTCCTCCTCAAGGTCGTCACGATGACCAACGTCATCATGTGGCTGCGCTGGACCCTGCCGCGCATCCGCGTCGACCAGATGATGAGCCTGTGCTGGAAGTACCTGGTGCCCATCAGCATGGTCCTGGTGGTGCTGACCGCCGCCACCGAGTGGCTGCTCTCCGGGCTGGACTCCAAGGTCCTGCTGGCGATGCACCTGGTCTTCTTCGTCCTGGCCGGCGTCGTGCCGCTCTTCGTCTTCGTGAAGCAGATGCTGCGCAACATCCGGCTGGTCGGCGACCGCGTCGACCTGACCAACTGGTAGGAACGGCGATGACGACCCCTAGCGAGTACCTCCAGAACATCAAGGACACCGTGACCAGCTTCTGGGCTGGCCTGGCGGTGACCGCCTCGCACGTGCTGCGCCGGCCGCCGACGATCCAGTACCCGGACCGCGTCGACATCCCGGTCAAGGACACGCTGCCGCCGCGCTACCGCGGCTTCCTCGAGTGCGACACCTCCATCTGCACCGGGTGCCAGGCCTGCGAGCGCGCCTGCCCCATCGGCTGCATCGCCATCGCGGTGGAGAAGAGCCCGGCCGACCCGAAGGTGCGCCTGATGGCGCGCTTCGACATCGACGTGGGCAAGTGCATGTACTGCGGCCTGTGCGTCGAGCCGTGCCCCACCGGCGCGCTGCAGCACTCGCGCGAGTTCGAGTCGGCGTGCACCCACGTCGAGAACCTGACCTTCCGCTACATCGACCCGCTCAAGCCGGTGCCGGTCTTCAAGGTGACCAAGGGCGAGGCCTACCCCCGGAAGATCGTGGGGGAGCTCGTCCGCGCGCAGCTGAAGGCGTGGGACGCCCCGGCCCCGCAGGCCCCGGAAGAGGCGAAGAAGCCATGATCAAGTCCTTCTCCAAGGTGCTGGCCCTGCTGGCGCTGCTCGCGCCGGCCTCCGCGCTGGCCGCGACGCCGGACAGCGTCCAGGTCTCGCCGCTGGTGGCGATCGTCTTCTGGGCGATCGCGCTTTTGACTCTCGTCTCGGCCGCGGGCGTCGCCTTCAGCAGCAACATCGTCTACGCCAGCTTCAGCCTGCTGGGCACGTTCCTGGGCGTCTCGGGCCTGTACGTCTTCCTCTCGGCGGACTTCCTGGCCGTGGCCCAGATCCTCATCTACGTCGGCGGCGTGCTGGTGCTCATCCTGTTCGCGGTGATGCTCACCAGCCGGCTGCAGGTGGCGAAGTTCTCCAACCCGGCGATGGGGCTCTTCCCGGCGGCGTTGGCGAGCGTGGTGACCACCGCGCTGCTGCTCTTCGTCTCCATCGCGGCGCCCTGGCGCGGCGGCGGCAACCTCAACCACCCGATGCAGGCGACCAGCGAGACCCTCGGCGACCTCTTCCTGAACAAGTACCTGCTGCCCTTCGAGATCGCCTCGGTGGTCCTGCTGGCGACGCTCATCGGGGCGGTGGTGGTGGCCCGCAAGGAGATCAAGCCCGAGTAGCGGGCCCGAGAACGCCATGATCATCACGCTCCCTCACTACCTGGCCATCGCCTCCGTCCTCTTCGCGCTCGGGGTCTTCTGCGTGGTCACCCGGACCAACGCGGTGGGCATCCTGATGGGCATCGAGCTCATCCTGAACGCGGCCAACATCAACTTCGTCGCCTTCAACCACTTCCAGGGCGGGGTGCTGACCGGACAGGTCTTCGCCGCCTTCGTCATCGTCCTGGCGGCCGCCGAGGCCGCGGTGGGCCTGGCGATCATCATGGGCATCTACCAGAACTTCCGAAGCATCGACGTCACGCGCGCCGACGCGCTGCGCGACTGATCAACGGAACCGACATGAACCTGCCTGTCCACATCGCATCCATCCTCCTGGGGAACGCCGGGGAGCACGCAGCGCAGGCCGCCGAGCACGGCGCGGCCGCGGCGGGCCACGGCGCGGCCGCAGCTCACGGCGCCCACGAGGCGGTGCAGCTCGTCAACCAGACCGCCAACTGGCTCTGGCTCATCCCGCTCTTCCCGCTGATCGGCTTCACCGTCAACGCGCTGGCGGGCCACTGGCTGCAGAAGACGTTCGGCAAGAAGGTGAACCACCTCATCGCCATCGGCGCGATGGTGGCCAGCTGGCTCGTCGCCCTCTTCAGCTTCATCGGGATGGTGCAGGTCGAGCCGTCCCAGCGCCTGTTCCACCAGGTGCTCTGGACCCTCGCCAACCCCGGCGGCGGCTTCAAGGTGGACTTCGCCTTCGCGCTCGATCCGCTCTCGATGATGATGGTGATGATCATCACCACCATCGGCACGCTCATCCACGTCTACTCCATGGGCTACATGGAGGACGAGAAGGCGTACTGGCGCTTCTTCGCGTACCTGAACCTCTTCGTCTTCGCGATGCTGCTGCTGGTGATGGGCGACGGCTTCGCGGTCATGTTCTTCGGCTGGGAAGGCGTGGGCCTCGCCAGCTACCTGCTCATCGCCTTCTGGTACGAGGACGTCGAGAAGGCCAAGGCCGGCATGAAGGCCTTCGTCGTCAACCGCATCGGCGACTTCGGCTTCCTGGTCGGCATGTTCACGCTCTTCTGGGCGCTCTCCGGCACCTGGGGCCACGTGCCCGGCGCCTACCCCACGCTGAACTTCGCCGAGCTGCGCGAGCAGTTCACGACGGGCGGGGTGGGGGACGGGCTCAAGAGCATCCACGTCCTCGGCATGCCGGTGCTGACGCTGGTCGGCCTGGGCCTGTTCCTGGGCGCCACCGGCAAGTCCGCGCAGTTCCCGCTGTACGTCTGGCTTCCCGACGCCATGGCCGGCCCGACCCCGGTCTCCGCCCTGATCCACGCGGCGACGATGGTGACCGCGGGCGTCTACATGATCGGCCGGCTCAACTTCGTCTTCGCGCTCTCGCCGGAGGTGATGACCGTCATCGCCTGCGTGGCGGCGGGCACGGCGTTCTTCGCCGCGACCATCGGCTTCCTGCAGCACGACATCAAGAAGGTGCTGGCGTACTCCACGGTCAGCCAGCTGGGCTTCATGTTCATCGGCGTCGGCGTCGGCGCCTACTGGACCGGCCTGTACCACCTGCTCACGCACGCTTTCTTCAAGGCCACCCTGTTCCTCGGCTCGGGCGCGGTCATCTACGGCTGCCACCACAACCAGGACATGCGGAAGATGGGCGGCCTGGCCAAGGTCATGCCCATCACGCGGTGGACCTACTGGTACGCCTGCGTCTGCATCACCGCGGCGCCGATCTTCATCATCGGCAACGGCTTCTTCTCCAAGGACGAGATCCTCTGGAACGCCTTCCGCGCGGGCGGGAATCTGCTCATCCCCGGGCAGATCATCTGGGCCATCGGCTGGATCTCGGCCATGGGCACCGCCTTCTACATGTGGCGCAGCTACTACATGACCTTCACCGGCGAATACCGCGGCGACCTGGGCCACGCCCACGCCGTCCCGGCTCACGCCGCGGCGGCCACACACTCGGTCGGCGCCGCGCACGCCGCGACCTTCGACGCTGACATCCTCGCCTCGGCCAACGCCGCGGCAGTCGCCCAGGCCGACGACGCGCACGGCCACGGCGGCCACGCCGCGGACGACGCCGACGACCAGGACGCGCACGCCCACCACGGCGGCCCGCCCAAGGACGCGCCGAAGTCGATGACCTACGTGCTCGCGGCCCTCTCGGTGGGCAGCGCGGTCTCCATCCTCCTGGGCTTCTGGGCGCCGCTGGGCATCGTGCCGGCGCTCGAGCACTGGCTGGCGCCGGCGCTCCCGGGCCAGGCCATCACCTCCGCGCGCCAGGCGACCTTCGGTCACTGGGTCGAGTACCTGCTCATCGCCTTGTCGGTCGGTGGCGCGTTGCTCGGCTGGACCGTGGCCCGCGCGCTCTACAAGGACAACAAGTCCAAGGTGCCCGAGACCATGATGAAGGCGTGGCCGCGCCTGCACGCGCTGGTCTACGACAAGTACCGGGTCGACGAGTTCTACGACGCCACGGTGCTGCGCCTGACGCGCTGGACGCGCGAGGCCTTCTCCTGGTTCGACAAGACCATCATCGACGGGGCGGTGAACCTGGTCGGCTGGATCGGCCGGGTCCTGGCGAGCCTCGAGGGCGCCATCGACAAGCACCTGGTCGACGGCCTGGTGAACCTGGTGGGCCGCGGCATCCTCGAGCAGGGCCGGCAGGTCCGCGCGCTCGAGACCGGGCGGCTCTCGACCTACCTGTACGGCATCCTGGCCGGGACGTTGCTGCTCATCGGCCTGACCTACCTGTTCGGCGCCGGGGGCGAGAAGACGCTCTCCGACGCGCTGCGCGCCTGGTTCATGTCCATGTAGCCGGACGCCGCCGCGCACTGACCAAGACTTTCGAGCACTCGAGCACCGCAGACACAGAGGACGACATGCAGACCAACAGCTACCTGCTCACCTGGATGACCTTCACGCCCCTGATCGGCGTGGTGGCGATCCTCCTTCTGATGGCGATGAAGAAGGCCGTGGGCGAGGGCGTACTCGTCCAGGGCGCGCGCGTCATCGGGGTCGGCGCCTCGGCGATCAACCTGGTGCTCGGCGCCCTGCTCTTCGCCGGCTTCAAGGGCGACGGCGGGGTGCAGTTCGTCCACCACTTCGTGTGGATGAAGCAGTTCAACATCGAGTACTTCGTCGGCGTCGACGGGATCAGCATCTCGATGGTGCTCCTCACGGTGCTCATCAGCTTCGTGGCCGTGCTGGCCTCGGTGCCCTGGTGGGGCGTCAAGGAGGAGGACCACGGCGAGGGCCACGAGAAGCACGTCCACTTCTCGCAGGTGAAGGTCCCCGGCTACATGATGATGTTCCTCATCCTGGAGACGGGGATGATCGGCGTGTTCGTCTCCCTGGACATGTTCCTCTTCTACGTCTTCTGGGAGGTCATGCTGCTGCCGATGTACTTCCTCATCGGCATCTGGGGCGGGCCGCGCAAGGAGTACGCGGCGATCAAGTTCTTCCTCTACACCCTGGCCGGCTCGGTGCTGATGCTGTTGGCGGTCATCGCCCTGTACTACAACAGCCCCTCGGTGGCGCTCGCCGACGGCTCGACCGCGCAGCACACCTTCAACCTGCTGGAGTGGGCCAAGGCCGGCCAGGCCGGTCAGTGGATGCGGGTGGGCGGCACCGTGCTCGGGCTGGCGTTCCCCACCGCGGTCTGGATCGCCTTCTTCATCGGCTTCGCCATCAAGGTCCCGATGTTCCCGTTCCACACCTGGCTGCCCGACGCGCACGTCGAGGCCCCGACCCCCATCTCGGTCATCCTGGCCGGCGTGCTCCTGAAGATGGGCATCTACGGCATGCTGCGCGTCAACTGGGCGGTGCTGCCGCAGACCACCAAGGAGATGGCGTACGTCGTCGCCGTCTTCGGCGTCATCAACATCGTCTACGCCGCCTTCGTCTGCATGGCGCAGAAGGACCTCAAGAAGCTCATCGCCTACTCCTCGGTCTCGCACATGGGCTTCTGCCTGCTGGGCATGGCCGCGATGACCCCGCAGGGCATGACCGGCGCCGTGTTCAACCTCTGGACGCACGGCCTCATCAGCCCGATGCTCTTCCTCATCGCCGGCGTCATCTACGACCGCGCGCACCACCGCGAGATCGAGGGCTTCGGCGGCCTGGCCAAGGTGGTCCCCGAGTACACCGGCGTGATGGGCCTGGCGTTCTTCGCCTCGCTCGGCCTGCCGGGCCTGGCCGGCTTCGTCAGCGAGTTCCTGGTCTTCTCCGGCTCCTTCCCCACGTTCACCGTGCTGACCATCATCTCGGCGACGAGCGTGGTCATCACCGCCGCGTACTACCTCTGGACCATCCAGCGGATGTTCCTGGGCAAGCTCAACCCCAAGTACGCCCACACCCCCGACATGGCCTGGCGCGAGCGCCTGACGCTCTACCCGCTGGCCGCGTTGGTCATCCTGTTCGGCTTCTACCCGCAGCCCATCCTGGGCATCGTCGGCACCTCGATCACGCAGCTCGTCGAGGCAGTGACCAAGGCCGCGGTCATCTAGCGTAGGGCTACGAGGCAACTACCTTGGAAACGGCACTCCTCAACCTCCAGCAGGCGAACCTCGAGAGCCTGCGCTACTTCTGGCCGGAGACGATCCTCACCCTCGGGGTGCTGGTCCTCTTCGTCGCCGACCTGCTCGTGAAGCGCAGCGAGAGCCGGGGGATGATCCTGGCGGGCATCACCTTCGCGGTGCTGGCCGGCGCGGCGGCGGCCACCTGGTTCCTGGGCGACGTCCCGGCGCGGCCGCTCTTCTCCGGGCTCATCGTCCACGACTCGCTGGGCATCTTCTTCAAGTGGATCTTCCTGGCCGCGACCGCCATGGCCGTGTGGATGGCGGTGCCGTCCAAGGAGATCGCGCTGGCGCGCCAGGGCGAGTACTTCGCGCTGCTGGTGGCGATGTGCCTGGGCCTGAACCTGATGTCGACCTCGGTGGACCTGCTGATGGTCTACCTCTCGCTCGAGATGGTCTCGCTGATCAGCTACATCCTCGCCGGCTACCGGCGGGCCGACCGGCGCGCGGCCGAGGCCTCGCTGAAGTACGTCATCTACGGCGGCGTGGCCTCGGGCGTGATGCTCTTCGGCATGAGCTACATCTACGGCCTGCTGGGGACCACCGACCTGAACGCCCTCGCCAACGCGCTCGGGCGGCTGGGGCCGCAGATGAACAACGCGCTGCCCGTGAGCCGGTTGGGCGGCCAGCTTGGCCTGCTGGTCGCGCTGATCTTCGTGCTCTCGGGCATCGGCTACAAAGTGGCGAGCGTGCCCTGGCACATGTGGTGCCCGGACGTGTACGAGGGCGCTCCGACCCCGTTCACCGCCTTCCTGTCGGTGGCGCCGAAGGCCGCGGGCTTCGCGGTGGCGATGCGCGTCTTCTTCGGCGGCATGGCGCAGGTCGGCACCGGCGAGCTGGACCAGATGGCGCGGGCGGCGGCCGGCATGCCCTGGCCCGCGGTGCTGGGCGCGGTGGCCGCGGTGACGATGACCCTGGGCAACCTCGCGGCGCTCAACCAGAACAACCTGAAGCGCCTGCTGGCGTACTCCTCCATCGCCCACGCCGGCTACATCATGATGGGCGTGGCGGTGGCCAGCAATCTCGGGAACATGTCGGTGCTCGTGTACCTGACGTTCTACCTGTTCATGAACGTCGGGGCCTTCCTCGTGGTGGAGATGGTCTCCCGCTCGAACAACAGCGAGTCGATCTTCGAGTACCGCGGGCTCTCCAAGCGGGCGCCGTTCGCGGCGGTGGCCTTCGCCATCCTGCTCTTCAGCCTGACCGGGCTTCCCCCGCTCGCCGGCTTCATCGGCAAGTTCTACCTGTTCTACGCGGTGGTCCAGAAGGCCGGCGCCTCGGCGCCCGGCGACGCGACGGGCTGGTGGGCGCTCGCCGTCATCGGCGCGCTCAACAGCGCGGTGTCGCTCTTCTATTACGCGCGGGTGGTCAAGGCGATGTTCCTGGAGAAGGGCCGCGACGAGACCGCGCTCGAGTTCCCCATGAGCTACACGGGCCTGCTCGCGGGCCTGACCGCGCTCGTGGTGTTCTTCGGCGTGTACTGGGCTCCGGTGTCCGAGGCCGCGGCGAACGCCATCAAGTCGATGGCGGGGTAGGCGGCCGGCCGTCCGCCGGAAGCTGAAGCTTCCGGCTATGTCTGCAAAGCCCCTTCGGGGCTCGGCGCGCCAGGATTGAGCTCAGACTTGGGATTCCCGGAACCCGCGAAGCGGGTTTGGCAGGAGTAGCCGGAGGCTTCAGCCAGGCTTCAGCCTCCGGCGGGAACGGTCAGTTGGTCGACCTTCGCCCCGAGCACGAAGTCCGCCTCGCTCAGCCCGTCGATCTTGTGCGTGTAGATGGTCACCACGACCTTGCCCCAGGACAGGGCGAGGTCCGGGTGGTGGCCCTCCTGCTCGGCGATCGCGCCGACCCTGTTCACGAACGCCAGAGCGCTCACGAAGTCCGGGAACTTGAACGCCCGCTCCAGGTGGTGCTCGTCGACCACCTTCCAGTCCGGAAGCTGCTTCGCGTAGAAGTCCAGCTGGTAGCCCCACAGCTTCGGGGTGCCCGCGCTGCACGGCACGCACTTCTTCTTGGCCAGCTCGGTCTCAGCCATGCGCCTCGCCCTCGTTCCGGCGGCCGGCCCGCGCGCGGAGGCGCTCGAGGTCGTCCGCAGCCATCCCCACCATCCCCAACCTTCGCCCCGGCACGATCGCCTCGCCGTGGAAGTCGCTGCCCGCCGTGGGCACGAGGTCCAACTCCTTGGCCAGCGCCAGCACTTCTGCGCGCGTCTTCTCCGGGTGATCCGGGTGCGCCACTTCCAGGCCGGCCAGTCCCTGCTCCTTGAGCACGTCCAGATCGGCGCGCGTGAGCTTGCTGACCGCCAGGTGCGCCACCGTCGCCGTCCCCCCGGCCTTGCCGATGAGCGCGATGGCCTCCGCCGAGGTCAGCTTGTAGCGCTGCACGTAGCCGGGCTTGCCGGCGCCGATGTGGCGCTCGAAAGCGTCGCGCACGTCCTTGGCATAGCCGTGGGCGACCATCACCTGCGCCAGGTGCGGCCGGCCCAGGTTCTCGCCGCCGCTGACGCGGACCACTTCGTCGAACTCGCAGCGCATCCCCAGCTCGGTGACGCGGGCCACCATCTTGTGCATGCGCTTCTCGCGCTCGGACCTGAGCAGCGTCGAGAGCCCGCGCAGCGCCGGGTCCTGCGGGTCCAAGAAGTGCCCCAGGATGTGAGTCTCGCGGCCGTTGACGAACGCCGAAAGCTCGATGCCGCAGACCAGCTCGACGCCTGCTTCGCGCGCCGCCTGGGCCGCCTCGTGGAGTGCCGCGACCGTGTCGTGGTCGGTGACGGCCAGCGTTCGGATGCCCGCTTCCTTCGCCTTGCGGATCAGCTCGGTGGCCGTGTGCTGCCCGTCGGAAGCCGTGGTGTGCGAGTGGAGATCGATCATGGAGTCCCAGGGTTCCTTCGATGCCCCCGCGTCCGGAGGGGTTTCCCGGAATCTCGACATCGGGGGGGAGATTCTCTATGTCATGGTTCGTCGGCACGGGCGATTCCCTCCCGTCCGGGCGGGCGGGCCGCGCGAGCGCCGGCGGGAGGTCGGATGCAGCACACCCTGAAGATCAGCCGGAAGATCGACTACGGCCTTCGGGCCATGATCTTCCTGGCCTCCATCCCCAGCGGCGACATCGTGCCCTTCCGGGAGATCGCCCGGCGCATGCAGATCCCCGAGGAGTTCGCCGCGAAGATCCTCAAGACGCTCTCCACCAAGGGCCTGGTGAAGGCCACCCGCGGCAAGCTCGGCGGCTACTCGATCGCCAAGCCGATGAGCGAGATCAGCTTCCTGGACGTCATCGAGGCGGTCGAGGGCCCGGTGGTCGTCAACCTCTGCCTGAGCCGCGGCGAGGACACCTGCAAGCTCACGCCCTCCTGCACCATGTACTCGGTGTGGAAGGAAGGGCAGGAGCGCATGCTCGAGGTCTACCGCGAGGCGACGCTCGACAAGCTGGTCATCCAGTCGCTGCCGCCGGGGCTCCGCGCCGTCTTGCCGCGGGCCGAGAAGGCCTGAGGCTTTCCCACGCCACTCCCGCGCCCGCGAAGGCTCGCGGGCCATGGAGTGGGCGCCAGATTGGGAGCAACGTCTCCCGGAGTCTCCCGGGACGCGAAGCCTACGGAGGGCTCGCGTTCACGGTGAACGAGGTCGAGTTGCTCACCGCGCCCTTGCTGTCGGTGACCTTCAGCTTGAGGACGTGCGGCACGGCCTTCGAGTAGGTCAGCGTGGTCACCGCGGCGCCGCTCTTGCCGTCGGGGAGGATGGACGCGCTTCCGTCGATGGGGGAGACCAGCGTCCACTCGTACTGCAGGCCGGTGTAGACGCGGACGTCCTCGACGCACTGGCCGGTCCCGTCGAACTTGAAGGTGGGCGAGAAGCTCGCCTCGCCGCTGATATCCACGGTGCCCGACGTCGTCCCGCCGGAGGGCAGCTTCACGCCGCAGGTGCTGGTCGCCGGGCAGCCCGTGCCCTCGCTGCAGGGGCAGGTGTCGCTGGCGCCCTGCTTGCGCACCTCGATGGTGGCGGTCGGCTTGGCCTCGCAGGTCGCCTGGGCCTTCAGCTCGACGATGAGGCCGGTGAGCTCGGGGTAGGACGGGTCGCTGCTGAGCACGTTCATGTTGGTGCTGAAGGAGCCGCCGAGGATGTCGCTGGTGAACTTGAGGCAGGCGGTGAAGCTCTCGCCGGGCTTGACCACGGTGTCCTTGGCGAAGGGCTTGGCCGACGTGTCGCAGCCGGCGGGCAGCGGGCTCGCGCTGACGACGCTGAAGGCGTTGCGCGAGTCGCTCACCGCCAGGTCCTTGATCGTCAGATCCAGCTGCCCGCTGTAGGTGCTGACGTTCTGGAGCTCGAGCGTCTCGAAGTGATCGTTGTGGTCCAGGGGATCGCCGCCCACCGCCGCGTTGAAGTCGACGGCCGTCGCCGGCAGCGTCTTCAGGACCGCCGGAGAGCCGCCCTGCAGGGTGGCCTCGGCGGTGCCGGCATCGGATTCGACGACGAGCGTGTCGTTGCACTCCGACACCGTGGCCGGGCAGTTGGGGTTGCCGGCCGGGTCGTAGGTGACCTTGACCAGGGTGGCGAAGGAGCCCGTCGTCACGGACTGGCCGGTGAACGCGTCCGCGTTCTCCAGCTTGAACAGGGGGTTGCCCTTCTTGAGAGAGACCTTGCTGAGGGTCAGCGGCAGCTGGCCGGAGTTGCGGATCTCGAACTGGCCGTTGCAGGGGCTGACGAGCTTGGAGAAGTCGCAGGCCGTCTTGTCGAGCCAGAGCGAGGCGCTGGTGCCCTCGCCGTCGAGCTTGATGGTGACGGCGGCGTCGGCGGCATCGGGGTCGTTGGTCTCGAAGGTCAGCGTGCCCTTGTAGATGGTCCCGGCGGTCTGCGGCGCGAAGCGCACGTTGATGACGGCGGTGCCGTTGCCGCCGGCGACGTCGAGCGAGGTGGCCTGGCCTTCAGCGAGGGCGAAGCCGTCCTTGGAGTCGTCGCTGCTGGTGGTGGCGACCTTGATGTTCGAGACGGTGAGCTTGGGGCAGCCGGCGTTCTTGAGGGTGACCGGGACTTCGATGTAGCCGCCGGCTCCGGTCGGCAGGAAGCGGATGCTGCGCGGCACCGAGGCGCTCGACGGGTTGCAGCCGTCCAGGGTGGGCGAGGTGGTGTTCGGGCTGGAGCAGGACGCGCTGAACGTCGGGAGCGGGGCGAAGCTCTTGCCCTCGCCCGAGAGGGTGATGTCGAAGGTGTCCGAGCCGTCCTCCAGGTCGCCGGCGACGTGCAGCTTGCCGATGATCGTGCCGCTCGCGTTGGGCATGAAGGTGACCGGGATCTCCACGGTCTCGCCCTGGGCGATGGTCTCGGGGACCTTGGCCTGGTCGACGACGAAGACCTCCTTGAAGGCGGTCTCCACTTCGAACTTGTTCAGATAGGAGGTGGCCTTGCCCGTATTGGTGAGGATGACCGGCAGGGTCTCGAAGTCGACCACGTACTTCGGGTCGCTCGGCTTCGGGCACGATGCCGCGAACTCCCTCGACTTCTTCTGGGCCTCGATCTTGCCCTTCGCGTCGGTCGGACCACCCCCGCCACAGTCGCCGCATGCGGCCGCGAACAGCACCAGGACCACCCAGATCAGGTTGCGCATTGGGATTTGAGACCTCCGTCGGCCGAAGGAGGCAGAGGTTACCAGCCGCACCCCAATGCCTCAACCGAACAGGCCGACCGTGCGCCTGCAGGTCCTCGGGGTTAGACCCCTGGGCGCCTCCGCTTGCCGGCCTCGGGCCCATCGCGGAGAATCCCAGGCTTTCCAGGAGGAACACCCACCATGAAGCACCTGACCATCGCCCTGTCCGCCTTCGCCTTCACCGCCGTCCTCGCCATCGCCCAGCCTGCCCGCGCCTGCGACTGCAACAAGGACGGCGCCGCCGCCGGCAAGGAAGGCAAGGGCGAGTGCCCGCACGCCAAGGACGGCAAGGCCAAGTGCGCGGAGCACGCCAAGGCCGGCGACTGCGCCTGCAAGTCCGGTGGCGAATGCAAGTGTGGCAAGGACTGCAAGTGCGGCCAGGGCGAGAAGGCCGCCGCCGGCGACTGCAAGTGCGGCAAGTCCGGCTCCGACTGCAAGTGCGGTGGCGACTGCAAGTGCGGCGAGGGCGAGTGCAGCTGCAAGAAGGACGAGGCGAAGGCCGCCGACGCCAAGAAGACCGAGCCCGCCAAGGCCGACGCGAAGAAGACCGAGCCCGCCAAGAAGAAGTAGTCCCTCGGCGCGCTCAGGACTCCGAGCTGGCCGAGAGGCAGAGCTGAATACCGCCGAGAAACCGGGGGCAGAAGAGCCCCCGGCTGCCTGCACCAAGTCCGCTGAAGCGGACTAACCCCCGGCCCGATGAGGTGGCGGCGTCGCGATTCCGGGCGACAGCGCATCGCGTCGCCTTCGCCCAACCAGAGGCAGCGGTTTCTCCGCGGGAAGCACTCGCCTTCGAAGTGAAGGTTCGGGGGCCAGCCCACATTCAGTGGGCTTTCGAGCCAGTAGCCGGGGGCTTTTCAGCCCCCGGGGTTCGCAGGGCTATTGCAGAGCCTCAGCCCCCGGCGGCCGACTGCGGAGCCGCCGGCGCGGGTGGAGCTTGCTGCGGCTCGCTGGGCGGCTCCTCGGGGACCTTCTTCGGGGCGCGCTTGCCGGCGAGCTTCATGATGTGCTCGATGAGCTGCGGGTACTCCATGCCCGCGGCCTTGGACGCCATCGCGAACTCGGCGTCCTTCTCGAGGTAGGGGTTCGGGTTGACCTCGAGCACGAACGGGCTGCCCTTCTCGTCGATGCGGAAGTCCACGCGGGCGTAGTCGCGCAGCTGCAGCGCCTCGAAGGCGTCGACCGCCAGGTCCTGCAGGCGCTGGCGCAGCTCGTTGCTGACGCGCGCCATGACCGAGCGGGTGCCCTTGAACTCCGGGCTGTCCTTCTCGAACTTGGCCGAGAAGTCGGCGATGCGCGGACGCCCCTTCGGGTAGCCGCCGCGGAACTGGAGCTCCACCACCGGCAGCGCCAGGGGCCGCTGCTCGCCGCCGAGGACCCCGACGTACATCTCGCGGCCCTCGATGTACTCCTCGGCGATGGCCGACTCGCCCAGCGAGTGGACGTAGCGCACGCGCTCGAGCAGCTGCTCCACGTTGTGGACCAGCGACTCCGGGGTGATGCCGATGGAGGCGTCGGCGCGCAGCGGCTTGACGAACAGCGGGAAGCGCAGCTGCCGGCCGCCCAGGTCGAGCGCCTCGTCGTGGAAGACCACGAAGTCGGGGCAGGGGACGCGGTGGAAGGTGAAGAGCTTCTTGGCGATGGCCTTGTCCTGCGCGAGCAGCAGGCCGGCCGTGCCGCTGCCGGTGAGCGGCACGTCGAGCAGCTCGAGGAGGGCGGCGACGTTGACCTCGAAGATGTTCCGGTTGGCGAAGGTCTCGCAGATGTTGAAGACCAGGTCCGGGCGCCCGCGCGAGATGCCGTTGAGCAGGGAGCGCACGTCGCGCTCGACGGCGAAGCGGGTCGGCTTGTGGCCAAGCGCCTGCAGCGCGTCGAAGATCTGGCCGACCACCGGGTCTTCGGGGTCCGCCGGCGGTTGGTAGAAGAGGATCGGAACCTTCAAGGGTCGCATCTGCTCCCTATATAACCTGATCGGTTCGATCTTCGGAAAGGCCTGCCTGCAAGTTCGCGCGTCTTTCAGGGGCCGTGAGCTCGATTCCATCGCACGCCGTCAACGCGCGAGGTGGGGTCCTCGATTTCATCTTTCCCTGCAAGCCCCCTGCGCGTCCCTCTCCCCAAGATAGGAACGCACACCCCGGAGTGGCAGGCCGGCGCCGGCTCCTCGACGGGAGGTCACAGCTCGCCGAACCGGCCCGAGTAGACCCGGTTCATCGCCAGCGTGGTCACCAGGATGGAGAAGCGGGCCAGGCACTCGCTCTCGGTTCCTGGCTTGGCGCTCAGCAACAGCTCGCGGCAGCGCGCGGAGAGGTGCAGGACGACGGCCTTCACCACCGGGCGCGCCAGCCCGGTCCAGTACGCGATGGAGGGGATGAGCGGGTTGCGCGCCGACTCGATGACCGCAGTGGCGGCGAGCGAGCCCTGGCCCGGGGCCAGGAAGATCTGCCGCAGGTCGGAGTCGAAGTGGACGCCCAGCTGCTGGCCGACGTCGGCGGGCGGTCCCTCGCGCTCGAACACCTCGCCGACCGTCTCCTCCATCAGCTCGACGGGGATGTCCAGCTGGTCCGGGGCGCGGGTGATGACCCTGGGCGTCGATTCGCCCAGCTCCTTGATCTTCGCCTCGACGTACTCGAGCTTGCGCAGGGCCGGCCAGCCCGCGTACGTCTGCCGCCAGGCCCCGCCGGGGGTGATGTAGACCGCGAAGGTCTCGGCGAAGTCCTCGTCGGGGTGCTTCTGCGCGTACCAGCCGGGGATGTGGCGCACGAACGCCCGGCTGAACGGCATCACCTTGTAGTCCTCGACGTAGGGGCGCGTGAACGGGCCGAAGAGCGTGGCGAACTGCTCGTCGTTGTAGAGCTCGTAGGCGTAGCAGAAGGCGTGGCCCGCCTCGTGCCGCAGGTAGAGCATCGACTCCTTCTCGTCCTCGCGGACCTCGCTGACCTCGCCCTCGATGACGCCCAGCTTGTCGTCGGCCAGGTAGAACGGGATGCCGATGATGGGCTTGCCGTCCGGGCAGCCCCACTCGTCGGAGAGGTAGCAGGGGGGACGGAAGGCGACGCCGGCGGAGGCGAGGTCCTGGTAGAGCGCCTCGACCATCCGCTCGACCTTGGTCCCGGCGATGTGCAGCGCCAGATCCTTGATCCGCGTCTTGAGCAGCGTGTCGCGATCGAGCGGGGCGGCGGGCTTGGCGGCGGGCGGCGGCGGTGCCGGGACGATGGCCGGCGCCGGGGTTTCGGCGGCGATGGTCACCACCGGGATCTCCTGCGTCCGCGTCTTGGGCCGGGCGGGCTGCGGCTCCGGGCGGCTCTCTTCGGGCGGGCGGACCGCGGGCATCTCCTGAGAGACAGTCCGGGCGCGCTCGCGGAACGCGGGCGCCGTCGCCGTCGCCGTCGACTCCGGTTTGATGGCTGCGCTCCCGCCGTCCACGACCTGCCTCAGGGCCGGCCGTCTGATTGAGGGCGACCGGGCCCCCAAACTTCGCACACCGGCAGGCCGTTGTTAACGCCCTCGAAGGAAGAATGGAGCCACGCCTGGCAAGTGCCGGAGTTTGCTGGCTAAATCGAGATCGCCAAGGCGGGCTGCTCGGGGAGGGCTCGATCGGCCAGCTCACGGGAAGTCCGGTCGGAGAGCGAGGGTGGGCGTCTGCGCCGAAGAACCCGCGCCTGGCGGGGGCGCGGCGAAGGCCCCGGGGCCCGACGAATCCATTGACCGGCGCGAACCTGTCCGGCTAGCTTCCGCCGCCATGCTGACCTTCCAAGCGCTCATCCTGAAGCTGCAGGACTACTGGGCCCGCCGCGGATGCCTCATCGGGCAGGGCTACGACCTCGAAGTCGGGGCCGGGACCATGAACCCCCAGACGTTCTTGCGGGTCCTGGGGCCGGAGCCCTGGAGCGTGGCCTACGTCGAGCCCAGCCGCCGCCCGGCGGACGGCCGCTTCGGCGAGAACCCGAACCGGCTGTTCCAGCACCACCAGTTCCAGGTGATCCTCAAGCCCTCGCCCAAGGACGTGCAGGCGCTCTACCTGGGCTCGCTCGAGGCCATCGGCATCAAGAGCGACGAGCACGACATCCGCTTCGTCGAGGACGACTGGGAGTCGCCGACCCTGGGTGCCTGGGGCCTGGGCTGGGAGGTCTGGTGCGACGGGATGGAGATCACCCAGTTCACCTACTTCCAGCAGGCCGGCGGCTTCGACTGCAGGCCGGTGGCGGCCGAGCTCACCTACGGGCTCGAGCGCATCGCCATGTACCTGCAGGGCAAGAACAGCCTCTACGACATCGAGTTCACCGAGGGCGTCACCTACGGCGAGGTCTTCCACGAGAACGAGGTCGAGCAGTCCAGGTACTCCTTCCAGGAGTCGGACCAGGCGCTGCTCTTCGACCTGTTCGGCAAGTACGAAGCGGAGTGCAAGCGGCTGCTGGAGAAGAAGCTGCCCATCCCCGCCTACGACTACTGCCTGAAGTGCTCGCACACCTTCAACCTGCTCGACGCCCGTGGCGCCATCTCGGTCACCGAGCGCGCCGGCTACATCAAGCGGGTGCGCGACGTGGCGCGTGGCTGCGCCGAGGGCTGGCTGCTGATGCGCGAGCGCATCGGCTACCCGCTGCTCAAGGACCGCAGCAAGCTGCCGCCGCCCATCGACGTGGCCAAGGCCGGCTAGCGCGAGCCCCCACACCCCGAGCCTGTCGAGGGGCCAGAGCATAATCATTTGAATTCCTTCCTGGTTTCGCTGACCTAGAGGTCGAAGAAGATGCCCAAGGATCTGCTGCTGGAGATCGGCACCGAGGAGTTGCCCGCCTCGTTCGTGATGCCCGCGCTCGACGAGATGAAGGAGCTGTTCGCCAAGAAGGCCGGCGAGGCGCGGCTGACGTTCGGCGAGGTGAAGGTCTACGGGACCCCGCGCCGCCTGGCGCTGGTCGTCAAGGACCTGGTCGACGTGCAGCCCGACTCGACCAGCGAAGTCATGGGGCCGCCGGTGACCGTGGCGATGACCCCGGACGGGAAGCTGACCGACACCGGCGAGAAGTGGGCCGCCGGCCAGGGCATCAAGCTCGCCCAGGTCCAGCAGAAGGACACGCCCAAGGGCAAGCGGGTCTTCGTCGAGCACAAGGAGAAGGGCCAGCAGACGGCCAAGCTCCTGCCCGACCTGCTCAAGAACCTCGTCACCGGCCTTCACTTCAAGAAGTCGATGCGCTGGGGCTGGGAGGAAGCCACCTTCGCCCGGCCGATCCAGTGGATCGCCGCGCTGCACGGCGAGAAGGCGGTCAAGTTCCAGATTGCCGACGTCAAGAGCGGCAACACCACGCTGGGCCACCGGTTCCTCTCCAAGAAGCCCATCAAGCTGGAGAAGCCCGAGGGCTACCTGGCCGCGATGGAAGCCGGCAACGTCGTCGTCGACCCCGAGGTCCGCAAGGCCAAGATCAAGGAAGCGGCCGCGGCCGAGGCCGCGACGGTGGGCGGCAAGATCCTCGACGACGCCGGCCTGCTCGACACCGTCACCAACCTGGTCGAGAACGCCACCGCGGTGCTCGGCAGCTTCGACAAGGACTACCTGGACCTGCCGCCCGAGGTCCTGGTGATGGAGGCCAAGGGCCACCAGAAGTACTTCTCGGTGGTGGACGACAAGGGCGCACTGATGCCCCACTTCGTCGCCGTCTCCAACACCCCGGTCAAGGACAAGGCCGTCTCCCGCGCCGGTTACGAGCGCGTGCTGCGCGCCCGCCTGTCCGACGCCCGCTTCTTCTTCACCGAGGACAAGAAGCGCCCGCTCGACAGCCGCGTCGACGAGCTCAAGCGCGTGACCTTCCAGCAGAAGCTGGGCACCAGCTACGAGAAGATGGCGCGCTTCCGCGAGCTGGCCGTCAACCTCGCCTACGAGCTGGGCCTGGGCGCCCAGACCCCCGAGGGCGGCTCCATCGACGACGCGCTCATCAAGGCCGCCGGCGGCGACAGCAAGCACGCCTTCTCGGAGACCGTCTCCCGCGCCGCCTACCTCTGCAAGGCCGACCTCGTCACCGGCATGGTCGGCGAGTTCCCCGAGCTGCAGGGCGTGATGGGCCGCGAGTACACCCGGGGCATCGAGTCGCCCGAGGTCTCGCTGGCCGTCTCCGAGCACTACCTGCCCCGCGGCGCCTCCGACTCGCTGCCCACCGCGGACCCGGGCGCCATCGTCGGCATCGCCGACCGGCTGGACACCATCGTCGGCATCATCGGCATCGGCAAGGCGCCCACCGGCGCGGCCGACCCGTTCGCGCTGCGGCGCGCCTGCCTGGCGGTCATCAACATCACCCTCGGCCGCGGCTACCGCTACTCGCTGGGCGGCATGGTCGACCGGGCGCTGGCGCTCTTGGGCTCCAAGGTCGTCGACCGGGCCAAGACCCGGACCCAGGTGCTCGACTTCTTCCGCGAGCGGCTCAAGAACCTCTGGGCCGACTCCGCGCGCAAGGACGTGGTCGAGGCGGTGCTCTCTGCCGGCTTCGACGACATGGTCGACGCCCAGGAGCGGCTCAAGGCGATGAACGCCATCGTCGGCCGCCCCGACTTCGACCCGCTCGCCGTGGCGTTCAAGCGCGTGGTCAACATCGTCGAGAAGCAGGCCAAGGACGTGAAGGCCGTCTCGGTGGACCCGACGCTGCTCTCCGAGGACGCCGAGAAGGCGCTCTGCTGGGCCTACGACGCCTCGCGCGGCCGGGTCGAGACCGCGGTGAAGGCCCACGACTTCGCCGCGGCCCTCAACGAGATCGCCTCGCTCAAGCCCGCGGTGGACACCTTCTTCAACAAGGTCCGCGTGCTGGCCGAGGACGCCAAGGTCAAGGAGAACCGCGTGGCGCTGCTGACGGCCATCGGCAAGCTGTTCGGCGGCATCGCCGACTTCTCCAAGATCCAGGCCGGGGAGCAGCCCAAGGCCTGAGCGCGCCGAACCGAAGCTCGCGGGAGCCTGTCTGCCCTCGGGTGGACGGGCTCTCGCAGTTTGGGGGCCCGGGCTGGCACCCGAGACGGCAACCCGCGTATTGCTGGAGGGACCCGCCACGCCCTCCCGGAGGCCCGTGATGACCACCGCCATCGACCTGTCCACCACGCTCCTGCCGCCCACGGTGCAGCGCGAGGTGGCGTCCTTCTGCGCCGCCGTCGAGGAGAAGCTCGGCGCGGGCCTGGTCTCCATCTCGCTGTACGGCAGCGGCGCCCGCGGCGACTTCCGCCCCAACAAGAGCGACGTGAACCTGCTGGTGGTCCCGACCGCGCTGGGCAAGGCCGACCTCGAGGCCCTGCTGGAGCCGGTGGCCAAGGCCCGCCGCGCCGGCATCGCGCCTTCCTTCCTCGTCCTGGGCGAGCTGAAGGCCTCGACCGACATCTTCCCGGTCAAGTTCCTCTCGATGAAGGAGTCGCACCGGGTGCTGGTGGGCAAGGACGTGCTCGGCTCGCTCGCCATCGGGCGCGAGCACGTGCGGCTGCGCTGCGAGCAGGAGCTGATGCAGCTGGTCCTCGAGCTGCGCGAGGGCTACCTCGAGGCCGAGGGCCGAGGCCTGGAGAAGAGGATCGCCAAGACGGTGGGCGGGTTCCTCGACGTGCTGCGCATCGCCCTGACCCTGACCGGCGAGGGGCTGGTCACTCGCCGCGAGATCCCCGAGGCCGCCGGCCGGCGCATCGGCATCGACCCGATGGTGCTCAAGCAGGCCCTCGAGCTTCGCGACCGCGACGGCGAGCTGCCCGCCGAGGAGTGCCAGGCGCTCTTCGATGCCTACCTGACGGCCGCGGCGAAGGCGGCGCGCTTCGTCGACTCGCTGGAGGAGAAGAAGTCCTGAGCCAGCGCAGGCGAGAGGTCTGCTGCAAGGCATGCGGGCGGCACGCCATGTCCGCTGCCCAGTCCACGCCCTCGCGGGCCCCGGCTTGCCGATCCTGCCGGCGACCCCGTCATTCCCTTTCCCGGGCGTGCGGCGCTGGCGGGCGTTGGCGCCACGGAACCCCCCTGCACGCCAAGCCGAAGGAGCGTGCGTGACTCAGAAAAGAGAGCCTCCGCCGCGCCGGTGGTCGCTCAGGATGGAGTGAAGCCCGCCTTCTGAGGGGCTTTCGGGAATCTTGCGGTCTCTTTTTTCCTTCTCTTCGCTGGGGTAACTGCCTATCCTTCGCGCCGTTTTGAGGCTCCGTTTCCCGAGGGAAAACGGGCCTCGAAGGCTTCGGAGGGCGAGCCCGCCAGACGGCACCGGCTCCACCGGCCAGAAAGGCCGGTCTCCAAGGCACACCGACGGGACAAATAGGACATATCGGAGGCTGCAATGGCTCAGAAGTACGTGTACTTCTTCGGGAACGGCAAGGCCGAAGGCCGCGGCGACATGAAGGACGTGCTGGGCGGCAAGGGCGCCGGCCTGGCGGAGATGACCAGCATCGGCTTGCCGGTCCCCGCGGGCTTCACCATCTCCGTCGACGCCTGCGTGGCCTACGACAAGGGCGGCAAGGTCATGCCCAAGGGGCTGGACAAGGAAGTGCTCCAGCACGTGACCCGCCTGGAGAAGGCCTCCGGCAAGAAGTTCGGCGATCCGAATGACCCGCTGCTCGTCTCGGTGCGCTCCGGCGCCGCGCGCTCCATGCCCGGCATGATGGAGACCATCCTCAACCTGGGCCTGACCGACATCTCGGTCGAGGGCCTGGCCAAGAAGACCGGCAACCCCCGCTTCGCCTACGACTCCTACCGCCGCTTCATCCAGATGTTCGCCACCACGGCGATGGGGCTCTCCAAGGAGCCGATGGAGCACATGCTCCACGAGATGAAGGCCAAGAAGGGCGTCAAGCTCGACACCGAGCTCAACGCCGAGGACCTCAAGGACCTCTGCGCCCAGTTCAAGGCCTTCTACAAGGAGAAGAAGGGCGAGGACTTCCCCCAGGACGTCATCACCCAGCTCTGGGGCGCAGTGGCCGCCGTCTTCAACAGCTGGCAGGCCGACAAGTGCGTGACCTACCGCCGCGTCGAGAAGATCACCGACGTGCGCGGCACCGCCGTCAACATCGTGCAGATGGTGTTCGGCAACAAGGGCGAGAACTCCGGCACCGGCGTCTGCTTCACCCGCGACCCGAACACCGGCGAGAACGTCTTCTACGGCGACTACCTCATCAACGCCCAGGGCGAGGATGTGGTGGCCGGCATCCGCACCCCGCTCAAGCTCGCCGAGCTCGAGCGCCAGATGCCCGCCATCTACGCGCAGCTGGTCGAGGTCCGCCGCCGCCTGGAGAAGCACTACAAGGACATGCAGGACCTCGAGTTCACCATCGAGGACGGCAAGCTCTACATGCTGCAGTGCCGCACCGGCAAGCGCAGCCCGCGCGCGACCTTCCAGATGGCCGTGGACATGGTGAAGGAGAAGCTCATCACCAAGGACGACGCGGTGATGCGCGTCAGCCCCACCGACATCGAGCGGCTCTTCTACCCGGTCATCGACCCCAAGATCACCAAGGCCGAGCTGGCCTCCAAGCAGATCGCCACCGGCATCAACGCCGTGCCGGGCAGCGCCTGCGGCGAGGTGGTCTTCAACGCGCCGGACGCCGAGAAGCTGGCGGCCGAGGGCAAGAAGGTCATCCTGGTCCGCCGCGAGACCAGCCCCGAGGACGTCGGCGGCATGCACGCCGCCCAGGGCATCCTCACCGCCACCGGCGGCAAGACCAGCCACGCGGCGGTGGTGGCCCGCGGCTGGGGCAAGTGCTGCATCGTCGGCTGCGAGAAGCTGAACATCGACTACGCCACCGAGCAGATGCGGATCGGCGACAAGGTCGTCAAGAAGGGCGACGCCCTCACGCTCGACGGGAGCGAGGGCGTGGTCTACATCGGCGCGATGCCGCTGGTGAAGCCGGAGCTGCCCCAGGCCTACTACGACCTGATGGCCGTCGCCGACTCCATCCGCCACCTGAAGGTGCGCACCAACGCCGACACACCCTACGACTCGGAGAACGCCGTCAAGATGGGCGCCGAGGGCATCGGCCTGTGCCGCACCGAGCACATGTTCTTCGACAGCCAGGAGCGCCGCGACGCCATCCAGGAGATGATCGTCGCCGAGGAGGAGAGCACCCGCCGCACCGCGCTGAACAAGCTGCTGCCCATCCAGCGCCAGGACTTCTACGGCATCTTCAAGGCGATGGACGGCCGCCCCGTCACCATCCGCCTGGTCGACCCGCCGCTGCACGAGTTCGTGCCGCACGACGAGCCGCACCAGCGCGACCTGGCCAAGAAGATCGGCGTGGAGTTCGAGAAGGTGCGCCACCGCGTCGAGCAGCTGCACGAGTCGAACCCGATGCTCGGCCACCGCGGCTGCCGCCTGTGCATCACCTACCCCGAGATCCTCGAGATGCAGGTGCGGGCGATCATGGAGGCGGCGGTGCAGTGCAGGAAGGAGGGCATCCCGGTCAAGCCGGAGATCATGCATCCCTTCGTCCTCGACCGTAAGGAGTTCACCATCCTCGAGGACGGCACCCGCAAGGTCGCCGAGGAGGTCCTCAAGGAAGCCGGCGTGAAGGTGGAGTACATGGTCGGCACGATGATCGAAGTGCCGCGCGCCGCGCTGCTCGCCGACGAGATCGCCGAGCGGGCCGAGTTCTTCTCCTTCGGCACCAACGACCTGACCCAGATGACGATGGCGCTCAGCCGCGACGACGCGGGCCGGTTCCTGCCGGACTACGTCGACCAGAAGAAGGCGGGCATCTTCGTCGACGACCCGTTCCAGTCGCTGGACCAGCAGGGCGTGGGCAAGCTCGTGAAGATGGCGGTCGAGCTGGGCCGCAAGACGCGCAAGAACCTGAAGATCGGCGTCTGCGGCGAGCACGGCGGCGAGGCGAAGAGCGTGAAGTTCTTCCACAAGGCCGGCCTCAACTACGTGTCCTGCTCGCCCTACCGCGTGCCGATCGCGCGGCTCGCCGCGGCGCAGGCCGTGGTCGAGGACAAGAGAGCCGCGAAGAAGGCCGCTCCGGCCGCCAAGAAGGTGGTCGCCAAGAAGGCCGCGAAGAAGCCCGCGCGCGCCGCTCGCAAGCCGGCCGGCAAGAAGAAGGCCGCTCGTTAGTCTCACGAGTAGGCAGGCGCAGAAGCCTGCCCCTGCTGAACTGCTGAAATGAGAGGGACGGGAGCCGAGAGGTTCCCGTCCCTCTCATTTGCGGGTCGCGTCAGGAAGGCAGGCGTCCAGCGGCGGCAGGCCCTGGGGCCTGCTCCCGCCTACTCCATCGGGCAGTCGCTCGGGCAGTCGCTCAGGCGGACGGGCCCGTCGACGAATTCTTCGGGGTGCCCAGGAGCATCGCTTCCTCTTCTAGGAGGCGAGCCCCGGACCCGCGAGCCGCCATCGCTGGACGGTCAGGTCCGGCGCGACCCCCACGACCTCGCCGTCGGCGATCTCGTACCAGATGCCTTGGTTCGGGTCGGGCGGCTGGCTGGCGATGACGACCTTCTCGCCGGAGCTGGCGCTGAAACACAGCTCGCGGTTGCCGCAGTGCAGGCCCACCAGCGAGTCGCCGTCGGTCGCCAGGAAGTTGAGGATGATGTCCGGCGAGGGGCAGGCCCGGCGCACCTCGTCCACCACGATGGCCAGCGCCGAGGCGATGACGTTGACCGGGGGCGACTCCAAGCCCCCGAGCTGGTCGAGCCGGGACAGGAAGAGCGCGAAGCAGCGCTCGCTGTCGGTGGTCCCGCGGATGATCGCGCGGTACTCCGGCGCGATGAGCGCCTCGAGCGTCGGCCGGATGGTGTCGAAGTCGGGGATGGTTCCGTTGTGGGCGAAGAGCCAGCGCCCGTGCTGGAAGGGGTGGCAGTTCTCGATCTGAACGCTGCCCACCGAGGCCTTGCGCACGTGGGCGAGCAGGCTGCGGCCTTCGAGCGTCGCGGCGATCTCCTCGTAGACCGGGTCCTGCCAGGCGGCCTTGGTGCCCCGGGCGACCTTGGGCTGGCCATCGACATAGACGGCGAGGCCCCAGCCGTGGCGGTGGTCCTTGCTCAGCTTGCCCAGGCTGTACGGGGCGTGGACGAGCATGTCCTCGATCTTCACGGGACGGGCCGAACGGACGGCGAGCATGCGGCACATGTGAGTTCCCTTCGGCGGTGGCACCGGAGCAGGCACCCTTCGGCAAGCTCGGGGCAGGCCCGGTCCGCCGCTACTGATTCAGCTTCTCCTGGACCGAGCGCATCTTGCCCTCGATCGTGTGTTCCTTGTCGCGGCGGTCGTCGATCTTGATGAGCGTCGAGACGCGCACCGCTCCTTCAGCAAACGGGTGCTCGTGCATCTCGCGGACGACCTGCAGGATGCGGTCGAGGTCTCCCTCGATGATCGTGCCCATGGCGGTCATCTGGTGGGTGAGCCCCGAGGCCCGCAGGACCTTCTGCACTCCGGCGACGTACTTCGACAGGCTGGGCGTGGCGGTGCCGAGCGGGGCGATGGTCACGAAGACGACGGCCATTCGGTTTCTCCCAAGTCAGGCGGCGGCGCAGGGCGCGAGCGGGCGGTCGAGGACGACCTGGCCGCGCTTGACGACGGTGCGCACGTGGCTGACGGCAAAGTGGTAGGCGAGGTGGCGGTGGCTCTCACAGGCGTGGACGACGACGTCCGCCTGGCGGCCGGGCTCGAGCGCGCCGAGGCGGTCGTCGAGGCCCAAGGCCTTGGCGCCGCCGCGGGTGATGGCCCAGAGCGCCTCGGCGGGGGTGAGGCCGTTGAACAGGCACGCCAGCGCGATGGGCAGGTTCGCGTTCTCGGTCATCGCCGAGCCGGGATTCAGGTTGGTGGCCAGCGCGACGGTGAGCCCGGCGTCCCAGAGCCTTCGGCCGGGCGCGTAGACGGCCTGCTTGAGGAAGAGCGTGGAGGTAGGGACCAGCACCGCGGCGACCTGGGCCTGGGCCAGCGCGGCGATGCCCGCGTCGTCGATGCACTCCAGGTGGTCGGCGGTCGCGGCGCCCAGCTCCGCGGCCAGTTGGCTCGCGCCCATCGCCGACATCTGGTCGGCGTGGAGGCGCGGGGTCATCCCCAGCTCCTTGCCGCGCCCGAGGATCCTCCGGCCCTCCTCGACCGTGAACGCCGACTGCTCGACGAAGGCGTCGCAGAACCTGGCGAGCTTCTGGCGGGCCACCTCGGGGACGATCTCCTTCACGCACAGCTCGACGTAGGCCTCGCGGGTCTGCGCGTGCTCCGGGGGGATCGCGTGGGCGCACAGCAGCGTGGGCACGAGCTCGATGGGCTGCAGCTTCGGCAGCCGCGCGACGGCCCGCAGCATCTTCAGCTCGTCCGGGACGTTGAGCGCATAGCCGCTCTTGGCCTCGGCGGTGGTGATGCCGAACTCGAGCAGGCGGGAGAGGCGGGGCAGGGCGAGCTCGACCAGGCGGTCCTCGCTGGCCTCGCGAGTGGCGCGCACGGTCGAGGCGATCCCTCCGCCCTTCCTGGCGAGCTCGAGGTAGGTCGCGCCCTCGCAGCGGGCGGAGAACTCGTCGCCGCGGTCGCCGGCGAACACGGCGTGCGTGTGGCAGTCGACGAGCCCGGGCGTCACGGTGCAGCCGGTGGCGTCGACGGTCTTGGCGCCGGGCTTCAGGGAGACGTGGCGGTCCAGCTCGCTGTCGGCGCCGACCCAGACGATCTTCCCCTCGAGGCAGGCGAGCGAGGCACCGGAGAGGGAGCCGAGGACGGCTTCGCCCTTCCCGGAGGGCCTCATGGTGCACAGCTCGCGCGCGTGGCGGACGACGAGGTCGGCTTGCAGGGTCGGCATGCGCGGGATTCTGCGCGGGGCCTCCCTCTGCGGCAAGCTCGCCATCGGCCCGGTTTGGTGCACAATGGGCCCCTTTCGAGGGCCGACCGGAGTCCGGATGCGTCGCCGTTGCCTGGCCACAGCGCTGGTCTTCACCGTGGCGATCGCCGCCGCGCACGCCGAGGCGGCCGAGCCGCCGACGGGCGCTGCGCTGCTGAAGCGCTCGCCGCAATTCAAGGGGCTCGACAAGCGCTACAAGGTCATCGCGCTGGAGGAGGGGGACCTCGACGCCGACGGCACGATGGAGTTCGTCGCGGCGTTCGTCTCGCGCCGGAAGGGCTGCGGACGCGGCGGCTTCGCCGTCTTCTCGCAGCGCGGCGGCAAGTTCGGCGTGGCGTGGGCAGGGCTCTACGAGCACAGCAAGCCGGAGACGCTCTCCGTCGCCGGCACGGAGATCGTTTCCACCGTCGTCACGCCCTCGGGACGGGTGAAGGTCGCCCTCGCGCACGGCAAGGACTTCTGGTTCCGCGGCGAGAAGCAGAGCCCGTTCCAGGGGATGAGGATCCGCGCGTCCTCGCAGGTGACCAAGGGGCCCAAGGCCCAGAAGCTCGCGCCGGCCAACGCCGTCGACGGCGACACGGACACGCTGTGGTGCCCGTCGGCCGTCGGGACCGGGGCGGGGGAGTGGCTCGAGGTCGAGTTCGCCAAGGCCGTGCCGCTGGGGATGGTGGCCGTCCTCGGCGGCGACGCTCGCAGCATGAAGGACTGGAAGAACTCCAACCGCCTGTACCGCTTCGAGGTGCTGGCCGAGACGGCCGCGGACCGCACGACCATCGTCGAGGGCACGGACCTGACCAAGATGCTCAAGCTGCCGTCCACCGGGAAGAGAATCACCTCGGTGGCGGCCGACGCGCGGCGCAGCAAGTGGACGGAGATCCGCACCCGCGACGTCATGCAGATCAAGGTCCAGGCGACCTCGGTCTACCTGGGCGACCTCAACGACGAGCTGTACATCGCCGAGCTCGACTTCGGCGTGCTGCTGCCCGAGCCGAAGGAAGGCAAGGCGGCGTCGCCTGCTCCTCCTGCCACGAAGGCGGCCCCGGCCCCGGCTCCGGCGCCGGCCAGGCCAGCGAAGTAGCCTTCCGGCGATCCCGGCCCGGGGCCCGCGGCATTCCTACCGCCGCGCCTTCTTCTCCTGGCTCTTCAGCGTCCAGCCGATGAGCTTGTAGAGCATCCGCGCGCCGACGTTGGCGTCCCACTCGCTGCCGTCCTTGCCGGGCGAGACCTCGTTCAGGTCGAAGCCGACGATGCGGCGGCCGGAGACGACCAGCTCGCGCAGGATGGCGTTCGCCTCGTTGAACGACAGGCCGCCCGGGACCGGCGTGCCGGTGTTGGGGCACAGCGAGGGGTCGAGCCCGTCGATGTCGAAGGAGACGTACACGTTCTTGGGGAGGTCGCGGACGACGAACTGGCACAGCTGCTGGAAGCTGATGCCCTTCTGCCGCGCGGCGGCGAGGTGCGCGTCGAAGTGGGTGACGATGCGCCCGCGCGAGGCCTTGATCAGCTCCAGCTCCTCCTCGCAGAAGTCGCGGACGCCGACCTGCACCAGCTTCTGGACGGGGAGCAGGTGCGCCACGTTGAACATGATCGAGGCGTGCGACCAGGTGAAGCCCTCGTAGGCGACCCGCAGATCGGCGTGGGCGTCGAAGTGCAGCACGCCCAGGTCGGGGTAGGCCTCTGCGTGGGCCTGGATGGCGCCGAAGGGCGTGGCGTGGTCGCCGCCGAGCGTCGCGACGATCTTCTTGGCCTTGATGGCGGCGGCCGCGTACATCGCCACCGTGCCGTTGACCTGCTCGCAGATGCGGTTGACCTGCGAGAGCGCCTTGGCCAGCCGGGGCGTCGTGGCCTGGCCGCCGGCGTCGATGATGGGCTGGGCGAGCTTGGAGGCCTCGCGGTTCCACTTGCGCAGCTGCCGGACGACCTTGCCGTCCTGCTCCAGCAGCGCGATGCCCGCCTCGTAGGGCTTGCCGGTCTCGAGGTCGAAGAGGTCGACCTGCTTGCTGGCCTCGACGATGGCGTCAGGGCCGTCGGCGGCGCCCTTGGCGTACGACGTGGTGGCGTCGAAGGGGACGGGGAGGACGAGGACCTTGGCGTCGGGCGACTCGGGCAACCCGAAGATGCCGGAACCAGGCTGGGCGGCTGCGTTGGGATCGAAGTTCATGGCGCGGCAGTCTGGCACAGCCGCGCGGCCGAGGCATCAGCCCCGGGCGGCGCCTTCGGCCTGCGCCAATTGGCGCTCGAGGGTCTTCTTCTCGAGGTCGCGCACCGAGGCGCGCGCCCGCTTCAGGCGCGGCCGGACTGCTCGCCCAGGCGCCGCAGCGCGTGAGCGCGCTCCGCCAGCGCGGGCTCCCAGGTGAGGTCGCCGACCGCCGGGCGCATGCGCCAGGTCCAGTTCGCCTCGCCGACCGTGCCCGGCACGTTCACGCGCTCGCGCCACCCGAAGAGGTCCTGCATCGGCGGGAGCAGCAGTCGGGATCCGCTGCGGTAGACGGTCTCGAGCAGCGCGTCGTGGACCGCGGGGGTGAAGTGGCGCTGCGTCTCCACCGCCTGGAGCGCCGGCAGCTTGCACACCGCGGCGCGCTCGGCCAGCGGCAGCGACTCCCACCAGGTCGGGAGAGGATCGGTGTCGTGCGTCCCGGTCGTGGCCACCGAGAGCGCCGGCCACTCGCCCGGGTCGCGATAGACCTCCGCGTCCTTCTCCCAGCGCAGCACGCGGAAGCCGGGCACGCCGACGCGGGTGAGCGACTGGCGCACGTACTTGGGGACGCTCCCGAGATCCTCCGCGAACACGAACGTGCCCCCGGAGCGCAGGAGCAGGAAGACCGCTTCGCCCTGGTGGATCTGCTCGGGCTCGCGCGCGGGCGAGAAGAAGGGGGCGCTGCCGTCGCGCGGGCGGGTGTAGGTCCGGTAGAAGCCCACCGCGTGGTCGACGCGCACCAGGTCGAAGGCCCCGGCGGCGGACTCTCCGCGGCGGCGCAGCCACTCATAGCCGCCCCGCTCCATCACGTCCCAGCGGTAGGCGGGCAGGCCCCAGTCCTGGCCCTCCTTGGAGTAGTCGTCCGGGGGCGCGCCGACGGTGGCGTCGAAGCGCAGCTCCGCCTGGCGCGACCAGGCGTCGGCGCTGTCCTCCGCGACCATGAACGGGAGGTCGCCGGCGAGGAGGACGCCTTCGCGGCGGGCCTCGGCGCGGGCCGCCTCCAGCTGCCGGTGCGCGAGCCACTGCAGGTACTCGTAGAACGCGATGTCGCCGGCGTGGCGCTCCCGGGCCCGGGCGAGCGACGCCGGATTGCGCCGCGCTAGCTCGGCCGGCCAGGCGCCGCGCCACCAGGAGTCGGGGTGGGCGTGCTTGAGCGCCCGGAACAGGCCGTAGTCGTACAGCCAGCCGCGCTCTTGCTCCCGGAAGGAGGCCAGGTCCCGGGCCCTGGAGGAGTCCTTGGCGGCACCGGAGGACACGAACCGGTCGAAGCTGCGGCGCAGCCACCGGCCCTTGAGCCGCCGCACGCCATTCCAGTCGACCTGCTCGCTCTGGCGCAGGCGGTCGAGCTCCGAGGACTCGTCCGCCTCGAGCGCCGATTCGCCCCCCAACTCGCGGAAGTCCTCGATCTCGTCGAGGGCGAGAAAGGCGGGCTCCAGCGCGAAGGCGGAGAGTGCGGAGTAGGGGCTCGTCTGCCCGAGCGCGACCTCGAGCAGTGGCAGGGTCATGGCCACGCGCAGGCCGGCGGTCCTCATCCAGGGTGCCAGGCGTGCCAGGTCGGGCAGCTCGCCCAGGCCCCAGCTTCCGGCCGTGCGGAGGGAGAACAGGGGGACCAGCACCCCCGCGCAACGCTCGAGCTGGATGGGTTCGCGCGATGACATCGGCACGCGGGAAGGTGAGATCCGCGCCGGTCGCTGGGAACCCCCGCGAGTGGGGCTGCCCCTCGGAGCTTCAGCGGCTGCCGCCCGGTACCCGCCGAGCTCGGCTTCGAGGCCTTCGGCACGACCAAGGAGCCTCGCGGCCGGCTACGGCGTCGTGAGGCAGAACGAGGGCCACATCCGGGTGGAGGGCGCGCCCCGGCCAGGCCTTCGGCCAGCTCAGCGCCGAGCCATCCGCCGGGCGCGGGTGGCGTGGTCGAGGCCTTCGGACAGCGCCTGCGCGCGCAGCCGGGCCAGCTCGGCCCGCGAGGTGCCCAGCATCGACAACAGGTGCTTGGGCCCCTCGGCGCGCTCGAGCGCCAGGCAGTGCGGCGCGTCGACGAGCGTCACCTCCCCGGCGAGGTCGAAGTCCAGCGGGTAGGTGCGGCACGCCAGCGGCTTGGCCTCGGGCGGGAGCGTGCAGCCCTTGCCCTTCTCCAGGAAGACGCAGGAGCCCTTCCGGGCCTTGAGCCCCCAGCGCACGTTGCCCACGAAGACGCCCCGGTAGATGGGCCGGACCGTCTCGTAGGCCAGCCGCTCGGCGGGATCGAGGTCCTCGCGCTCGACGAAGCGGTGGCGCGGCAACCCGGTGGCCTCCTCGATCCGCTCGATGTCGGCGAGCAGCAGGGTCGCGAGCTTCTCGCCGGCGGCCACGTCGCAGCAGACCGCCCCGTTCACGCGCAGGCACGCCGCGCAGATGTGCTCCAGGTCGTCGCGGTCTCTGCTGCGCTCTGCCAAGTTCAACCTCGCACGGCGGCCAACGCCACCGCCGGCAGCTTACGCCAGGACGCGTCGCGCTCCATCAGGGTGACCTTCCGGGCCAGCTTGCCGACCGTGCGGTGGTCGGCGAACCAGACGGGCTTGGGCAGCATGCGGAACGGGGCGCGCACGACGGTCTTCTCGATCCCCTCCAACATCAGCGTGTTGCCGCTCCAGCCGTGCCCGCTCTGGATGTCGGCGGGCGTGCTGGACGGGTGGGCACCCCACGGGGTGCTGCCGAGGATGAACGCCGCGGCGGGCCAGAGGTTGACCCCCACGGTGCCGTAGCGCAGTTCTTCGATCGCGCGGTCGAGCGCCTGGGCGACGGCCGGGTCGTGCGCGGTCTCCGGGTGGATCAGGAGCCCCACGTTGAGGCTGCCCCAGACCCGCTCGTTGACGAAGGAGGTGGCCTTCTTCAGGTACTCCATCGGGTCGTCGCTGCCGACCTCGGTCTCGCCCAGCACCGAGCACCAGGGCTCGCTGCGGAACAGCAGCTCGTCCGGGTCCTCGGAATCGAGGTGGGGGACGATGGCCCACGGCAGCTCGCCCGGCTGGGGAACTCCGACCGCGCGCAGGTAGGAGCGGCCGTCGGTGAAGCGGTGGAAGCGGTCCGCGGCGCCCGGGTAATACGCCAAGCGGGTGGGGGTCTTCGAGAGCTCGCGCTCGACGGCCGTCAGCAGCCGGCCGGAGCCGCTCCAGCCCTTGGCCTGGACGAGCAGCTTGGCCGCGTTGCAGTTGAACGAGGCGTTGTTGGTCACCATGCCGGCGACGTTCTTGGCCTGGTACTCGAAGTCGGCGTCCGACCACGGGCCGGGCACCACCAGCACCGCCGAGACGTTGCCCAGCTCGGAGGTGATCTTCTTCTTGAGCAGCGGCTCGTTGCGCGCGATGCGCTCGTCGCGCTCCGCGCCGGGCGGGCCCCAAACGATGAGGTCGTGCGTCCGGTCCGACCCGGTGATGTGCACCTCCTCCACCGCCGGGTGGTTCGTCAGGTAGGCGCCGACCTCGCCGTCGCCGTAGGCCACCGCGAAGTAGCCCTGCTCGATGGCCGGAGCGAACGCGCGCTCGAGGAACGGGCCCAGGTACTGGTTGACCGGGTTGACCTTGAGCAGCGTCACCGCGCCCTCGACGAACATCTTCTGCAGCGCGTCCTTGGGCGGGATGGAGGCGACGTTTCCCGCGCCCAGCACCAGCGCCACGCGCCCGTCGTGCGGGCTGCGGTAGAACTGGGCCTGCCGCTCCGGCAGCTCCTCCGGGTCCACGCCCTTCTGGAAGTAGATCTCCGCGGCGATGCCGGGGAAGGTGAGCGCCTCCAGGGTCGAGCCCGGGTAGACCTTGAGCGCGACGCCGGCGTTCTCCCGCCGGCGCAGGCGGCGCGCGTCGAACCGGGGGCGGCCGTGCTCGGCGATCTCCACCAGGCTCTGCTTCAGCAGCCGCAGGTACCGGGCGATCGACAAGCCGTGGGCCAGCCACTCCTCGCCGGCATCCTCGGAGTCCGGGTCCAGGCCCTTGGCCAGGCAGGCGGTCTGCACCATCCCGTCCAGCTGCGCAAAGTAGCGGTCGGTGATCGAGGAGAGCAGCCCGATGCGCTCCGCGATTCCCAGGCGGGCGAAGCGGTGGGCCGAGCCCCGGAGCCGGTCGAGCATGCGGTCGAGCTCGGCGCGCGGGGTGACCTGGGATTTCTGGAGGGACAGCGGGGCCTGCATTGGGGGACCTCCGGTGCGCACGGGCTTCGTTGCGCAAAGTAGGGATGCAGGTGGACTCGAAGTGGAGCGGAGGGCGGCGGCAGGCCTGTCCGGCAGCCGACTTTTGGTGCGCCGCCCACCCCCCGCTCGTTAGCGATCGGGCAGATCAGGGGACCCATCCAGGAGAGCACTGCATGGCGGCGATCAATCGGTACCGGCTGAGCCTTCGCGAGCTGCAGTTCGTCCTTTTCGAGCAGCTGAAGCTGAACGAGCTGCTGGGCAAGCCGCCGTTCGATGCCTGGGGCGAGGAGGAGGCGCTCTCGGTGCTCAAGCAGACGGCGCGCTACGCCCAGGAGGTGCTCGGGCCGCTCTCCGGGAGCGGCGACCGGGAGGGCTGCCGGCTCGAAGGCGGCAAGGTGCAGGCGCCGAAGGGCTTCAAGGACGCGTGGAAGGGCCTGTACGAGGCGGGCTTCAAGACGCTGGGCATCCCGGTGGACGAGGGCGGGCAGGGCGCGCCGCGGGCGCTCAGCTCGGTGGTCGAGGAGATCCTCGCCGGCGCCAACACCGCCTTCGCGATGTACCCCGGCCTGAGCGCGGGCGCGGCGGAGACGATCGCCCACTTCGGGACCCCGGAGCAGAAGCAGCGCTACCTCGAGCCGATGTACAGCGGCCGCTTCTCCGGGACGATGTGCCTGACCGAGGCGGAGGCCGGCAGCGACGTGGGCGCCTGCCGCACCCGCGCGACGAAGAACCCGGACGGCACCTACTCCATCAGCGGCGGGAAGATGTTCATCACCGCCGGCGACCACGACCTCGCCGAGAACGTGGTGCACCTGGTGCTGGCCCGCGTGGACGGCGCGCCGGCGGGGACCAAGGGCCTGTCGCTGTTCATCGTCCCGAAGATCCGGGTGAGGGCCGACGGCAGCCTGGGCGAGCCCAACGACGTCCAGGTGGCGCGCCTGGAGGAGAAGATGGGCCTGCACGGCTCGGCGACCTGCCAGCTCGCCTTCGGCGACGACGGCAAGTGCCTGGGCGAGCTGGTCGGCACCCAGGAGAACCTGGGCATGCCGCAGATGTTCAAGCTGATGAACTTCGCGCGGCTGCTGGTCGGCCTGCAGGGCGTGGCCATCGCCTCCAGCGCCTACCTGAACGCGCTGGAGTACGCGCGCGAGCGCAAGCAGGGCCCGGACTTCAAGCGCTTCAAGGACCCGAGCGCGCCCAAGGTGACCATCGTCCAGCACGCCGACGTGCGCCGGATGCTGCTGGACATGAAGGCCCGGGTCGAGGGCATCCGGGCGATGATCCTCACGCTCGCGGCGCACCACGACCGCGCGCTGGCGCTGGCGGGCCAGGACGACGCCAAGGCCGCCTACCACCAGGGCCAGGTCGAGCTGCTCACCCCGCTGGTGAAGTCCTACAGCTCGGACCAGGCCTTCCAGATCTGCGCGACGGCCATCCAGGTCCTGGGCGGAGCCGGCTACACCGCCGACCACCCCATCGACCAGTACCTGCGCGACTCTAAGGTCTTCTCCATCTACGAAGGCACGAACCACATCCAGGCGATGGACCTCGTCGGCCGCAAGCTGGGCCTGGCGGGCGGGGCGCACCTCAAGAGCTTCCTGACCGACATCGCGACGTTCGTGGCCCGGCACCAGAACCACCCGGCGCTGGGCGAGGCCGTCGGCTCGCTGGCGCGGGCGCAGGAGGCCGTGGCCGGCTCCGCCAAGACGTTCCTGGGCTGGTCGCAGTCGCCGGAGAAGGCGGAGCTGATCCCCGCCAACGCCAACCGGTTCCTGGACATGATGTCCGAGCTGACCGTCGGCTGGCTGCTGCTGGACCAGGCCGTCATCGCCGGCGAGGCCGCCGCCAAGCTCGGCGCGGAGCACCCGGACCAGGCCTTCTACGCCGGCAAGAAGTACGCGGCCCTGTACTTCGCCCGGAACGTGCTGCCCACCGTGGCGGACAAGGCGCGGCTGGTCGCGGGGGAGGACCGAAGCGCGATCGAGGTGCCGGACGCGGCATTGGGCTAGGCAAACCGCCTCCCCCAGCGGACCCCTCGGCAAGCTCGGGACAGGCCTGGAGGAGGGGCTGTGGGTTGCCCTCGGCGACCCGGTAGGAGCTACTGGCACCGCCGCGTCTTGGCTGGATTGGCGGCGCGGCATCCGGGAGGCCTTCGTGGATTCGACTGCGCGCCTGTTCGTCGGTCTCGGTGCCATCAATGGGTTCTTGGCCGTCGCCGCCGGGGCCTTCGGCGCGCACGCTCTCAAGGCCCGGCTCCCGGCGGACCTGCTCGCGGTGTTCGAGACCGGCGCGCGCTACCAGATGTTCCACGCGCTGGGGCTGGTCGCGGTGGGGCTGGTCTTCGCCGCCAAGCCTTCGCCGCTCCTCGCCGGCTCCGGCTGGGCCATGCTCGCCGGCATCGTGCTCTTCTCGGGCAGCCTCTACGTGCTGGCCTTGACCGGGGTGCGGGCGCTGGGCGCGGTGACTCCCCTGGGCGGCGTGGCCTTCCTGGCCGGTTGGGCGCTGTTGGCGGTGGCCTCTCTGCGTGGGTGATGTGCGCGGCGATTTGGGCTAGAACACGCCCGCCATGAACGACCTCATCGAGGCGAGTGCCACTGACCTCGCCGCCGCCATCCGAGCCCGCTCCACGTCGTCGCTAGAGGTCGTGGAAGCGTTTCTGGCGCGCATCCGCGCCGTCAACCCGGCCCTCAACGCCATCGTCACCCTCGACGAGGAGGGCGCCCGCCGCCAGGCCCGCGGGGCCGACGCGGCGCTCTCGCGCGGCGAGCTGTGGGGGCCGCTGCACGGCGTGCCGATCACGCTCAAGGACGGCCACGCCACGGCCGGCCTGCGCACCACCGCCGGGCACGTCACGCTCGCGCACCACGTCCCGGCCTTCGACGGCATCGTCGCCGCGCGGATGAAGAGGGCCGGGGCGATCCTGCTGGGGAAGACCAACGTCTCCTCGATGCTGATGGACATCCAGGCCGACAACGCCGTCTTCGGCCGCACCAGCAACCCCTACAACCTCGAGCGCACCTCGGGGGGCTCCTCCGGCGGCGCGGCGGCGGCGCTGGCGGCGCGGATGACCCCGCTGGACGTCGGCAGCGACTTCGCCGGCTCCATCCGCATCCCGGCCCACTTCTGCGGCGTCTTCGGCCTCAAGCCCACCGAGGGCCGCGTGCCCCTCACCGGGCACATCCCCGAGCCTTCCGCCGCGGCGCGCACTCCGTCGATGTGGGCGGCCGGCCCGCTCGCGCGCAGCATCGACGACCTGACGCTGGCGGTGCAGATCCTGTGCGGCCCGGACATGACCTCGCCCGACGTGGCGCCGGTCCCGGTGCCCGAGGTCCCCAAGCTCGGCCTCTCCGGGCTGCGGCTGGCCTTTGCGCAGACCTTCCCCAATGTCCCGGTGGCCAAGTCCATCCGCGAGGCGGTGGTCGCGCTGGCCAAGCGGCTCGCCGAGCGCGGCGCCCTCGTCGAGGAGCGGCTGCCGCACATCTCCTGGGAGGAGCAGGCCAAGGTCCGCGTGAAGATGTGCAAGGCGCTGGACCCGGCCGGGGCTTCGATGCCCGCCGGCGACTACCTCGCCGCCCTCGACCGCCGCGCGGCCATCGTCAGCGCCTGGGAGCGCTTCTTCGACCACGTCGACGCGCTCATCTGCCCGGTGGCGATGGTGACCGCCTTCGAGCACTGCCCCACCGACAGCCCGCTGAGCGTGGACGGCGAGCAGACCCCGTACTGGCGCATCATCGGCCACTGCGCTCCCTTCAACCTCACCGGCCACCCGGTGCTGGTGGTGCCCATCGGCCAGGACGAGCACGGCCTGCCCATCGGCGTGCAACTGGTCTCGAAGCGCTGGGGCGAGGGCCGGCTCCTGGCCATCGCCCGGTTGATCTCGGGCGTCCTCGGGCCGATGAAGAAGCCTGAGCGGGTCTAGGCGGAAGCCTCGGCAGCACTTGCACCCTCGCTGCCGGCTTTCTGCGTAGCGATCGAACCCCTCGCGTTTGCTCAGGGTCGTGACAACCGCCTGTCCGAACCCCGGACAGTGGAGCGTCTCCGCTCCACTTCGGCGCCAGAAAAAGCGAACGGTTCCAGCCGCTTGAAAAAGATAGGCGGCGAGGAAACTCGGCGACCGACCTCGCGACAATGCCTGTAGCAACTCCACCCGCGAACCCTCCTCGGAGCGGCCTCATGCGAGTCACCTCCTCCACCAGCGGCACCAGCCAGTCTTCCGGCAACCCCGTCCTCAAGGTCGGCTCGAGCGGCTCCGCCGTCGCCGACCTCCAGCGCCGTCTCGCCGCCGCCGGCTTCAGCCCCGGGCCGGCCGACGGCCAGTTCGGGCCCAAGACCGACGCCGCGGTCCGCTCCTACCAGCGCGCCAACGGCCTGTCGGCGGACGGCGTGGTGGGCAACCAGACCTGGAGCTCGCTGCGCGGCTCGTCCGCCTCCGCGCCCCCTCCTCCCAGCTCGTCCGCCGAAGGCGCCACCGGCACGCCGACCCTGAGCGTGGGCGCGCGCGGTCCCGCGGTTCGCGACATGCAGCGCCGCCTGGCGGCCGCCGGCTACAGCCCCGGCCCGGACGACGGCCAGTTCGGCCCCGGGACCCGCTCGGCGCTGATGCGCTTCCAGCGCGCCAACGGCCTGAGCGCCGACGGCGTGTGCGGCCCCAAGACCTGGGCCCGTCTGAGCTCGAGCTTCCAGTCGCACGGCGTCACCGGCGCCGATTCCAGCTCCGACGACGTCAAGCCCACCCTGAAGCAGGGAGCGAGCGGCTCGGCCGTCTCGCGCCTGCAGCGGCTGCTCAATGACGCCGGCTGCAATCCCGGTCCCGTCGACGGCCAGTTCGGACCCGGGACCCGCTCGGCGGTCGAGGTCTACCAGTCCTCGCGCGGCCTGACCTGCGACGGCGTGGTCGGCCCCCAGACCTGGGCCGCGCTGGAAGGCGGCGCCAAGCCCGTCCGCGGCACGACCCCCACCTCCGGCCCGCTGCGCCAGCGCATCCTGCAGGTGGCGCAGGGCGAGATCGGCACGCTGGAGACCGGGACCAACAGCGGCCCGTGCCTGAAGTACCCGCGCTTCTTCGGCCGCGGCAGCGAGGCCTGGTGCGCCGACTTCGTCAGCTACGTGATGACCAACGCCGGCAAGCCCTTCAACGACCCGTACTGCCCCTCCATCGTGAACAAGATGAAGGCCAGCGGCCAGTGGAAGGGCCGGTCGGATCCGCAGCCCGGCGACATCGTCCTCTTCGACTGGAACGGCGACGGGACCTCGGACCACGTGGGCATCGTCAAGGGCGTCAACGGCGACGGCAGCATCCAGACCATCGAGGGCAACACCGAGAACTCCGCCGGCCAGCAGGGCGTCTGGGAGCGCACGCGGTCGCTGTCCACCGTGCTCGGGTTCGCCAGCCCCTGAAGAGTCGGTCGCCCCCGCCCGATCCCCGACGTTGACCGGCCGCTCGGCCGCGTGCCAGATTCGCGCGCGGCAGTACCTCCGGTCCTGGTGGCCGGCTCGGTCTTCAAAACCGATGAAGGGTGCTGAGAGGCGCTCTTGGCGGGTTCGATTCCCGTGTACTGCCGTCGGCCGGGACCCCGCATCCATCCATAGGGAGAGGATGCGGGCCGGTCGGTGAATCCCCAGGAACTTCGGGAGCTGGCGGCGAGGCCACGGTCGGCCCGCCGAGATCCCGGGTCATTTCAGGCGGTCGGCGGATGGCTCACGAAGCGAAGCGCGGCACGGTGGTGGTGGTCGGCAGCGAGCAGATGGGCCGCGGCGACGACGGCCTGGGCGCCAAGCTGATGGGCAGCTTCCTGCGGACGCTGGCGGCGGTCGAGCCCCGGCCGGAGGCGGTGGTCTTCTACAACTCCGCGGTGAAGCTCTTGGGCCACGGCTCGGCCTGCCTCGACGGCCTGCACGCGCTGGACGAGGCCGGGGTCGACCTGCTGGCCTGCGTCACCTGCCTGGAGTTCTACGCGCTGACCGAGAGGATGGCGGTCGGGCACGTCAGCAACATGCGCGAGATCGTCCAGCGCACGATGGCCGCCTCCAAGGTCGTCACGGTCTAGGCTCGCGAAAAAGAGAAGAGGCGCCGACCCGCAGGCCGGCGCCTCGAGTTCTTCAGTTCAGCCGAGGCTTCAGTTGCAGACGCCCGCGGGGGTGATGAATCCCGCGCAGGTCTTCGGCGCGGTGCACAGCGGCGCGACGCCGGCGGGGTCGCAGATCTGCATGCAGGTGCCGCTGGCCGAGCCGGCGCAGACGTAGCCCTTGATGCAGTCGTTGGAGTAGGTGCAGGCGGCTCCCGGCTGCTTGCCCACGGACTGGAAGCAGGCCCACTCGGTCTGCGACTTCGGGAAGCAGCCCTCGTTGCTGTTCGGGCAGTCCTGCGTCAGCGGGTTGCAGGCGGGCGTGGGCAGGCACACGAACGGGTCGGTGCTGGTCGACGAGCCGCCCAGGCAGCTCTGGCCGGTCGCGCAGGCCTTGGCGGTGCCGCACAGCGCGTGGCACTTCGAGCCGTCGCCGAAGTCGAGGCAGACCAGGCCCGCCTGGCACTCGCCGTCGTTGGCGCAGGTCGCCAGATCGCCCTTGGACCCGGCCGCGCCGCAGGTGAAGGTGGGGGTGGTGTCGGCGAGCGTGCACTTCTGGCCCGAGTTGCAGCCGGTCTGCGCCCAGGGGTCGCACGCCGGGACGACGGCGCACAGGATGGCGGAGGTGCCGCCCACGGCGCCGACGATGCAGGCCTGGCCCGTCACGCACTTCTTGCTCGCGTTGCAGAACGCGCGGCACTTCGGGGCGGCCTCGCCGTTGATCTGCACGCAGGCCAGGCCCGCGGCGCAGTCGCTCTCCTGGGTGCAGTCCTGCTGGTCGGTCTTGGCGCCGGCCGCGACGCAGACGAAGGCGCCGGTCTGGTCGAGGCTGCACTTCTGGCCGCTGCAGCCGGTCTGCGCGAACGGGTCGCAGGTGCCGGGGGTGCCGCCGTCGTTGGGCAGCGTCGTCGAGGCGTCCTGCCCGGGCTGCGTGGTGGAGGCGTCCGTCCCGGGCTGGATCGTCGAGCCGTCCTGCCCCGGCTGCACGGTCGAGCCGTCGGCGCCGGGCTGGGTCGTCGACGCGTCGTCGCCGGGCTGCGTGGTCGAGCCGTCGGAACCCGGCTGGACCGTGGAGCCGTCGCCGGCCGGCTGCACCGTCGAGCCGTCGCCGGCGGGCTGGGTGCCGCCGTCGCCGGTGGCGTGGGCGGCGTCGTTGCCCGTCGGCGCGCTCGCGTCGGGGCCCTCCGGGCCGCCGCCGCCGCAGCGGGCTAGGAACACGGTCATGGACACTGCGGCCAGCACGACGACGAGGCGCTTCATGGTGAGGACCTCCAGCGAAAGAAGAGCGGGAACCTACCTCGCTCTCGGGGGCCGTTCAATCACCCCGGGGTCTTTAATGGCAGGCACCGCTGTGGTAGGAAAATGCGCCATCTGGCGTTGTCGACCACGGTGGGGCGGCCAGGCGCAGGCCGTGGTCTTCGGAAGGCACCAAACACCCCGAACCGGGGACCAATCACAGGGGTCATCATGACGAGCCTGAACAAGCTGGCTTTGTTCTGTTGTGTGTCCGGCCTGAGTCTCGCGCTCACCGGCTGTCCCGGCACCACGCCGAGCGACGACAAACCCGACACCGCCGTGGCGCCGAAGGTCGACGCCGGCGTGTGCACGCCCACTCCGTGCGGCGACAAGAAGTGCGGCGACGACGGCTGCGGCACCGTCTGCGGCGTCTGCGGCCCCGGCACCGCCTGCAACAAGGCCACCTGGGCGTGCGACGCCTGCACCGCGGAGCTGAAGGCCGACTTCTGCTCGCGCGTGGCCAAGACCGGCAAGGTCTGCGGCTCCATCACCGACGAGGACAACTGCACCAGGTCCACCCGGACCGTCGACTGCGGCGGCTGCACCAACGGCAAGTCCTGCGCCGCCGACAACACCTGCACCGCGACCTGCTCCTGGGAGGGCGAGACCGCCTTCTGCACCAGCGCCGGGAGGAACTGCGGCCCCTACACCGGCACCGACATCTGCGGCGCCACCAAGACCGTGAACTGCGGCACCTGCACCGGCGGCCAGGACTGCGTCGGCGGCGTCTGCAGCGGCGGAGCCAACTGCGGCAACGGCGCCCTCGACACCGGCGAGGCCTGCGACGGGGCCAACCTCAACGCCAAGACCTGCCTGACCGAGGGCTTCGTCGGCGGCACGCTGACCTGCAACGCCAACTGCACCGTCAACGTCTCCAACTGCACCGCCGGCGCGAACTGCGGCAACGGCGCCATCGACGGCACCGAGCAGTGCGACGGGACCAACCTCAACGCCAAGACCTGCCTGACGCAGGGCTTCGGCAGCGGCACGCTCACCTGCAACGCGAACTGCACGCTCAACACCGCCGCCTGCACGGGCACCAACCTCTGCGGCAACGGCGCCCTCGACACCGGCGAGGCCTGCGACGGGACGGAGCTCAACTCCAAGACCTGCGAGACCGAGGGTTACACCGGCGGCACCCTGACCTGCAGCGCCACCTGCACCCTCAACACCAGCGCCTGCACCGGCGGCTCGACCCCCCCCAACGACACCTGCGCCACGGCCATCGACATCACCACCGCGACCATGCCGGTGACCGGCCGGACGACGGGCGGCACCGACAACAGCGCCGGCTCCTGCGAGGGCGACTACTACTACGGCGGCCTGCAGGACGGCGCCGACGTCGTCTACTCGTTCGAGATCACCGGCACCGACCCGAAGACGGTGGAGATCACCGTCAACAGGGGCGCCGGCTCCACCTACCACCAGGCGGTGTACGTCCGCAGCGACTGCGCCACCACCTCCTCCGAGAAGGCCTGCGCGCCGTACTCCAGCGGCGGCTCGACGGTGAAGATGAAGAGCCTGGCTCCCGGCAAGTACTACGTCATCGTCGACGGCGAGGACGGCAGCGCGGGCGACTTCCAGCTGACCATGACCATGAGCACCCCGCCGCCCGCGCCCGCCAACGACAAGTGCGACTCCGCCGGCGTGGGCGCCATGGCCATCACCCTGGACTCCGCCACGGGCCACGGCGAGGTCACCGCCCAGGACAGCACCGACGCCGTCGCCGACACCAAGGGTTCGTGCCAGTCCAGCTACAGCACCGGCAACGACCTGGTCTACGTCGTCGACACCACCGGCATGGGCCCGCGCAACATCACCGCCACCGTCACCCTGACCCGCACCACCGACAACGTCTCCGTCTACATCCGCAAGGTCTGCGACTCGGCGGACGCGGCCAACGAGCTCGCCTGCGAGAACCCCTACGACCCCGTGGCCACCGCCGTCGCCACCTCGTTGCCCGAGGGCAAGTACTACATCTGGGTCGACGCCTACCCGGGCGACGAGGGTCCGTTCAGCCTGACCGTCGACGCCGTCACTCCGCCGGCCAACGAGAAGTGCGGCGCCGCCGGCGCGGACGCCACCGACCTGGCCTTCGCGGGCGACGTCGCCACCGCGACCTCCACCACCCTCGGCGCCGCGGACGACTACCAGGGCGGCTGCGACTCCTACTCCAACCCGCAGAACGGCGCGGACGTCGTCTACAAGTTCACCATCCCGGCGGGCGCCGCCAACCGCTCGGTGACCGCGGTGGTCACCCCCGACGCCGCTGCGACCAGCTACCGGCCGGCGGTGTACCTGTGGAAGGCGTGCGACCCGGCGGCGACCGGCAACGAGGTCGCCTGCGCCGCGGCCTCCGCCGCCGGCGGAGCGGCCACGGCGCAGATGCTCTCCGCGGCTCCGGGCACCACCTACTTCGCGGTGGTCGACGGCGTGGCCCGGACGGCCGGCGCCTTCACCCTCACCGTCACCCTGGGCACCGAGATCATCCTGCCCGACACCTGCGCCACCGCGCAGCCGGTCGCGCTCGACGGCTCCGGCCACGGCGGCGCCGTGGGCGACACCACCACCGCCACCAACGGCGGCGGCGGCCTGTGCATGTCGGGCACCGGCGGCGCCGACCTCGTCTACGAGGTCGACACGACGGGGCTGGGCGAGCGCAACCTCACCGCGACCGTGACCTTCGCCGACACTCTCGCCAACGCCCACGTGTACATCCGCAGCGTCTGCGACTCGACCGCGGCGGTCGACGAGAAGGCCTGCAAGAGCACCTACGACAACGTGGCCTCCACCACCGCCAAGCGCCTCCCTCCCGGCAGGTACTACGTCTTCGTCGATTCGGACTCCTCCGACGAGGGGCCGTTCGAGCTGGTGGTCGACGCGGTCGTGCCGCCGACCTCGCCCTGCCTGACGGCGACGGTCATCGACGTCAGCAGCGGAGCGGGCTCGCAGCCCGGCTCGACGCTCAACACCACCAACTACACGCAGGGTTCCTGCTACGGCGAGATGTCGAACGACAGCGTGTTCAAGTTCACCACCACCGCCGCGCAGAAGGTGACGGTGAAGGTGACGCCGGACGTGGCCACCTCGGCCACCTACCGGCCCACCCTCTACGTCCGCCCGTTCGACCAGTGCGACAGCGAGGTCAAGGTCGACGAGCTGGCCTGCGTCTACACCTACACGGACGGCAACCCGGTGGAGAAGGTGTTCAACAACCTCGCCGCCGGCAGCTACGCCGTGTGGGTCGACGGCTACGGCTCGTCGACTGCGTACAACGGCGACTTCAGCGTCTCCGTCACGCTCGAGGCGCCGCTGGACATCCCCGAGGACTGCAGCAGCGTCAAGGCGCTCGACACCAGCACGCTCAGCAACGGCAACGGCGTCATCGCCGTCAGCGGCGACACCACCAACGCCAACAGCGACACGAACAGCCTGGTGGGCTGCGGCGGCGGCGCGGGCCCCGACCTCGTCTACTCGCTGACCACGACCGCGGAGAAGGACGTGAAGGTCCAGATGGTCTTCTCCGTCACGGGCAACGACGCCCTGGTGTACCTGCGCAAGGGGGTGTGCAAGACGGCGGACCCGGCGGACCAGCTCGGCTGCGACGGCACCGGCACGAGCTCCACCTTCACGGCCAAGCGCCTGCCGGCGGGCACGTACTACCTCTGGGCCGACGGCTACTACGCGAGCGACAAGGGTGCCTTCACGCTCATCGTGACCCTCTCCGATCCGGCTCCGGCCCCGGCGGGCGACACCTGCGCGACGGCGATCGCGCTGACCAAGGGCACCTCCGCCAGCGGCGACACCACCAACGCCACCGCCGACTACGGCAGCACGTTCGGCACCGCCTGCACCAGCAGCGACGCCATCGGCGCGGACCTCGTCTACTCGTACACTCCGTCGACGGCCGGCGACTTCACGGTCACCGTCACGCCCGCGAGCTGGGACGTGCTGGTGTGGGTGAGCGAGACCACCTGCGGCGGTAGCGGCGCCGACTGCATCAAGTCCAAGGACTCGAGCGCGACGGGCGCCGAGACCCTGACGGTCACCGGCGGCGTCGCCGGCACGACGTATTACATCTACGTCGACTCGTACAACTCGAGCACCGGGTCGTTCACGATCGTCGTGAACTAGCGCCGGCTACGAGTCGCGGTACCTGCGGCCCTCGCTCCTCCGTCAGGCGGAGCGGGGGCCGCGCTTTTGGGTGGGGCGAGGCCGGACAGCCCACGGGCGGCCGCAGCGCCGGGCGCTTGACCGCCTGCATCGCTGGCGTTATCCCCGAGCCTCACGCAGATTCCAGCATCTCCGAGCGAGGAGGGACACGTGGCGAACGCGTTCGACGTGGTGGTGATTGGCGCCGGCCCCGGCGGCTACGTGGCGGCCATCCGCGCGGCCCAGAACGGGCTGAAGACGGCCCTGGTGGAACGCGACAAGAAGCTGGGCGGCACCTGCCTGCTGCGCGGGTGCATCCCCACCAAGGCCCTGCTGCACAGCGCCTCGCTGATGGACTCGCTGGCCAAGGCGGGCGACTTCGGGGTGAACGTCCCGGGCTTCGCGCTGGAGATGGAGAAGGTCATCAAGCGCAAGGAGCGGGTGGTCGCCAAGCTCACCGGCGGCGTCGCCGGGCTGATGAAGAAGTACGGCGTCACCGTCTTCAAGGGCCACGGACGGCTGGCGGGCAAGGGCCGGGTGACCGTCGACGGCGAGACCAAGGAGACGCTGGAGGCCCGCCACGTCATCGTCGCCACCGGCAGCGAGGTGAAGAACCTCCCGTTCGCGACGCCGGATCACAAGAAGATCCTCACCAGCGACTCCATGCTCGAGGTGACGGCCGTCCCCAAGAGCCTGGTCGTCCTGGGCGCCGGCGCGGTGGGCATGGAGTTCGCGTCGATCTTCAAGTCCTTCGGCTCCGCGGTGACGCTCGTGGAGATGATGCCGCACCTGTTGCCGCTGGAGGACGAGGACGTCTCCAAGGAGATCGAGAAGGCCTACCGGCGCCGCAAGATCGAGTTCCTGGTGGGGGCCAAGGTGCAGAAGGTGGAGAGCACCGAAGCCGGCGTGAAGGTGAGCGTGGGCGTCGGCGAGGGGGTGCAGGTGCTGGAGGCCGAGGCGTTGCTGGTCGCGGTGGGGCGCAAGGCCGTCATCGAGGACGTCGGGCTCGACACCGTGGGAGTCAAGGTCGAGCGCGGGCTCATCCCCGTGGACGGCCTGATGCGCACCAACGTCGAGAACGTGTGGGCCATCGGCGACCTGGTGCCGACGCTGGCCCTGGCGCACGTCGCCTCGCACGAGGGCATCGTCGCGGCGGACGCCATCGCCGGGAAGAACCCCACGCCCATCAACTACGACCGGGCGCCCAGCGCCACCTACACCTCTCCCGAGGTCGCCTCGGTGGGCCTGACCGAGAAGAAGGCCCGCGAGCGCGGCCACGAGATCAAGGTGGGGACGATGCCCTTCGCGGCCATCGCCAAGGCGACCATCGCCGGCGAGAACGAAGGCTTCGTGAAGATCATCGCCGACAAGAAATACGATGAGATCCTCGGGGTGCACATCATCGGCGCGCACGCCACCGAGCTCATCGCCGAGGCCTGCGCGGCGCTCGAGCTGGAGGCCACCGCCGAGGAGCTGGCGACCACCATCCACGCGCACCCCACGCTCTCCGAGGCGGTGGGCGAGGCGGCACACGGGGTGCTGGGGCACACGATCAACTTCTAAAACCGCCCCCCAACCCCCTCCAGCGGAGCTGGAGGGGGAGCCGTTGGTTGCCTTCGAGGACCCCGTCGGAGCTCTTGGCAAGGCCGCGTCCGTGCTCGGCTCGTTCCGTTGCTGAACTGGCG
>DASXVQ010000041.1:0-11748 GCA_036504155.1 Myxococcales bacterium
TCGATCCGCTCTTTCAGGCGCTCGCGCCGGGGCGCGTCGGCGGTGCGTATGTGACGTTCGAACCCTGCGCCCGAAGCGACTGGCACATTCATCCGCTCGGGCAAACGCTGATCGTCACGTTCGGGTGCGGCCTCCACCAGCGGTGGGGCGGCCCGATCGAGGAGATTCGTCCGGGCGACGTCGTGACCGTCGGCCCCGGCGAGAAGCACTGGCACGGTGCTTCGCCCACCACGGCGATGACGCACGTCGCGGTTCAGGAGTCGCTCGATGGAAAGGCGGTCGAGTGGCTCGAGAAGGTCACCGACGAGCAGTACCAGGGCATGAGCGAAAGGCAGTCCCCGTGAGCGACGTCATCGTCGTCATCGGGGCGGGGCAGATCGGCCAGGCGATCGCGCGGCGGGTCAGCGCAGCCAAGCGCGTGGGCAAGCGTGGCGCACGCGTCGACACGACCGACCCCGGCATCATCTTCACCCCGCTAGCCAAGGACGAGTTGAGCGGTCCCCGCGGCGACGAGTACCGACAGCCGATCTCGGCATCCCCTGCCCTGCCGAAGAGCGGGTCTTGGCCGGGAGGCAGGTCGCCGGTGGAGTAGGAGCGGTTTTCAAAGGCCAAGGGTCAAGGCCGCGATCGGCGCCAAGAAGAACAAGCTCGCCTTGGCGCCTTGGCTTCCTTGGCGCCTTGGCGTTGAAAGGACCCTCTACAGCGCGTCGCCTCCGCCCGCCGCCGACCTACGGGCCGGCCCGGAACGACTGCCTCGTGGAACCCGCCTCCGGTGGCGGAGGCATGCTCGGAGGCTCCTGCACCGGAGGCGCGGGCGGGGTCGACTCGGCCCCTCCTGCGGTCGCGGCGGCTCGGCGCGTGCCCAGGTAGAGGAAGCCGTAGTCGCGCTTGGCCAGCACGCGGAGGATCGCCGGGACCAGCACCAGCGCACCGCCCGCGGTCACCAGCATGCAGAACGACACCAGGCCGCCGAACTGGATGAGCGGGACGAAGTTGCTGAGCATCAGCACCACGAAGCCCGCGACGATGACGGCCATGTTGTAGAGGATGGCCCGCCCCTTGTGGACGATGCTGTGCTCGAGCGCCGCCACGATGTCCGGGCTCTTCTTCAGCTCGTTGCGGTACCAGGTGATGAAGTGGATGGAGTAGTCCACCCCGATGCCGATGGCGACGGAGGAGGTGATGGCCGTCGCGATGTTCAGCGGGATGTCCAGGGCGCCCAGGACTCCGAAGTTCGCCAGCAGCGCGAAGAGGATGGGCGAGATGGCGATGAGGCTCATCCGCACGTTGCGCAGCAGGACGACGAGGAGCACGAAGACGATGGCCAGGCAGACGACGACGCTGCGGATCATCCCGTCGACCAGCAGGGTGTTGACGACGGTGTAGAGGTGGGCGACCCCGGTGACCTGCACCTGCAGGTGGTTCTTCTCCAGGAACTCCTTGGGGAAGTAGCTCGCGCAGTACTCGCGCACCGCCTCCAGCTCGGAGGTGGGGACGCGCTTCATGTAGAGCATCATCCGCAGCTTGTCGTGGCTGGGCGTCAGCACGTTCTTCACGTCGCCCGAGAAGATCATCAGGTACTGGCTGATGAGCTCCCGGGTCGCGGGGATGACGTAGTCCTTGGGGTCGCCGTTGCCGCTCAGCTCCTGGTTCATCTTCTTGATGACCGGGTTGAAGGACAGCACCTTGCCGATCTCGGGGTACCTGGCGCGGACGTCCTTCTCGAACCGGTCCATCTGCTGCAGCACCTCCGGCGTGACGATCTCCACCGGCTCGGGCGCCCCCTCGGCCGGGCGGGCGTTCGGATCGCGCAGGTCGGAGTCGAGCACGACGTTGAGCACGGTGGTGCCGGCCAGCTTCTCGTTCAGGAACTCGTCCGCCTGGCGGATGGTCGCGCTCTCCTTGAAGAAGGCGATGGTGTCCATCTCGGTCTTCAGGAAGGACGAGCCCACCGCGGCGGCCACGCCGAGGATCACCGTCCCGACGATCACCGCCCGGGAGTGGTTCTGGTTCAGCCGCACCAGGGCGCGCAGCAGCGCCGCGACCGGGCCGTGGTCCTCGTCGGACTGGTAGGGCTCCTTGGGCTTGCGGGAGAGGAGGATGAGCGAGGGCATCACGTAGAGCGCGCCGAAGACGCCGACCATGTCCCCGATGGCCACGAAGATGCCGAAGTTCTTGATGGGGACGAACTCCTCCACCGCCAGCGCCCCGAAGCCCACCATGACCGTGATGGCCGACAGCAGGATCGCCAGGCCGACGGTCTTGAGGTTGCGCTCCAGGATGACCCGCTTGTCCGTCTCCGGAGAGAGCAGGTAGTGGTTCATCTGGTGGATGCCGTAGGCGGAGACGATGGCCACCAGCAGCACCGGGATGGTGGTCCCCACGATGGAGATGGGGATGTCGCAGTAGGCCATCAGGCCCATCGCCACCACCACCGAGAAGAGGATGATGGCGCCGGTGTAGACGACCGCGCCGACGTTGCGGAAGCTCAGGTAGAGGATGAGCAGGACCAGGAAGACCACCAGCGGGAGCAGCAGCAGGATGTCGGCGAAGATGGACCTGCCGATCGTCCCCTGGATGACCGGCTCGCCGTCGAGCATCGTGGCGAAGGCCGGGTCGCGGTGGGTCTCGAGCACCTTCTCGATGGCCAGCTCGAGCTTGTCCTTGATGGCGCCGTTGCTCTCGCCCACGGTGACCACGATCATCGAGAGCGTGCCGTCCTCGGAGACGACGGCGCCCTTGTAGAGCTCCCAGCTGTCGATCCTCTTCCTCAAGCTGGCGACGGTCTCGGGCGTGATGTCCTCCGGGTCGTCGACCAGCTTCTTGACCACCAGCGAGTCGTCCTCGTTGGCGAGGTAGTCGGCGTTGAGGATGCTCTGCGTCTTGGTGATGGGGTTCTGGAAGGACTGGAACAGCTTGAACGGCTCCGCGCGCCGGGCCCGCGCGGCGACCTTCTCCGCCAGGGCCTGGTCCCAGCCGAAGGTGCCCTGCAGCTTCTCGGCGGAGGTGACCAGCGGGAGGAGGGTCTCCTGGTAGTTGCCGGCGTTGATGCCCACGCCGCGCATCGCCTCGAGGACCTTCTTGCCGTCCTCCGCACCGAGGCCGAGCAGCTCGGCCAGGTTCTCGGCGGGGAGCGTGTTGTTCAGCGACTCGATCGCGTCCTGCAGCTTCTTCACGTACCGCAGGTGCTCGACGCTGTAGACGTCCGCCGCCTTGACCCCGACGTAGATCGCCTCGCTCGAGCCGAAGCGGTCCTCGTTCTCGTAGTACCCGACGATCTTTCGGTCGCGGTTGTCCTCGGGGAGCATCGAGCGGACGTCGGTGTCGAACCTCAGCTTGGGTATCCCCAAGCCGAAGGCCACCATCAGCGCGACGGCCAGGGCCACGAAGGCCCACGGCTTGCGCAGGAGCGAGGCGCTCCGGTCCAGGAAGTTGTCGAGCATGTTCGGCCGCTCTCCGCGGAGGTCGTCGCTCCGCGCGGTTCGTCGGGGGTGGGTGGTCCGCGTTCGCGAAAAGGAAAGAGCGCCGCGGCCCGGGGGGGCGGGTGGGCCGCGGCGCCGGGATCTGGAGGGCCTACTTCCTGGCCTCGAGGTCCCACTGGTAGGCGAGCTTCAGGTAGACGTTGTTGAACTGGGTGAACTCGCCGATGCGGTCGCTGGCGGTGTCGAGCTGCAGGCCGTCGACGCCCTTCTTGGTGAACCAGGACCAGGCGAGGTCGGCGCCGAGCAGGATGTGGAACGAGTCCATCGGCGAGAGGTCGAGCTCGGGGTTGAGCGCCAGGCTGCCGTGGTGCGTGATGGCCGTCCCGTCGTAGCCGACCGGGATGAGGTACACCGCGCGCAGCTCGGGCGTGAGGAGGCCGTCGAAGAGCGAGACCTTGAGATCGAGGGTGCCGCCCTGCCAGGCCTGCGCGGTCTGGAAGCCGAGCGAGCCCGCCAGGGTGCTGCGGTAGTAGGACTCGCCGTAAACCGGGTTGAGCGCCTGGGTCATGTCGAACGGGTCGGACTTGAAGTCGGGGACCACCGAGCCGACGTACTGCAGGTTGAAGTAGGCCTTGTCGTTGGGGCCGAAGCTGCTGTCGATGCCGGCGACGTAGTCGATCCACCAGTGGCGCTGCGCGGTCGTGGCCGTCGAGTGCTCGGTGAAGTTCGCCGCGCCCTCCGCCCACAGGCCGAACGAGCCCAGCGTGCCCTTCAGGTCGGCGCCGACGCGGTGCAGGCGCGCGCGCTTCAGGGTGATCGCCGCGTCGTGCCTCGGGCTGTAGAGGCGGCCCTCGACGCCGGCGACGTAGTACTGGTCCCAGTCGTAGAGGTAGCTCAGCGAGGCGTCGACGGCCCCGCGGTAGGCGATGCGCCCGCCGGCGACGAAGCTGCCCGGGCCGAGCTTCAGGTCCTGGTAGGTGACCGGGCGCAGGGTGCCCGCGGCCGCCTGCACCTCGGTCGCGTAGTCCACCGGGAAGCGGTACGGCTGGTCGACGGGGACGTAGACCGCCTGCAGGGAGAGCGAGTCGACCGGGTACCAGGTGACATCGGCCGCGAGCACCGGGATCTTCTCGGCGTTCATCGGGCCCACGGTGTAGTCGCGCGGGTTCAGGTTGTCGGTCGGGTTGATCTGGTCGGCCGCGCCCCAGGCGAAGACCTGGTAGCCGGCGGAGATCTTCAGGCCCGTGCCCGCCGGGCTCCACGCCAGGTAGTTCTCCAGCGGCCGGATGCGCGCCAGGCTGTCCCACGCGCCGCGCTGGCCGTTGTCGAAGCCGGTCAGGGCGCCGTCGGCCGGCGCCGCGCCGCGGTTGAGCAGCAGGTCGAAGCGCCAGTCGCTCACCAGCTTGAGCGTGCCGTAGCGCGCCTCGAGGCCCAGCCCGTTGCGGAAGGCGGGCGACTTCATCTCGCCGGCGTAGTCCAGGACGTCCCCGTAGACCGGCTGGTGGAAGGCGAACTCGTGCGCGCCGCGGAACTTGAGCGCGAAGCCCGAGGCCTGCGCCGGGGCTTCGGCCTGGGATGCGGCGGGTGCGGCCGCCGGGGCCGCGAACAGGTCCGCGGAGTTCTCCGCCGGCGCGGAGGCCGCGGGCTCAGCCGGGGCGGGCAGCGTGGGCGGGGTGGACGGAGCGGTCGAAGCCGCTTCCGGGGCGGGGGTCGCCGCGGCGCCGTCCTGCGCGAAGGCGGGGGGAGTGACGAGCATGAGGAGGGCGGCGAGGGCGACGGACGCAAAGGCTCGGGTCATGGCGGCGTCTCACTGCTCGAGGTTCTTGACGGAGAAGACGTCGTCCGACAGCCCGACGTTGACCTCGGCGCCGTTGAGCTGCATCAGCGTCTTGGTGCCCTTCTTGTGGTTGGTCACCACCATCTGCGTGGGGACGAGCAGCCCCTTGAGGGTGTCGATCTTCACGAAGAGGATGGTCTTGAGCAGCGACCCGTCCTTCTTGTCGAAGCAGTCGAGCTTGTAGATGTAGCCGTTGTCCGCGTTGGCCCAGCCGATGGCCTTGGAGTACGGGCAGCTCGGCTTGGTCGGCTTCATCTCGATCTTGTTGAACTTCATCCCCGCGAACGCCTTGTCGGCGAGGGTCTCGTTCTCGGCGAGGAGCGTGTAGGTGTTGTCCTCGAGGTAGCGCTCCTCGAGGTCGTAGAACCACAGGTCGGAGTTGACGAGCTCTCCGTCCTTGGCCGCCGCGGCGATCTTGCGGACCTTCTTGAGCGCCGGCAGGTACAGCCGCTGGTCGGACTCCGCGCCCTTGTGGCCGTAGGTGAGGAACTTGGTCCCCGCCACGTCGGCCGGCTCGGAGAACACCATCAGCGCGTTCTTCCCCTCGGGTTTCTGCTGGTAGTAGAGGTCGACCTTGCGGGTCTTGCGGTTGCCCGACTTGTCGATGAGCACCATGGAGCTGCCCGGCGCCCTGGTGTCGTCGGGCTTCTTCACGCCGAAGTACTTCCGGGCGATCTCCTCGCCCTTCGGGTCCGCCAGCGCCGAGCCGGGGACCGCCGCGAGCGCGACCGCCAGACCCGTGGCCGCTGCAATCAGCTTCTTCATTGGGTGTCTCCTCGAAGGTGCGGGGCCGTTGCCTCGCAGAAGGTCACGGCGGGGCGGATAGCAGCCCTCGTGCCAGCCCGGGCCCGCGGGGAGAGCCGCCGCAGGGCCGCCCGAACTGTCGGGATCGCGCACAGTCGCCCAGCGACCGCTGTCGGCCGCGCGACAGGTCCTTCGCCCAGGTCCCAGGCGAGGCCCGGCTCGGACGCAGGCCGTGGAGGCGGCTCCTTTGTTGCAGGCCGGCGCTTGCGAGTAGCATCGGGCGCTTTCGAGGAGACGGTCGATGGCCGCGGACGAAGCCAAACCCAGCGCGGCACCCGCCGACCTCGCCCGGCCGGAGCAGTGGCGTCAGCAGTACCTGCTCGAGGCGGAGCGGCGCTGGGTGCACAGCCGCACCTCGCTCTTCCTCATCGCCGCCATCGCCGCCTTCGCGCTGGCCTCGGTCTTCCTGGGCTTCGCGCAGTGGCGCTCCGCGCTGGCGGTGGCCATCGCCGCGGCGTTCACGCTGATCATCGTGGCCCTGCGGCGCGAGACCCCGCGCGCCATCCGCGCCTTCCGCTGGTTCTTCCCGGCGGCCTTCGCCACCCTGGGCGCGGGCATCGTCGTCACCGGCGGCGTGCACAGCCCGCTGATGGTGCTGGTGCTGTGCTTCCCCGGCCTGCTGGTGCTGCGCGGCTTCTCGCGGGCCACCCAGTTCAACCTGCTCATCGTCGTCGCCACGATGCTGGTCGCGGTGCTGGCCGGCCCGCGCATCGGCCCGGCCGTGCCCGAGCCCTGGTTCTCGCTCTTCACCCTGATCTTCTTCGTCCTCGGCCTGGCCCTCTCGGTCAGCCACGTGATGACCATCTCCCGCACCCTGGACACCTCCACCCGCGAGCTGCTGTGGGCGCGCGACAAGGCCGCCGAGGAGGCGACCGCGCGCGCCCGCGAGCTCGAGCTCATCAGCAGCCGGCTCTCGCACGAGCTGAAGAACCCGCTGACGGCCATCAAGGGCCTGGTGCAGGTGACGCTGCGCTCGACCTGCGACGCCGAGACCCGCGAGCGCCTGGCCGTGGTCGACTCCGAGATCGACCGGATGAACGGCATCCTGCAGGACTACCTGACCTTCGCGCGGCCGCTCGCCCCGCCCAGCCTCGCGCCGCGGCGGCTGGAGGCGCTGGTGGACGACGTGCTGGCGGTGCTCGAGGCGCGGGCGCAGGAGGCGGGGGTGAAGCTCGGCCGCGCCGGCGAGGCCCGGGCCAGCGTCGACGAGCGGCGGCTCCGGCAGGCGCTGGTGAACCTGGTCGACAACGCCATCGACGCCTCGAGCGCCGGCGGCGAGGTGCTGGTCTCGCTCGAGCGCCGCGCCGGCCTGGCGGTGGTGACGGTGAGGGACCAGGGCCAGGGGATGAGCGCGGAGGTGCTGGCGCGGCTGGGCACGCCGTTCTTCACCACCCGCGAGCGCGGCAACGGGCTGGGGGTGATGGTGGCGCGGGGCATCTTCCGCCAGCACGGCGGCTCGCTGGAGTTCGCGAGCGAGGTGGGCCGGGGAACGACCGCGACGGGCACTCTGCCCGCGGGCGGGGAGGAGGTGGCCGATGGGTCGCGTGCTGCTGGTGGATGACGAGCCGGCCGTCCTCTTCGCGCTCAAGGAGTTCGCCCGCTCGGCCGGGCACGAGCCGGTGCTGGCGGCCTCCGGCCAGGAGGCGCTGGCGCGGCTCGACGGCGTCGACGCGGTCATCGCCGACTACGCCATGCCGGGGATGACCGGCGTCGAGCTGCTCCAGGCCCTCCGCGAGCGCGACGAGGCGCTGCCGGTGATCATCCTCACCGCCCAGGGCTCGGAGCGGGTCGCGGTGCAGGCGATGAAGGCCGGTGCCTACGAGTACGTCACCAAGCCCTTCGACTTCGACGAGCTGTCGATGATGCTCGAGCGTGCCATCGAGGCGCGCACGCTGCGGGTGGCCAACCGCCGCCTGGCCGCGGAGAAGCTCATCGGCCGCAGCATCGTCGGCGAGTCGGCGCCGATGACCAGGCTGCTGGAGGCGGTGCGCCGCGTCGCCCCGCGGGACATCACCGTGCTGCTCTCCGGCGAGACCGGCACCGGCAAGGAGCTGTTCGCCTCGCTCCTGCACGCGCAGAGCAGGCGGGCCGGCAAGCCGCTGGTGCGCTTCAACTGCGGCGCCATCCCCGGGGACCTGGCCGAGTCGGAGCTGTTCGGGCACGTCAAGGGAGCCTTCACCGGCGCGACCGCGGCGCAGCGCGGCTTCTTCGCCCAGGCCGACGGCGGGACCGTGATCCTCGACGAGGTGGGCGAGCTGCCGCCGGGGGTCCAGGCCTCGCTCCTGCGCGCGCTGCAGGAGGGCGAGATCCAGCCGGTGGGGTCGGGCAAGATCGAGAAGGTCGACGTGCGGATCGTCGCCTGCACCAACCGCGACCTGCTGGCCGAGACCAAGGCCGGCCGCTTCCGCGAGGACCTGTACTACCGGCTCGCGGTGGTCGAGCTGGTGGTGCCGCCGCTGCGCGAGCACGCCGAGGACATCCCGGCCCTGGCGAGCGAGTTCGCGCGCCGCTTCGGCGACCGCTTCGGCATGAACGACGTGCGGCTGTCCCCGGCGCTCGTGGAGGAGCTGCAGAAGAAGGAGTGGCCGGGCAACGTGCGCGAGCTGGAGAGCGCCATCGGCCGGCTGGTGGCGATGAGCGCCGGCGGCGAGATCGTTGCGCAGGGGCCGGCGGCCGAGCCTTCGCCGGAGCCGGGCGCCGAGGGGATGCCGACGCTGCGCGAGCAGCTCGACGGGCTGGAGCGCAGCCTCGTCGCCAAGGCCCTGGCGGACGCCGGCGGCAACCAGTCGGAGGCCGCGCGACGGCTCGGCGTAGGCCGCACCACGCTCATCGACCGAATGCGCAAGTACGGCCTCGGCTCGTGACCCGCCGGTCGGATCCTCCCCCTGGGCGCGTGCTCGCGCTCCGCGGGTCGGAAATTGCCGGAGAGCCGCTGACCACCAGAGAGCGCCGAACGCCCGCCAGGTCTCCCTAGAGAGGGGTGGCGGGCGGGACAGCCCGGAGTTCGCGGTCGGGCAGCAACCCCTCGTGTATCCTCGCTCCCGCTGAGGACCTTCGAGGGGCCAGTGAAGAGCTCGACTACCTGGATCTGCCTTCTGGCTTGCCTTGCCGCCTCCAACGCCCCTGCCGCGCAGGGCCGCCTGCGCGTCGAGGTGGGCTCTGGCGTGGCGTGCGTCGACGTCGATCGCCTCGAAGCAGCCCTCAGCCGCCAACTCGGCCGTTCTGGCGCTCTTCGCGCCGAGCGTCTCGTCGTCGAGGCCCCTTCCGCTCATCAAGTGAGCGTGCGCCTCGTCGCCCTCGACGGAGGCCTTGTCGGGCAACGACTCCTCGAGGTGGAGGACGCGGACTGCAAGGCCCTGCCCGACACGATCGCGCTGATGGTGGAGGCGTGGCTTGCCCCCAGCCAAACGCCCGCGCGCCCCTCCCACCCTTCCAACGCGTCCGCCCGCGAGGGCGTTCCGCCACCGCTCCGGCAGCTTCCGCAGCCCGATGCCGAGGTGTCGATCTCGGAGACGCTGCCCCCACCGCCGGACGAGGCTGCCAAGCAGCCGGAGGCTCCCGCAACCCCTCCCGGTCAAGTAGTCCCCGACCTCGCACTCGTTCCTCCTCCAATGCTCGCGGCGGAGCCACCGCCTCCAGGAGCCGGAATCGAGAATGCGCCCAAGCCAGCCCACCAGCTCGCCCTGGCAGCCCTGGGCGGCGGCTACATGCTCGGTTCGGGATCCTTCTTCGGCTTCCAGGGCGGGGGCCAGCTGACGTGGCGCCTGGGTCAAAGGTGGGGCGCGTCGCTTCTGGTCCAGCTGCACTCGTCGGTGGGAGCCAGGCTCTCCTCGGGCGCAGTGCACGCGGAGGACCAGTCCTTCGACCTCTGCGCGGAGTTTCGAATCCCCGTGACGCAAAGGTCGACCGTCAATGTGCTCCTCGGCCCGACCCTGCACCGACTCGCCGCCTGGGACGAAGGATTCTCCCCGAGTTCGTCGGTCACCCTCTATGACCCGGGCGTCTCGGGGATCGTGCAGTGGGAGTGGTCTATCGTCTCCGGGCTCTACGCGACGATCGGGATCCGGGCGGGGCTGCGGCTCCACGACGACGAGTTGCGAGTGGGAGGCCCTTCCGGGCCGGCGACCGTCTTGACCGTGCCGGCGTTCCGATTGTCCGGGTTGCTTGGGCTGGGCTGGCGATTGCTTTGAACCTTTGGGCGGCCACCCGACATTGAGGGATGAGAAGACCAGCCCGCCCATGAGCGACACCGTCTCAGAGCCCGCGCAATCCATGCCCGCTGAACTTCCGGCCATCGAGTTCCAGCGGCTCTACGAGACCCATGCCGACTACGTGCGCGGGCTGCTGGCGCGGCTCCTCGGACCGGGGGCAGAAGTGGACGACCTGGCTCAGGAGACGTTCATTGCCGCCGCGCGCCGGGCAGGCTGGCGTGAAGCCGGAATCCCCGAGCGAGCATGGCTTTGCGGCATCGCCGTGCAACTCGCTCGCGCGGCCCGTCGACGCCGGCGCCTGCGGAGTCTCTTTGGTTTGGGGCCGGCCCTGGTCATGCCGGCGGATTCCACGCCGGAGTCGCTCTTCGAGTCCAAGGAGGCGAGCCGGGTGGTCTACGCCGCTCTCGAACGCCTCTCGGAGAAGCGACGCACCGTGCTCATCCTCTTCGAACTGCAGGAGCTGAGCGGTCCGGAGATCGCGGCCGCGCTTGGCTGTCCGCTCGCGACCGTGAAGACCCGCTTGTTCTACGCGCGCAGGGATCTCGAGCGGGAGCTGAGTCGGTGGTCCGAAGGGGAGCAGCGAAGATCAGCGCAGAAACGGTAGGCGAGCCATGGACGAACTAGGAGCAAGGCTCAAGTCGGATCCACAGAGTCAGGCGGGACGTCTGCTCGCAGAGGCCAGCACGCTCGTCGACTGGACCCCCGCGGAGCGCCAGCGCTTCATTGCGCGGTTGAGGTCCGCGGATAGGCGCGGCCGACCTCGGCTATCCCTCCTCGCCTGGTCTGCCGCGGCGTTCGCGGCAGGCCTTCTGATCGCCGTCCTGGTGCCGTTCCCAAGAGGCTCTCCAGACGGCTGGAAGCGAGTTGAGGGGCTGGAGGTTGGCGACATCGAGGTAGACCCCTTCTCGGTGGTTCGCATTCCTTCCGAGGCGACGCAGCCAAACATGGAACGGCAGGTGTATTTGGACTCCGGCCGACTCCGCGCCCGGGTCGATCCGCAACCTCCAAGCCGGCCCTTCGCGGTGATCACTCCGCAACTCCGGGTGATCGTCGTCGGCACGCGGTTCTCGGTGAGCGTCGAGCCTGATTCCACTGAAGTGGCGGTCGAGGAAGGCATCGTGCGCGTGGAAGGCAGGAGCGGCCGAAGCCTCCTCCTGAGAGCGGGCGAGAGGGCCGAGTCGGACGACGCCCGGCTGAAATGCCAGGACAAACCCAGTGCACCGATGGTTTCGCGCGCGAATCCGCCAAGCGCTGAGCCCGCTCCTGCCAAAGAGACGGTTCCGGTCGCAGGTGCGAGACAGCCCTTCGAGAGTTGCCTTGCCGCCGAAGGAAGCGCGCGCAGACGATGCCTGCTGACCCACGTGAGCGACGACGGCCTCTCCGGCCAGAACTCGACGTACCTGCTGGGTCAGCTCGAGGCCGAGGCGGGCGACCGCGAGAAGGCCATCGAGTACTGGTCGATGTACCTGCGTCG